>CAXTPQ010000018.1:0-57148 GCA_964246215.1 uncultured Terriglobus sp. | reverse complement strand
GCGGCACGCGATCGCTGATGCCGCAGAGCACTTCATACATGCTGGTGCCGGCAAGCGCTGCATGCTCGGCCGCGGAAATCGACACAGCGCCGTCGCTGCCCAGCAGGATGACTTCATCTCCGATAACCGCTTTGGGAATTTCGCTCACATCCACAACGGACAGGTCCATCGACACGCGCCCAACGATCGGCACGCGCACGCCGCGCAGCAGAACAGTCCCGCCCGGGAAGTCATTTGTGGAGGAGAGCGCGCGGCGGAAGCCGTCCGCGTAACCCACCGGCAGCAAGGCCAGCCGCATTTGCCGCGGCGCGGTGAAGGTTGCGTTGTAACCCACCGTGACACCGGCTTCCACCTCACGCAGGCTGACGATCCGCGTCTTCCAGGTCAGTATGGGTGACAGCTCCCGCAACCGCGGAAGCCCGGTGCCTTCTTCACCTTCGAGAGGCAGTGCATAGCCGTAAAGGGCCAGGCCGGCCCGGCTCATCGGCTGCGCACCGCAGGTCTGCGCCAGGGCGGGAAGCCACGCCGCGGCGGCTCCACTGTCAATGCCGGAGGTGTTGCCCACATGTACCAGGGGCGGCCTGAAACCGCGATCGCACACCTGCTGCAATGCGCTTTGAAAGCGCTCGCGCTGCTGGTCATTCTGCGCGTCGCCCACACACTCGGCGGACGCAAAGTGCGTCATCACGCCTTCCAGATGCAACGGACTGCCACGAAGGCGGTCCAGCAGCCGGTCGAGCAGCGCACCCGGCGCAACGCCCTGCCGCGCCATGCCCGTGTCGATCTCCACATGCACGGCAAGCGAACCCGCCTGCATGCCGCGGCGGCGAGCTTCGCGCTCCAGCACATCCAGGTGGTACGGCTCCCACACCACGGGCGTCAACTGCCGGTCCAGGCAGGCCGCTTCCTCCCCGGGCCAGATGCCGCACATCACCAGAATGCGCGGCGAGATTGTCTCCGGCAAAATACCCAGCGACCGCCGCACAACGACGCCCTCTTCCACGCTGGTGACACCGAGCCACCGCGCGCCCGCCGCCGCCAGAACCGGCGCACACTCGGCCGCGCCGTGGCCATACGCATTCGCCTTCACCACGGCCAGCACGGGCACGTCTGGTCCAGCCGCCTTGCACAGTACGCGGTAGTTGCTCCGCAGCCTCTCTGCCGACACCTCCGCCCACACCGGCCGCGTATGCTGCACATCTCCAGGTCGCATCCCGTTCATGCTACCGAAACCTGAGCCGGCCGAACCAAGTTCATCGTCATCTCAACCGACATGAAGCGTAGTCAAGAGAGCTGCTTCTTTCTAGCGCCGGCAAACCATTCACCATGTTTAGAAGATTTCGCGGTTCGACGCTGCGTTCAGGAGTCCCCATCCTGCACAGGCGGGCGCGGAAATCCGCCACCAAAGCGTGCAACCACCAGCAGCACAAGCGTGCCCAGGGCAATGCTCAGCACAGCATCCACCAGCAACTCGCCGCTCGCGCCAGTCCACCGGCCCGGCAGTGCCGAGCCACGGCCGTCCATGGCCACCGCCGACGCAATCGCCGCATTGCATGCCGCGATACAAATGGAATATTGCGTGGCGGAGAGTGGATTGCCGCGGCCCACAATCTGAAAGACCAGCGCGCTGGTCGCGGTGTAGTTGATGCCGGCCATCACGTTGTAAAAACACACACCCACCACAAAAACCGCCAGCATGGTGCCGGCGCTCATGCCCCGCGCACCAGACCCAAGCCGCAGCGCCGCAATCATCAGCAGCGATCCCAGCCCGGCCAGGATTGCCGGGGCAATGAACAAGAGCCGGCGGTCGAACCGGTTGCTGAGCGGGCCACCCACGGCCGAACCCACAATGCACGCCAGCGCCAGGCCCACGCCGCTCACCCACGCGGTCAGTTCATCGCTCGCGCCAAACGCCCGGCCGATGCCGCCGAAGAGGTACTGCATGGCGAAAGTCGCCGAAGGCACCAGAAAGACCAGCAGAGCGAACAGGTAGCTCCGCTGCCGCGCCGTATCCAGCAAATCGCGGCCAAGCTGCCGCATTGTCTCGCCCACACGGCGCGGCACACGGTTCTCACGCGCCGTCACCAGCAGCGGCGACGCGGAGATCAGAATCGGCAGAGGCACCAGCAGCGCCGCCAGATGCACCGGCAGATGCCGGATTTCCCAAACAGCAACCGACCCCGAGATACCTGTCACCCCCAGATAGGCAATGTTCAGCCACGCGCTCGCGGCACTCTGCTGCGCGGTCTTCACCAGGTTCGGCACCATGCCGCCGATGGTGCTGGAGTACATCTGCGTGGCCAGATATCCGGCGAACAGAACAGCAATCAGCAGGTTCGCGCCCGTGCCATGCCCGCCGTTCGCGGAGGCCGGACCCACCAACAGCACCGCAGTGCCCAGACAAACGGCACCCGCCGCGGCCAGCAGCATCGCCCACACTCGCCGCGAAACGCCGCAATCCACCAAAGGCGTGAGTAGAAAGCTGAGATAGCTGGGCACAAGAATCAGAAAAGCAATCTGCGACTCGCGCTCATTGCTCACGCCATGCGTCGTCAGCAATGTCGCCAACGACGCGGCCACAAAGCCATTCATCGCGCCCGAGGCAGAATAAAGCAGACCCACCAGCCATGTGGGAAAGCGCCGCGGAACGGCCACCTGCTCTCCTCGATCTCGGCGGGACTCCATTCCGCCCATGCTACGCGACAGAAATGGGTGCCCTGTACATCGGGCGAAGCCACGGGGTACCCGTACATCGGGCTTTTACGATGTGCGGGTTCAGGTGCTGTGCGGATTCAAGAATCCAACTACCACCAACGTTGGATTCCTTTGCGATGTGCGGGATGGAACCCTAACCAGGCTTAAAGCCGTACCATGGAGCTACACGAAGACCCCGACACAGATGCTGACCAAACGCCTCGCCACCAACGTGCTGATGAACTGGGCCGCCATGGCCGTGAACATGGCCGTACCGTTCTTTCTCACGCCGTTCGTTGTCCGCCATCTGGGTCAGACGGGCTACGGTGTCTGGATCATCGCCGTTTCTATCGTCTCGTATCTCAACCTGCTCGACCTCGGCCTGCGCAGTGCTGTCGTCCGGTTCGTCTCGCAGGCACAATCCAAAGGCGAGCTCCCCCGCGCCACGGCGGCCATTCAGGCCGCGCTGTGGGTGCGTGTGCTGATTGCAGCCGGCGTGAGTGTGCTGAGTCTCGCGCTGGCTTATGTGATGCCGCGCCTCTTCAAGCTGCCGCCGGATCTGGTGCATGCCGGGCAGGTTACCACGTTGCTGTGCGCGCTGGGCGTGGCGGTCTCGCTGGTCGCCGGCGTCTTCGGCGCGGTGCTCACCGCCATCAACCGCTTTGACCTGCTCAGCTATATCACCATGGCCCAGACCATTACCCGCGCTGTCGGCGTGCTGCTGATCCTGCGCAGCGGCCGTGGCCTTATCCCGCTGGCCGCCTGGGAACTCACCGTGATGGTGCTGGTGGGCAGCGCGACTACACTTACGGCCCTGCGCTGCTTTCCGGCCAGCCGCACCCGCGTGCAACGGCCGGAGATGCCCCTGCTGCGCAGCATCTGGTCCTACAGCTTTACCACCTTCATCTTCATCATCGCGGTCCAGATCATCACCAATACTGACAATCTGGTGGTGGGTGCCTTCCGCTCCGTCGGCGATGTCACGCTGTACGCCATCGGCGGCAGTCTGGTCGGCTACGCTTACCAGGTCTCCGGTGCACTTTCCAGCACCTTCACACCGCTTGCCAGCGGGCTGGAAGCCTCTGGCCGCTTCGACGAGTTACGCGCCATGCTCATTCGCGGGACGCAGGCAACACTCGCGCTGGCGCTGCCCGTCGCCATCGGCCTGGCCACACGGGGCGAGACGTTTATCCGTCTTTGGATGGGTCCGCAATATGGCCACCCTTCTGAGGTCGTCCTGCGCATCCTGCTTATCAGCATGTTTTTCGGTGTAGGCGACGCGACCGCCGGCTCGATCATGATGGCCACGGATCGCCACAAGCCGGTCGCCCGCTGGGCGGTTTACGAGGCGATCTTGAACCTCGGCCTGAGCATTCTTCTGATCCGCAAGATGGGCTTCTACGGCGTGGCCTGGGGTACCACCATTTCCATGGCCTTCACGCACCTTGCCTTCTGGCCGCGCTACCTGAAGAAGACCTTGGATGTTCAACCTTCCATCTATATCTTGCAGGGCTGGGGCAAGATCATGCTCTGCGCTCTTCCTTTCGCGGCAGTCAGCTGGCTGGCGGAGCGCTTTTGGCATCCGCAGCACCTGCTTGTCTTCTTTGCACAAATCATCATTACGCTGCCGGTGTACGCCGGATGTGTTGTTCTGGCGTTTCCCACGGAAACCAGAAAAGTCTTCCCACGCTGGCGCGGCACACGGCAGCCGGCCACGCCCGCGGTGCAGTTACAGTAACCCTGAAGTCAGAATGCACAGCTACCTTTGCGCCGCCGGAACGATCGATGATTGACAGCACCGCCCAACCGGAATATGACCGACGGATCGATTCAAGACCCGAAAGCAAACGCCTGTTCTTCTCCGTCTTGATGGCTCTTTGCCTGCTTACCATGACCTTGGGCTTGGTACGTGGCGCGTCCATTCCCTTCTGGGCAGATGAGCTTTCCACCTTCCATATCGCCCAGGTGTCCGGGTGGGAGCAGATGGTCCGTTTCAATCAGAAAATGGATCTGAACCCGCCACTAGAACCTACGGTGGTTTGGTTAAGCATGCATGTCTTTGGGCATCGCGAGTTTGCGGGCAGGCTGCCGTCCGTCCTCAGTTTTACTGTCGTGGTCGCGTGCATGTTCATCCTTCTCAGCCGCAGGGTCCCGGTCTGGTTTGCCGCGGCCGGAGCACTGCTGCTCCTCTGCAACGACGGCATCAGCTATTACGCAACAGAGACTCGTCCCTACGCTGTTGAGCTTGCCATGCTGGGCGTGGCGCTGGTGGCCTATGACAAGATCGTGCAAAAGCCACAGCGAACAGCCCCGGCCCGCCTCGTGATGAGCCTTGTCCTCGGCCTTGCCCTGGTGGGCCTTTTGTTGAGCCACATCTTCGGCGTCTTCGGCATCGCTGCCTTCCTGCTCGCCGAGGCAGTCCGCACCCTGCGGCGGCACAGGGTCGATGCGGCCACATGGCTCGCCCTCCTCCTTCCCCTGGCTTGCTGTTTCCTGTACATCGCGCAAATCCGCATGCAGCACAACCTGGTCTACCCGGAAGAGTTCCGCCCCAGCATTCGCGGCGGGATCATGCTCTACAACTCGCTCCTGATCAAGCCGATCGCGCCTTTTCTCGGCCTGGCAGGGATCGCCTTGCTTTTCTTCAGGCGCTACCCCCAAACAAGCTTTCGCAAATCCGTCCACCTGCCGGCCGAGATGTGGACTCTGCTGCTCGGACTTTTCGCCACGCCGGTCGTGGTGGCCGTTGTTCTACGCCTGCGTTCGCCGCTGGGAGGTTTCTTCCCCCGCTACGCCCTCGCCGCGGCCTACCCCGCCGTCTTTCTGCTCATCGCGTTTTTGGCTTGGCGATCCCGGGAAGATCGCCGGTTCGGCCGCCTGCTGGCGTGCGCTGCACTTCTGGGTGCACTGTTTGTCTACCGGGAGGTTCCGGGTCAGGTGAGGCACCTGCTCCACCGCGGGCTGCTTGTGGCGCCGGACCAGACAGCGACCGACGGTGGCATTGGTAAAATCGCTCCGGAATTACCTCTCGTCGTCAACGATCCACATGCCTTTCTGCAGGCAGACGACCGGCTCAAGCCTCAGGACAAGAAGCGTATGGTCTACGTCGCGGATCCGGACGAAGCGATGCGTGTCGTGCACGCAAATGCAGCCGAGTCGATCTCCACCGATGCCGCGGCCTTTCACATCGAGTCACCCGTCATTCCGTATGCCGAGTTCATGAGGAATCACCAGGCTTTTCTCGTCGTCGGCGAGATGGATCATGCAAGTGACTGGTTCTTGCAGTCGGTGCTAAACCACGGAGGCAGCGCCAGCTTTCTGGGCCGGTATGACTTTGCCGGCAAGCGCCTTCCTCTGTGGCTCGTCACCGCGAAACGTGAGAATTCATTGCCAATTTCACAGGCAAGCCGCCTCGCACCTGCGCGGTAGGTGCATCGAGCAGATCTCCTTCCGATGTAGTTCCGAGGCACTTCGGACTGAAGGCCGAGCTACGTTAGCTGGGCAACGCCCCAGGAAGAGCGTCCGTATCAGAAATGCCGGCCGCAGACCACGCTAAAATCGCCCGGCGAAATGACATCTCCTGGAAACTGCTTTGATCTTCCGCTTCTCATGTCGTTGCAGAACCGTTCTGACTGTAATGATTCTGTGCACGGAAGAAGTGCCTGCCATGCACAAAGCCAAGTAAATCCCAACTGGCCAGTTCATTGCTGAACGCTTCACCCTTGCGTCCCGCCAACCAGTTGCGAGGCAGTTCCAACAGGCTGCGCAACGCACGGCCAATGCGGTGCCGCGGGATGCCAAGCAGATATGCCACCGGCTCCGGACGTTCGCGATCCAGCACACCCTGAGAGACCGCCCGCCAGTATGCCCATTGGCGGTGATACTTCTTGGTCAGCCGCTCCGGCGCGATATAGTGCAGAATCTCCAGGTCCGGCACATACATCCCTTCCACCCCCGCGGCCTGGATGCGGCGGTGAAGTTCGGCGTCCTCCTCGGAAAGTAGGCCCTTGCCGGTGCGTCCAAGTTTGGCCGAGTACGTGCCGACTCGCTCAAAGACGCTTCGCCGGATCACGCAGTTGCCACCCATCAGATTCGCACCAAATGCAGGCCCGAATCGCGAGCGCGGCTTTGCCGGAATTGCACCGATTGCGGAATGATAGCCGGGCGGCAGCCAGTCAGGCACGGGGGAAACCCAATTGGGAAGGTAAGGGCCGCCGATGTAGTCGATGGAATCATCCGCGAACTCCCGGGCGACGACCTCAAACCAATGCGAGCCGATCTCTTCATCATCGTCAATGAATCCGAGTAATTCGCCAGTGCCGGCGGCGATCCCGGCATTCCGCGCCTGCGATAAACCCTGCCGCGTCTCCAGCACATAGTGGATGGGCAGCGAAGTGTCCCGCGCGATCTGGTCGACAAGAGCCGGCGTATCGTCCTGGCTGTTGTTGTCGACAACTATGATCGAGACCTGCAAACCGGGAGGGACTGCCGCGCGTAAAAAGCTTTCAAGTGTCCGGCGAAGCAGGTCTTTGCGTTTGTAGGTAGGGACTACGACGTCCAGCTTCATAGCCTCAGCACGACCAGCTCTAGAGTTAGTACCAAAGTACCGTTTTAATCTAGCATTCTGCCTGAGATAAATGGCTGACCGGGTAAGCTGATGCCATGTGGTTCCAGAAAGCCGCGCCATGGTTGTTCTTCTTGTCCTTGGCGATCGTGCTCTATGCCTATGCTGGATATTGGATTCTGCTTCGCGCCGTGAGCCGCCGAAAACCAGTAAGCGCCGCTGCCGGCACTGCACCGGTGATTTCGATCCTGATTGCCGCGCGTAACGAATCAGCAAATTTGATGACGAAGCTAAGGCAGCTGCGGAATCTGACCTATCCGCGACATCTGATCGAGACCATCGTCGTCTCCGATGGATCGACTGACGACACCGCTGCCGTGCTTGCGCGGTTCCCCGAGGTCAAGGCCGTGCTGCTGCCGGTCAGCGGCGGCAAGGCGAACGCATTGAACAAGGGCGTCCAGCACGCCACTGGCGAGCTCCTCTTCATGATGGATGCTCGCCAGCAGATTGATCCGGATGCTCTGGCACGACTGATTCCGCCCTTTGCCGATCCGGCCGTTGGGGCGGTCAGCGGAGAACTTCTGCTTGAAAATGAAGACGGCACTCCCTCGGGCGAAGCACTCGGGGTTTATTGGAAGATCGAGAAAGCCATTCGCCACCTGGAATCCGGCTCTGGATCGGTGGTGGGCGTGACCGGGGCCATCTATATGATGCGCCGCGACCTGTTCGTCCCCATGCCGGCTGGTCTCATCCTGGATGACGTTTTCCTTCCCATGCAAATTGTCCGCCAGGGAAAGCGTGTGCTCTTTCAGCCGGCCGCCATCGCACGCGACCGCATTTTTGACGAGAAAGGCAAGGAGTTCCGCCGCAAAGTGCGCACCCTGACCGGCAATCTCCAGCTCATTCAGGCAGCGCCTTGGCTGCTCTCCCTTAAGAATCCCATCCTGTTTCGATTTGTCAGCCACAAGATGTTGCGGCTCGTCGTGCCATTTCTGTTGCTGGTCATGCTTGTCACTTCCGGGGCATGCCCTCACCCATTCATGCACTTTCTTTTCGCGGCCCAACTGGTATTCTTTGCTCTGGCAATCCTGGGCATGCTGCTGCCCACCTGCCGGCGTTTGCGGCTGTTTGCTCTGCCAGCAACGTTCACCATGCTGAACGCCGCAGCGGCTATGGCCTTTTACAAGTTCCTGGCCCGCAAAAGCGTTTGGCAATAGAACGGTGGCTTAGAGATACATGGGCACAGGCATAGGACATTACATCCCTCTCCTCACCTACCTGGGATTCTGGGTGATGTGTGTGGTGTCACTGACCGGGCGGCCCCTCTACGGCCTGTACTACATCATGCCGTTTCTGCCCTACCGCACCATGCGCGACCACTTTGAGGTTTACCCTTTCGGCTCCAACATGGTGACGCTGCTGCTCATCTCCATGCTGGTGGGAGCCGCACTGAAAGGGAAAAAACCTCCACCTTCCCGCCTTTACCTGGTGTGGATTCTCTTTGCCATGTATCTGTACTTTTCCATGTGGATCGGCACGGCGATGGGCAATGCGCCGGCCCCCATCTGGACGAATGATCTCAACTTCGTCGCCTGGAAGGACTACATGGTGCTGCCCCTGCTCTTTTTCGCGGGTGGCATGGTGCTGGAGGACCGGCGGCAGATTCGCAATGTCGTTATTATTACGGCGATTTCGCTTTTCCTCATTGACCGGAGCGCGTTGCTGGAAAGTCTCTCTCACAGCTGGGCTGTCTTCGACGAAAACAAACGCACCAGTGGCCCCATCGAGTACGGGCCCAACCAGCTGGCCGCCTTTCTGGCTCAGTTCTGCGTTTTCTTTTGGGCCTTCGCCCGCATCATCAAACGGCCGAAAGCCAAACTAATCCTGTATTCCCTTGTCGGCCTGACGCTGATGACCACGATTTATGCATTCTCCCGGGCTGCCTATATCGCGGTCCTGGTGAGTGTTGCTGTGTTTGCCTTGGTCAAGGACCGCAAGCTGATCATTCTGCTCGGCATCTTCCTGTGCACCTGGCAGGCACTCGTACCCGCCGCCATGACCGAGCGCATCTCGATGACGAAGGATTCCAGCGGTCAACTGGATGAATCCGCTCAGGAGCGAGTCGATCTCTGGAAGCAATCGCAGGAAATTTTCCTAAGCAGCCCGGTGGTTGGCGCTGGCTTCGGCACATTTCAATTCGGCGCTCACCGCGCAAACCTGAAGGACACGCACAACTACTTCGTCAAGGTGCTCGTGGAAACCGGCGTCATCGGCTTCCTGTTCTTCTCACTCATTCTCTTCCAAATGACGATGGCCGGCTTCCGTCTGTTCCGCAGCGCGAAAGATCCACTGTATGAGGCGCTCGGGCTTGGATTTTTTCTGGCCATGGTCTCGTGCATCGTCGCCAACTGTTTCGGCGACCGTTGGACTTATGTTGAAATTAACGGTTTGCTCTGGATTTTGGCGGGCGCGGTTCTGCGTGCGCAGCGGCTTACAAACGGATCCACCATCTCCCAGATGAGCCGGGCATATTCTGGCGGGGGATTTGCCCCGCCCACAGGGCTCACCGCCGGTGCCCGATAAGGTCTGGAGTCTTTCGTCTTGCCAAAGGGTCAACCCATCCTGCTTACGGATGCTCTCCGTCAAAACCTTTCCCAGGGCCCGGGCAGGCACATCGTCCTTCTAGTGGACCAGTTTCCGCCAGTGCTGGGCGGCGGAGAACGTATCGTGTTGCGCACGGCTGCTCTGCTGCAATCGGCCGGGTATCGCGTGTCCATCATCACCTTTGCCGTCCAGTGCGGCCCGGATGTGCTGGAGAAGGCTGCCTGTCCTATCTTCTTACTGCCCATCACAGGTGTTTTTCAGCCTGCGGCGCTGCTGGCGGCTTGGCGGCTTGGCCGGTTTTTACGCCGCGAACGCGTCAGCATCGTCCAAACCTATTTTGAGAGTTCAAACCTCTTCGGTGGCCTGACAACCAAGCTGCTTTCCCGTGCCCGTCTTGTCTGGAATTTCCGTGACATGGGCATTCTGCGAGAAGCGAAGCACCGGGTAGCCTACCGGCTGCTGCGCCGGCTGCCCGATCACGTCATTGCCGTCTCAGAGAAGGTCAGGCAGCATGCCATTGAGGTCGACCGCATCGACCCGGCACGTGTGAGTGTGATGTACAACGGCCTAAACCTACGCGCATGTCAGGAAAGTGAAATGCCGCAGATGGCAACGGCTCCGCTCGTTGTCACGGTTGGCAACATTCGTCCAGTGAAGGGCCACGATACTCTTGTTGAAGCCGCGGCCCTGGTCCTGAAAAGTATGCCAGACGTCCGGTTCAAAATCGTTGGAGAAATCCTGGACCGGCCTTTCTTTGAGCAGCTGCAGGCTCGAGTCCAATCGTTGAACATCGGCAACTCAATAGAGTTCCTCGGCGGCATGACGGATCCCTCTCCGGTCCTGCGCCAAGCCACTCTGTTCGTGCTGCCATCCCGCAGTGAAGGCTTTTCTAATGCGATCATTGAGGCAATGGCAGCGTCATTGCCTGTCATAGCCACGGCGGTTGGCGGCAATGCCGAAGCCGTGAACGATGGTATGACTGGACGCATCATTCCGCCGGACGACGCAGATGCCCTGGCAGTGGCTCTCGTCGATATACTCAGCAACTCTGAGTTGCAGAACACCATGCGGCGTGCTGCGCGAAACCGGGTCGTTCAGCTCTTTACGGAAGAGGCGATGCTGGATCGGCTGGAAAAGCTGTACATCACACTCCGCCCCTGATGGAAATCAATGTGCGTGGGATCAATTTGCTTTTGCAAAACATAGTAGGCGTTTCTGTTTCCGATACAGCAATTTGACCCATGTTGGCTAAACCGTTGTGTTGCCATCTCCCCCATTCGTGTCATCCGGTCACCCATTTAGGGGAATAGATTACCCGGAGTGTGCACAGTATTGCACATTGGTGGGATAACTGCCCTCTAAGTGCTTCATTCTACGTTCTTGGCTTTGGCGGGGTATGTGCAGTATGGGAGAGTGCATTAGTTTTGGGGAGCGCAGCGATTTTGAGGGCGCCTGCAAAAACTTCTGCAATTGCTTCCGCAAGGAAGCAGCACCAAAACTCCCAGGAGCTCTTGACATGAAAGCAATTGCTAAGTTTCTCTGCCTCGGTGTACTAGCCGCCGCGGTTGTCCCGGTCGCCAAGGCCGATTCCACCAATACGATCTCCTTCGCCGGTGGCGACTCCTACAACACCATGACGGGCGCAGTTGCATTCAGTGATGCAAACGGCTCAGCCCCGGGCAATGCCTTCATCATCAATGCAAATGGTGTCTTCACACCCTTCGCGATGGGTGCCGCGACCTTTAACAATTTCAACTATCTGAGCACCGCGGTGCCGTTTGATCTGATCAATGCCACTGCCGGCTCGCTCTCCGCGATCTTCCGGGTCTCGAGCTTTACATCCATGCTCATCGGCCAATCGCTCACCATTTCTGGCTTTGGCAGCTACATCGTCTCGAACGGAACGACAATCCCAAATGGCACGTTCATCTTGACGACGCAGGGCGATAACACCGGTGCAACCACTGTGTCCTTCTCGGATACCAACTCCATCACCCCCGAGCCGAACAGCCTGATGCTGCTGGGTACGGGTCTGGTCAGCACCGCCGGCATGCTGCTTCGCCGTCGTCGCGCCGCTTCTGTCACTGCATAACGGGAAGCAATCAGGGTAACGTTTTTGGAGAACAATGCTAGGGCCACTCATATGAGTGGCCCTAGCGTTTGTGTCATTTAAAGCATCTGCTGCCTTACAGCATTTCAAGCAGTTGCTTTGACATCCTCTCCGAAGGCTCCTGCCTGCATGGTTCGCAAAAGCATCCCCGGTAACGCCCGATTGCTTGACTAGCCAAACTTTCGCATCGGCGGTTGCGGCTCCCTCTTAGGAATCCGGCCAAAACCGTTTTGTCAGTCACTGCAGGCCTTTTCAGGCAGCAAAGTGAAAGCACCTTTTGCCTCTATGCGCATTCAAAGTTTTCGAAGGAGAAGTCCAATGTCTCACCTGTAATCTTCAGGTGAGGTTGGAAGCCCCGTGCCGCACCTGAGGCGAAATCCAGCCAAAGGTATCGCTTGTTCAGCCTCGAGGGAAGGTCGAGCCGTCGGCCGGTTCAGCATTGCAGATTCCACCGCCAAGAGCTCACCTTGCAACTTCTGGAGTTAGTTCTCCCGTAGGTAAAGCTGTTTTCAGCCGAATAGCCAACCTGTATTTACTTGAGCCAAATTTTTCACAATCATATGTACAGTCAGGCAGGCGGGCGAAAGCCGCCTGCCTTGGATCTAAATTGCCCAGGCAGAGCTAAAGCCAAGACACGAATCTGTTTAGCCTAACTTTGCGGCCGCCGCCGAGGCATCCTTACCAGTCTTGCTATCCGGTGCGAGTGTTGCGGCTTTCTGCAGGTGAATGACCGCGTTTGGCTTGTCACCCAATTTCGCGTAGGTTGCACCCAAGTGGTATTGGATAGAGGCATTGTCCGGAGCCTGCTTCACCGCATCTTCCAGCAGATCTCGAGCTGCGGCATAACTACCTTTGTAGTAGTACACCCAGGCAAGTGTGTCGGCGGTATTGGGAGAATCCGGTAAACCGTGCCTTGCCGTCTGTGCATGCGTCAGCGCAACATCGAAATTTTGCCCAGTTTCGAGCATAAGGTAGGCGAGATTGTTGCTGGCCAGCGGGTCGTTCGGCTTGAGTTCCAGCGTGTGCTTGTAGTAATCGATGGCTTTGGGCAGGTCGCCTTTGGACTCCGCCAGCGTTCCCAGAATTAAAGGGGCTTTAGGATCAGTGGTATGCGTACTGGCCCATTTCTCCCAAACGGCAATGGCCTGGTCTGTGCCGCCCAGCGCCGCCTGTGCTTGAGAGTAGGCCTGCACTGCGTTTTCATCACTGTGATCCAGGCTCATGGCTTTGGAGGCAGCATCGCGCGCCGCCGGAAAATCCTTCAGATTCAATTGCAGAATGGCCAGCGCGGTATAGAGCTGGGGATTGTTGGGTGACCGGCGGATGGCATCCTCGGCGCGAGCCACTGCCGCCTGCGGCTGCTTTGCAGCGACATCGGAACGCATCAGGAAGGTGAGTGCCTGCATGGAATTTGGATCCTGCTGCAGCGCCTGTTCGAGCAGCTTCCGGCCGTCCGCCGTCTTGCCCTCAACCAGGTAAAGCCGGCCCAACAGATTCAAAGCTGCGCCGCTTGTGGGTGCAAGCTTACGGGCTGTTTCAAAATCTGCCTCTGCGTGGGCATACTCTTTCTGGTTTGCCGCAGCGGTACCACGCCATAGATAGGCGTCCGCATAATCCGGATGAAGGCTAATGGTCGCCTCCGCCACTTGCGACAGCAGACTCGAGTCGCCGCGCCCGCTGGCAATGCTGGCAAGGCCACGCTGCGCTTCCAAATTGCTCGGATCAAGCCGGGCAGCGGCATGAAAGGCGGACTCAGACGTATTCAGGTCGCCCTTCGTTGCTGCGGTGCGGCCAAGCATGAGTTGAAGCGCCACGTTATCCGGGGAGTTACGGGTGGCCTTCTGCATCAGGCTATTTGCCTCTTCGTTTTTGCCGGCCTGCATCAGCAAAAAGCCATTGAGCAACTCGACCTGCGGGTTTCTACTGTCTGTCTTGGAGAGCTCATCGACAATGGATTTGGCACCCGGCACGTCTCCGGACTGCAGCAAAATCTGCGCGTAGGCAATGCGAATCGGAACGCTCTTCGGATGATTGTGCGCAAGCTGGGCGTAGGTATTCTTCGCGGCGTCCACCCGATTGCTGCGCAGGTCATAGTCTTTTAACAAAGACACAGCGCTTTCATCGTCCGGCAGGTCTGAGGCGGCACTTTCTAGCACCTGCTGCGCCCGGGCTTCATCCTTCTGCTCGACATAAAGTCCGGCCAAAGCCGCGCGCAACTGAACGGCTTTGGGGGTCTGCTGAATGGCATTTTGCAGTTGCTGCTCTGCTCCGGCGCGGTCTCCTGATTTTGCGAGCAGGGCCGCCAGGGCAATGCGTGCGGTGCTGTTGGCAGGATCCAACTGCACGGCCTTTTCAAGTTCGGTTCGTGCGTGATTCGCATCGCTGGGCTGCTGGCTGGCACCCACCAGCAACGCAAGTGTTGTGTGGTAGGCGGAGCGGTTTGAGTCGATGGAGATTGCATGCTGTATGTCGGAGAGCGCTGCCTCGCGATCACCCTTCCTTACTTCCGCTTGCGCCCTCAACGCGTAACCGTCAGGATTGTTTCCGTCTTGAGCAAGAATTGCCTTCGCCTGGTCCAGCGCGCGGTCAGGCACGCCGCCTGCCACCAGCAGTGAGCCAAGATCAGCACGCGCTTTCACATTGGAAGGATCCAGATCAACCGTGCGCATCAGTTCCTGATAGGCGGCCATTGGATTGCTGAGCTGCAGGTAAACTTTTGACAACTCGTAGTGCGCTGCGCTGAAGTTCCGGTCGATCTTCAATGCATTCGAGAACTGAATGCCTGCTTCACGGTACTTGCCTTCTTTCACATAGCGTTGTCCGCTCTCCAGATATTTCTGTTTCTGGACATTGGGATCCTTCTTGCACCCCTCCGTAGTGAACAGAACGCAGGAAAGCAGCAAGGCGGCTCCGATGGAGCGGGATACGGCAGAAGACTTCATAAACAAACTCCTGGTACAGATATGCAAGGGAACGTCTCTCATCTAATCGGGAATGTAGGCAGGCAGCAATGGCACAAGAGTCTGAGTAAACCGCAGCGCCCGCTTGTGGGCGTCTGCCTGACTTTCTCCAGCCACCAGCGGCGTGATGACTCGAATCAGTGCCGCATCGGTGCGGTTGTACACAACAGAATCGGCAAGCATGTGGAGTTTCGCCACGTAATCGTTGGCGATGTTCTGCCCGTGCGTACGATACCAGTAGAAGACTTCCTGCCGATCGATACCGTTGGAGATTAGATACTCACCCACCTGGTACTTGCCGGAACCATCTGTCCATTCCGTCGTTCCCGACGAATCGAAGCTCCATCCCGACCCTGGCAGACAATTCTGCGGAGAATGGATAGACTGACCGGTCCGCTGCGTTGGAAAGTAGCCAATGAATAGACCAATCGGGACGACAACTCGCTCGCCCGGCTCCGGAGCGCCTGCATAGGTACGGTTCAAGAAGACACCTTTGCCAAGGATTTCCAGGGATTCCGGCGCAATTGGCAGATCGCGTCCGTGCCAGTTGCCGATATTTTGCGGCAACTCGGTCAGTGGCCGGCTGGGCGGCACCTTGTCGGTGTCTCCCCGCATTTCGGTCAGGCACACAGTGGCGGCGAGCAGTCCCACAACAACCCAGGTGTGAATGGATTTCATACAGTTCCCGGCAGCTGCGCCCGAGGGATTCGTCGCGTTGCTAAGTGAATGAGATAAAGGCAGGCCAGCGAGACCAGAAACATCAGCCAGCCTGAAAACTCGTGAAAGAAACCAACTGCCTTGTCCGGATCCCAATATTGAACGCAAAGACCGGTTCCAAAGATGCGCAGCGCATTGGCGGCCACTGCAATCGGCAAGCTGGCCAGCGCCAGGATCACACGGCGCAATGTTGTTCTCTCGAAAAAGTATCCGAACAGCACCGCCACCGTGAACAGGCTCATCATGGAGCGAATGCCGCTGCAGGCCTCAGCTACCTCCAACTGCATACTTGGAAGATTGATGACGTTTCCTTCCCGCAGGACAGGAACACCTGCCAATGGGAGCATGGCGGAGGCCACCTTGGAGGCGAGGATCTGCAATGGAAACGTAATCTGGTTGAAAAGAACAGCAGGAAGCGGAATCGCCAACAGGAGTACAAACAAAGGAAAACGCACGGTCCGGAGCATGGCCGTCCCGTAAATCGTCCAGACCACGCCGGCCGTGAGCAGCAGAAATGACGTGCGCGCCAGAAACAGATCCGCACCAAAGCGCCCAGCTAGCAGAACGACCAGCCCGAGCAAGATCAGGCCAAATCCCGCCCAGGACGGCCGGACCGGAACTCGGGCAATCTGCTGACGCCGTTCCCACAGCAGGAACGCTACGAAGAACGGAATAAGGAAGCCATGAGAAAAATCCGGCAGCTCATACCAGTCGCGCACGAGCTTGATAGCAATGCCGGCGTATAGCCAGATCACAAGCAGAAGTACAACACCCAGAGAGGCCGTTGACGTGGTGAGCAGGGTAGGCAGCGAGATGTGCTGCCGCTCACGAGTCGGCACGGCGGTTTCGAGCATAAACAGCGCTCCCATTCACCCTGGGGGGTAGACCTATGTAGTATGCCGCCCGACAGCAATCCCTGGCACCAATTTTTTTGCCGTAAGCTGCTGGGACGCAAGTATGCTTGGGTGACAGCAACAGAGGCGGCTGATACGGGATTGTGGCGATACCGACAGAACGATTCTGCTGGATTTAGCGCGAGGTCGCAATCGATATCTGCGTTGAAATGCTCCGGCCGGCTTACTTTGGAGCATAAAAGTGGTTACGAATGTCACGATAAACTTCCTTCCTCCTCTCAAACACGGCCAAACTGATGGCATCATTTACGAGAACACCCATGAAACTGCGTCACTCCATCTGGTTCAGCATTCTTCTTGCTCCGGCTGTCTTCGCACAGCAAGGGACCCGGCCTGTTCTGCAGGCCACACCCACGACAGTTCCAGCCGCCACCAGTTCAGCCGTTGTAGGCGACCTGCGACCCTCCGAGGTGTCGTCCAGTAGCTACATCATCGGTGCGGGCGACACCCTCCAGCTGAACGTCTGGAAAGAACCTGGTATGTCCGTTGCCGGTGTGCCGGTGCGGCCCGATGGGCAGATTTCTCTTTCCTTACTGGGTGACATCCCAGCTTCCGGCATGACGCCGATGGCCCTTGGCACCGATATCGCAAGCCGGCTCAAGAAGTATGTGAATGACCCACTGGTGACGGTCACGGTCCTGAGCGTAAATCCCAAGGAGATTTTTTTCATCGGTGAAGTGGCACACACGGGAGCGATCGTGCTGGCTCCCGGCATGACACCGCTGCAGGCGATCTCGGCTGCTGGCGGCCTCAGCCCCTATGCAAAGAAGAAGCTCTATATCTTGCGTAAAGTCGCCGGCAAGGAACAGAAAATCCCGTTTGATTATAAAAAAGCTCTTACGAAAGGTGACGAGCAAGGCGTCACCCTGATGCCTGGCGATACCATCGTCGCCCCCTAAACCTCAACAGTTCCGTATTCCATTCCGACCATTCCGAGTTAGCACATGCCGTTCTTCAGATTCGTCCCCCATGCCCTTCTGCTGATCAGCACTGCGCCCTTGGTGGCTCATGCCCAGGCGGCACCCAGCGCCACTGCTCCTTCCCCCTATGAGGGCTTCGCCCTGCCCAATATCGGCGGCAGCTTGCGATTTTCCGTGACCGCCTCTGAAACGGTGGTGACCGGATACAACGGCAGCCCCGGGACGGGAACAACGTCGTACACCGATTTTTCCGGCAACCTGGCTTATCTTTCACGCAGCGAGACCCATCCATTCAGCGCCGTCTACACCGGTGGTTATCTGATTGGCAATTCGCAGATTCCCTCGTACCCGTTTCAGACTCTGGCCCTGACTCAGGTCGCAAAAACACGCAACTGGAATTTCGTTGTCGGAGATTCAGTCACATATTTGCCACAAACCCCGGCCACGGGGCTTTCCGGCGTGCCGGGCGCGGGGGACCTGAATGTTCCACCTGTGCAGGTGGGCCCAACCACAGGTCTGGGCATACTCACGCTATACTCCACGCGAGTCTCGAATATCGTGAGCGGCACGGCAACACGTCAGCTCACCGGCAGCACTTTCGTTTCTGGAACCGGCGCGTACTTCATACAGCGTTACACGGGAAATTCAGCCAACGGCATCAACAACGACCTGGAGAGCGGCACGTTTGGACTGAATCACCGGATCAATGCCCTTTCCAACGTTGGCGGCAGCTACAGCTACTCTCACTCCTCGTTCTCTTACCAGCCGGGAATCAGCACCCTGATTGGGACGGGTTCCTCCACCTATGACACACAGACCGTACAAGGAACGTACTCCCGGCAACTTTCCCGGAAAATCGGTGTGACAGCAGGAGCCGGGCCGCAGTGGATCACCCCTGGCGATGGCCGCGTAATCAGCAGCAGTTCCATCAACTTCGCGGCAAGCGCGGCAGTGAACTATCAGGCACAGAATTACAGTGCTGGGGTGAGCTATGTTCGCAGCGTGAACAACGGCGATGGCGTCGTGGTGGGAACGCGCAATGACACCGTAGCACTCACCGTCTCGCGGGCGTTCGCACGGATTTATCAGGTTTCCGGCCTTGTGGGATACAACCGCTCCACCCAGCTTGCCAATACCCTGCTGCCTAACTTCAACAGTTCCGGCGTGGTGGCGGGCGGTCAATTTTCGGTGCAGATTGCACGGCCGGTGTCCGCGTTTGCCAGTTACACACTTCAGCGGCAGCTCTTCAGCGGAGTCTCACCGGCTCTGAACGATTTCAACGGTCTTTCGCAGTACGTCACATTCGGCGTGACGTATTCCCCCCACGCCTTCCTCACTAGAAAGTAGCTCACCATGCTAGGGCACCGCTCACTCATCCTGGACGACTATCTCAGCATTCTGAAGCGGCGCGGCTGGATCGTTCTGATTCCCCTGCTGATCCTCCCCATTTTGGCGTACTCGTTCAGCTACACGATCCCGCCTCAGTTCATGTCGCAGACACTTGTGCTGATCGACAGCCAAAAAGTCCCAGACACCCTGGTAAAGCCCGTGATCGCCCAGGATCTGGACAGCCGGCTTTCCTCCATGAAGGAACAAATTTTAAGCCGCTCCAGCATTCAGCCCATTGTGGAACGGTACAACCTTTACGGCGACCGCAAGATGTCGATGGACGATCGTATCGACCTTGCTCGCAAGAACATCGACATCAAGACCATTACTCCAGAGATTGCGCGCGGCAATGGCCTGCCAGGATTCTTTATATCGTTCAAAGCCGGTGATCCACATACCGCCCAACAGGTTTGTACCGAGATTACTTCGCTTTTTGTTGGTGAGAACCTTCGCTCGCGTTCCGATTCCGCGGAAGGCACGGTGAGCTTCCTGAAGAGCCAGCTGACCGATGCGAAACGCAATCTGGACGAGCAGGACTCAAAGTTAGCCGCATTTCAGCGCCAGTATGTCGGCCGTCTGCCCGGGGAAGAGGGCACCAACGGCAGCATGCTCACCAGCCTGAACACACAACTGGAGTCGGCCAATCAGGCGCTGGCCCGCATGCAGCAGGACAAGACCTTTGCCGAGTCCATGCTGGCTCAGCAGCTTGCCTCTCAGACCGTGCCAGCCGCTTCCTCCACACAACCCAACGCTCCCATCAGCTCTGCCACACAAGAGGAGTTGCAGACTCTTCTGACACAGCGGGCCGATCTGCTGAGCCACTATACCGCCGACTATCCGGATGTGGTCGCGCTGGATCGACGCATTACCGAACTGCGACGGCAGATCGCACGTGCACCTGCACCACCACGCCCAGGCTCGGCCTCCACAGCACCCAGCCGCTTTGATTCACCGGCCGTCCAGCAGCTTCGGGCGCAGTTGCAGGCGGCCAATCTCGGCATTGAGGAAAAGCGCCGCGAACAGGCGCAGATCCAGTCCAACATCGGTCAGTACCAGGCTCGTATCCAGTCCAGCCCGATGGTGGAGCAGGAGTTTAAACAGCTCACCCGTGACAACCAGACCGCCCAGCAGTTCTATGACGATCTGCTGGCGAAGATGAACACCTCCAAAATGGCAACCGACCTGGAAAAGCGTCAACAGGGCGAGCAATTCCGCATGGTGGATGCGGCGAACCTTCCCGACGCACCCTTCTCCCCCAAACGGAGCGTATTCCTCATGGGTGGTATTGCGGCGGGGCTGGCACTTGGCGTACTCATAGTGGGACTTCTTGAATTCAAGGACACAGCCTTAAGAAATGAGCGTGATGTGTGGGCGTTTACTGAGTTGCCAACGCTCACCATGATCTCGTTTTCCGCGACTGTGCCCCAGGTCAAGCGGCGCGGCTGGCTCAAGCGGATATTTTTCCGCCGGGTCCGCCAGACTCCCCAGCCCACTCAGGCCCATGGTTAAGCATGTATAAACGTTTTTTCGGCTTACAACAAAATCCGTTCGGAGCCAGTCCTGATCCAGAGTTTGTCGCGATGATGCCCCACACGCGTGAGGCACTTGCCGGGTTGGAATACGGCATCACCTTTCGCAAAGGAATCGTTGTGTTGACCGGTGAGGTCGGCACGGGAAAAACGACCTTGCTGCGTAGTTCGCTTCACAAATTCGAGAACAGCCCCATCCACTTCGCCTATGTGTTCAACCCGCGGTTTGAAGTTCTGGATTTCCTGGAGTTCGTTCTGGCCGACTTCGGCCTGGAACCGGCTGTCCGGACCAAAGCGAGCATGTTGCTTCAGCTCAATCGCTGGCTGATCGAGTGCTATCGCAAGCACGAAACTTGCGTGATCATGGTGGATGAGGCGCAAAACTGCTCCTGGGAGTTGCTGGAAGAGATTCGGCTGCTGACCAATCTCGAGACTTCATCTGAGAAGCTGGTTCAGGTGGTGCTGGCAGGCCAGCCGGAGCTCGAGCAGAAGCTGCGTCAGGAGAATGCACGGCAGCTTCGCCAACGTATCGCGCTTTGGTGCCGGACCTATTGCCTGACCGAGCAGGAAACAGCCGAATATGTGCGGCAGCGGCTCCATCTTGCGGGTACCGACGAGGCCATCTTTACAGACGGTGCTGTTGCGCGCATTCACGAGCTAGCGGGCGGCATTCCACGTGTCATCAATCTCCTCTGTGAACATGCCTTGATCCTTGCCTATGTCAACCAGAAGCGGACGATCGGAGCAGGGTTGGTTGAAGCCGTGGCCCGCGATCTGATGTTGGAGGATCATTTGCCCGGCGGTGCAGCAGAGCAGCTGGCCATGCCTTCCGTGCCGGTCTCTGGTTCCCGGTCCAATCGCATGGAAGCAGCCACAGCCATATCTCACGCCGGAATGCGAGGACAGCACGACCGATGAGCAAAATCTATGAAGCTCTGCTTCGCGCTGAAATGGACCGCGTCGCTCAACTTAACCAGCAGGATCCGGCCGGTGCAAAGGTTACCGCATCTGTTGCACCACGCCGCGATCAGATCTTTTCTCCGCGCGGCATCCCTGGACCACGAGTGCAGGAACCCCGGTCGTTCGGTGTCGATGCTGGACTCAATGGCAGCACTTCGGCTGCGATCACGGAAGCCCCTCCCGAAGCTCCTTCTGCTGCTGCTGGAACGATCTCGGAAGATGAGGTCGTCATTCCCACCGTCGCTCAGGTCGAATGGCACCCCGACGAAGCACGTTTGCCCGCGCTACAAGCCCGCGGCGCGAACGTCGAGCAGATCCGTGCGTTGCGCGCCCGCATGCATGAACTTCGGGCCACTAGCCCGCTCAAAACTGTCCTGATCAGCAGTGGCTTGCCGGAAGAAGGCAAGAGCTTCATCGCGGCCAATCTGGCCATTGGATTTGCAAATCACCGCAGCAGCCGCGTGCTTCTGATTGACGGGGACATGCGCCGCGGCACACAACACAAGCTTCTCGGCACACACAACACACCCGGCTTGACGGAGTACCTTTCCGGCGCTGCACGTCTGGATCAAATCATCCAGCAGCCCAGGCTCGACTCGGTGGGAGAATTCAAAGGCTTGGCCACTCTTACCTTTATCCCGTGCGGCCAGGATGCCGACAACGCTTCCGACCTTTCCGGAAACGGCAAATTTGAAAAGCTGTTGGCCGAACTTCAGGATGCGTTCGACTGGATCGTCGTCGATTCCTCTCCCGTGAATTTGGTGGCGGATGGCGCCAACCTCGCCCGCGCCTGTGACGGCGTGGTGCTGGTCGCACGCGGCGGCGTGACCAAATACGAAACAGCACAGCGAGCATTGCAGGAACTGAAGGCCGCAAAGCTGCTCGGCGTGGTGCTGAATGCGGTGAAGGGAATGGCCCCGGCCGGTGGGTATTACGGCTATGACAAATGAGTTTACCGCTGCAGCAGGGCGCCCGTCGTGATTCGATTCCTGAACGTCTATTACCCCACGCGAACGGTGTTGCTGCTACTGGGCGAAGCAATTCTGGTGAGTGCATGCTTCCTGATCGCCTGCCAGATTCTTCTCGGGCCTGACACTTTTCTGAGTCTCTTCTATGAAGAAGGCCTCCTAAAAATCGGGGCGATCACGGTTGTCGTCGTTGGCCTGTCTTACTATTTCGACCTGTACGAGCCGCAGATCGTCTCTATCTCCTTCGAGATTTACTTTCGCATTCTGCTTGTCCTTGGCTTCTCCTGCTTTTTGCTGGCCGCCATGCTTTTCTTTGTACCGGAGCTGTCCATCGCTCCCAATGTGTATGCACTGAGCTTTGCACTGCTTACGCCGGGACTGATTCTGTGGCGGAAAGCCTATGAACGCTTCGTAAACTTGCCCCTCTTCCGTGAACGTGTGTACGTGCTGGGCAGCGGCGAGCAAGCCCGGTCCATTGTGGACACGCTTCGCACAAGGCGCGATATCGGCATGGAGGTGGTGGACTGGCATTCCCTGGATGCCAGCGTGACGCCACAGGAACGCCGCGCTCTCTGGACCGGAGAACTCAAGCGGCTCAGCCAGATCAAGCCGCCCTTGCAACGCGTGATTGTGGCCGTCGAAGATGCCCGCAGTGAGCTCCCCATTCAGGAACTCCTGGCTGCCCGCTTTCGCGGGACGAATGTGGAGCGAGTGGGGGACCTGCGCGAGCGGCTGGTCGGCAAGATACAGCTGGACGGCCTGCTGCCCAGCATGTTGTTGTACAGCGAAGGTTTCCGCATCCAGCGATCGCAGCAGTTCTCCCGCGTGATCGTCTCGGCCATCGTGGCCGCCATCGGGCTTACCCTGTTTCTGCCGTTTTTTCCAGTCGTTATCCTGCTCATCCGGCTCACGTCCAAGGGACCGATCTTCTTCCGGCAAACGCGCGTGGGTGCCGGCGGCACACCTTTTTACGTGTACAAGTTCCGCTCCATGCGGACGGACGCCGAGGCCGCCGGTGCAAAATGGGCTGTCAAAAACGATCCAAGAGTTACCAAATTCGGCATGTTCATGCGCAAAACCCGGATTGACGAAATTCCGCAACTCTGGAATGTGCTGCGTGGCGACATGGGTCTGGTGGGACCCCGGCCGGAGCGGCCGGAGTTTATTCCGTATCTCACGGAAAACCTGCCCTTCTATGACTTGCGGCACATGATCCGGCCCGGACTTACGGGATGGGCGCAGGTCCGATATGGCTACGGAGCGACCCTGGCCGAATCGCGCGAAAAACTCGAATACGACCTCTACTACATCAAGCACATGTCGCTCGGCCTGGATTTGCTGATCATGTTTGAAACGATCAAAACGATCGTCCGCCGCCGTGGCGCGCAGTAGCAGGCGGGTAAGTTGCGATCTTGAAGGGGATGCAATGACAGCTTTGTTGCGAAAGCGTCAAAGTGCACGAGATCACCAGCGATAGATCGCTTCAACGGTCGGCGTGCCTGGTTCGCCATCGATGATCGCGGTGCTCAATACAATCTCGACGTTACCCGAAAATAGATCGCGGGAGCCCACGCCAGGCATCTGATCGTGCACGTGCTTCAACAGTTCCGGATTGCTGAGCAGTTCACCGGCGGCGGTGGTTCCGCCCCGGCCGATACCTGCCGCGATCAGGGTCGGCTTCCCCGTCGTCGCGTCCGTGAACCGCGCCACAATGCCGTAATCCTTATAGTTGTTTGTGGCGATCTGCCGGGCCCGGTCCACTGTCCAGCGATTCTGATTGCCCGCGGCACCATCCACGATGCTGAAAGCCGTCATTTCGGGGTTGTTCGAAAAGTGAAACCGGAGCGGGCGCAGCAGGCGGAGTGCCCACTCATTTGTAAAGGCACCAATGATCACCGCCGGCCCGCTTCGCAGATCAGAGAGCGTCGTTCCGCTTTCACTTTTAATGGTGTATCGCCGCCCGGCGGACTGCAGCACGCCGGCTACCTTGATGGTGGTTGTGACATCGTCCAGAATTACGGCGGTCAGGTTGTCTTTCAGCGTGATCTGCCGGGTGGGATCGTTAGCATCGCGCAGACTGATGGCCGTGTATTGCGTTTGATCAGCAATGCAAAACAGAACCGGGTCATTTTGGCTGCCTGCCCCGAGGATTGGTTCCCAGAACTGGACAAATGCCGTGTGCCGGGACTGGCGTACTTTGGCAACGACGGTGGTCGTTACGACTGCGAGCAGCGTTGCCGCGATCAGCAAAGGACCCAGCCAGCGCCGCTTGAAGGAAGAGGATGCCGATGGCGCGGTTGAAGCGGTCGCCGGCAACACGACCTCTAGACTGGGTGAATCGGCAGAAACGGCGGAGAGAAAGTCCGGCACGGCCCGATCCACCACCGCCCACTCAAAGGTGGGCACGTAGCTGCCGGACGGCAGCGCGACGCGCAGCTCTCGCTGGTGCTCCGGATCCTGGTAGTACTGCGCGATGCGTTTCCGGACTTCCGCCGCCGTAACCCGCACAATCGGATCGCTGGCTGTGTCATAAGCGGGGCTCTTGCCAAAGACCTCAACACCGAGTGTGCGCTCTTTCAGATCCTCTGCATGCCCGGCAAGTGTACGTTCGACGACATGCAGCAAAAAAGCGGGCAGCCGCCGGCTGTGGCTAAAGAACGGCGTGCTGATCAAACGTTCCAGCTGCGCCATCACAGCGGCCCGTTGCTCCTCGGTGTACTCCTCCCGCACTTTGATCGCCGCGATCACGAGGGTGATTATAGTCCGGTAAACGTGCATCCGCGATTGATCGAGCGTCGGCGTAAACCTATGCATTCGTTGTACTTGTTAGCGAGTCTTAACGGTTAAGAGTAGCTCCCTTGCCGAAAAGACCTGCCCAGGCGTGCATTGCGGTGCTTATAAACGGCATGCTTCGTAAGGGAACAAACGCAGCTGCAAGACGCAAGCCGCGGCCGCAACACACGCAGCACACATTTTGGAGACAGTGATACCTATGCCAAGTTCTTACCGCAGTCTTCGGGCTTTCCTGCCCGGGTTTTTTGCGCTTCCCATTTGCCTGGTAGCGACACAGGCCACCCCGGCACAGGTCGGCTCGGCATCTCTGAGCGGCGTCGTTCAAGACGCAACCGGAGCCGTCATCCCGAATGCCGCCGTTGTCGCGCACAACACCAGAACCGGCCAGGACCGCACCTCCAAGTCCAACGGCAGTGGCGGTTTCAGCTTTTCTGCTCTCCCCAGCGGCGACTATGACGTGACTGTCACCAGCACCGGCTTCAATGCTTACACCCTGCAGGCCATCCACCTGGATCCCGGCGATGCAAAGGCCCTGAACAACGTCAAGCTCTCCGCCGGTGACACCGTCTCCGTCAACGTCAACACCGAATCCGCAGGCATCCCGCTGGACAGCGGCCAGCTCAGCTCCACTATCAGCGCCCAGCAGCTCGACACGCTGTCCGTCGTCGGCCGCGACGCCCAGGAGCTGGAAAAGACCCTGCCCGGCTTCAACATCCGCAGCCTCGGCAACCAGAACACCGCGCCCGACTTCACCATCGTGACCATCGGCCAGCCCACGCCCTACGCCTCTAACGGCGCACCCGTCGCCGGCATCGTCCTCAAGCTCGATGGCGCCAACCTGACCGACGCTGGCAACAACGGCGCCAACCTTCAAAACCTGAACGACTCTTTCGTCAGTGAAGTCCAGGTGCAAACCTCCAACTTCGGTGTCGACCAGTCCAACGGTCCCGTCGTCATCTCCGCCGTCACCAAGGCCGGCAGCGCCAGCCTCCACGGTCAGGTCTACACCTTTGCCCGCTATGCCGCGCTCAACGCCAACGATTGGCTCTCCAACTACAACGGACTGGCCCGGCCGCAGGACCGCTTTATCTATCCCGGCGCTCAGGTCGGCGGCCCCGTTCCCTTCACCAAAAAGAAGCTCACCTTCTTCGCCGGCGGCGAGTACGACGCGCAGCGCAACGTCTACGCCTACCAGAACGCCGGCTCCGCCATCATTCATGCCCTCGTACCCACGCAGGCGCTGCGCAACGGCGACTTTAGCCAGGCCGCGCTGAAGAGCTATCTCGGCCCCAACTACAACAACTACGGCTTCATCAACGTCGTCCCGACCGTCGGTGACAACGGCACCCCGCTCGTCAACGGCAACATCTCCGCCTTCCGCGATGCCAACGTCGCCCGGCTCATCAATTACGTCTACCCGCTGCCCAACCGGCCCGGTGGCGTGACCGGTGCCGACGGCTACAACTATGACGCCCAGAACCTGGTGAACAACAACGTAAGCCAGTACACCGGCCGGCTCGACTACGCCATCGGCCCGCGCAACACCGTCTTTGGCCGCTACAACTTTGAGCGCGGCAAGGAAGGCCAGCCGCAAGTCCCCTACTACTCGCCGCAGCCCGGCAACGTGCTCGGCTCGGTCAACACGCCCGGCTACGGCCTGGAAAACCGCATCAGCGTTCACAGCGCCGCGGCCAATTACGTCACCATCTTCTCCGCCACCGCCACCAACGAGCTCTTCGGCGCGCTCACTTACTTCGAGCAGGCCTTCGTTCCCCGCACGCCCGCGGCGGTGCTGGCCTCCACCGCCGGTTACACCTACTCCCCGGCCTTCAACAACGGCACCACGGAAATCCCGCAGATCGCCACCTATGCCGCGGTTGGCGGCCTGCCGCTCGCACTCACGCCGGACTTCTCCGTCATCGGTCTGGGCAGCACCAAGTTCCAGCCCAACGTCGGCGATAACTTCACCAAAGTCTTCGGCAAGCACACCTTCAAGGTCGGCATCTACTCCCAGCGCACCTCCAACAACGGCACCGCCACCGGAACCTCCACCAACGGTGCCATCCAGAACTACTACTTCGGCCCGGCCGGTAACCAGTTCTTCGACTACAACGGCACCTACGCCAACGGCACACCGGCATTTGGCAACCCGCACTTCAACAGCGGCAACTGGCTCGCCGATTTCGTGGAAGGCCACATTCAGGACTTCCACCAGCAGAACAGCAATCCCAAGAAGAACCTCTACTTCTGGAACACGGACTTCTACGGCCAGGACTCCTGGCGCGTGACCAGCAACGTCCTCGTCAACTTTGGCGTGCGCTTCTCCTACCAGGGTGCCTGGACCGACCGTGGCGGCATCGGCGCGGCCATCTGGAATCCCGGCCTCATCAACTCCACGCAAGACCCCACCACCAATCCCTACCCCGGCCTCACCTGGCACGCGCTCACGCCGTCCATCGCCAACTCCGGCACCGGCGCACCCGGCATCTTTGTGGAGCCGCGTGGCGGCTTTGCCTGGGATGTCTTCTCCAACGGCAAAACCGTCGTCCGCGGCGGCGCGGGCGTCTACCGCTTCCATGACGCGCTGGCCGACGTGGCCGCGCAGTTCGGCCAGGCTTCGGGCGTCCGCTCGCTTGACCTGCAGGGCTTTGGCGGCAATACGCTCAGCGGCATCAGCACGCTGCACCTGAACCCCACCACCTACGGCAACGCGGGCGGCACCGCCACCGCTATCCCACCCTCCACCGTCTACGGCCTCGATTCAACAGACGCCACCGACCCCGTCACCAACAACTACAGCCTGAGCATCGCGCAGCAGTTCCCCCATGGCTCCACCATTCAGGTCAGCTACGTGGGCAATAACAGCAACTCGCTGCTCAACAATGGCACCACGCAGACCGTTGTGCTCAACAATGTGAACGCCATTCCGGTCGGCACCCTCTTTACGCCCACCGCCGCGGCCGCCATCAATAAGTTTGCTCCCGGAGCCTGCAGCACCACCGGCTGCACCCCGCAGCAGGCCGCCTCGCTCGACACCATCTACAACTACCCCGGTGACAAGAGCATTCAGAACGCACGTCCCTACCCCCGCTACAACCAGATCCTGGTGCCTCACCACAACAACTTCGCCAACTACAACGCGGTCCAGGTCGAGTTCATCAAGCAGACCGGCAAGCTGACCTACAACGTCAACTACACCTTCTCCAAATCGCTCGGCATTCTGGGCTCCGCAGCCGACTTCAACTACACCGCCGGCATCGATCCCTTCAACCTGCTCAGCAACTACGGCCCGCTCAACTTCGACCGCACCCAGGTCGTCAACTTCTCCTACTCCTATCAGACGGGCAAAACGCTGCAGAACCGGCTCGCCGGCGCGGTGGTGAACAACTGGCTCTTCTCCGGCATCACCAATCTCTCCAGCGGCGGCAACCTGCAGACGGGCGTCAGCTTTTCGCCCAGCTTTTACGCACAGGGCACCATCGCCGACCCCAACGGTGCTTACAGCGTCAGCAACACCTCCATCCTGGGCACGCCCGACGTGAACTTGCAGCCGACCGTCATCGGCAGCCTGAAATCCAACCTGGGCAAGAACCAGTTCATCAACCCCACCGCCTTCGGCCTGCCCAACACCGGCACCAACGGCCGCGCCATCCTGCCCTACGTGCACGGCCCGGCCTTCTTCAACACAGACCTGACCGCAGAGCGAGGCTTCAAACTCGGCCACGACGGCAAGCAGAACCTCCGCCTCCGTTACGCCGCCTTCAACTTCGTCAACCACGCGCTGAACAGCTTCGGCACCGGCTACGCCAACCAAACGACCCTGATCTTCAACGGAACGTCACTGGCCAACGCCGCCGTCAACCCCAACACCGGCTTCGGCACCGCCCCGCAAAAATTGGGCCGCCGCATCTCGGAACTCTCCCTCAAGTACGAGTTCTAAGCCCTGCCACAGCCTGTCACTTCGACCGGAGAAGGCACAGTCCCATCGTGCCTTCGCAGTGGAGAAACCTGCTGTTTCCGGGCACCCCACCTTCACGACAGCTCCTTCGTCGTGAAGGTGGTTTTCCCGGGAGGGAGCAGTGGCCTTCAGGCCACTGAATCTGAAGACATACGGGCTTTAGCCCCGGGGCTATCCAAAATCACTTCACTCACACGTTACCCCTGTCTATCAATCGTCATTTCGACCGGAGAAGGCACAGCTCCATCGTGCCTTCGCAACGCAGAAACCTGCTGTTTGCTTGAGTTTCCACCACAACCGGGACGAGCTCACCACATTCCGGGCTGAAGGCCCGAGCTATCCTTACTTGGGGCAACGCCGCAGGTAAGTGCCGATGACGACGCCCGCGGGCTGCAGGCCCGCGCTAAATGTTCCAACTCGCAAACTCTGAAACCATCCACTGCTCAACTGTTCGTTTCTGGGGACGTCTCAATGCCATCCACCATCGGATATCGCACCGCTCTCGGCCTCCTCCTCTCCACCTGCGCGATCACGGCCTTCGCCCAAACCGCCCCCCAATCCCTAACCTTCACCACCGCCGCCCAACTCACCCCACTCCTCAACGGCCTCGAACTTCGCGACACCGCCGCCACGCTCCGCATCACCGCCCTGCGCGACGACCTCCTCCGGATTCGCATCGCACCCGCCGGCCAGCTCCCGGAGGACAGCTCCTGGGCCGTTCTCCCCGCATCCCGCACCGCCTCCGTCAAAGTCATGCCCGAACTCAACGGCTTCAGCACCACAACTGCCCACGTCAGCATCGACCGCGCCACCGGCAAGCTCACCGTCACCGCCCTCGATGGCCGCATTCTCCAGGAGGACGCTCTGCCCCTCGAGTTCCGCCCCGATGGCAGCTTCCGCCTCACCGAAACCATGCCCGCCGACGCCCACTTCTACGGCCTCGGCGACAAAGCCGGCCCCATGGATCGCCGCGGCCGCACCTTCACCATGTGGAACACCGACGCCTACCACTGGCAGGAGTCCACCGACCCGCTTTATAAGGACATCCCCTTCTTTCTCACCTTCCGCGCCGGCAACGCCACCGGAACCTTTCTGGACAACACCTGGCGCAGCACCTTCGACTTCGGCCAGCAGAACCCGAACCAGTACAGCTTCGGCGCGGCCAAGGGCCCGGTGGACCTCTACCTCATGCTCGGTCCCACCCCGCGCGATGTTGTCGAGGCCTACGCCTGGCTCACCGGCAAGCCGCCGCTCCCGCCCCGCTGGACCCTCGGCTTTCAGCAGTCGCGCTTCTCCTACATGACAGCCGGCCGCGTGCTTGAAGTCGCCAGCCGCTTCCGCGCCGATTACATCCCCGCCGACGCTATCTACCTCGACATCGATTACCAGCAGAAGTACCGGCCCTTCACCGTCGACACCAAAGCCTTCCCGGACCTGCAAGGCACCATCGCCACACTGCGTGCCATGAACTTCCACACCGTTGCCATCACCGACCTGCATATCGCCAAAGCCCCCGGCGAGAACTACGCGCCCTACGACTCCGGCACGAAGGAAGACCGCTTCCTGCACGCGGCGGACGGCTCCGTCTTCAGCGGTCCCGTCTGGCCCGGCCCCAGCGTCTTTCCAGACTTCACCCAGGCGGGCACCCGTGCCTGGTGGGGCGGCCTCTACCAGCCCTTTCTCAAAACCGGCCTTGAGGGCTTCTGGAATGACATGAATGAGCCTTCCGTCTTCCAGTCGGCCAACCTGACCATGCCGGAAGACACGCAGCACCGCATCGCCGAACCCGGCTTCGCGCCGCGCACCGCCACCCATGCCGAGATCCACAATGTTTACGGCATGTTGAACTCGCAGGCCACCTACGAAGGCCTGCTGCATGACCAGCCCGGCACCCGCCCCTTCGTGCTCACCCGCGCCAGCTACGCCGGCGGCCAGCGCTACGCCGCCACCTGGACCGGCGATAACAGCAGCACCTGGAACCACCTCCGCATGACCGGCCCCATGCTCAAGAGCCTCGGCCTTGCTGGCTTCAGCTTCGCCGGTGCCGACGTGGGCGGGTACGCCGGCACACCCTCGACCGAGCTGCTCACTAGGTGGCTCGAAGTTGCGGCCTTCCACCCCATTGACCGCGACCACACTGAAAAAGGCACGGCCGATCAGGAGCCCTGGGTCGGCGGCCCGGCCGCGGAAGCCACGCGCCGCCGCTACATCGAAGAGCGCTACCGTCTGATGCCCTATCTCTACACGCTGGCTGAGGAGACCGCGCGCACCGGCCTGCCCATGATGCGCCCCCTCTTTCTCGACTTCCCCGAGGCCACGCGCGACCGCCACCCCATCGACAACGATCCCGGCGTCGACGCCGAGTTCCTCCTCGGCCATGACCTGCTCATCGCGCCCTCCCCCTTCCCCGACACGCTGGACGCCTACACCGTCGAGTTCCCCTCCAGCACCTGGTACGACTACTGGACCGGCAAGCAGATCACCGTGCCCACGGCAAAGCAGGTCTCCGCTGAATCGGCCGCGCCCCCACCCTCGACCCTCAGCCTCACCCAGCAGGTCACGCCCACGCTGGAGACGCTGCCCGTCTACGTCCGCGGCGGCGCCATCCTGCCCATCGCCCCCGTTACCCAGAGCACCAACGAAACGCCACAGGGCCCATTGACGTTGCGCGTTTACGCGGGCGACGACTGCCGCGGCACCCTCTACACCGACGACGGCAAAACCTTCGCCTACCGGAAAGGGGACTTTCTGCGGGAAAATTTCACCTGCAACATCCAGGGCTCCGCCATGACCATCACGGTCTCACCCCGCGAAGGCAAGTACCCCGCCTGGTGGCACGACTTCCGCATTCAGGTCTTCGGCAAGGCCGCCACAAAAGCGGCTCTACAGGGAAGTAAAACGAAGGACCTCTCCCTGACACACGAAGGCGAGTCTGTCGCCATCACCGTTCCGGACAACGGCCGTGGCCTAACGCTGCGCCTCGAATAGTCATACAAAACTCGCCGAGTGGGTGCCCCACTTTCATCGCGCTCTTTGCGATGAAGGTGGGTAAACCATCACCAAACCAACACGATGTCTCTCGTAAATCCATACGGAAATCGTCATCTCGACCGAAGCGAAGCGAAGTGGAGAGACCTGCTTTTGCAACCCGCCTTTAACCCTCGATACGAACAAATCGCTACAACCTCCAGGGCTGAAGGCCCGGCATATAACAGCCCAAGGCGTAAGCCCTGGGTAGCTGGCAGATATCAAGTTTGAGGGCTGAAGGCCTGACATATATTTTAGGGCTGCAAGGCCCGGAATCGCTCCCTGGCATCCAGCAACTCCACTATCCATGTCAACCCCGAACGCATCTTCCAACCTCCACATTCCAAAACGAATCCCCGCCAAAGATAATTGGCACGATCTGCAGACAGACTTTCTAGAATAGAAATAGAGGGAAATATGGGCTGCGAACTCCCGCCAACCACCAAACCCCAAATTCCTCAAAAAAGAGAATTTATATGGGGGTGGGGGGTGTGGCTGCTCTTCCTGGTCGCCGCCCTTGCCCTGTCGCCAGACGCGAAGGCCCAACGAACCGTCTTCGCCCACTACATGGTCACCAACCAGGACTACCAGGCCGACACCGATCCCACGCAGGAAGCCAAAATTCTCGCCTACCAGCGCGAAATCAAAGAAGCGCAAGCCGCCGGCATCGACGGCTTTGCCCTGAACGTCGGCGGCTGGTTCCGCGAACCCTACTACATCCGCTACAGCGCGCAGATCTTTGAAGCTGCGCTGCGCCTCCACTCCAACTTCAAGCTCATGTTTTCCGCAGACATGTGCTGCGGCAACGGCCCCGAAGACGTAAAGGACATGATGCGCCGCTTCGCCGGCAATCCGCGCTACAAAGATGTCTACTTCCAGCACGAAGGCAAAGCCGTTCTCACCACCTTCGCCGGCGACAAGCTCGGCACAGGCGCATGGAAAGGCATCCTGAACGACCTGAACACAGGCCGGAACCCCTCGACCAAACCCGCCGGCAACACGCTCTCCTTTGTCAGCGGAACGCCCAGCAACGCGCCCTTGCCCACCTTCTTCATGCCCGCCTTCTTCTGGGGAGGCGAATTGCCGCAACGCGCCGCCATTGACGCGGGCCTAGCGCAATGGTCCTCACTGATCGATGGAGCTTTCTACTGGGGCATCGCCGGCGTGCCGAACTCCAACGGTGCACTCGACCAGCTGCCCAGCAGCCAAGCTTACGCGGAAGCGCTGCACAGCGCGCACAAGCTCTACATGGCTCCCATCTGCCCACAGTTCTGGGGGTCGAACGCCAACCGCTCCTATGAATACAGCGGAGCCGAAGGCCTGCGCGCCATGTGGCAATCCGCCATCGCGAATCGCGCGGACTGGGTCGAGATCATCACCTGGAACGACTTCGTCGAAGGCTCGTACGTAAGCCCCATCGACGATCCGCACCGCTACAAAGGCGCAAATTCCATCGACGGGAGCGGCATTCCACCCGGAACGACCAACTACTTCCACACCCACGCAGGCTTTACCGCGCTGCTGCCCTATTTCATCCAGTGGTACAAAACCGGCCGCGAACCGGCCATCGCCCAAGACTCGTTCTACTACTTCTACCGCACACAACTCCCCATCGAAGCCGCGCCCAAGCCGCCCGTCGCGCATCCATACGGTCCGCTCGCCCCAAAGCTCTACATCACAACGAACCTGACAGGAGATGCGACGCTCGAGATCACTGTCGGCGGCAAAATGACCAGCCTCGCCATCACGCGTGGCAGCCACGACTGGCAAGTGCCACTCCTCGTCGGCGAACCGCCGCACATCAAGCTGCGGCGCAAAGGCAAAACCGTCCTTGCCTCCACCGGAGCGGACACGATCACTGACCACCCAACCTACAACAACCTCTACGACTCAACCGGCTTCGCAGGAGAATTCTCGGCGGGCAAGTGACGTTTTTGCGAAAGGTTAAGACACGGCACTTGGTATCAAGCTCACTCGTACAGCGTCATCTCGACCGGAGCAAAACGAAGCGGAGAAACCTGCTGTTTGCTGATGGCAGCAAACCTACAGCACAACCCGACGGACGAACTAAGCCAGGACAGCTTCTTTCTGCATCTCGCGCGCATGCTCCTGCTGGTACCACGCGACAGTCTTCTCCAAACCAGCGCGGAAATCCGTCATCGGCGCGTATCCGAGTGCGTTCCTGGCACGCGTGATGTCGGCGAGCGAGTGCTGGACATCGCCGGCGCGTGACGGCCCAAAGTTGGGCATGTGCGGAAAATCCAGAAGCTCGGCCAGCGTGGCGTACAGGTCTAGCAAGGTGTGGCTGTGGCCCGTTCCCACATTGAAGACCTGACCGTTGGCCACGGACGCATCCGCCTCACAAGCGAGCAGATTGGCCTGCACGGCATTCGCAACAAAGGTGAAGTCGCGGCTGGTGCTGCCGTCGCCGTTGATGGTCGGCGTTTCTCCCGCCATCATCTTGTAAATGAATTGTGCGATCACACCGGAGTAGGGCGAATCCGCCGCCTGCCGCGGACCGAAAATGTTGAAGTAGCGCAGGCAGATACCCTGCATGCCGTACACCTTACAGAATGCCTGAATGTAGTACTCACAGGTCAGCTTCTGCACCGCGTAAGGTGACAGCGGCATCGGGCTCATCGCCTCGTGTTTGGGCTGCGTGGGCTGGTCGCCATAGGCGGAACTGGACGCGGCATACACCACACGGCGCACCCCCGCATCGCGAGCGGCCAGCAGCACATTCAGCGTGCCGTTTACGTTGGATTCATGCGAGGTGAGTGGATCCTTCACAGACCGCGGCACCGACGCAAGCGCCGCCTGATGCAGCACAAAGTCCACACCCTCACAGGCTTGCTGCATGGCGCGCGCATCCTGAATGTCGTCCTGCTGAAGGTCGATGGAGGAGCGAATCGCCGCCAGATTCTCCAGCCTGCCTGTGACGAGATTGTCGATGCCCCGCACCGAATGTCCACGCTCCACCAGCGCGTGTGCAATGGAGGAGCCGATGAAGCCGGCAATGCCTGTGATGAGATAACGCGCCATAACGAACTCTCCATCTGGGAGCTCCAGAAGCGGAGCAACCCGTAGCAACAGATCGGCTTGCGGGAAGCAGATCGTCCTCCGAAGCATACACTCCAAACCACCGGAACTTTCGTCTTTCGGTGTCCCCTGAAAGAGGTAGAAGATCGAACGGTCAAAGTCCATTGGCGATGGAATAATAGGCCTTGCATGAACTCCTCCAGTGTCACTGTTCCTCCCCTTGCGTCTGAACGTCTTGCTCGCCTGCAAAACCGCACTGCCCGCATTGGCGTGATCGGTCTTGGTTATGTCGGGCTCCCCCTTTCCTTGCTGCTGTCAGAAGCGGGCTTTCAGGTGACGGGCTTCGATATCGATCAACGAAAGGTCGAGGACCTGACTGCGGGCAGATCGTACATCTTCCGGATCCCGGCGGAAGAGATCCAGACAGCGCGGAGCCAAGGCTTCCAGGCGACGGTGGACTTTGCGGATCTTGTGACGCAGGACGCGATCATTCTCTGCGTGCCCACTCCGCTGACCGAGCATCACGAACCGGATTTGAGCTATGTGGAAGACACGGCCCGCATGATTGCACCCTGGCTGCAGGCGGGGCAGTTGGTCGTTCTGGAAAGCACAACCTATCCCGGCACCACGGAAGAAATCCTCATTCCCATTTTGGAAGCGGGAAATAAAAATCAGTTGCGCGCGCAGTCGAGAGACCACAACGACAGCGACAATGTCTTCTATGTCGCGTTCTCACCAGAACGCGAAGATCCGGGCAACACCACGGTGGCGCGCCGCGACATCCCCAAAGTAGTCGGCGGCCACGAGCCCGTAGCGGCCGAGCTTGCCGCAGCCATGTACGAGGGCATCTTCACGCGGGCCGTGCGAGTCTCCACCACCCGCGTGGCGGAGATGACCAAGCTGCTGGAAAACATTTACCGCTGCGTGAACATCGCGCTGGTAAACGAACTCAAGGTTCTCTCGCTGCGCATGGGCGTGGATATCTGGGAAGTGATCGATGCCGCGTCCACAAAGCCCTTCGGCTTTCATGCCTTCTATCCCGGCCCGGGTCTGGGCGGCCACTGCATCCCGATCGATCCTTTCTATCTAAGCTGGAAAGCCAAGGAGTTCGACTTCCACACCCGTTTCATCGAGCTTGCCGGGGAGGTGAACGAAGCCATGCCGGAGTTTGTGACCCAGCAGGTGGCACGTGCGCTGAACCGCCAAAAGAAGGCTCTGAACGGCTCACGCATCCTGATGCTCGGCATGAGTTACAAGAAAGACATCGACGATCTGCGCGAATCTCCCTCGCTTACGCTCATTGAGCTGCTTCGTGAAGAAGGTGCCGAGGTCTTGTACAACGATCCCTACCATCCCAAGGTCGGCAGGGGCCGCCGTTACAACCTGAACATGACCTCAACGCCGCTGGACGACTTGCACCAGTACGATTGCGTGCTGATCGTTACCGACCACAGCGACTACGACTACCAGCAGATTGTGAGTGAAAGCCGGCTTGTGGTGGACACACGCAATGCGACCAAAGGCATCGACTCGCCCCATGTCGTTCGCTGCTAGAACTCTTCTCAAAGGGAAAAACGGGCTACTGATCCTGGCGAAGCAGGTGGGAGCCCGTATGCAGCGGCTCTGGAATCTTATGCACCATGGGCAATACTTTATGGGGCTGCTCACTGCCAATGGCGCTCAGCTTGTACAACAGCGATCGATAGCTGATCTTCAGCCACTTGGCGGTGCTGCGGCGGTTCCAGCCGTTCGCCTTCAAGACTTTCAGAATGATGTGGCGCTCCAACTGCGCAGTCGCCTGGCGGGTGATGGTCTTCAGAGACGCAGGTACGCTGACATCGATCTCCTCCATGCCCGGGTCATACTCGCTCTCCTCGGGAATGAGGACGTCCAGATTGCCGATCAGGGCGTAGGACCTCACCATGTTTTCCAGCTGTCGGATGTTACCCGGCCACGAATAACGGGTAAAGCCCTGAAGAATGTCCTTCGGAATCGGTGCCGGCTTGGTGCCGAAAGCAGTTGAGTGCTCCCGGAGGAAGTACTGCACCAACTCCGGAATGTCCTCCATGCGCTCCCGCAACGACGGCACAGTCAAGCTAACCGCGTTGATGCGATAGAGCAGATCCAGCCGGAAGCTTCCTTCCGCGACCTGATCCTTCAAGTCCCGGTTTGCCGTTGAGATCAGGCGTGTGTGGATCTGGTGCAGGTCGTGCCCTCCCACGCGGGAGAACGTTCCATCTTGCAGAAAGCGCAGTAACTTGACCTGCATGGAGATATGCAGACTGCCGATCTCATCCAGAAAGAGCGTGCCGCCGTCTGCCTGCTCCACACGGCCGCGCCGCATGGCATGGGCACCCGTAAACGCACCTTTTTCATAACCGAACAGCTCAGACTCCAGCAGTGAATGCGGGATGGCAGGACAACTCACCTTCACCAACGACTCCAGCCGCTTCTTGGCAAAGCTATGCAGCCATTGCACGCACAATTCCTTGCCTGTCCCACTCTCCCCCTGGATCAGGACAGGAACGTCTGTGCCCGCGACCGCGCGCAGAGTCTCCATCAAGCCACGCATGGCCTTGCTCTGGCCCACAAACAGAGACAGCGGCGGCCCACCGGGAACGCCTTTCAACGCAGACAGAGAGGTTTTCATGGAAAAGTCGTGCTTACTTTGAGTCGGTGTGTTGAGAAAAGCACTTGCCTTCGCAAAGCTGTTCGCACATGATAGCAAGGCAGGCTAGCCGGACCGGGAAATAATTTAAATTGCACGCGTTATAGGTGTTTGCAATCACACGAATGTTGCAGATCAATCCAATTCCCTATTCCGGTACGTTCTGCATCTGAACTGGAAGCCAAATTGCTGAGTGTAGCGATAGAGTCTTGGACAATGTTTCGACAACGTATCGAAACGAACGAATCGATTCTGGGCGGCCTTCTTCCAGCATGAGCAGTTCGACGCAATCATCTTCGTCCTCATGGCCGCACCGCGGTTTGCAGGTGGTGCGCACCGACGCGCCCAAGCCGGCAAAGGCGAAACCTCGTATCTTTCTGCTGGAAGGTCATCCACACCTCCTTGATTACATTCATCGTGGTCTGAGCAGGCACTTCGATCTGCATTGCTTTGAGGAATCCAAGAGCTTTCTCAAGGCTCTGCAGACGAATAGCCATGTGGACATGGTTGTGTATGCGTGGGAGACGGCCAGCCAATCTCTTTATGCGCTGCAGGAACTTCGTAAAATCCATCCCAGCGTTCCCCTGCTGCTACTGTGTTGCTCGGCGGACACGGAAGAATATTCCGTGCTGGCCGGTCTTGGTGCCGCATCCATCATGCAAAAGCCGTTTACGGCGGAAGATCTGCACAATGAAATCCGTGAGCACCTGACCCTGGGCAGTACCGACATAGAAGCACGCGAAAGTGTTTTGGACAGCACGCACTCTTTTGTGCGTGTGAGCAAAGCCATGCATGAGGTGGAGCGTCAGGCTTCCCTGGTGGCTAAGTCGGAAATCCCTGTGCTCATTCTTGGGGAAAGCGGGACCGGCAAGGAAATCCTTGCCATCTTCGTTCACAAAATGTCCAAGCGCCGTGACCGCACGTTTATGAAGATCAACTGCGCCGCCATGCCGGCGGAACTGCTGGAAAGCGAGCTGTTTGGCTATGAGCAGGGCGCCTTTACCGGTGCTGTGAAGACCAAGCCTGGCAAGTTTGAGACGTGTGACGGCGGCACCATCTTTCTGGACGAGATTGGCGAAATGCCGGCGCAGTTGCAGGCCAAGCTGCTGCAGGTTTTGCAGGATGGAACCTTCTCGCGCCTGGGCAGCCGTTCCACCATGAAGACGGATGTCCGCGTCATTTCCGCGACCAACGTCATCATGAAACAGGCGATCATGGATGGGTCCTTCCGTGAAGATCTGTACTACCGCCTGAACGGTCTGAGCATCAAGCTTCCGCCCCTGCGCGAGCGGCTGGATGAATTGCCGACACTGGTGAAGCACTTTATGGAAAAAGGTGCGGCCCGCTTCGGGCTGGAGCCGTTGCCGCTCTCGCTTTCCCTGCAGAACGCCATGCTGCAATATCGCTGGCCGGGAAATTTGCGTGAGTTGGAGAACCTGGTCAACCGGTTGCTGGTCCTTCGGGATGAGCAGGCTATTTTGCCGGAATTGCAAGCCGCTCCCCTGACAGCCAACACCGGCCAGTCAAGTTCGACAACAAGCCCAGCATCGAGCATTCATGTGAACGCAAGCTCGCCACGCACGCCTCGGAACGCAGGCGAGCCGGATGCCACTACCATTGCGCGCGTGCTGGAAGAAAAGCTCTGGAACCGCCGGGCTGCGGCCGACGCCCTGAATATCAGCTACAAATCCCTCCTGTACAAGATCAAACAATATGATCTGACCAGGAGGTCCGCCTAGATTTGAGCGACAGCATTCCAAGCGTTACCTCAGACAATGCTGGCGGTCCAAAGAATTCTGTTCCCTCTGACAAGGTGGTTGTTCAGTTTGGGCAGGACACGCTGAAGGGCTACACCGATCGCGTGGCGTGGTCTGCCGCCAAATTGACAGCATCTGCCGGACGCTCTCCCCTGATCTATCCCGTGGATGAACAGCCTGCAATCAGCGTCGACCTCCTGGAGGTCAAGGCGGTGTTTTTCGTTCATACTTTCGACGGGCCGGGGCACAATCCCATTCTCTTCCATGACAACACTCCTCAGAAAGAGGCTCTCTGGGTCCGGTTGATCTTTCAGGATGGAGAGCGAGTGGAAGCCATCCTGGAAAACTCACGAGAGTTCCTTCTGCATGACGTGCTCTCACTGGCTCCCTTCGATCCCGAAGGGAACAATCAACTCATAATTTGTGCCAAAGCACAGATCCGCGAGTTTCATGTGCTGGGCGTGCGCTCGTTGTCGTAATTCCTGTGCTCTGACAAGCCGTGCTGATGCTTGTTTGTGCACGAAGGTAACGGGATCGCGCACCAGTGTGCGCCGTTGGAAATGCTTGCGCGGGTATCATGGGTTTGAAGTTGGCTCTGCCAAGAATGACCTCGCAGGAACGACGTGCCTGAACACAACAAGCCCGGCTCACGGCCATCGGCGACGGACCACGCGGACTTCGTTGTTGCTCTGCTGTATCACGAGCTGCGTCCAGAGCCGAGTGCTTACTCGTATGTGCTGCCATGCAGCCGGTTCCATGAGCACCTGCGGCTGTTGGATCAGTTGGCTGCACGCCCGGAAAGCTACCGCGCAGTTCTGACCTTTGACGATGGCCACCTCTCCAACCATGACCATGCCCTGCCCGCCTTGCAGGAGCATGGCCGGAGTGCTCACTTTTTTATCACCGCAGGCTGGACTGGGCAGCGCATCGGCTACATGCGGCCGGAGCATCTTCGCGCTCTGCACGCGGCTGGCCAGAAAATTGGCGCGCACGGCTGGAGCCACAAGCTGCTGACTCACTGCAGCGCCGCGGAGCTGCAACGTGAGCTGAGAGACGCGCGCATGGCCCTGGAAGACTGGATTGCCGCCCCAGTCACCAGCATGTCGCTGCCGGGAGGACGCGCGAACGACCGGGTGATGGCGGCCTGCGGCGAAGCGGGGTATACCTCGGTGTGGACCTCCGTTCCGGGAGCCGAAGCATTGCCGCTACGCGGAACGATCGGCCGTTTCAACATTCATGCGAGCGCCTCGGATAACTTTTTGGAACACCTGCTGGATCCTTCCACTGGGTTGCTGCAGGCGATTCGCCGCAAGCACAGATGGAAGCAGAAGTTGCAGCGGTTGCTGGGAGACCGGATGTACGGCCGGCTTTGGGCCATGCTGAATCGTCAGGAGGCCGGCGAACCGGGAGCCGATGTGGAGATTGCCGGCACCGCATGAGAGTCTTGCACCTGATCAGCAGCGGCGGCATGTACGGCGCGGAAGCAGTGATTTTGAATGTATCGCGGGTCATGCAGGATGCTGGCCACCGCAGCATGTTGGCCGTGTTCAATAATTCCGCGAAGCCAAATCTGCAGGTGCATGAGGCGGCGCTGGACGCCGGTATCGAATCGCACCTGCTGGAGTGCCGCGGTCAGCTGGACTGGCGAGTGGCACCCCGGCTTCGGCAACTTGTGCGGCAAACGCAAGCCGACCTCCTGCATGCGCATGGCTATAAGTCGGACATCTACGCCTACCTTGCGCTGCAACGACGCGGGCTGCCGCTCGTGTCCACCTGTCACACATGGCTGGACAACGATCTGTTTGAGCGCGCTTACGGCATGGCGGATCGCTTCGTCCTCCGGTCCTTCGATGGGGTGATCGCCGTATCGGGCGAAGTGCAACGTCAGTTGACCGGGTCGGGCACCCAGGCCGGCAAGGTCCGGATGGTCTTCAACGGCATCGATCTGGGCCCATTCACCGAAGGTGCAACGCGGCACCGTGCGCCGGAGCGCCGGGCCGGATGCACCATCGGTGTAGTCGCCAGGCTATCGCCGGAGAAGGGTCATTCCTTCCTGCTGGAGGCCGCTGTGCGGGTTTTGGCCGAGTTTCCCGATTGCCGCTTTGCCCTGTTTGGCGAGGGGCCGGAACGCGCGGCTCTGGAGCAAATGGCCGATCGGCTGGGCATTCGGGCAAGCGTAACGTTTGCTGGACGAAGAGACGATATGCCTGCCGTGTATGCTTCGCTCGACATACAGGTGTTCTCGTCGTTGCAGGAAGGCCTGCCCATGGCGCTGCTGGAAGGGATGGCGAGCCGGCTGCCCGTGGTGGCCACAGCCGTTGGAGAGATCCCTACAGTGCTGCGCCACGGTGAAGCCGGCCGGATCGTGCCGCCGGGAGACATTCCGGCGCTTGCCGATGCATTGCTGCGCCTGCTCCGAAATGCAGGCGAGCGCGACGCGTTGGCCGATGCGGCATATGAGCAGGTGCGAGCCAATTTCTCGGCAACGCGCACAGCGCAGGAGTATCTGGACGTGTATCGCAAAGTTTTGAGGCACGAGGACATCCGTGAGGCCACGCAGTGAGCCGGCCCAACAAAAACTCGCTCATTTACATGATGGATTTGCTGGCGACAGTGCCCTACTATACGGCGTATCTGTCGCAAGCCCTGCAGAAGATTGGGCTGCCGGTGCGCGTCGGCTCCATTTCTTATTACCTGGATAAGGACTGCTTTCGCAGCCGCGGAATTCAGTTGAGGCCAGGATGCCTGAACGTGGTAGGCCGTTTTCCCAGACTGCCTCGCGTGGTACGCCGCGTGGGCAAGCTGCTGGAGACCATTGCCAATCATCTGGCGCTGGCGTTTCGTTTTACATTCCGACCGCCGGCGATCCTGCACGTGCAGTATTTGCCCATGCTGCGCTCGCGCTTTCCCATCGACCTCTGGCTGGTCCGCATGACGCAGCGGCGAGGCGCGAAGCTGGTGCTGACCGTCCATGATTTGTTGCCGCATGACACAGCCGATCAGTTCCGCACAAAGTTCCATCAACTGTACGCGATCGCCGATGAACTGATCTGTCACTCCGGCCACATCCGGCAGCGGCTGATCGACGAATTTGATATCGACGCCGAGCGCATTCACGTGATCCCGCACGGCCCCTTCTTCTACGATCTGCCACTCGCCGCGGATCAGGGGCGGCTTGCTCCGGGGATTGTCTCAGGAAGACGGATCGTCCTCTGGCAAGGCATCATCTTTCCGTACAAAGGATTGGACCTGCTTCTGGAGGCGTGGGCCGCGGTGGAGGCGCAAACTCCCGATGCGACGTTGCTGGTGATGGGAACTGGCTCCCCTGAGCTGCTGGCGGAGGTGCACGGCCAGGTGAAGCGGTTGGGGCTGCAGCACGTTGTGCTGGACTTGCGGTTCACCTCAGCCGAAGAACTGGTGGCGGCCTATCGTGCCGCTGACGTGGTGGTGTACCCGTATCGCGCAATCACGACCAGCGGTGCGCTGGCGACGGGTCTCGCCCTTGGCAAAGCGATGGTCACCAGCGACCTGCCGGTTTTTCGTGAACTGCTGACAGATGGCACGGATGCCCTGCTGGTCAACCCGGCGGATGCCGGCATGCTAACGGGGGCCATCGTAAAGCTGCTGGAGGACGAGCCGTTACGAACCCGGCTGGAGACCGCTGTGCGCGCCAGAAATTTTGGCGCGGAGTCGTGGCGCGCCATTGCCGGGCAGACAGATGCGGTGTACCGGCAGGCTTTGGCGAGAACAGCAGGAGCCGTGCAGGCCCAGGTGCCCGCTTGAGCAAAGTCGATGTCATTATGCCCGCCTACAACGCCGCCCATTTCCTTCCGGCAGCCATCGAGAGCGTCATTGCGCAAACCGAGGAGGACTGGCGCATCGTACTGGTGGATGACGGATCGACGGACGGCACGCGCGAGGTCATCGAACCGTACGCAAAGCAGTTGGGGAACCGATTCACTTACATTTACCAGGAAAACCGGGGCCTTCCAGCCGCACGCAACACCGCCATCCGCAATTCGAGTTCGCCCTTTCTGGCGCTCCTGGATGCCGACGACCTTTGGCTGCCGAATCGTCTTACCGATTCACTTGTCAGCTTTACCGATGCACGGATCGGCCTGTCCTATGGGCAAATTTCCAGGTTCGATGAAGATGGAAAGGTTTTCTACACCTTTACCGGAAACAAGGAACAGCGCGGCAGCACGGTGACGCTCCTCTACACTCGCCGCATCGAGCTGCCCTGTCCTTCGATCACCTTTCGCAGAGCCTGCGTGGGCAAGGTCGGCTTTTTCGATGAATCCATGCGCGCAACCGAGGACCGCGACATGTGGCTGCGCATTGCACAGCATTACGAGGTCGCTTTTGTGCCGCGCGTGCTTGCGCTTTACCGCACCTCCGCATCGTCAATGTCCGGCGATCTGCCTCGCATGCTGCGGTCGCAGCAGCAGTTTATTCAGAAGCACTACGGCGAACCGGGATGTGGATGGGTGGCGCGGCAGGTGGCGCTCGGCCGGGCCTACAAGCAGCAGGCCGAGGGATATGCCGAACGGAAGCAGTACAGCTCATCGGTCCGGTATGCACTTCGAGCTGTCGCGTTCGCACCCCTGGACGTGAACAACGCGCGCACCGCTCTGTCGATTGCACTGCGCGCTTCGGGATTGCGCAAGGAGTCCTAAGAGTGGCCGCTTCTCAAAGATTGCACAAGCAGGTCTCGCCTCCGGCCAGAGGTCCAGGTGGACTTACCGCAATGCGTGCCGCCGGTGGAAACCGAACGAGAGAAAGCGGACCAGCCCGATCCCGATACAGACCAAAATGACGAGCAGGAAACATGCGACCGCAAAGTGAACGATTGTGCGGGCAACGTGTCCCCGCCGGCCACCGCTGTGACTTCCCTTGAAGGCATGCTGCGGTACAGCTATTTCTGCCGGCCCGGGTGCCTGGACGCCCAGGAGTTTACCCGCGCTGCCAGCTTCCAGCGCGCCACGGGAGGGCGTTTCCGGGCGTTGCATTCCGGCATAATCCACATGGACATCGGCGACCGCGATTCCACTCTTGGCGGCCGGGCTGCCCGCGGCCGGAGCCATGTTGCCGTAACCGTACAGGTGATAGCTCTCGTCAATCAGGCCGGGGGGTCCGCAGATCGCATCCTTCTCGTACGCGCCGACGGGACACGCTCCATCCGGCCGCTGCCGGTACGTGACGTTGTGGCTGTCGACACTTCCCGGATTGCGAAGGACGTTCACTTCCATCTCTGTGTAGAGGGGTGTCGGGTATTCTTGCGTGCCGACCTCGCCGGGGTAGCCATGCTTTGCATCCTGGGAAAAGCCGACGAAGATGTTATTGCGGTAGAGCATTTTGGAGCTCGCATCGCAGGCACCGGAACTTCCATCACACTCAAGCTCAATGCCGATCCGGCCGGCCGAGTAGATCGTGTTGTTGTCGAAGACCAGCGTGGCATTCTTGCCGGCAGTCAAAAGCACAGCTTCATCGCCGGCTCGGCAAAATGGGCCAAGCGTTCGGTTGTACCCGCTGGGCGTTCCTGGTATGTCAACCGACATCGCGCGGCAGTTGCCCACGATAAGGTTATTCACCGCTGTTCCCGAGGCACCCCCGACCTTAATCTGTTGACCGATGTTGCCATACGCGAGCACGCGCGTGATCGTCATCGACGACCCGGAACCGATCAGGTGAAGAGCGTCCAGACCGTCCTGTGTGTTGTAACTGACCACGCCCTGATCGAAATGCGCCTGCCAGCCCGGCGAGCTTGCCACTGTTGCCGTGCCGAATCCATCTCCGTAGCCGGCATGCTCCTGGTCGGTGCACTCGTTATAAGGCAAGGGATGAGTGATGGGGTACTCCTCCGCGCAGCCATTCCAGCTGATGTTGAAATTCTGAACCAGCAGCGAACCGGTGCCAGTGGTTCCGTCACCTGCATCGGCATTCCAGCCGGCACTGGCATTTCCCAACACCTCCAACCGGGTCATCGTGACGCCATCACCGGTTGGCCCTAGAATGCCGGCGGCACCCAGCCCATGCACACGCACGTCGGTAAGGGTGGTGTGGTTTGTCAGACGGGTGAAGACGATGCCGTTGGACGCATAGTCATCCAAAGGGTAGCCAGTTTTACATTGATGTGCCTGGCCGGAGCGGCCGCACGGACTGAAGTCGGTGATGTCCAGACAGGCGACATCCACATAAGAAGCTGCCGCCAGGCTCAGGACCGCGCCGACGCCGTATCCACCATGCAACTGCGTTTTGGCGGAGGGTGCGGAGCAGGAAGCAAAATTCTCCCCGACAAGCCGTGTGTGCGCGGAACTCGTTCCGGAGGGCGGCGGTGGTGCTCCCGCTCCATAAGGATTACCCGCCAGGCCAAAGATGTCCTTTGAGTTAGGCCCGCTCGATCCGATGCGATAGGTAATGTGATCGGCCAAGCTGCCACGAAGAAGGTAAGTGTCACCGCCGGAGCCGATCCACTTCCAGCAAGTTGAGTTTGCGCTGATGTCTGTGCAATAAGTACCGTCCGTCCACAGGAAACGTACGTCGCTGAAAGCACAGGGCCGGTTAATTCCGGATCCCGGATAAGCCGCATCGGATTTGCCGTTGCACTGCCCGGTCGGTACAGCAGCGGAGTAACGCGTTCCCCCATCCGGCCGCACGTACCAGGTGGCTCCAAAAAGGCCGGGGCACACCAGGCACGCGAGCATAAAGCATGCAAGCCGGATCGAGGAAACGGTTTTACTCATAAGCTCCGACGGTTGGTACAGCGTTTCGAGTCGCCCCAGTATAGTCCGTGACCGCACCCGGAACAGCTGCACCGGCACCCCGCACTGCATTGTTCAGCAAGGGAGTCACGTTGCCAAAACCATACAGATGCCAGCTTTCATCCGTCAGCAACGGATCGAGACACAATCCCGAGCTTTCATTGAAGCCGGTGGCCGGGCATGACCAGTTCGTCTTCGGGTGGTAGGTCACGTTGTTGCTGAACACGCTCCCCGGGTTTGTGAACGGATTAAAGGACGCCAGGTAAATCGGGTTGGAGTAGTTGCCGCTGCCCCTGCCAGCCGGGTAACCGGACACCGTGTCGTTCACGAAACCGACAAAGATGTTGTCGCGGTAATCCATCAATGCGGTGCTGTCGCAGGCACCCGCACTTTGATCGCACTGAATATCGATACCTGTGGCCGATGCCGAATAGACAGTGTTGAAGTCAAAGTGCCCGGTGCTGCCCCTACCCACGGTGAACAAGATACCTTCATCCGCCGCCCGGCAAAAATCGGAAAGCCGAGAGTTGTAACCCGCGGGTGTTCCCGGAATCGATTGCCGCAGTGCATTGCAGTTGGTGAAGATCACGTTGTTCATCGCCGTGCCGGAAGCACCGCCCACTTTGATCTGTTGGCCCATATTGCCGTAGGCCAGCACACGGGTGATGGTCATGGAAGATCCAGCGCCGGTCAGGTGCAGTGCATCCAGGCCGTCCTGTGTGTTGTAGCTGGCCACACCCTGATCGAAGTGAGCTTGCCAACCCGGTACACTGGGAACGGTTGCCGTTCCGAAGCCGTCGCCATATCCGCCGCCAGATTGGTCATCTGTGCAGTCCTGATAAGGAAGCGCGTCGACGATGGGATACTCCTCGGCGCAACCATTCCAGCTGATGTTGAAGTTCTGCACCAGCAAGGACCCGTTTCCGGTTTGGCCATCTCCCGCGTCGGCGTTCCAGCCCGCGGCGGCATTGGCGATAATGGCGATGTCGGTCATCACGACTCCGTCACCGGTCGGCCCGATCATCCCGGAGTTTGCCATTCCGTGAATGCGAATGTCGGTCAGCGTTGTGTGCGTCGTCTGATTGCTCAAGCTGATACCGGTGTTCGCGTAATCGTCCAAGGGGTACGCCGTGTGGCAGCCATTTGACTGGGCAGCCCGTCCACACGAGGAGAAGTCCGTGATGTCGAGGCATTGCACATCCACGTAGGACGCCCCTGCCAAATTCAATACAGACGATGTACCAAAGCCGCCGTGAAGCTGCGTGCGTGCACTCTGCGACGTGCAGCTGCCGTAATTCTCTCCAAGAATGCGGGTATGCGCGGAAGCCGTGCCCGCTGGCGGCAGCGGTGCACCCGAACCGTACGGGTTTCCGTGCAACCCAACGGAATCGCCATTATTTGGCCCATCCTGCCCGATGCGGTAAGTCACACCGGTGTCGATGCTCCCACGAATCAGGTAGGTGTCACCGCCCGAACCGATCCACTTCCAGCAGCTCGAGGTGGGGCTGTTGTCCACACAGTAGCTGCCATCCGTCCAAAACGACCGAACATCCTTAAAAGCGCAAGCCTGGTTTGTACCCGTGCCTGGATAAGCGCTGTCGCTTTTGCCATTGCATTGGCCGTTGGTGTTGTTGGCCGAGTAACGCGTCCCGCCATCTGGCCGGATGTACCAGGTTGTGCCGCTTGCAGACGACTGCGGAGTTTGTGTGATGGTGAGTGACGTCGCCGCGCTTTGCACCTGTGCGGGTGTGCTGCTGTCCGTCACTGCAATTGTGAAGGCGCTGGTGCCGGCGGTGGTGGGCGTTCCAGAGACGATCCCGGTCGTGGCCGCCAAGGTCAGCCCGGCCGGAAGACTGCCGGAGCGTATTGACCAGGTGTAGGAAAGTGTTCCGCCGCTTGCCGAAAAGCCTGCACTGTATCCCGCGCCGACTTGACCGCCAGCCAGGCTCACAGACGAAAGGTTCAGAGCACTCCGTGTCACGGTCATGGTCATGGGTGCTGTTTGCTGCTGCACAGGCGAACCGGAGTCAGCAACTGCCACGGTAAAGTTAAAGCTGCCTGCCGCGCCTGGTGTCCCGCTCAACATGCCGCTGGCGCTAAGCGTAAGACCGGCTGGCAGACTGCCCGTAGCGATGGACCAGGTATAGCCGGGTGTGCCGCCTGTTGCATTCAGTTGGGCTGAGTAGCTGGCACCGGTCTGAGCATTGCTGAGCCCTGTCGAGGTAATCGCAAGTGGGGAGGCACCGACAACGATCGTAAGCGGCTTTAAACGGAACTGCTCTGGTGTACCTGAATCGCGCACAGCCACATAAAAGGTTGAAGTTCCAGCCACGGTGGGAGTGCCGGTGATGGAGCCGCTGCCGTTGAGCGAGAGACCAGCCGGCAAGCTGCCATAGCCCATGGTCCACACGTAAGGCGGAACACCACCCGTCGCCTGAAGGGGGGCCGTATAGGGGGCGCCGATCTGGCCGTTGGGAAGGCTGGCGGTGGTCACATCGAAGTAGGCGCTTGCGACCGTCAAGGAAAGGGCAGCTGTTTGCCGCTGAGCTGGCGCGCCAGAATCGCCCACCGCGACTGTAAAGTTTGTAGTGCCAGGCGCGGTCGGCGTACCACTGATGATGCCGGAAGCGCTGAGTGTTAACCCGGCCGGCAAGGTGCCAGATGCAATCGTCCAGGCATAGGCCGGAGTGCCTCCGTTCGCAGCCAGAGCCACACTGTACGCTGTGCCACTTTGTGCAGCAGCAAGACTTGTGCTGGAGACGCTCAGCGGAGCTGCTTTGATCAGGATGGCAAACGTTTTTGTCTGGCGCTGGGTTGGTGCGCCGGCATCGTAGACAGCTGCTGCAAAGTTAAAAGTTCCCGCGGCCGTCGGAGTCCCGGTGATCGTTCCAGACTTGCTCAGCGACAATCCGGCCGGAAGCGTGCCCGAAGACACGGACCAGGTGTACCCCGGTGTGCCGCCACTCACCTGCAGATTTGTTGTGTAAGCTACGCCAACCTGCCCTGCGCTCAACGAAGTCGTCGAAATCGAGAGAGCAGCCGGCAGGACAGTGAAAGCAACCTTCTGATTTGCCGGTGGCGTCGTACCCTCTTGAGTACGGCTTGCGCCCACAGTGAAATTCCAAATGCCAACGTTTGTAGGCACGCCGGAAACCGTTCCGTCAGAGGAGGCGGACAAACCTGTTGGCAGCGATCCCGACAGAATCAACCATTGGGAAGTAACGGTTCCACCAATGGCCTGCAAGGTTGTTTGTACAGCTTGACCAACATTCGCCGTGACTTCCACAGTTCCGCCAACACGTTTTATCACGGTCGATGTACTGGGCCGAATGGCATTGATCGCCATGGGAGTGGTTATCGTATCCGCGGCAACGGTGAGTAACCCGGAGCCACATCCATTCACACTTGTAAGGAAAATAACCGCAGCCAGAGCTGAGGCGATCCGTGTCCAGCGATTCTTCAAAACGGTCCTCCCGACCTTGAATGACGCTCCTCTTCCGCGCACAAAGCCGCTGAGAAATGGCCAATGACCATCTCGCGACACACAGTGAAGTGCTAGAAATAGGGAGTTTGCAACCTTCTTTTTTGCCCGAAACGCACAGAGGTGCTTCGAGGCTACGCCGCGTTTTCAGACGCGAGCCAAATCGTATGCAGCAGCGCGGAGCTCACTGCAGGACTTTAAACTGGGCAGGAAGAAGAAAAGTCGTGCTGAAACTTCAGATTAGGTTTGTTGCAGCTTCGAGGCAATCCAGCAGAATTGCCCCTTTTGGGAAGTTCTTTCCAGGTGCAGACCGTGGGGCTTAATTTCGCCTCAGTCTTCGACCTCCCGCAGACCGCGAATGAGGGCCAGCGCGCAATCCTGGACCGGTAGATGTGTGCAGGTCTCAATAAACTGGTGCACCATCACACCTTCGTGCATGTACACAACAGACAGCGCTGCTCTGGGCTTTCCTTCCGATTCTTCGAGCGGCATGGAAATGATATGCACGCGGATTGCACCTCTGCGCGCACCCTCTTCCATGCTCATTTGCTGATAGTGCGTGTCTTTTTGCAGCAGGTCCTTTACGGCGTTCACATAAGCCTGCCCGATTGGATCGGCACATGCACATGAAATCGTGACGCCCATGGGTGGCGACACACGTTCGGCGAAAGCATTCGCGCGAAAGAGGAAGATTGAGCTAAGGAGTATCAGGGAGATCCACAGGTTCTGCATGCCGTGCCTCGAATGATTACAGCATCGGCACCTTGGGAAGTTTCTTCACTCCCACATCGGGAATTGTGTTGTACCACTTTCAGGGAATCACGCTCGATACCTGCTGGCGTGTATTAATTTAACCAGGACGGAATCAGTTGTGATTGCCATCGCAGACTTTCGTGATTTTGCGGCAGCTTCACTAAAATTCTGCCCTATACTTGCCGTACCACTTCCAAGATCGGTTGCGCTTCGGCGCTGTCTGCCTTCACCATGCGAACAAAACGGTACAAACTCAGGAAATCCGCAGTACTGACTCTGATGGCTGTCGTAGTTGGAGGAGCGTCGATTGGCATTCAAGCGTCGCCGACCTGCCAGCGCTTTGTCGAAAGATACGTCGACAAAGTTGTTCCGCACCACTACACCAGAGCAACCTTGGCGAAGTGGGCCGCATGGGGCAAAGAGCACCCCAACTATCATCCGCCCAAGCGCCGTACCCAGTTAACGCCGCAGGAGACTTACGACCGGATCAATTTCGCCTGTGAAGTCCCCCCAGTGCCGGTGGAAACCGCTTACATGCTCTCCCCGGAGCCAATTCCAGAGCCTTTGATCCCCGCAACACTTGTAACAATTGCCACGGCGACACCGCCAACAGGGTCGATTGTCTCCCTCGTGAATGCTCCACTTCAAGTGCCCCCGACTGGAGATGTGGGTGACGTTCCAGAACCGGGTCCGTGGCTCTACATGCTGACGGGTATGGCCTTTCTGCTGCTGTGTGCGAAAGGCGGCTTGATATCACAACGCCCCCGGAACATTCCCGTAGAATCCACTCATTTCTTGTAGTCCATACAAGATCCAGTCGTTTCTGCGGCTAGGGATGAAGCTTAAGCCATGCCGGATTAAGCTTCGGACCCCGGCTTGTGGCGGACGAGAGCCCTGCCGTTCAACTCGATCCACAGCAACGTTGTTCATGAAACGCAAGAGCGTACCCACTTTCAGAATGTACGCTTTTGTGCTTTCGCGAATTTGTATCTCATGCTCCCGGTCCATCTTGGCGAGATCCCCTTGATAGTTGCTGTCGACACATGAGACCTAAAGCAGCATTCTGGCTGGATCGTAACTTTCTGTTGTGACAGAAACGACTGTTATGATGAGATATGAAGCTGAGCAATGCAACTCGAACATTTGTCCTGCACTGGGGAGAGATGGGAGCCCGGTGGGGTGTCAATCGCACCGTTGCGCAAGTTCACGCGCTGTTGTATCTCTCCACGGAACCGATGACCGCTGAAGAGATCGCCGCGACGCTCACCGTTGCCCGGTCAAATGTGAGTAACAGCCTGCGTGAGCTGCAAAACTGGAATCTGGTGCAGTTGATCCATCACATGGGCGACCGGCGCGACTTTTTCCGGACCGAACACGACGTATGGGAATTGTTCAGGACGGTTGTGGAGCAGCGCGTCGAGCGCGAAATTGTTCCGACGATGCAGATGCTGCAGCGCTGCGCCGCAGACGCCCGAGGCGAAGTGGGAACGCCGCCCGAGGTAAGCAAGCGTATTTCCGCGATGGAAGGCTTCCTTGCGGAGGTCCACGGCTGGTACCTGGAAATGCGAAAGCTGCCGCCCACGACATTGCGCACTCTGATTTCCTTTGGTGCTGGCATCACGCGTTGGCTTCCCGCTGCAAAGAAAACAGAAGCCCCATGATGGCGGAAGCATGATGAGCCAGGAAGAAGGAGGGGGACGGAGCCGACGATTCTTTGTCAATGGCGGCTTTGTCAAACACTCTTTTAGCCCCTGGCGTAGCAATCAGCCTGGTGAGTAAAAGAATCGGAGTGGCCAGTGAGAGCAGGAGATTCTGGCGACAAACGTTCCAGTGGGTCTGGACAAAACTAGAAAACAGAAAGGACCTCTTACATCAAGAGGTCCTTTTCTGTGCTCCTCGCAAAAGCGCAGTCGCGGGTTTACTGGTCCATGGAGACGCCGTGCGCGGCCTTGTCTTCCTTCTTCTTCTCATTGTTGGCGCGCGCGCCCATTTCCTGCTTGGAATAATTCACGGCCTGCGCGACATCGGCTTTGACGGCCACCACATCGCCACAGTCAGTGTCAGCCTTGCGGCGATACATCAGGTTGGCGTAAGACATGGCATCGTCGTAATCAGTGCGCAGGCTCATAGCCTGCTTCAGGTGATCAATCGCCTCAGTCACCAGGCCTGTGTTGGCAGCCTTGATCTTGGCGCAAGTTGCCTTGGACATCTTAAGATTGCCTTCACCATCATCCTTCAGGCCGTCTTCGCCAAGCAGCTTTACGGCGTTGTTGTAGGCCTCGACAAAGTTGACAGCGCCGATGGTGTAGTGTGCTTCGGCGTCCTTCGGATCGTACTTGATGACCTGAAGTTCATATTGCTTGGCTTCCGCCGGCTTCTTGATGTTGCGATAAATCGAGGCAAGCTGTGCCAGATCGTTCTTCGTGTTCTTGTCATCCGGGTGCGCCGCCAGATCTTCCTTGAAGATGGCAATTGCGTTGTTTGCCGTTTTCAGGTTCGCTTCTTCCGTGTCGTTGGGAATGACCTGGTACGCATACGCCGTGGCGAGATAGAGCTTAGCGGACTCGAGCTTTGGGTCGAGGGCGATCGCCTCCTGGAAGTGCTGTGTCGCCTCTTCATACTTTGCATTTTTGAAGGCTTGAACGCCCTTGTTGATCTGGTCGCGCGCCTTGAGCTGCTGACAGCCGGTGAGCAAGCCCAGCGTCACCAGAAGCGCGGCAGCGGCGGGAACACGTACGTGGATGTTCATTGAGCGAAGAGTCTCCTTGAGATGCCGCATGGATCAAGTCGTTCCTAGAGAGAAAGTGAGATGCCGTGCAATTGCAACAGGTGTCTCGTGGAAGTGATTGTATCCGCAGATTTGTACTTATGACCAGCGATGACGTTGCAATCGCTTTGCAAACGGCTCTTCTGCAAAAGAGCTTTGGAAACACCATACAGCAGAGCTCTAGATGAGGAAGGTATTTGGCACGAAGTTCTTTAAAAGAAGCCTCACTGCATCGTCCCAAGACGACGCTGGATTTCCTGGCTGTCTGATTGCGTTACAGAGAGCGAAGAATTTCTGCAACTGTGTGACTGAATGCGACGAGTCTTTCTCGCGATGTCAGCACCGCACTCTGGGCCAGAATGGCATGCACCTGCGCCTCCGCGCTCTTCCCCGCCGCTCTTCCAGATCCTTTGCTGCAGGTAGGACACCTGCACTAATTTGCACAGTTCGCCTCAGCACTGCCTGTGAGGCGAGCAAGCCTGCAGAGTGCGTGGCGTGAGCATGCCGATGCTCTGTGCGCCGGCGCGCTGTGCCGCGTCCACCGCGGGCGCAATCGCGGCGTAGTCCAGGGCTGAATCGCCCTGAACAAAGACCACCTTGCTTTGCCGCACGCTCAGAATGCTCCGCAGATGGTTGCTAAGCTCCGGTAGCGGAACAGTTGAGCCATTGATGGCGTAGCCCGGTCGCAGGTGCACATCTGCATTTACCTGAAGAACGATCGTTTGGGGATTCGGCTCAGCGTTCTTGTCCATGGAGGGCTGAGGCGCAACAGCTTCCAGGCCGCGTACCAGCGTGGGCTGAATCACCATGAAGATGATCAGAAGCACCAGCAACACATCGATGAGTGGGGTGACGTTGATGGTGGAGCGTGCTGCGGCTCCGCTTCCTGTTTGCATGGCCATGGTGCCTCCCAGGCGTGTGAAACGCCACTAAGGGTGAAGGGTCAGGTTCATGCGAGAGGTTGATGTTCGGGACTATTTTTTTGAAAAATAACTGGCAGGACCGAATCGTTCAACGGCGCTTGCGAGAGCGGAGGAGCGAATCGACATTTGGCAGATGTTCAGCGCGATGCAAGCACAGATATAGCAAAACACGTGAGGAAGATAGTCTAAGCGGACGACTCATCGCCGTCCGCTCAGGCTACCTGTAGTAGCTATTGGCCGGACTCGACGCGCGGCGTAATGATACCGATGTTGTCGACACCGGCCGCGTGGCCGTCATCGATCACCGGGGTGACCGCGGCAAAATCCAGATCCTTGTCGCCCTTCACGAACATGACCTTATCATTGCGGGCTTCAAAAATCGTACGCAACTTGTCGGTCAGTTCGGTCAGGTTTACGGCGTCCTCATTGATTTTGTAGGAAGGCGTGCCCTTGCCATTCGCCATCACCTGCACCACGATCGTGCGGGTGTCGACATCGGCTGTTTTGTCCTTCGGTGGCTGCGGGACCAGCGTATCTAGACCGCGCACCACATTGGGCTGAATGACCATGAAGATGATCAGCAGCACCAGAAGAACGTCGATCAGCGGTGTGACGTTGATATCGGAGCGTGCTCCTTTACCGCCGCCTCCTCCCATGCCCATGGTGATTCTCCTTTTGCCGCAATAGCGGCTCATTCGTTTCGGTCGTTCAAAGCACCATTTGCTCAGATGCCGTGCCGCGGCTGCAATCGCCGCCAAGCAGACTACATCAGCGGTTTGTCTGTCAGCATGCCCAGCTGACTGACACCGGCCGCGCGCACACCGTCGATGGCGCTCATCACGACACCGTAGTTCGCACGCTGGTCGCCCCGGAAGTAAACGCGCTTGTCCGTCTTGTTTTCCAGCCGGGAACTGATCTTCGGCCCCAATTCCTCAGCGGACGTGATGTCGCCGCCCAGGTAGGTTTTGCCATCGCGGGTGACCGCGACCACGACCGAATCTTCCTTGTTTGCGTCGTCCATCACCACGGCGGCGGTCGCCTGCGGCAGTTCGACGTTGACCTTGTTGTTCAACATGGGCGTAACGACCATGAAGATGATGAGCAGCACCAGCATCACGTCCACCATGGGTGTGACGTTGATGTCGGAGTTGACCTTCTTGCCCTCATCACGTTTTGAGAGTGCCATGTGCTTGCTCCGTAGGGCTTATATGTTGCGGCAATTGTCCGCTGAAAACCTGATGCGGCCGGAACTGCCTGGAGCTTACCGGGGCTGGACCGCAGACCCTTCGGTAAGCTCCGGCTTACAGGTGCCAGGCGGGTTGCATTGCCGTCTGGGCAGAGCAGGGCAGCTTAGCGCTGCGACTGCTTGATGAAGTAGTCGACTAGCTCAGAAGAGCTGTTATCCATCTCCACGTCAAAGGCCTCGACCTTGTTGGTGAAGTAGTTGAAGGTCATCACGGCTGGGATGGCAACGAGCAGGCCAAGCGCGGTGGTAACGAGAGCTTCCGAAATACCGCCGGCGACAGCACCGATGCCGGCCGTCTTCTGCGTGGCGATTTCCTGGAAGGCGTGCAGAATGCCGATCACCGTGCCGAGCAAGCCGATGAAGGGAGCTGTGGAACCGATGGTGGCCAGTGAACCCAGGCCACGCTTCAGCTTGGCGTGAACGATCGCCTCAGAGCGCTCCAGTGCGCGCTTGGACGATTCAATCTGCTCGTCGGTGATGTTACCGCCCGAACCGTAGGAGCGGAACTCCTGCAGGCCGGCCGTAACGACTTCGGCCAAGTGTGACTTCTTGGAGCGGTCGGCAACCTTGATGCCCTCGTCCAAGCGGCCATCCTTCAGAGCGCCGGCGACCTTGGGTGCGAACTCGCGCGACTGGCTCTTGGCGGCGGCGAAATAAAGCGCGCGGTCAATCATGACGGCCAGCGACCAGATGGACATGATGAACAGGATGCCGACGATAATGTCGTCCATGATGCCCATGTGCTTGAGCATGTCAATGAGCGAGAAGCCGCCGCCACTGCTGGCGGGCGCAGCCGCGTCCTGAAAGAACATGCCGAGCGCGGTGGGAAGGTGGGCAAAGCTTGCGGATGCGTGAGCGAGAATCACGAGATTCAGTCCTCCTGGGGTTAGAACTGCGTTGGGCTGGGGGCGGCGGCCCCATGTCGGTATGCCTGCCCATAAACTTTGCAAGAAATGCGTTGAGCGGGGCGCGGAGGTCCGCTCAAAAACCGCTTCGGAATGTGCCTGTTTAGACGATCATCCTTCCGGCCGGGTGACACTCCCACAGAGGAGGGAGTGTCACCCCAAACCGGGGCTACTTGATTAACCGCCGAAGGAGAAGTTTACCGTCACGGTTGTGTCCACTTCGGTGGGCTCACCATTCAACAGGTATGGCTTGTACTTCCACTGCTGCACGGCCTGCGTGGCCGCCGAGCGCAGCATTTCCGGACCTGAAATGACCTGAAGGCTTTCGATACTTCCGGACTTGGAGATGATGGCGTGCAGCACCACCGCACCGGAAACGTGAGCGGCCTTGGCAATCGCCGGGTACTGCGGCGCGGTTTTGTTGAGCAGCAGACCCGTTGCAACACCGCTGGAGATTCTCGCCGGGCCAGTTGGCTTCGGCTTCTCTACTGGCTTGGCGACGACGACAGGATTGGTGCTCAAGCCGAGGCTCCCCATAATGCCACCTGGTGCACCATTGCCCGAACCTGTCATGCCAGCCACGCCGGCAACCTGTGCCGGTGGTGGCGGAGGTGGTTCCTTGGTGGTGTCAATCTTCTTCGGAATCTTGGTGGGCGCGGTCATGGCGTCCAGCGCGGCCACGACCTTGGTCACCTTCACCACCTGTCGCGGCGGCGGTGGTGGCGGAGGCGGCGGCGGGGG
>CAXTPQ010000017.1:35689-58721 GCA_964246215.1 uncultured Terriglobus sp. | reverse complement strand
GCGCTGACTGGGCCGACACGCTGCCTTTGGGCGAGAGCGTTTCTCGCCTGAGTGTCGTTGCGCTGATCTGCCGTGAGCACGATTTGTAGCGGGGAAAGAAGCAGGTTTCTCCACTTCGCTTCGCTTCGGTCGAAATGACAAAGCTTTACCTATGCGAGACATGCTCTAGTTGCGCTGATCTGCCGTGAGCACGATTGGGGCGAGAAAAGAAGCAGGTTTCTCCACTTCGCTTCGCTCCGGTCGAAATGACGGAGCTTTACCTATGCGAGACATGCTCTAGTTGCGCTGATCTGCCTTGAGCACGATTGGGAGCGGGAGAAAAGCAGGTTTCTCCACTTCGCTTCGCTTCGGTCGAAATGACAGAGCTTTAGCTATACGAGACATGCTCTAAAGGCCCGAGCAACTTCAGCCTTCGGCAAAGGCCCCCGGCAAGCGCACATCTAGCTCTCTATCGCGCCTGTAACCCGATGCCTCGCATGCCGCAGCATTGCCCTCATCGTAAAAGCGATCAGCAGCACGGAGCAGGCAATCAAGACTGCCGGGATCGCCCGGTGCCAGTTGCGCATGGGCCGCGCACGCTGCACTTCCGGATTGGGGAGGAGCGGACCCATGGTGGCCAGGGGCCGTTCGATCACGGTGGAAAAGCTGCCCGCCAGATTGTAGGTCTTTCCCGCCATGCCTTCACCCCCGCCCAGGTAAAGCGTGAGCGGCGCGGTGGAGCGTGGCTCGTAGCAGAGCGAGCGGCGGCGCATCTCCAGCAGAACCCGCTGCGGCGCTTTGCCGCCACCGGGGACGCCGACCGAAACCTCAGCCTGCTGTTGCAGGTTGGCTCCGATGGTGTACGGAAAGCTGGAACGATCCGGGCCGATCGTCGCTTCACCTGTCTCTCTCATCGCCGGCGAACGGCTCGGCTGAGGATACGCCACGATCCCAATCCGCTCCTGGTAGTCCGGGGCAGGCTCGATGCGCACGCGTTCGACGGGAACATGAGCCGGCAGCAAGAACTCCGCGTGATAGCCAGGCCGGCCCTCTGCCTGGGCCGCGCTACTCCCATCCTGCGAGAGACCGCCCACACGCTGCGGAACAAGGTACGTGGCTGCCGAGGTTTCATACTCCGACCGGTCGTCCACCGGCGTCACGCCAGAGGCAAGCGCCCGCTCGTCATAGCTTTCTTCAATCACATAGGGCAACTCACTGCCATCCTGAAAGAGGCGCAGGTCGCGCAGGGCCGGCGCTGCATTGGCGAAGGTAGCGGCGTCCAGCACAACGCATGCCGGAATCAGCGCGCCGGCCGCAGGCGGTGTAATGATGCGCTGCCAGCGGAATCCGCCAGAAGGCGTGCCTGGCGGTGTGAGCAAAAGAACAGCGGCAATGACAAGAGGTCTGAACATGAAAGCTGGGCAAAAGAAACGCGCCGGTCTGTAGTGTTCCACGCCGGCTTTGCCGATGCATGGAAAAGAGTCCGCCGGGAGCCTGACTTCTATTCGCTCCAGCGTGTAAAGTGTGGGGCATGGAATACAGCGATGGGTTATTGCTGGTCGAGGACGATGCGGCCACGCGAGAGCTGTTGAGCCTGCTGCTGGCCGGCGATGGCTGGCAGGTGCATGGCACGGAAACCGGAGAAGACGCGCTTGCCTGGCTGGACACCGCGCCGGCGGCACCGCATGTCGTGCTCTGCGATCAACGGCTGCCGGGCATGTGTGGCACGCCGCTGGCGCACGCTCTGCAAGCGGCACTCCACAGCCGCTTTCAGTCGCATGACACTGTGCTGCTGGCGATGACGGCCACCGCCGGAAGATCGACTCCGGCAGGATACGCGCAGACCCTGCTGAAGCCCTTCCCTGCCACAAGTGTCCGTGCGGCCCTGTCCGGCTCGCGACCCATCAACACGCAATGTGGTGCCGTCAAATATATGCAGCCCGCCGCAACCGATATGTCACCGGCCCAGGCTCTTCCCGTGCTGGACGAAACCACGCTCACACAGCTGCGAAGAAGCATGCCGGCCCGCCAGTTGCAGGAGCTCTTTGCCTTCGCCATCGCGGATGCCGGAGACCGTGTCGAACGTATGCAGCGCTTCTCTCAAGAGGGCGGCCACGATGCATTCGTCCGGGAGGCCCATTCCCTGAAGGGCAGCTTCGGTGTGATCGGCGCAGCGGCGCTGCGGCAGGTGGCCGGCGATGCAGAGCGCCTCCCCTGCGATGCAGCAAGCTTTGCCTCGCTTTCACAAAAGAAAGTCGAGAGCTTGCACAGTGGTTTGGAGCAGTTACGCCTTATGCTGGTGACACTATTTCCCGTGTGATTTCGCCGTGCGCTCTTTGAGAGCGCATCAGCGGCGTGCGGTAAGTTTCACCCCCTGGAGCTTAAATCGTGTTGATGTCTGGAAAGATGGATGGAATGGGCGCGGCCCACATGCCGGTGATCCGGCTCGTTGTGGCGGACGATCACCCCGTGGTTCGCTTTGGCGTGAAGAACATGCTCCTGCAGGAGCCCGGCCTGGACGTGGTGGGCGAGGCCAGCGATGGAGATGAGGCCATCACTCAGGTCATCGATCATGAGCCGGACATCCTGCTGCTGGATGTGCAGATGCCGCGGCTGCCCGGCCTGGATGCGATGAAGGCCATCATGAGCAAGTCGCCGCGCGTGAAAATCATCCTGCTTACCAGCACCATCTCGCACGAGCAGGTGATTGAGGCGCTGCAGATCGGTGCACGGGGCATTGTCAAAAAAGAGTCGGTGGCCGGCGACCTGAGTGAAGCCATCCGCGCCGTCTACAGCGGCGACTACTGGATCGGCGGCGAGCGTGTGGTGAACCTGCTGCATGCGCTGAACCAGTTGATGCAGCAGGCTGCCGTTCAACCGGAGCGCAAGACCTATGGCCTGACGCCGCGCGAGCTGGAGGTGGTGCAGAGCATTGTGGAAGGCTGCAGCAACAAGGACATCGCCAAGCAGTTCAGCATCAGCGAGGAGACCGTCAAGCGTCACCTGTCCAACACCTTCGACAAAACGGGTGTTTCGACGCGGCTTGAGCTGGCGCTGTTTGCCATTTCCCACAAGTTGGTGGAGACCCTTTAACGTCAGGGGCCGGCATCTGCAACAAAGCCATTGGCCACTTTGAGACAGCTGGGCGCTATCTGGCGTACCAGCTCCCGGTGATGCCGGAATGTTGAGCATCGCGCGGAACTTGTGGATCGCCACTTGCGTCCACAACGGTATGCTCTTCTCTGGCAAGCGTGGCAGCCGCTATCTCCCGGCGGCAATCCTCTCAGCCGCGTTGCTTGCCACTGGACAGCTCAGAGCCCAGCAGGCCGCTGCCGATCTGCCGGAGGCACCGCGGCCGGCGGCCGATGCCGGTATGCCTCGCGCAGAGTCCACAGAGGTGCAACAGGCGTTGCTGCGGCAGAAGAACGCCGAGGCCGCATCGCTTGTCAAAGGTTCGGTGAGCGGCACGGTTCTGGATCAAACGGGCGCGGTTGTTCCAGGCGAACTGATTCTGGTCAAGAATGTACCGGAGGGGACTCGTGCGGTTCTGACGGACCCGCGAGGCCACTTTTCCGTGAATGCCTTGCCTCTGGGCACATTCATCCTGCAGATCGGTGGACAAGGCTTTCACAGCCAGACACTTACCGTCACGGTAGGAAATGACGCTGTGAATCTGCAAAATGTCACGCTCGCCATTGACAGCGGTTCTTCTGTTCAAGTGACCGCTACGGAGCATGACATCGCCGAGGCACAGGTAAAGCTCGAAGAAAAGCAGCGCGTCTTCGGTGTTTTCCCGAATTACTACATCAGCTACCTGTCCAATGCCGTACCGCTCACGCCCAGGGAAAAGTTCGGCCTCGCGACACACTCGCTGGTGGACCCGGTGAGCTTTGTGCTTGCCGGGGCAACCGCCGGCTTTGAGCAGGCAAGCGACTCCCTGCAGGGCTATGGCGAGGGCGCGCAGGGTTATGGCAAGCGCTTTGGTGCCACGCTGGCTGACAGCAGCGTGAGTACCATGCTTGGCGGCGCGGTTTTTCCCACGCTGCTGCGGCAGGACCCGCGCTACTTCTGGAAGGGTACCGGGTCGAAGCGGGCACGGATCGGCTATGCGGTCTCGCGTGTGGTGATCTGCCGTGGCGACAACGGCAAATGGCAGCCGAACTACTCCAACCTCATGGGAAATTTTGCCTCGGCGGGTATCTCCAATCTCTACTACCCGGACACGGACCGTGATGGCGCAGGCCTGACGATCCGCAATGTTTTGACAGGGACGGCAACCGGCGCACTGGCCAACCTGTATCAGGAGTTCTTCTCACGCCACATGACTCCGTCAGCCAGCAGATTTCCTGCATCCGCTCAGGGCAGGCAATCGCCGGATCGGTGATCCGGCTTACAACTTTTTCGCCATTCGATGGTGTCGCGTTTTGTCACAAACAGGTCTCTTTGCCGTTCCCCGGACGCATCGAATGAATGCCGGGTCAAGTACCCGCGCTTGCCCCGAGGGAGAGGCAGACATGTCCACTGAGCTATCTGTAAAGTCTTTGTTGATTCGCCGCAGTCTGGCTGCCGTATGCACGGCTGCCTTGGTATGCGGTGCCGCCGCGCATGCGCAGCAGGAGTTGAACCCCACCGCCGACCCGCAAACCGCGCGTCAGGGTGCGCAGCAGAACGGTGAAATCAACGGTGTCCCGCTGTACCGCGTGACCGTTGTGCAGCGTGATCTGGACGCGGTGAACTACTTGCACCGCAGCGGTTCCACCAAGATCGCCTTTCGCGGCACGCCGCTAGCCGCACAGGTTCGCGGCGAGGCCAAGGTGCAGAGTGAAAAGGGCCGCATCGCGGTCGACATGCACCTGGACGGCCTGACCCCGGCCAACGGCTACGGTCCCGAATACTTCACCTACGTGCTGTGGGCCATCACACCGGACGGCACGCCGCAGAACCTGGGCGAGGTGCTGCCCGACGGTAAAAAGGTCGACCTCCACGCCACCACCAACCTGCAGTCCTTCGGCATGATCGTCACCGCCGAGCCTTACTTCGCTGTCCGTGTGCCGAGCGATGTCGTCATTGCGCAGAACGAAATCATCGAAGACAAAACCAACGGCGTGCTGGAGAAGGTCAACGCACACTTCCGGCTGTTGCCGCGTGGCATCTACGGCCAGACCACCGGTTCCAAGACGGTGGTGGACCCCATCACGCGCAACGAGCGCAGCCCGCTGGAACTCTACGAAGCGCACAACGCCTACAACATTGCCCGCCTCGCAGGCGCGGAGCAGTATGCGCCGGACATCCTGAGCCAGGTCAAACTCAACCTCCAGAATGCCGACCAAATCGACCAGAACAAAAAGGGCGATCGCAAGATGGAGATCACCTATGCCCGCGAAGCCGTGCAGCGCAGCGAGGATGCCCGCATCCTGTCGCTCCGCAAGCAGGCCGATGAGCGAAGGCAGGCAGAGATAGCCGCACGCCAGGCGGCCGAAACACAGTCTGCCCAATCGCAGCTCCAGGCACAGCAGGCAGCCCTGGATGCGGAGCGCGCACGTGCCGCGGCCGACCGTGAAGCCGCGGAACGCGCCCGTGCGGAAGCCGCGGCCGCCAATGCAAATGCCGCCGCGGCCAGTGCACAGGCACAGGCCGATGCGGCCAACCAGTCCGTCGTCGCCCTTCGCGAAAAGCTCCGGGCACAGTTGAACTCTGTGCTCGCAACGCAGGAAACCGCGCGCGGCCTGGTGGTCACGCTTGGCGACGTGCTCTTCGATACCGGCAAATACACGCTGAAGCAGAATGCGCAGATTTCGCTGGCCAAGGTTTCCGCCATTCTGCAACAGTACCCTGACTTGAAGCTGCAAATTGAGGGCTACACCGATTCAGTCGGCAGTGACGAGTTGAACCAGAAGCTGAGCGACAACCGGGCCCGGAGCACTATGGACTTCCTGGTCAAGCAGGGCGTCACCGCGGCCAACATTACGGCCGTCGGCTATGGCAAAACCAATCCCGTGGCGGACAACAGCACGGCGGCGGGCAAGGCCCAGAATCGCCGCGTAGAGATGATCGTCTCCGGCCCGTCCATCGGCGTACAGACGCAGCAGCATGTCGACAGCACCCAATAAGTGGAACGCAAAAAGCAGACAAGGGCCGTCCCACTGTGGACGGTCCTTTTGCTTGCGTGGAACACTGGAAGGCAGCGGGGTGTTGTGTTGAGCTTGAGTCTGCAAGGCAAGGTCGTGTTGATCACGGGGGCAAGCGCTGGCATCGGCAAGGCCACAGCACTGGCGCTGGCGGCGGGGGGTGCGCGGCTGGCACTCTGTTCACGTTCAGCGGAAAAGCTGGAAACGCTGCGCGAGCCGCTGATGCAGGCGGGCGCAGCCGGTGTACACCTCTTTGCCCTGGATGTGACGAAGCGTGCAGAAGTGGAAGAGGCGATCGCCTCCCTGCCCGCCGAGTTTGCCGCAATCGACATTCTGGTGAACAACGCCGGCCTGGCACGCGGCCTGGAAAAGCTCTACCTGGACGATCCGCACAACTGGGAAGAAATGATCGATACCAACGTGAAAGGCATGCTGTACGTGACGCGCGCCGTGGTGCCCGGCATGGTGGAGCGCGGTGCCGGCCACGTGGTGAACCTCGGTTCCACCGCAGGCTGGCTGGCCTATGCCGGCGGCAGCGTCTATTGCGCCACCAAGGCAGCCGAACGTTCCATCAGTGAAGGCCTCCGCATCGACCTGATGGGCACGCCCGTCCGCGTGACCAGCGTTGATCCCGGCATGGTGAAAACGGACTTCAGCGAGGTGCGTTTTCGCGGCGACAAGGAGCGCGCCGCCAAGGTCTATGCGAACATCACGCCGCTCACGCCGGAGGACGTGGCCGATGCGATTTGCTGGGCGGTCACGCGGCCGCTGCACGTAAATGTCTCATCCTTGCTTCTGACCTCCATCGACCAGGCGAACTCCGTGACTTTCCACCGGCATGCATAAGCAGCGGCGTCCGCGCAGCGCGATTCTGCTGGTCTGTTCGGCACTGCTGGCTTCTTTCGCGCTGCAGGCTCAGGCCGGCAGCGCGTCTCTTTCCGGCACGGTAACGGACCCGACCGGCTCACGGCTGACCACCGCGACGGTGAGCGTGGAGAATCTGTCCACACACGCATCACGGCGCGTCAGGACGAATGATGCGGGCATTTTTGTACTTCCCGAGTTGCCCGCGGGCCGCTACCAACTCAGGGTCGATGCACCCGGCTTCTCAGCAGACATGGACAGGGACATCGTGCTCAACGTGGGCGAGCAGCGCACGCGCAACGTGCAACTCCGGCCCGGCACCGGGAGCACCACGATCACCGTCCAGAGCAATCCACTGACAGTGGAAACGCAGTCGGCCGTCGTCTCCGCCGTTACCGAGCAACAGGCGATCCAGCAGTTGCCGCTGAACGGCCGCGACCTGACCCAACTTGCAGTTCTGAGTCCCGGAGTGGTGCCCTCGCGCCGCGTCGTCAGCGATTCCCAGGGCAATGCTCGCCAGATCTCCATAGAAGGCAGGCGGCCCAACCAGGTGAGCTTTCTGCTGGACGGCACGGACGCGAACGACGCTTACAACAACACGCCGGGCAGCGCTGCCGGCGTGCTGCTGGGGGCGGATGCCATCGCCGAGTTCCGCGTGTTGAGCAACGGTTATGGTGCGGAATACGGCCGCACCGCCGGCGGCATCGTCAGCGAAATCACCCGCTCGGGCAGTGACCATTTCCACGGCAGCGCCTTTGAGTTCGTCCGCAACAGTGCCGCCGACGCAAAAAACTATTTCGACGACCCGGCCGCGGCAATCCCCCGCTTTCAGCGCAACCAGTTTGGTGGCGCGCTTGGCGGGCCCTTGAACAGCGACGCACACACGCAACGGCTCTTCTTTTTCAGCAATTACGAGAGCCTGCGTCAGCGGCTGGGCCAAACGCGTATCGCCATCGTGCCAAATGCAACGGGCCGCGCCACCGCTGTCGCCAGTGTCAAACCGTACCTTGCCATCATTCCGCTGCCCAATTCGGTCGTCTTCACGGATGGAACCGGTGAGTATGTTTCGCGCGCAACCACTCCGGCCAATGAAGACTTCGCGCTGGGCCGCGTGGACTGGCAACGCTCTGAGCGGGTCTCGTATTTCGTTCGCTACCAGATCGACACCAGTCAGGTCGTGCTGCCGGACCTGCTGCTGCTGAGCGACAACCGCAACCGCTCGCGCGATCAATACGCCACGCTGCAGGGTACCCGGGTGCTGCGGCCCAACCTGGTCAACGTGGCAAGCGCTGCCTATAACCGTAGCTTCTTCTCCCTCAATTTCGACTACCTGAAGCCGATAGATCCAGGCCTGTCCTTCGTGCCGGGCCGGCCGTTCGGCCAGATCAGCGTCACGGGGCTGGCCCCCATCGGCCCGCAGCGCTTCGGACCCACGCTGAATGCGCTGAACCTCTTCGAGGGTTCGGACAACACAACCTGGACACACGGGCGCCACGTACTCACGGCCGGCGTGGACGAGAAGCAAATCCTTTTTCCGCAGCAGACACCCCAGTCGCAAAACGGTTTTTACCTCTTCAACTCCGTGAGCAGCTTTCTGCGCGGCACACCCACCTCGGTCGAAGTGGCACAGCCTGGCTCCATCGCGCGCAGGCACTGGCGGCAGCACCTGGAATCCGCATGGGTGACCAGCAGCTGGCGGGTGCGCCCGGACCTGACCCTCACCGGCGGTCTGCGTTGCGAACGGGCGAGTGTGCCGGCCGAGCAGGACGGGCTTTCGGCGATGCTGCGCGACCCACTGCATGACACGGCAGCTACACGCGGCCCGCTTTATACCAATCCCGCCAACGGAAACTTCATGCCCCGGCTGGGCGTTGCGTACGCTCCGGGCAGCACACCGAAGATGAGCGTGCGCGGTGCCTTCGGCGTCTTCTTCGATCCGCTGTGGACGGACTTTTACCTGAACGCGGGCAGCCGCCAGCCGCCCTTTTTCAACGTCGGCGGCACACGCACACCGCCCAGCTTTCCGTATGCGCAGATTGCCGCTGGAGACTTTGTCCCCGGACGCATCGACGTGCTGCAGTACCACCCGGCAAGCCCCTACACGCTGCAGTGGAACGCAAGCCTGGAGCAGGAACTGCACGACGGCCTGCGGCTCACCGTGGCCTACAGCGCCAACCGCGGCATCCATGACACTCGCATCGTGGACGCGAATCAGGCGCTGCCGCAGATCGTGAACGGCCGCAAATTCTTTCCGGTAGATTCCCTCGTGCGCAACCCGAACTTCACCGCGCTGCGGCTGAAACAAACCAATGGACTGTCGTCTTACAACGCGCTCACCACGACCATGGAGTACCGCCGGGGCAGCCTGCTCACCTTGCGCGGCGCGCACACCTGGTCCAAGTCGCTGGACACCGGATCGCTGGTCACGGCGCAGGGCGGCGAGGACGACGTGCCGCAGGATCCGGACAGCCTGCACGCGGAAAAGGGCTTGTCCAACTACGACCTGCGGCATTACTTCGCCGGCACTGTCGTCTCCGATTGGCCGCAGTTCTGCCATCGGGTCCGGGCTTGCAACGGCTGGCAGACGAACATGATTCTCCTGCTCAGTTCGGGCAATCCCTTTTCACCGCTCGTCAGCTACGACAGCGCACGCGCCCGCTTCGGCACGGGCCCCTCACCCGAGCGGCCCGACCTGGTCCCAGGCCGCAACGCCAACCCGGTGCGTGGCGGAGCGCGGCACTATTTCGATGCCTCGGCATTTGCCCTGCCCGCTCCCGGCTTTTATGGCAACCTGCCACGCAACACCATCATTGGGCCGGGGCTAGCCTCCCTTGACATGGCCTTGAACAAGTCCACCGTGCTGCGCGAAGGCATCCGCCTCCAGCTCCGCGCGGAACTCTTCAACGTGCCAAACCACCCGAACTTCGCCATCCCCAGCCAGCGCAACGTCTTCTCGCCGGCTGGTCCGGTAGCCAGCGCCGGGCTGATCACGCAAACGCTCACAACTTCAAGGCAACTGCAGCTAGGCGCACGTCTGGAGTTCTGAACCGCGCTCCAAGAGAAGTGCAGTTTGCCGAGCCGACGACATTCTGAGCAAACCAGAACCGGCACGTAGAGAAGTCCATCTCTGCCGTTTAATAAAACGACCGGTCGTGCTATCGTTGGGCCATGCACTCTGCGCATACGCTCACAACCGCTCAGTGGATCTCGCCTTTGTTCGTTGCCCTTCTCTGGATCGCGCTGTTCTCGCTGCTCAAAGAACCTGCACGGCGGAACTTCAGTGCAATCATGATTGCCGGTGCGGGTGCGGCTTACCTGAACGGAGGCTTTGGTCCGTGGGAGTTTGTCTTCTGCGCGCTCATCACGTTCCTCGCCTACCAGGGCCTGCGACAGTACCGTTGGATCGGAGTTGCCTGGCTGCTGCATGCAGCTTGGGACGTCGCCCACCACCTGTATGGGAACCCCATCGTCCCGTTCGCCCCTGTTTCCTCCGCCGGCTGTGCGATTTGTGACCCGGTCATTGCCGTCTGGTACTTATGGGGTGCGCCGTCCTTCTTCTCCTGGTCCCGTAAAGCGGTTAAGAGCGCACACGCCTCGGTGTAGGTTACCAATCTGGCTGGCGAGCTATCGTGCGCGACTATTGAGAGTTGAGCAGTCAGGAGACCGGATTGCCTTCCACACGTGAACGCATACTTGAGCATGGACTCGACCTGATCAGCCGGTCCGGCCTCTCCGGCCTTACGCTGGGCACGCTCGCAAGCGAAACCGGCCTGTCAAAAAGTGGCTTATTCGCCCATTTCGGCTCCAAGGAAGAGGTTCAGCTGCAGCTCCTGGACGAGACTGCCGTGACGGCTCGAAAGATAGTGGTTGAACCGGCCATGCACTTTCCGGAGGGCCTTCCCCGGCTTCAGGCTGTCGTCGCGAACTGGCTCGGCTGGAGTCGCACCGCAGGCCTGTCCGGCGGCTGCCCGGTGGCCGCAGGCATCTTTGAACTCGATGACCTTGAGGGCCCAGTCAGGGAGCGGCTGCTTGCGATGGAGAGCCGCTGGCGCGAGTTTCTCGGCTCACTTGTCACGGAAGCCATACAGATGAGGCAGCTCCGCGCGGACCTCGATATCGAGCAATTTGTCTGGGAGCTTTGCGGTATTTACCTGAGTCACCATGCCTCCGTGCGCTTTGTGCGCGCCTCAGACGCGAAAGAACGGGCGCACCGGGCTTTTACGGGTCTGATTGACCGGTCCAGAGCCCAGGCGTAGTCCGGCCATACGGGCCTATTCCGAAATCTTTATCGTGACCGATTTCTTCTGAATGACCCGGCAGCTTTTGCTCAGGCGACGAACGTACACGCGTCGACACCGCCGAAATCAGGCGAACAAGCCATAATGAGCCGGTGACCACTACTCCGCTGACGGTTCCCAGCCAATCCCGGAACCGCGTCGATGGCATCGATCTGCTGAGAGGTTTGTCGATCGTTTTCGTCCTGATGAACCACGTCAACATGCGGCTGCTGGGGGCAAACGTTCCCTACTCGAAAGGCTGGCCGCCTCAGCTCACTTACACCCTTGTGTGGAACGGCCAGTTCGCCGTGCAGATGTTCTTCGTCATCTCCGGCTACCTGATCACCTCCACAAGCATTCGCCGCTGGGAGACACCCTCCGCACTGGACATCAAGAGCTTCTACCTGCTCCGTCTTGCCCGGATCGCACCCCTCCTGTTCTTACTTTTGCTGGTGCTCTCCGGTCTGCATCTGGCGGGGCTTCCTGACTACGCTGTCTCCGTAAAGACAGGCGGACTTGGCAGGGCGCTCTTCGCTGCCCTGACATTCCACATCGGCTATCTGGAGGCAACGCGGGGCTACCTTCCCGGGAACTGGGACATCCTTTGGTCGCTGTCCGTTGAAGAGGTTTTCTACCTTCTGTTCCCTCTCGTAGCAAAGACGTTCCGGAAGCAGTCCGCCCTTATTGTGATCCTGCTCCTCTTCGTTATAGCTGGGCCGTTTGCAAGAACACGGCTGTTCAACCCGAACCCGGTCTGGCGCGAGTACTCCTATCTGGGTGGTATGGACGGCATCGCCCTGGGCTGTCTCACCGCGATGCTTCTCTCCGGAAAGCACTTGTCGCAGGCATGGAGGATCGCCTGCACCGCGCTGGGATCAGCGATCCTGATCTTCAGCCTGGGCTTCTCCCTCCAGGGCTACCGGTGGGGTCTGGGCCGAACCGGTCTTCACTTCACCCTGTTGGCGATCGGCGTTTGCTTGCTCATCGCCGCGGCTTCGCAGTCTGGCTGGCGAGCTCCGCAAGTCCTTTCACCTTTGCTGGTCCTTGGACAGCGCAGCTATGAGATTTACCTGACCCATATGTTTGCGGTGCTGGCGTTGTTTATAGCTTTCGTCCACTACGGCAAACCACTTGGGGCAGTTCCCCTGCTGTTTGTCTCCTGCTTATCGGCCGCTGGTGTGCTGGGCTGGCTTGTCGCGATCCTCTATGCGGAGCCCATCAACCGGTTCCTTCGCCGGCAAAGTGGAGTGGACAAAGCCTACTCAGGAGCAGCAGTCCCTGAACGAGATTGACCTTACGTTCACTTGAAACGCCGGACATTTCGAGCTTGGAAAGACAGGGAGCGCGTGCATGAATTGCTATCCTCGTTGCTGATGTCCCTGCCTGCTGAGCCGCCGCGCGCCACCCTCTCCGTTGCCATGATCGCGCGCAACGAAGAGAAGAATCTTCCGCGCACGTTGGCGGCGCTGCGGTGGGTGGACCAGATTGTGATCGTCGACTCCGGCTCCGTGGACCGCACGCCGGAGATTGCGCGCGAGTTCGGCGCGGAGCACACTTTTAACCGCGACTTCAAAGGTCATGCCGAGCAGAAGAACGTCGCGCTCCGGCGATGTACGGGCGACTGGATCCTGCTGCTGGACGCCGATGAGGTTGTCACGCCGGAACTTGCCCAGGAAATCCAGCAGGTCCTTTCTGAAACAGGCAAAGCCACGGCAGATAAAGAGGCGTACTGGATCCCACGCCTGAACATCTTCCTCACACGCTGGATGCGCCACGGCGGCCTGTACCCCGACCAGAAGCTGAGGCTTTTCCGCCGAGGCGTTGCCATGGTGGACGAGTCCATTGGGCCGCACGGCACGCCGCAGTACAACCGCGGCAAAGGCTTTCTCACGCACCATCTTCTGCATTATGGCTACCCCGACTTCGCCATGTACCTGGACCACATGAATGAGTACTCCACCGCGACGGTAACCGCCTTGAGCCGGAAGACCGCACGGCAGGGCAAGGCGTTTCTGCTGCTGCAGGCGTTCGTCAATCCGGCATTTGGCTTGCTGAAAAACTACGTATTTCGAGGCGGTTTTCTGGATGGCGCGGAAGGCCTTATCTTCCACTTGAATCATGCCGTTTATGTGCACTGGAAATATGTCAAGGTTTGGGAGGCAAGAAAGCCGGGCAGCCCCGGTGCGCATGGCGAATAGTGCAGTCAGAAAACGAAGCGGTCCTGTCATTTTGCGCATCAGAGACTCTCGATGCCTGAACCGCAAGATCAGAACGACATGGGCGCAACCGTTTACGCAAAGATCGGCTGGCGGCTGATCCCGTATATCTTCCTGCTTTACATACTGGCCTATCTTGACCGCGTGAACGTGGGCTTTGCCGCGCTGGAGATGAAGCGCGATCTGCACCTGAGTGACAGTGTCTACGGCACGGGCGCCGGTATCTTCTTCATTGGCTCGGCACTCTTCGACTTGCCAAGCAATCTGATCCTGGGCAGGGTCGGCCCGCGCAAATGGATTGCCCGCATCATGATCACGTGGGGCATTGTGGCTACATGCATGATGCTGGTGAAAGGGCCGTACTCGTTCTACGCTCTTCGCTTCTTGCTGGGCGTGTCGGAAGCCGGTTTTTTTCCCGGCATGATTCTGTATCTGACGTACTGGTTTCCATCCGCAAGACGAGGAAAGGCCATCTCTTTTTTTCTCACCGCGACCTCCATAGCCGGTGTGATCGGCGCGCCGATTTCGAGCGGCCTGCTCAAGCTGGAAGGTTCATTTGGTCTGCACGGCTGGCAGTGGCTCTTTCTGGTGGAAGGTGTCCCCACGTTTCTGATGGGCATCACGGTCATCTGGCTCTTGCACGATCACCCGGACGATGCGCCATGGCTCTCCACGGACGAGAAAAAGTGGCTGGACGGCGAGTTGGAACGGGACCGCAAGGCCGGCGGAGCGGATCAAAAACACTCGCTGGGCGACGCGTTCCGGACGCCGATGGTCTGGGTGCTGGCCGGCGTCTTCTTCCTGGAACAGATCGGGGTCTACACCATCAATCTCTGGATGCCACTCATCCTGAACAGCCTGCTGCATGGCGGCGCACAGGCCGGAGCCACGCTGGCACCGGGCGATGCAAGTCTGGTGGCGCGGTGGGCGGCGATCCCCTATCTGGCGGCAGCCATCTTTACGGTTTTCATCGGCTGGTCCAGCGATCGCACCGGCGAGCGGCGCTATCACATCATGCTCTGCTTCGTGCTGAGCATACTCGGTTTTGGCTGGGCCGGCATGACGCACAGCTTTGCCACCACACTAATTGCCCTCACGCTGGCGACCATGGGCAACTGGAGCATCATGGGCCCGTTCTGGACTCTGCCGACCCGCACGCTGGGCGGCCAGGCCGCGGCTGGTGGCGTCGCGATCATTACCATGGTGGGCGGTATTGGCGGCTTCCTGGGGCCGTATGTCACGGGCGTTCTGAAACAGTGGACAAACTCCTACACCGGCGGACTCTTCGCGGTGGCCGGACTCGGCGTGCTGGCTGCCCTGTTGTGCTTCGCCCTGAAGAACCCGCCCAAGGAGGAAAACCCCGCTTAGCTGGTTCTCCTCAGCCGCTCCGCCGTTGCCACACCAGGTAAGTGCCCCAGGCGGCCAGGGTGCAGTTATCGCGGACACGGCCGTCCAGAATCATGCGTTCAAATTCCTCCACCGGCACACGATGCACGGTTAGCCCGTGCTCTTCGGCTTCCAGGTCCGCTTCGCCCTCGGTCAGGTTTTCCGCCAGCCACACGGCGTGCCGCTGGTGCATGGCACCATAGGCAATCCAGTTTTCACCAAGCCGGGTCAGCCTGCCCGCGCTCAGACCAGTTTCTTCGCGAAGTTCTCCACGGGCCAGCGCCTCCGGGTCGGCGTCGGGGTCCTCCCAGCCACCCTGCGGCAGCTCAAAGTAGTGGCCCTGCACGGTATAGCGATACTGATGGACCAGGGTCAGAAAATCGCCCTCAGACGTGCGGTGCAGCGGGATCAAGATGCAGGCCGGATCTTTATCAACTACACCATAAAGGCCCTCGCTGCCGTCGGCGCGGCGGATCGCATCCTCCCGCACGCTCGTCCACTTGTTCCGGTACGCAATGCGCGAGGAGAGCGTCTGGATGGGCGCGTCGGCCGGTGCACATGGGCCGGTGGGCATGCTCTTCCACGTCTCTTTCAAGGAATGCGTTGCCACTACTTTGCCGCCACGGCTTTCTCCATCTCCGATTCCGGCCGAAGCACTTCCAGGTGGGATGGATACTCCGCCGAAGTCTGAATGGAGATCGTCGCGGCTTTATAAGCGTCCGGCGGCGCGGTGGTGATCTTCGGCACAAAGGTTTGCGGATTGCGGTCGTAGAGCGGGAACCACGTCGATTGCACGGTCACCAGCATGTGGTGGCCCTTGCGGAAAGTGTGATCGGCGGCGTGCAGGCTCCAGCGATACTCCTCGACCTTGCCGGCCGGGATCGGCTCAGGCTTTTCGAAGCTCTTTCGGTAGCGCCCGCGAAAGATTTCGTCCACCACCATCCTCTGATAGCCGGCCATGCCGTCCGGCGCATCCGCCGGGTACTCGTCGATCAGCTTGACGATAAAGTCGCCATCCGTGCCGGTGGTGCTGGCGAAGATGTCGGCAAGCACGTCACCGGTGAGGGTGGTATCGCGATCCAGCGGACCGGTGGAAAAGCGGGCGAGGTCGTGGCGGCTTTTCAGAAATTGCTGATCGCTGGCCAGCCACGTTCGCCACTTGGAACCCTGGCCATAGGTCGATTGGATTGGCCTCTCGCGGTACGGAACCGGGTCGGCGGGGTCGCTCACATAAGAGACGGCCTGGGCCTGTCCCGCAGGCGCGGTGAAATCGAGCGAGCCGCCCGCACCGAAATACAGCTTAGCCGGGCGGAAGCCGCTCACCGGCGGCCACACGGCGTAGTGCTGCCAGTGGTTGACGCCGGTACGAAAACTGGCCGTGTCAGCCAACGAGAAGCCAGGCTTGTTCTTCAAGTAATACTCGAAGAAAGGAGCCTCAATCGACTTACGGTATTCGTCTCCGGTGGGCTCGCCGAAGTTCAATGCACTCAGGGTCCGGCCGGAGCCCGACCAGCCGCCATGGTTCCATGGGCCGAGGGCGAGAAAGACCTTATGCTGCGGGTCCGATGCGTTCTCATGGGCCCGCAGGGCCATGTATTCCGCCTGTGTGCCCCACATATCTTCCTGATCGAAGAAGCCGCCCGTTTCGAGGGTTGGTACTTCGGGCTGGCTCAGGTGCTTCTCAACGGCCATCGCCTGCCAGCTTGCCGCGTACTCCGGTTCACTGACAATGTGCCTGGTTGTCGGAAGTTCACTGGACTTTGCCGCGGCGGACGCACCCGCAAAGTTTGTATGCGTCAGAAAAAAGCCGAAGGTGTCGTCCGGCATGCTCACTCTCTGGTCGCTATTGCCGCGCTCAAGCTGCTGCGAGTAGTCGAAAGCGTAGGTTTCGCGCAAAGCTCCGTTGTGAAAAAAGTCGTCGCCCAACCAGACGTTGGTCATGGGTGCCTGCGGGCTGATCGCCTTCACCGCCGGGTGATGATCGATGCCGCCCATCATGGCCGTGAATCCGTTGTAAGAGATGCCCAGCACGCCGGCGCGTCCGTTATTGTTCGGCAGATTCTTCACCAGCCAGGCTACCGTGTCATAGCAATCGCTGCTCTCGTCTACCAGCTTGGGGTCGGTGTGATCGCCGGGTGTATGGACGACCGGCCGGTTCATCACAAACTGGCCTTCCGAGCCGTAGCGGCCGCGGATATCTCCGTACACAAAAATGTAGCCGCTGGCGGCCAGCTCCGGCTTGCTCGCGTTCACGCTACTGTTGCTGCCGTTTGCGCCGTAGGGTGTCCGGTCCAGCAGCATGGGCAATGGTGGGCCGGCCGTCTCCGATCCCTCTGGCCGCAGGATGACGACGTGCAGCTTCACGCCGTCTCGCGCCGGGATCATGGCCTCGCTCCTGACGTAGAATCGGCCGTGGTTCAGCGGCGTTGCGTCCGCACTTAGCCGCGTGAGGACGCTTGGCGTGCTCGCGCCTCTGCCCATGGCGATGGACAATGACTGAATCTTCCCGGTCGCATCCCGCTGGAAGACTGGCCGCAGTGGCGAAGCGGGCACGAAAAAGCGATCCTGCGCTTCGGCTTTGAGCGGGACGGGATAGCTCCGCTCACTGTCCAGAGTCAACTGCCCTTGCTTTAGATAGACTGCAACCGGGTTGTCAGGATTGTCGCTGGCCTGGTAGCGCCCGGCATATTCCTGAAGCGCCGCCGCGGAAAGCTGGATAGCGGCTGGATCCGGCGGCGGTGCCGGTTGCTGACTCTGTGCACCGGCGAAATTTGCCGTTCCTAGCCAAGCAACACAGGCGCTGCATCGCAGCCATCTCAGAATCATCCTAAGTTCCTTTTCGCGGGCACACCGCAAGGCAATGGCACGGCACTCGCCGCACCATCCCGTATGGTTACTGCCCGGTCAGGTTCCCCGACACTGGCTGCATGACGTTGGAAGCGGCACTTTCGCCACCCGTCAAATTACCGGCGGAGGTATTGCACTGCCAGCCAATCTTGTTATGAGAGCCATCGCAGAAAGGCCGCTTTTCACTTACACCGCAACGGCACAGCGACACAACGGGCTTGCCCGTCAGGTCCCACTCCGCGCCATCCGCATCGATCAGGCGAATGCCACCTTCCACCCGCAAAGGGCCATTTCGTCTTACTGTGATGGTGACTGCATCTCCCAAGGCAAACTCCTGGGCCAAACACTCCACGGAGGCTGCCGCGCCAATGCGGTGCGCCTGAACGGGCGTTGGCAATAGCCGCAGCATACCAGAGCCGGCCAGGCTTGATCGCGGCAGCTTCAGTGGTTCAGGCGGGGAGCAACCGGCTTCGCAGTGTGTCGGCGAGTGCGCGCACAGCCCGCACCTTCTCTTCCACCGTGGGTGCCAGGGCCGAATCACGCAGTGCCATATCGCTCTGCAGCAGCATTCCCGTCACCGTGGAACGAAGTTGCTCGGTGTAGCTCTGCTCCACGTCGTGGCGCAATGTGAGGGCGATGTTCTCCCAGCTGTCCAGCAGGTTTCGCAAGAGGCGAACCAGACCCGCCGAGCCCATCGCCCGCACGTTCACGTCCAGGGGCACGGCACCGGCGGCATTCTGCCACACCATTTCAGAGGTCGTCATCTCGCCTTCGGGCAGAAGCGTGTCCATGAGCACCACCGCGGGACGCTCACGCCGCAGCACCGCCAGGGCAGCGCGCCGGCTTCTGACAACTTCGACCACAACGTTTGCACCTTCAGAAAGGCTGACCGCCAGGCTTGCCGAACCCTCGACAGCCGTCACCACCAGCACCTTGCGCGCCGGCCCTGCATTCCTCTGCATCTTGCACCCCAAACCCGAACAGCAACAGAATCAAGGCAACAACAAAGTCCTGCAATCCCGCATAAGTCGTATCTCTGCACCGTTCCGGGCAGATGCGGCTACCGAGCTATTGGGCCATCGAGCCGTCGTCGATGTCATACTCCTTCAGCTTGCGATAAAGCGTCGTCTTCCCAATGCCGAGCAGACGTGCTGCCATCAGCTTGTCCCCGTTCAGCTTTTCCAGGGTGTTCAGGATGGCCTCACGCTCCACATCCGCAATCGTCTGGATGGGGCCGTCCTGGCCCGGTTGCACGGGCATGGTATTTGCCAGCAGACGGGCGTCAAATATGGCGGATTGCTGAGACATGGCCGCATCCGCGTGCACCTGTTGCTGGAGCTGCGTGGTGAGGTCCACGACATTCAGTGCCGGCCCGCTGGAGACGGCGCAGGCGCGCTCGATCACCACCTCCAACTCACGCACGTTGCCGGGCCAATCATAGGCGCAGAGCACTCGAATCGCATCATCCACAAAGTAAAACGAAACGCCGCGCTCCGCGCTTTGCCGCTTCAGGAAGTGCAGCGCCAGCAAAGGAATGTCCTCACGCCGTTCGCGCAGAGACGGCATCCGCAGGTGTACGACGGCCAGCCGCAAATACAGGTCCCGGCGGAACGTGCCGTTCTCCACCAGCGTGGAAAGATCGCGCGATGTTGAAGCGATCACGCGCACGGTGATGGGCAGCGCCACCGCTCCTCCGGCCGGCCGGACTGTCCGGTCCTGCAGGGCACGAAGCAGCTTGACCTGCAGTTCCAGCGGAAGCGCGGTGACTTCGTCCAGCAGGAGCGTGCCGCCCTCTTCCGCGGTCAGCAGGCCGCGCCGCTCGTCGCGTGCCGAAGAATTCTCATGCCGCACATAACCGAAAAGCTCGGACTCCATCAGAACCGGCGAAATCGCCGCGCACTCCATTGCACAAAAGTTTTCGCCCTCCTTCCCAACCCGGTGGATGCTCCGCGCGAGGGTTTCCTTGCCGCTACCGCTTTCGCCAGTGATCAGCACGGGATGGCTGGCCGATGCCACCTTCGAGGCCATGCGAAGGAGCTTTTGAATGACCGCGGACTCTCCATACAGTCCACTGGCTGCCGCGTCGTCGCGCAAGATGTCCTGCAAACGCCGGCTTTCCAGGTCGAAGTTACGCTGCTCCGCGGCCTGCTCCAGCGTGGATGTCAGCTCCTCCATGGCGAACGGTTTGGTGAGATAGTCGCTGGCACCCAGACGGAGAGCCTCGACTGCCGACTGCACTGTCGCAAAGGCCGTCATGACCACGACAGGAACGCGCGGCAGCGACTTGCGCAGGCGCTCCAGCAGACCAAGACCACCGTCGCGGACGCGGAGATCCATCAGAATCAGGTCAAGGCTGTGCCGGGCCATCATGTCCGTGGCCTCGGCCGCGCTGGCGGCGGAGTGCACCAGAAACCCCATACTTACCGCAATCTCACAGATGGCGCGGCGCACCGGCTCGTCTTCGTCCACCACCAATAATTGGAGCCGGACCGCGCTGGCAAGCACCTGCTGCGACTGCGCAGGCCGCGCCAATCGCAAGTTCCGCACCAGCACATCGCCGGAGCCGTTGCCTGTTGGCGCAGGCGTGGGCTGCGAAGTGTCCTCACGAAGCGTGGAACTGGATTGACTGGAAGATACTATGACCGGACCCAGAGGCGGGGGCGCCGGAGTCCGATGTGGCATCAGGTACATCGGGCCAGTCGGGGCTGTGTGTTCCATTGCTCGCATATCGCCTTCCCTGCTATGCGCGTGCATGTCCCAGCGCAACGGCACACAGAGGGGTGGGTAAAGAAGAAGGCGAAGCGTGCCGGGCCATGCGCGTTTCCGCTGCTGATCCGGTTCATCATTTGTGCGGACGGTGGAAATTTCGTCCAAAACTTCAACGTCCCATATCGTTGCACAAATCTGGAATTTTGCGAAGCTCCTGTGCAAACTTTTTACAGAGCTCATCTTCGCGTCGATGCCGCTTACATTTGTGGACCGTATACTTCGACTTGTGTCAGATTTTCCTGCATACCGCACAGACGACCGTGCCCCCGACGCACTTCGCCGCATTCAGTTCACACCCGACTTCGTTCCGACAGCTGAAGGTTCCGTCCTGGTGGAGTTCGGGCACACGCGTGTGCTTTGCAACGCAACCGTGGAGCAGACCGTTCCCGCCTGGCTGCGCAACAGCGGCAAAGGCTGGGTCACCGCGGAATATTCCATGCTGCCACGGGCCACACTCACCCGGACGCCACGGGAGAGCGAGCGCGGGAAGATCGGCGGACGCACCCATGAAATACAACGGCTTATCGGCCGCTCACTCCGCTCCGTCGTCGACCTGTACGCGCTTGGCGAGCGCTCCATCATTCTGGATTGCGATGTGCTGCAGGCCGATGGAGGCACGCGTACCGCTGCCATCACCGGTGCAGCCGCCGCTCTCTCTCTCGCTCTCGATAAGCTAGTTGCTGCTGGAACCCTGCCCAGCTCGCCCATGCGCGAATTGGTCGCGGCGGTCTCGGTCGGCATCGTGGAAGGCCATGTTCTGCTGGATCTGGATTACCAGGAGGACTCGCAGGCGGAGGTCGACAGCAATATCGTCATGACTGCCTCCGGTGGGCTGGTGGAAGCGCAAAGCACGGCCGAGCGCCGCACCTTTACACGGGTGCAGTTGACGCGGATGCTGGACGTCGCGGCTCAGGGCATCACGGAACTCGTGCAGGCACAGCAGAACATGCTGAGCCGCTCATCCGTGTGAATGGTCGATTGAGTTCGAATCGGGGCTTGGAATAACCAACGCCAACTCGTGAGGAAATTTCCTTCCACCAGGCTTGCCAGAGTGCGTTGCCGATCGTCTCCTGCGTTCGCTGCAGGTGACAGCAGCCCCGCACTTTGTGCGAGCGCCTGGCAGGATTCCAGCACACAGCCTGTCTCACCCAGATCCAGGTACCAAGTAGGCCCGCCATCCCGGAAAGCCGCTGTACCATCAAAGGATTCAAGTTCCGGAGGAAAAATGGCCACCAAGCCCACCGCAGGCAAGCTCAAAGGATTGAAGGCAGTGTCAGACCAGCGTGGCGTGATTGCCGCGGCCGCCATGGACCAGCGCGGCTCGTTGAAGAAGTCGATCGGCGTCGCGCGTGGCGGGGATGCGAACGACAAGGATCTGGAAGTTTTCAAGTGCGATGTGACTTCGGTGCTGACGCGCTATGCTTCGGCGATCCTGCTGGACCCGGAATACGGCCTGCCGGCGGCAAAGCAGCGCAATCAGGCCGGCCTGCTGCTGGCCTATGAAAAGACCGGCTATGACGGTAACACCAAGGGCCGCCTGCCCGATCTGCTGGATCTGTGGAGCGTGCGCCGGCTCAAGGAAGCTGGTGCCGATTGCGTAAAAATCCTGCTCTACTACACGCCGTATGAGACCAGCCGCGTCAACGACCTGAAGCACGCCTGGATCGAACGGATCGGCGATGAGTGCAACTACAACGACATCCCATTCTTCCTGGAAACGGTCGGCTACGACGAAAACGAAGCCAGCGAAAAGACCTGTGCCTATGCCAAGAAGAAGCCTTCCATCGTGAATGGCTCCATGACTGAATTCAGCAAGCCGAGGTATTCGGTTGATGTCCTGAAGGTTGAAGTGCCAATAGAGATGGGCTTTGTGGAAGGCACCCAGGCCTTCAAAGGTGACAGTGCGTACACACGCGCCGAAGCATTGAAGTACTTCCAGGAGGCCGAGAGCACCACGGACAAGCCGTTCATCTATCTTTCCGCCGGTGTTACCAATCCGGTCTTCATCGAAACGCTGGAACTTGCCGCCGAATCCGGCACCCGCTTCAACGGCGTACTCTGCGGCCGAGCCACCTGGGCCGACGCGGTGCCTATCTACGCAAAGCAGGGCGAGCCGGCCTTTAAGCAATGGCTGGAAACACAGGGCGTCGCAAACATCCAGAACGTGAATGAAGCCCTGAAGCACGCCACACCGTGGTACACGAAGTTCGGTGTGAACAGCATGGAAGAACTGGGATAGAACCGCCGGCAGATCCGGACCGCCACCCATCGGCTCATGATGTGAAAGCGACTGGACGGGACCTTTACTCCCATTCAATGGTGCCCGGTGGCTTTGAAGTGATGTCGTAGACAACGCGGTTGATGCCTCGCACCTCATTCACAATGCGGCTGGAGATCGTGCGCAGCACTCCATATGGCAGCGGTGCCCAATCCGCCGTCATGCCGTCGTCGGAGTGCACGGCGCGGATCGCACAGGTGTAGGCGTAGGTGCGCTGGTCGCCCATCACGCCGACGGACTTGACCGGCAGCAGCACGGCGAAGCTCTGCCAGATGCTACGGTACAGGC
>CAXTPQ010000017.1:28202-35589 GCA_964246215.1 uncultured Terriglobus sp. | reverse complement strand
TCCTTGAAGAGATCGCGCAACGGCTCAATCAGCTTGAGCTTCATGTTCTCCGGCAGGCCGCCCACGTTGTGGTGGCTTTTGATGGTCTGCGACGGACCCTTGACACTGCTGGACTCGATCACGTCCGGGTAGAGCGTTCCCTGCACGAGCCACGCAACCTCGTGACCCTTGGTATCGTGCGCGACGTCTCCCGACGCTTCCTGCGCGCGCAGGATTTTCGCGGCTTCATCGTCGAAGACCGTGATGAACTCGCGGCCGATGATCTTGCGCTTCGTCTCGGGGTCGGTAATGCCGCCCAGCTGCGAGAGAAAGCGCTTCGATGCATCCACCGCGACCACGTTGAGCTGGAGCTTGTCGCGCATGTTCTTCTGCACCTGCGCGAACTCGTCCTTGCGCAGCACGCCGTTGTTCACGAAAATGCACGTGAGCCGGTCGCCGATGGCCCGCTGCACCAGTACCGCCGCAACGGCCGAGTCGACGCCGCCGCTCAGACCGCAGATGGCATGACCCTCACCGACCTGCTCGCGGATGCGTTCGACAGTAGTGTGAACGAACGACTCAGGAGTCCAATCGGCCTTCGCGTCACAGATGCCGAGGACGAAATTGCGCAGCAGCTCGGTCCCCTGCTTTGAGTGCGCAACCTCGGGGTGCCACTGCACCGCGTACATGCCGCGGGACTCGTCGGCGATGCTCGCAATCGCGCTATGAGAGGCTGCTGCCACGCTGAAGCCGCTGGGCAGGTCGATGACGCTGTCCCCGTGCGACATCCAGACTTGCAACATCTTCGGCAAACCGCTGAACAGCTTGTTCTCTGCGGTGACAGTCACCTCAGCGTCGCCGTATTCGCGCTTGGCCGCAGGTTCCACGCGACCGCCCAGGTGGTGCGCCATCCACTGCATGCCATAGCAGATGCCCAGCGCCGGCACGCCTAGATGCAGCACGGCGGGGTCAGCTTTGGGTGCATCCGCGTCATAGACGGAGGACGGGCCGCCCGACAGCACGATGGCAACGGGACTCAGCTCGCGGACTTTGTCCACCGTTGCCGTGCACGGCAAAACCACGGAGAAGACATTCAACTCACGGATGCGGCGCGCAATCAGCTGCGTATACTGCGCGCCGAAGTCCAGGATGACGATGGTCGAACTACTCACGCCTCACAGTGTAAGCGACCGGCCCTGTCCCGCCATCGATCCCCCGGAAAGACGTCAGCTTAAGACGACCGGTCCTTGGTGCGTGTGTTCATGACACCGGTCAGAATACCGGCACCCAGCAACACGAGCGCGACCGCTACGATCCAGTGCGAAGGGATGTGGGCCAGGTTCATGGCGTAGATGGCACCAATGATCACAATGATGTAGCCGACGAGGTAAATGCCGAAATTCATTCGAAAGCTCCAAGCCGCAGCGGCGGCTTCGGTCTACTCGGATGCGCCGGCAGCCGCTTGCGTCAACTCGCGCCGTTGCAACAGGTGCAGATATCCCGTAAGCCGCGCCACATGAAAGAAATCGGAGGAGACGAAGTACCAGACGCTGACGATCGCCGTCCACAGCAGAATCAGCCCGTCGGTCATCACCGACGCGAAAGGCAACGGAAAGGCCGAGAACGCCATGGCCAGCACCAGCAGCATGATTTTCACCACGCTGAGCACCAGATTGATTTCCATCAGGCTGCCGCGCACATGCCGAAGCTGCATCGCCTCACGCAGGCTCGCCAACACGCCGGAGTTGTCGCGCATGGCCAGAATGGGCGCGATGCTAAAGATCCAGCTCACCGCGGCGGCCAGCACAAAGAGCGTGAGCGAAAGCACAATCGCTCCGCCCACATAGCCCATCATGCTTGGTTCGCCGCCGCTCTCAATCGGCTGCAACACCTCATGCCGGGCCAGCCCCTGCAAGCCGAACCACCACGCCGCCGCAAAAAGGAGCAACGGCAGCAGACGCACAAGCTGCAGCATCAGCAGCGTAGCCGGCCTGCCCCGCAGCAAGCCGTCCATCCGGCGCAGCAGCAGCGTGCGGCCAAGCGTGGACATAATGACCCAAGAGGCAAGCAGCAGCGGAGCCAGCCAGACCGCCACATGCAGCAGACCCGGCAGGATCATCGACGCAAAGGCATCCAGTGTGACCGACGCCGTCATGGGGTCGATGAGCAACTGGTTCACGGAAATATTTCCCACGCCCGTTGTGCGCCACGGCACGGCATCCAGCAGGCGCGACCCCTCGCGATAGCAAAGCCACAGCGCGGGCGCGCCAAAAAGCCAGCGCCAGGCAATCTCAATCAGCGTGAGTGAAGGCCGCCGCCAGGCCCAGGTCACCGTTCCCACAAAGCCCTGCGTCGCGCGCTGCGGAGCCGAGGCGGGGCCGCCCTGTGGTCCGCGTTGCATCGCGAAAGCCATGGCTATTTCACAACCAAGTTGACCAGCTTGCCCGGCACCACAATCACCTTCACCACGGTCCTTGCCACTATGCGCGCGGCCACCTTCTCATCGGCGTGCGCGGCGGACTTGATGGCCTCGTTATCCGCATCGGCCAACACGCGGACCACAGTCACCAGCTTGCCATTCACCTGCACGGGAATCTCAATCTCGTCCTCACGCGCAAGCTCGGCGTCGGCCACCGGCCAGGGCTGGCGAAAGACAACACCTTCATACCCCAGCTCGCGCCACAGCTCCTGTGCAAGGAAGGGAGCAAACGGCGCGAGCAGCAGTGTGAGCGAGCGCAGGAGTTCACGCTGTGTTGCGGGCGTGACTTCGCCGCTGTCCATGGCGGCTTCATTCGCAATCAGGTCGTTCACCAGCATCATTACGCTTGCGATGCAGGTGTTGAAGTGCCACCGCCCGCTGAAGTCGAGCGTGACTTTGGCGATGGTCTGGTGCAGCTTGCGCAGCAGAGCCTGGCCCACGGTGCCCACCTGGCCCGTGGTGCCCAGCGCTTCCTGATCGGGCGTGTTCTTGCTTCCGCGCAGCGCCGGCGCATACTTCATCACCACGCGATACACGCGAGAGAGGAAGCGTGCGATGCCGGCGCAGCCCTCCTCTTGCCAGTCCATGTCGCGGTCGGGCGGTGCCGCAAACAGCGCGTACATGCGCGTCGCATCCACGCCGAAGCGCTCGATCATCTCATCCGGCGAAACAACATTGCCCTTGGACTTCGACATCTTTGCGCCGTTCTTGATCACCATGCCCTGCGAGAACTGTCGCGTGGCCGGCTCACTATTTTCGATCAGGCCGATGTCGCGCATGACCTTGGTCCAGAAGCGCGAGTAGATCAGGTGCAGAATCGCGTGCTCCACGCCGCCGATGTATTGGTCGATCGGGAACCAATAGTTCGCCACCTCACTGCTGAAGGGCGCGCTGCTGTTGTGCGGGTCGGTGTAGCGGTAAAAGTACCAGGACGAGTCGACAAAGGTGTCCATCGTGTCGGTCTCGCGCCTCGCCGGGCCGCCGCAACTGGGGCAGGTGGTGTTCACAAACTCCGGCACGCGGCCCAGCGGCGACCCGTTTACATCGGCAATGTCGACATCCTCCGGCAGCAGCACGGGCAGTTGATCCTGCGGCACCGGCTGCATGCCGCACGCCTCGCAGTAAACGATCGGGATGGGCGTGCCCCAGTAGCGCTGACGGCTCACGCCCCAGTCCTTCAGGCGATAGGTGGTCTTCGCCCGGCCAAAGCCCTTTGCCTCGGCAAAGCTCGTCATCTTTTCCAACGCCTGCAGCACCGGCTCGCCGGTCCACTCGCCACTTTCCAGCAGCACGCCTTCCGCCTTGCCGGTGTAGGGCAACGTGAGGTCGTTCGTGTCCAGGTTCGGAGCGACAACACGCCTGATGGGCAGGCCGTATTTCGTCGCAAACTCAAAGTCCCGCTCGTCATGCGCGGGCACGCTCATCACCGCGCCCGTACCGTACCCGGCCAGCACATAGTTGGCAACCCAGATCGGCATGGTCTCGCCATTGAAAGGGTTCACGGCGAAGCGGCCAGTCGGCACGCCATGCTTCGGCAGCTCGCCCAGGGCGTCGGTATCGCGCGCGGTCTTCTGCTGCGCGATCATTTCCTCCACCGCCGGCGCCAGCGCTTCATCCATGCCGGTCCAGTGCTGAATGATCGGGTGATCGGGCGCAAGCTGCAGCGAAGTCGCACCGAAGATCGTATCGATGCGCGTGGTAAAAACTGTAATCGTTAGACCGTCCGTGCAACCGTCCACCGCAAAGGTCACCTCCGCGCCCTCGCTGCGGCCAATCCAGTTGCGCTGCATGGTGCGCACCTTCTCCGGCCAGCCCTCCATCGTATCCAGGCCGTCCAGCAACTCATCGGCATAGTTGGTAATGCGGAGAAACCACTGCGTCAGGTCGCGCGTTTCCACCAGCGTGTCCTCATGCCGCCAGCAGTGGCCGTTCACCACCTGCTCATTGGCCAGCACGGTGTTGCACTGCGGGCACCAGTTCACCTTGCTCTTCTTGCGAAAGGCGAGATCGCGCTGAAACATCTCCAGAAACAGCCACTGATTCCAGCGGTAGTACTCCGGCAGGCACGTGGTGATCTCGCGCGACCAGTCGAACGAAAAGCCCAGCCGCTTGAACTGCCGCTTCATCTCGGCGATGTTATTGAGCGTCCACTCGCGCGGAGCGGTGTTGTTCTTGATGGCGGCATTCTCGGCGGGCAAGCCAAAAGCATCCCAGCCCATGGGGTGCAGCACATTCTTGCCGCGCATCCATTCATACCGCGCCAGCGCATCGCCAATGGCGTAGTTGCGCACATGGCCGATGTGAAGCTTGCCGCTGGGGTATGGCAGCATCTCCAGCACGTAATACTTCGGCTTGCCGCTCCCATGCGGCTCTGCGGCATACATGGCCGGGTCGGCGTCCCACTCGGCCTGCAAACGCGGCTCAGTCTCAGCGGGGTTGTAACGGATTTCTGTCGTTTCAGGCATTCCTTTTCATTTTAAGCCGGGCTCTTGCAAGTCGCTCCTGGGCAGTGATGAAGGCTGCCGGGGACTACAAGATACGGCAACGGCGCGCCCGTTTCACGCAAGCGAAACTCCGCTCAACCTACGGCAAACCGGGAAGCAGAATCCGGCAACAAAATGAGTTCCGCTCCTCCAAGCCGTCTAAACCGTCATCGATCATTGCGGATTAGCATCCCAATGTCCATTCGATAGCTTCCGCCAACCGCGTTTATGAGGACACGCCAGCGAGCGATCCGGCTCACACCTGAATAGGTGCTACTTACACTCGACCCGCCCCAAGGTTTGTGTCGCTGCCAGCGCCTCACACGCCGCGCGCCAGGCCTTGTCCTCCGGGTACAGCGCCGTGCGGAGATAGGCCCACACCATGCGTTGGACCGTGGCAACCCGTTCCGGGCTTTCATCCGAGGTTTCGGCGGCATCGTAGCCGGAAATACCGCCAAACAGGTGGCCGGCTCCAAATAGCGTGAGCAGGCATTTTGGGCCGGGGCTCAGGCGATAGGGATCCGCCGTCCAGTCCGCTCCCCGGACCGTGAGATGCGGAGAAACATCGTGGTCACCGGAAACAACAAGAGTCGGAATCGTCATGGTGGCGAAATCCGGTTGAAGAAAAAAGGAATAGTGCTCTGCTGCAAATGGGCTAAGATCGGCTCCGCCGTTGCCGGGCGCTCCAAGCACTACCCCGGCCTTCAAGCGTGCTTCGGTCAAGTCCACCAGGGAGCCATCGGCTGGGTCAGTCAGCGTCATGCCGAGCAGCATGCTTGCGGTATGGCCGCCCATCGAGTGACCCACGATAGCAGCTCGTTCCCGATCCAACCGACCTTTCAGGGAAGGCACCTTATTCTCGATCCAGTCCATTTTGTCCAAGAGGTACTGCATATCCTTCGCCCTGGACTTCCAGAACAGGGGGCCTTCGCTTTCGCTTGGGTCCAGGCTGAGCGATTTCGAATCGAGATGTGTCGGTTGGATCACGACAAAGCCATGCGCCGCCAAGAAGTTCGCCAGCGGCCCATAGCCATTGAGAGAGGAAAGGTGATTTGATCTGCCATGCCCGTGCGACAGGAGCACGATCGGCAGCGGGCCTCCATTTACGGGTGCCGTGATGCGCACCTGCAGATCGACAAGCCGGTCCGGGCACGGGAGAACTACCGGGCTAATGGATAAGACAGGTACTGAAGAGCTGATCGGCAGTTCCTTTGCCCTGCCGATCAGGGCGTGATCCTGTGCGTTCCGGACTTTCTCTTCAGGCATTTCGCTTCTCCGCAGGGCAGGACAGGAAATGTCCTGCCTCTTGTTTCATTGCCGTTCAGCTCGCTGTTGGGTTTCCCGGGATGACCCGTTCAGCTGCCCTGGGCCGCACTTGCTACTGTGTCCCACGCCTCCCAGGTAGCGATCCGGTCCGCGTAGGCAGCACGCACTTGTGGGAGATTGTGGCTTCCAAGGAACAAGCGGAGCGGTGGATTTTCTGCATCCACCAATTTGAACATCGCGTCCACCGTCGCTTGGGGATCACCGCGTTCCATGGTTTTCATGCCCTCGAAGACCTGCGCTTTCAGGTCCGAATACATGTCGAGTCCCGCAGTGAACTTGCCCGATGCCGGACCACCGAATTCCGTGGCATAGGCACCCGGTTCCACGATGGTGACCTTGATACCGAACGGCTTCACCTCCATAGACAAACTTTCGTGGATCGCTTCAAAGGCCCACTTCGAGGAGCAGTAATAGCCGATCAGCGGCATGGTCACATGACCGAGTGTGCTTGAGATGCCGAGAATATGTCCGTTGCCCTGTTCGCGCAGAACGGGTAACGCTGCCTGGATCACTGCAAGCGTTCCGAAGATGTTGGTGTCGTACATGGCACGCACGTCTTCCGCACTTGCTTCTTCGATGGTGCCGATCAGCGGGTAACCGGCATTGTTCAGGACGATGTCGAGACGCCCGAAGTGCGCCTGTGCCTGCGCTACGGCTGTCTTCGCCTGCTCGGGCTGGGTCACATCCAGTTGCAGCGTCAGAACGTTCTCGCCGTAGTCGTGCTTCAGATCGGCGATGCTTTCCGGGTTGCGTGCCGTAGCCGCTACTTTGTCGCCGCGCTTCAAAGCTGCTTCGGCCCAAACACGTCCAAACCCCCGCGAAGCTCCTGTAATCAACCAAACCTTGCTCGACATTGCGTCCTCCTCCTGAGTTCGGTTCCGCTGGGCCGGCAGTGGCCTGATAAAATCTTTAAAGTGCGGAACATTGTTCCAGATATTATCGGAACTTTGTTCCACTTACAAGCGGCGATGAAGAGTGTTGAAGCAACTCGGACAAATGAGCACGCTTCGGAAGAAGCGAAGCCACGCCCCAAGCGTGCCGATGCGCAGCGCAAGATGACCGCGCTGCTCGAAGCCGCGCTGGAGATCTTTAAGGAGTCGGGTGTAGACGCGCCGGTGCG
>CAXTPQ010000017.1:0-28102 GCA_964246215.1 uncultured Terriglobus sp. | reverse complement strand
TGCTCGAAGCCGCGCTGGAGATCTTTAAGGAGTCGGGTGTAGACGCGCCGGTGCGAGAGATTGCGGAAAAGGCAGGGGTCGGCCTGGGCACGGTGTACCGCCACTTTCCCCAACGGTCCGATCTCATCAAGGCCGTGTTCCAGAGCCGGATCGACGCCTGCGCCGATGCAGCCACTGAACTTGCAGGCCAATACGACCCAGGTGAGGCGTTGGCGCAATGGATGCAGCTGTATGTGGACTTCATTGCCACAAAACGAGGGCTAGCCACGGCGCTGCATTCCGGAAATCCGGCCTATAGCGCCCTGCCGGGGCTCTTCAACACACGCCTGCTACCCGCCCTGAACGGCCTGCTGGAGAGTGCCGTGAAAGCTGGCGCCGTGCGATCGGGGGTCGACGCGGAGGAACTTTTGCATGCAGTCGCAAATCTCTGCAGAGTGTCTCACGACAAGGAACCCGCCTATGCCCGGAGGATGGTAGCTTTGCTGGTGGACGGCTTGCGTTACGGAGCGGCCAGGTAAAACGTGTGTTGCCGAGACTCCGCGTTCCACACGATTCGTGTCGCGACGTCGCATTGCGTTGACCTTGGCTCCATCGCCAGCTGTGACGCAGGGCCGGGCGAGAGGATTGAATCCAGGCATCGCCAAAAGAAAGACGCGGCAGGTGTGCCGCGTCTTCCACAATGCAGGAATGATCAGAAAGCTACATCGCCGGTGGTGGCGGCGCGTTATGATCGCCGTTCACTCCCTGCGGCAAATGCGGGCCATGCCGCATTCCAGTGTGCGGGGCCGCTTGCGTGACCGTGTAGCCCTCCGGCACCTTGAACAGCGATGCATCCGGTTCCGCCTTGGAGATGCTGGTGGCGGTCTCACTGCGGGTACCGCGATCACTGGTTTCCGTGCTGCTCACCTCTAGCTTCAGATCGGGCGAGAACCAGACTTCGCGTGTCGTGGTGTGTGCTGTTTCCGTTGTGTCCCGCGCGGGCAGGGTGCGCGTCACCTTCTCGCCCTTTGCGACAACACCGGCGAATGTCTTTGACCCTAGATCGACAACCTGCGCGGTCTTGCCGCCGGGCTGGCCGCTCTCTTCCCGCTGCTCGCGCTTCTGCTCCCGCTGAAAGAATTGGGCGGGCACCGTTTCCACCACCGCTGTTTTGCGACCGGCATTCATGCGCGTGACGGTTCCGGCAACTGGATCGACAATGACCGTCATGTTCATGGGGCCGTGTGCGTGCGGCCCGGGCTGTGCGGAGGCTTCACTGCCCTGCCCCGCTCCGGCGGGCAGCGTGAAGGTAATGTCCTCACGGGTGCGGCCCAGCGAATCGCGATAGACCGTGCGCGTACCGGAAACGGTGTGCTCTTCGCCATTGCGGGCCTTCATCTGGCCTGTGCTGGTGAACTGGGCCGTAACAGGCGCGTTGGCGACGGTGGCGGGCAGGTTGCGCATCTCGCCGCGCATACCGGGGCCACCGCCCATATGGTCGCGGTGCTGTCCACTGGGCGCGGCAGGCGGCGCACCGTCCGGTGTGGTGGCTGTCTGCGCCAGCAGCGGCGCGGCACAACCGAGAAATAGAACGGCTGCGAAACGAAGCATAAGTCTTCTCCCAGGCACGCTCAAGAGTCTTGCCGTGCTGCAGACACAGACGCACTTTCGCGCAAGAAGTTCCGAAGCTCCTCAAAATGTTCGCTTTTGATGTTCATCAATCCCTGACAGCAGAACCAATCACATTGCCGCAAGCGTTCGCAAAACGCTCACATCGCGCAGGACATCGCCGGGCTCGTCCACCGGTGTTTCCGCAATGAAGGCACAATGCGCAAACCGGCTATCATGCAGCAGCCTGCGAAACGCATCCGGCCCAAGCGTGCCGTCGCCGATGTGCTCATGCCGGTCGAGCTTGCTGCCACGGGCGGCCTTTGCATCATTGCAGTGCCAGACCTTCACACGGCGCAGGCCAAAGCCGTCTTCGATCATCTGAAGAGTTTCTTCATAACCCTCGGCGCTCACCAGGTCATAACCGGCAACATGCGTGTGACAGGTGTCGAGGCACACATCCACCGGCGCACAACGGTCCAGCAAGTGGATGAGATCGGCGATCTGATCGATAGTGCCGCCCATGCTGAATTCACTTCCAGCCGAGTTCTCAATCAGGATGCGCAACGCCTGCTCCTGGCAGCCTAGACCGTCCATGGCGCGCTCGATATTTTCAGCTGCGTACTGCAGAGCTTCCGCCCGTGTCAGGCCCTTCCAGGAGCCCGGGTGCAGCACCAGGAACTCCGCCCCGAGAGCCAGCGCGCGTTCGACCTCGCCGCGAAACGACGCCGTCGAGTTTTTCCGGACCTCCGGCGATTGCGAACAAAGATTGATCAGGTAAGAGGCATGCACGGTGAGTGGCGCGATGTCGTGCTCTGCGCGGAGTGTCCGCATCTTCTCCGCATCCCCGGCAGTGACCGGAGCGGCGCGCCAGTTCCGCGGCGAAGACGAAAAGATCTGAAAGCAATTTGCTCCGCAATCCACGGCTCGCTGCACCGCCGTCCAGGTGCCGCCGGAGGTGGAAAGGTGAATGCCGATGCGCTTCACGGGTAGAGTGGACTTCGGTACAGCCATGCCATCCATGTTAGTGGAGCGGCACCTGTGCGAGACTTGGCAAGACCGCTGGAGAGACTATGGCCGCACAAACTTACCAAAATCACACCCGCGTGGATATCGGCTATTACGCGCTGCAGCTCCTGAATCTGACCCTGGTCATCACCGCGTTTCTGCACCTGGGCCGGGTTCATGACGTGCTGCATCTGCTGCTGGCGGGGCTGGCACTCGGCTTGTTATCGGCCGTCACCATGGCGCGGCGGTACGCGATCCAGAATCAGGATCGGCTCATCCGGCTGGAGGAAAATGTACGGCTCCACTGGATGAACATTGACCCGAGCGGCCTCACCATGCGCCAACTCATCGCGCTCCGCTTCGCTCCAGACACGGAGCTTCCCAGCCTGGTCGCGCGAGCGAAGGCTGAGAACCTGTCCAGTAAGCAGATCAAGGCAGCCATCACAGACTGGCGCGGCGATTACAACCGGGCGTAACTTGGCCAGCTGCTCTTTACGCTGGTAGCGATCAGGATGTCCAGATCCTTTGTTGCTCGCATGTGGCCATGTGCACCTATGGCATACCCGCCAGTGATGAGGTAGTTCGCTCCTTCGCGGTCCAAAGCTTCCAGGAGTTCGTGAAAGTTCTCGTCCATCTTCAAGGCGGACTCCCTTCCATATGGCGTACTGCTACAGACATAGAAGTCGAGTCAGCAACAGGAGTTTGCCTGGCTCCACGGCTTCGGTTTCCGCTATATCTGCCTGCTCGGCTTCCTCAAAAGAAGAGACTCGCTAGAAGAGACTCGCTCTACGGTCAGCCTTCACGCGCCAAATGTTCAGCTTAGTAGACATCCAGCTGGTAACGCTTGGCTTTTTTCATTTCGCCCAGGTACTCCTGCGCCTGCTCCGGCGTGCAGTGCTTGCCGTCGGCGATGGTGTCCAGCAGCGTCTGCTCCACGTCCTTGGCCATGCGGCTGGCGTCACCGCAAACGTAGAAGTACGCACCGCGCTCCAGCCACTGAAACAGCTCGGACTGATTCTCCCGCATGCGGTCCTGCACGTAAATCTTTTTCTGCTGATCGCGGGAGAAGGCGGTGTCCAGCCGGGTCAGCGTGCCGTCGGAAAGCATCTGCTGCCACTCCTCGCGGTACAGAAAGTCCGAAGACTGCCTCTGTTCGCCGAAAAACAGCCAGTTCTGCCCGGTGTGGCCGTGCGCCTGACGGTGCTGCAAGTAGGCACGGAAGGGGGCAATGCCCGTGCCCGGGCCGACCATGATCACCGGTGCGGTTGTATCCTCCGGCAAGCGGAAATTCTGGTTCGCATGCAGAAAGATCGGCAGATTGGCACCCACATCGGCACGCTCGCCCAGATGGCCTGAGCACAGACCCTGCCGGTCGCGGTTGTGCGTGTGATAGCGAACCACGCGTACCGTCGTGTGTACGGTATCCGGCGTTTTCGCCTGCGAACTCGCTATGGAATACATCCGGGGCGTCAGCCGGCCCAGCACGGTGAAAAGCTGCTGCGGATCGGTGATGCCGCCCGGGTGCTCCGTGATGAGATCGATGAACTCGCGGCCCCACACGTACTCTTCGGCGCGTGATTTGTTGTCCTGCCCAGCCAGCGACTTCAGGAAATCCAGCCCCGGTACCGTTGCCGGCGCCAGCTTGGCATAGCTGTTCACTGAGCCGCGCGTGAGTTTGCCAATGTGCAGCTTGGTTCGCAGCGCATCGTCCAGAGTGGTCTCTTTTTTGAAGAAATCCAGCACCTTTTCGCCGCCTTGAAAGCCCAGTGCTTTCAGAACAGTTTCCGCCTCTGCCTCACGGTTGGTCGGGATGATACCCACGGAATCGCCGGGGGTGTACTCCATCTCCGCATCCAGCGACATCTCGATGTGGCGTGTTTCTTTTTCGGAGTCACTGTCGGTCATCACAGAGTTGACCAGCATGGTGGAAACGAAAGGGCTATTGCGTGTGTACTTCTGCGTTTCGGCGCTCATATTCGATCTACTAGTTTATCAGCGCCAAGCCCACACTTCCTATTCCACAAGAAGCTGACAGCACATTCATGCGAATCGGCTCCTCCCATGGGACGATAGAAGGCAGACCGTGGGAGGCAATGTGGCAAACGAACAACGCGACCGGCAGACCGCCGCAGCCAGCATTCAGGACAACCGCTCCGCCGAGGGCATTCGTTCCGCATTTCTTCGTCACATCCGGCGCACCATCGGCAAGCCCATTGAGTTTGCCAGTGATCTGGACCGCTACCGCGCCATGTCGCACGTCGTCCGCGACCGCGTGATGGACGATTGGATCGAGACGATCGAGGACTACAAGGAACACGATGTTCGCGTGGTTTGCTATTTGTCGGCGGAGTTCCTGCTCGGCCCGCACCTGATGAACGGCATGCTGAATTTGAACATCACGCGTTCCGCTGAAGTGGCGACCCAGGGCCTCGGCATCGACCTGGCAACGCTCGCCGATGAGGAACCCGAGCCCGGCCTGGGCAACGGCGGCCTGGGCCGGCTCGCTGCCTGCTACATGGATTCGCTCACCACGCTTGGTGTGCCCGCCATCGGCTACGGCCTGCGTTACGAGTTCGGGATCTTCCGCCAGGAAATCCTTGACGGCTGGCAGGTGGAGCACTCCGACAAGTGGCTGGAGTACGGAAACCCCTGGGAAATTCCCGCCTCCGATGCATCGCAACACGTCCAGTTCGGCGGTCACACCGAGATGACGCAGGGTGACGACGGCGAAGTCCACTGGAAGTGGATTCCCGATTTCACCGTGAAGGGGATCGCTTATGACACACCCATTCCCGGCTACCGCAAGCGGCAGGTGAACCGCCTGCGTTTGTGGAAGGCCGAAGCCGAAGACAGCTTTGACCTGGAGGTCTTCAACCGCGGCGACTACATGGGCGCGGTCCGGCAGAAGATGGAGTCGGAAACGATTTCAAAGGTGCTGTATCCACCCGATGAAACCGAGCAGGGCAAGCGTCTTCGCCTGATGCAGCAGTACTTTTTCACCAGTTGCAGCCTGCAGGACATGGTGCGCCTGCACAAGCAGCAAAACCTCTCCATGCTCGAATTCGATAAGAAGTGGACCGTGCAGCTCAATGACACGCATCCTTCCATCGGCATCGCGGAGTTGATGCGCTTGCTCACTGACAACGAAAGCATTGAGTGGGACGATGCCTGGAGAATTACGCAGGCCACCTTCGGCTACACCAATCACACGCTGCTGCCGGAAGCCCTGGAAAAGTGGCCGCTGCCCATCTTTCGCAGTTTGCTGCCCCGGCATCTCGAAATCATTTACGAGATCAACCGGCGTTTCCTGAAAGACATGCAGGAAAAGTTCCCCAATGACCCGGAGCGCTGGGCACGCATGTCCCTCATCGGCGAAGAGGGCGAGAAGCAGGTCCGCATGGCCAATCTTGCCGTCGTGGGCAGCAAGGCCGTCAACGGTGTCGCGGAGCTGCACACAAAGCTTCTGAAGCAGGACACGCTGAAAGACTTTTTCGAAGCCTACCCGGAGCGCTTCTCCAACAAAACCAACGGCGTCACCCCACGCCGATGGATGATGCTCAGCGATCCCTCACTCACTTCCCTGCTGAATGAAACCATCGGCACCGGCTGGCATACTGACCTGAACGAGCTGCGCGGCCTTGAGAAGTTCGTGGATGACGCAGGCTTCCAGGACAAGTGGCGTCAACGGCAGGAAGCCTCCAAAGGCCGCCTCGGCGACTATCTCAAACACACCATGGACATCGCCGTCGACCCGGCCAGCATGTTTGACGTGCAGGTCAAACGCATCCATGAGTACAAGCGCCAGCACCTGAATGCGCTGCACATCCTGAGCCTCTACAACCGCATCAAGAGCGGCGAGTTGAAAGACTTGCCGCCGCGCACCTTCCTCTTTGGCGGCAAGGCCGCGCCCAGTTACACCATGGCCAAGCTCATCATCAAGCTTGTCTGCACCGTGGGCGAACTGGTGGGCAAAGACCCGCAGACAAAGGACCTGCTCCGCGTCGTTTTCATCCCGGATTACAGCGTCTCCGTCGGCCAGCGCATCTACCCGGCGGCTGATCTGAGCGAGCAAATTTCTACAGCGGGCAAGGAGGCCTCCGGCACCGGCTGTATGAAGTTCATGATGAACGGCGCCGTCGCCATCGGCACGCTGGACGGTGCCAACATCGAAATCCGCGAGGAAGTCGGGGAAGAAAACTTCTTCCTCTTCGGCCTGACAGCGGAGCAGATCGCCGAGCAGCAGAACAGGGGTTACAAACCTCGCGACTTTTACGAGAAAAGCCCCGCTCTGAAAGAGGTCATCAACGGCCTGCGCGATGGCAGCTTTACCGGCGGAGACAAAGAACTGTTTGCGCCGATCGTCAAAGATTTGCTGGAGGTGGATCGCTTTTTCGTGCTGGCCGACTTTGACGATTACGCCCGCGCACAGGCCGAAGCTGGAAAGGCCTTCTGCAACAGAAAAGCCTGGAGCCGCATGAGTGCACTGAACACCGCGCGCTCCGGAAAGTTCAGCTCCGACCGCGCCATCCGGGAATACTGCCGCGACATCTGGAAGGTGCCCGTCGCGCGGTAATTGTTTCAGGCAGTTCAACACTGTGGTGCTCTCACCTTTACGACGGCTTCATCGTCGTTAAGGTGGGTTTTCCCGGTGTGTACGTCGACCAAGCCTGCTGTGGCTGACACACCGGCTGGTTCAAACTCCGCATTCAACCTGCCTTTTGTAAGATCCACCGCACAGACCAAGGCCCAAGCTCTGACCCAGACGGCGTCGTCCCCTCCATCCAAACAACCTCGCCGCCACTCTCCGAAAAACCTGCACCAGGTTGCGGCCGCAAGTTCGCCGCCATCGTTAGCTTTGCCCCATCCGCCATCGTCCACTCCACCTCAAACGCACCGGCGGCAAGCACGCGAGTCTGTCCGCAACGCTGATTCAACATTGGCAGCAGTGGCGCGATCTTCTCCAGCCGTGTTTTCAGCAGGCGCGGGTACCATTCCAGCCATGCGGCATGCGCCGGCTCGGCGGCTTGCTCCCACTGCAGCTTCGCCGACAAAAATGTGCTCTCCGCCTGCGGATTCGGTGCTGCCTTCAGCTCTTCATCGGAGGCATTGTGCAGCTTTTGCAGAAACTCGCACCGGCCCGTCCGCACCTTTTCTCCGAGATCGCCACCGAAGTCGCAGAAATATGGAAAAGGTGAACTGGCGCCCCACTCATCGCCCATGAAGATCATGGGGATCTGCGGTGCCAGCAGCAACACAGCAGAGGCCGCGCGGATGGCCTCCGCCGGTGCCAGCGCGTGCATCCGCTCCCCGGCAATGCGGTTGCCGATCAGGTCATGCGTCTGCAGAAAAGCGATGAACGCCGTGGGCGGGACCATGCAACGGATCTCATCCCCATCCTTCGACTCCGACGCGGCCAGCACAAAACCCTCCGCCAGCGCCTGCGCCAGCTTTGCGGTCTCTTCATCCGGTTCATTGCCATTCTCATCGAAGACCGTCCGCATCGCCGCTCCCAGCAGGTGCGTCATGTCGTGGTTCCATTGCGCGGTGAACTCGTCGCACACGCCGCAGTCTTCCCGCGTCAGCTTGGCCGCAACGTTGTACTCTTCCTCGCGGATCAGGTGCACCTGCCGCCGCGGCCCGCCGTTGTTCGCCGCCGCGAACTCGCGCACACGCAGCGCCAGTTCATCCAGCACATGCACCGGGCCATCGTCCAGAATGGCATGCGCCGCATCCAGCCGGAGTCCGTCGATGTGGAACTCTTCCACCCAGTACAGGGCGTTCTGGATGATGAACTCGCGCACCTGCCGCGCACAGTCGCCGTCCTTCTCATCATCAAAGTTCAGGCCATCGCCCCAGGGCGTGCAATGCCGGTTGGTCAGCATCTGCGGAAAGTATTTTGGCAAGAAATTGCCCTGCGGCCCGAAGTGGTTGTACACCACATCCAGCACCACTTGAATGCCGCGGGCATGCGCCGCATCCACAAACGCCTTCAACTCCTCCGGCCTCCCATAACGTGAGTCCGGCGCATACAGCAGCACCGAATCGTAGCCCCAGTTGCGCGCCCCTGCAAAGTCCGCCACGCACATCAGTTCGACGGCGGTGATGCCAAGCCCGGCCAGATGATCCAGCTTGTGGACAGCAGCCTGGAATGTTCCCTCCGGTGTAAAGGTACCCACATGCAGCTCGTACAGCACCGTCTCCGTCCAGGGCCTGCCCTGCCACGCCGCATCGCTCCACCCGAAGCTCAGAGGGTCAATCACTTCGCTCGGTCCGTCCACATCTTCACTCTGGTGGCGCGACGCCGGATCCGGCACAGCCGTGCCGTCGGGCAGCAGAAACTGATAGAGCGTGCCCACACCGGCCTCAGTGCTCACACACTCAAACCAACCACTGTCCAGGGCCTGCATCGGCAAAGGCTCAGATACATGCTGCAGCTTGAGCCGCAGACTTTTGGCCGCCGGCGCAAATAACCGGAAGCGCACACCCTTCGCGAGCACTTCTGCTCCAAAGAGCATGGAATGCCGGCTATGCGATGGTGTCGAACAAACTGCTGGCGCAGGTACGGCAATCTCGTTCACAGCAACATAGGATGCAGGAAAGCTTTGCTTCTCCGCTTGATCTCTCGACGGCTGCTACGATGAACTCCGTCAGCCGGCCCTCGAAGACGATAAGGCTGCAAGCACAGGAGACAGCTGGATGTTGCGACAAACCCTCATCGCCTTGCTTGCCGCAATGGCACTTCACACCGGGGCTGCACAGCAGATCATGGGTTCGCAAAAGATGACCGCTCTACACATGAACGAGTCTGATCAAACCATCGGCGGCTGGCAGATGCAGGACGTCGCAAAGGTCGCAGCTCCCGGCCCACTTGTCTCTTCCAGCAAGTTCAAGCCGGCCAATTGGTATCGCGCCACCGTGCCCGGCACCGTACTCACCACACTCGTCGACAACAAGGTTTACCCGGAGCCGCTCTATGGCGAAAACATGCGCGCCATCCCGGAGAGCCTGAACAAGACAAGCTACTGGTACCGCACGGAGATCAAGGTGCCTGCTGCCAACAAGGGCCGCCACACCTGGCTGCACTTCGCCGGCATCAACTACGGCGCGGAGATCTGGGTCAACGGCAGGCAGGCCGGCACCATGCGCGGTGCCTTCCGCCGCGGCGACTTCGACATCACGCCGCTGGTCACCCCGGGCCGCACCGCCATTGTCGCCGTGCTGGTCGCACCACAGCCGCACCCCGGCATCCCCATTGAGCACAATGTTGCGAACGGCATCGGCAAGAACGGCGGCATCACCGCGCTCGACGGCCCCACCTTCCTCTCCACCATCGGCTGGGACTGGCTCGTTGCCATCCGTGACCGCGACACCGGCATCTTTCTCCCGGTCACGCTTGACTCCACCGGCCCCGCCCGCCTGCTCGATCCGTTCATCCGCAGCGAGCTCACAGCCGATCACGGCAGCGCGGACCTGACCCTCACAACAGACATACAAAACCTGCAACAGGCCGCGACATCCGGCGAAATCATCGGCACCATCACCGGTCCGGACGGCAAGGAAATCAGCTTCCGCAAACCCGTCACACTTGCGCCAGGCGAAACACAACCACTCACGCTTGACGGCAAGACCACGCCGGAGCTTCACCTCACTAATCCGCAGCTCTGGTGGCCCAACGGGTACGGCCCACAAAACCTCTACAGGCTCCGTCTGAGGTTCGTCGAGGGCAAGGGCCAGCGCATCTCGCACGAGCAGCAGCTCGGCTTCGGCATCCGCAAAATCGAGTACAGCGTGCCCGATTCGGAAAACCTGACCATCTCCGTCAACGGCGTGCGCGTGATGGCGCGCGGCGGCAACTGGGGCCTGGATGAGGCCATGAAGCGCACGCCCCGCGAGCGGCTCGACGCGCAGTTCCACATGCATGCGCTGGCCCACATGAACTTTATCCGCAACTGGGTCGGCCAAAGCACCAGCCCCGACTTTTACGAGCTTGCCGACAAGTACGGCATCCTGCTCTGGGACGAGTTCTTCCAGCCCAACCCCTTCGACGGTCCCGACCCCGACGACGTGCCCAACTACCTCAGCAATGTCGAAGACAAAGTCCGCCGCTACCGCAATCACCCCTCCATCGCGGTCTGGTGCGCGCGCAATGAGGGCTACCCACCCAAGGCACTCGACGACCAGCTCAAAAGCATGATGACCAAGCTGGACGGCTCGCGGCTCTACCAATCCAACTCGGCCGACGGCCGCGGCGTCTCCTCCCACGGGCCGTACTATTGGCGCTCGCCGCGCTTCTTCTACGCCCTGAACGAAAGCTTCAAGACAGAGACTGGCTCCGTCTCCGTGCCCACCATCGAGTCCATTCAGGGCATGCTGCCCAAACAGGATTGGGAGTCCATCAACGACGACTGGGCGCAGCACGACATGGCCCGCGGTGCCCAGCGCGGCGACGAATACCCGCAAACCCTCGCCCACCGCTACGGCCCCATCCGCAACCTCGCCGACTTCGTGCGCAAAGCACAGCTCGCCAACTATGAGGCCTTCCGCGCCATGTATGAGAGCCGCAACGCCGAGATGTTTCAGACCACCACCGGCATCTTCACCTGGATGAGCCACCCCGCGCAGCCCAGCTTCGTCTGGCAGCTCTACCATTACGACCTGGAGCCGAACAGCTCCCTCTACGCCGTGCAGAAAGCATCGGAGCAGGTTCACATCCAACTCAACGAAGCGAAACGCGGCATTGAGGTTGTCAACAACCGCCCGGACACTCTGACCGGCCTCCACGCCACCGTCTCCATCTACGATTTCAGCGGTAAACTCACCGCCACGCACACCTCGCCGCTGCCCGCCATCCCACCCAGCCGCACCGTGAAGATCGAGCAAATCGACGTGGGCGCCCGCATCACGCCGCTCTACTTCGTCAAGCTCGACCTGCAGGACGGCACCGGCCATCCGCTCTCCACCAACTTCTATTGGCAGCACGTCTCGCAGGACGAGTTTGCCGGCCTGAGCGCACTGCCTCGTGTGGCACTCACCGCCACCGCCACGCAGCGCGCCGAAGCCGACCGAACCCTTTACGATATCACGCTCACCAACCCAGCGGAAACCGTCGCGCTGATGGCGCACCTGCAGTTGCACGACCGGCAGAGCGGCCACCGCGTGCTGCCCGCCTTTGCTTCCGACAACTACATCTCCCTGGTACCGGGCGAAGTCCGCAAGCTCACCATCGAAATCGCCACAAACATCGCACCCGCCTCGCCCGAGATCCAGGTCGATGGCTACAACGTGGACGTGAACGGCAGCGGCAGCACCGTCCCGATCATCCTCAACAAAAACGCGCAACCGGAGAACTCACCCGCTTCGTCGATCGTTCCCAGCCATTTGAACTGAACTCGTGCTCCATCGCACAAAATCAAACGGAGACCCGAAACCGTGGCGTTGTACCTCGCCGTCGATGCAGGCGGCACCAAGACCGATTACGTGCTCGCCGACGAGCGGCGGGAACTCGCGCGCGTGCGCGGCGGCTGCATCAAGCGGCTTCGCGTGGATGAGCCGACCGCTGCGGCGAACCTTCAGGCCGCGCTGGTGGAACTGAGCGCAACATCCTCGGTCTCCCTGCAAAACGTGCACCGCGCCTGCATCGGAACAGCCGGCAACACGGTCCCGCTGGTCACCGATTGGCTGCGTGAGCACTTCGCGCGTCACGTGAGCGGCGAACTGGTGCTGACCGGCGATGTGGAGATCGCATTGGACGCGGCCTTCCAGGGCGGCACGGGCATCCTGGTGCTCGCCGGCACAGGCTCCAACGTGGCGGGCCGTGGCTCCGACGGCACGGTCATGACGGTCGGCGGGTGGGGGCCCATGCTCGCCGACCAGGGCTCCGGCCACCGCATCGGCTCAGAGGCACTGCGCGCCATCCTGCTGGCTCGCGACGAACAACGCCATACGCAGCTGCTGGAGGAGGTGCTGCGGTTTTGGCAGCTCTCGTCCTATGACGATCTCATCGAGCACGCCAACCGGACGCCGCACCCAGACTTCTCCCGCCTCACCGCCTTGGTACTCCACTGCGCCGGCAACGGCGACAAAATCGCGACACAGGTGCTCCGCGCACAAGGCGAAGAACTCGGCTACCTCGTCCGGCTCATGATGCGCCGCCTGTTGCGAAGCCAAACAAACCGGACGAGTCAGCCAGATCGACACATGCCATGGACGGCAACCCTTCCCTCCATCGCCTTCGCCGGCTCCATCATGGAGAGCGTTGAACCCGTTCGCACGGCAGTGGTCGACTTCGTCCGGCAGGAGTTCCCGCAGGCACACGCCATGCCAGGAGTCGTCGATCCCATCGCCGGTGCTCTCTGGCGCGCGCGCACCATCGCCTAAACCTCAGGCGCACACCACCACCCTGAGCATGTCTCGCGTAGTAAAGCTCTCTCATTTCGACCGAGCGAAGCGAAGCGAAGAGACCTGCCTCTTTCCCCACTCAACTCGTTCTCACGGCAGATCAGCGCAATCACACTCAAGCGAGAAACGCTCTAAAAGTGAAACGCAATTTCCCCGGTGATACTCCGCGGAGTCACATAATGCGTGCCGGAGAAGGTCGACAAAAAGTTATAAAGCGCCACCTTGTTTGTCACATTCACCGCGCTCACCCGCGCACCCAGGCTGTACCGGTCCCCGTGGCCCAGCTTCACCAGGCGGTCGTCCCCCACCTCCACATCGAACAGGTTGCGCGGCTGAATGCGCTGCGGATTGTGATCGTCATCCTCCGTCCCCGGCGCGGGAATCTTGACCAGATTGGACGTCAGCTGCGAAGCAAGGCAGTTCTGGAAGCCGGAGGTCTGCGTAGCCGCCACACCGTTGCACACCAGACCCGCGACATACTGCTGATCGGCCGTATAGCCACTCAGATCGATCCCCGGCTGGCCGTTGATGCTGATGGAGGTCGAAGCACACTTGCTGTTCGGATCCGTTGTGTTGTAGCAGGGCACCGAACCTGCCACCAGCCCGGAATCATACTTCCAGGTGAAGGACGTATACGCGCTCTTGTGGAAAGGCAGCTGGTACTCCAGGTGCGTCGTCTGATTGATCTTCTCGTCGTGATCGATACGGAAGGGGTAACCGCCCGCAGTCGCAACGGTCGCGCCCACGCCACCCACCTGCGGATTGAAGAACCGCGCCGCCACTGACGAGAACGTCGTCCGCGCGCTCAGCCCCTTGATGGACGTCAGCGTGGCGGAAAGCGCATATCCCGGAATCTTTGAGTTGTGCCACTCGATCGGGAAGGTGATGGGTGTCGCTCCCAGCACACTGAAGTCGTAGCCGTTGCGCGTGTACTTGGTGATCCACTCCGCATTCATCACAAAGTGGCCCCCAATGCTCTGTCCAAAGCCGGCGTGAAACTCGTTCCGGAAACCCGGGTTGAACGGCGCCGAAGCGCAGCTGCCAAGGATCGAGAACACCGCATTCACCACAGGATCCACGCAGCCGTTCTGTGACAGCACCAGGTTCTCATTGAACGGCGTCTCCTGCGTGCGCGCATACGAGACACGCAGCACCGTGCCGGTCTTCTTCAGGTTGTAGCTGATCGCAGCCCGAGGCTCGGCCTGCCTCTGCACCGCCAGGCCGTTGTAGAAATCACCACGCAGGCCAAAGTTGAAGAGGAAATTTCCTTTCGTGAGCGAGTCCTCTCCGTACAGCGCAAGCTGCTTGACATCCGTCTGCCCGTGATACGTGTACGGCGTGCCGCCACGGGTCAAATCGATGGCCGCAAGAGCCGGCACAAAAGCGGGGTTAGTGGTGGGATTGGCTCCCGTGCAAAGTCCGCTCGCCGGATTTCCATTCACATCCAGGCAGGGTGCATTCAAATTCTGATCCACCACCGCGAGCGAATCGTTTTCCCGCAGAAAGGTCTGCTGATACACGCCGCCAAACTTGGCCGAGTTTGCGCCACGCGTGAAGCTCACGTCGGAGTGCACGCCCAGGTTGGTCAGCGAGCGAACCTGGCCGACGCTCTCCTGCTGCGTCGGCCCCAGGTCGTTCAGTGCGTTCGACGATGGCAGGTAGCGGTAGCTGTCGCGCCGCACATACGGTGCAAAGTTGAAAACCGCCGTATCGCTCAGAATGCGCGTGTACGTCGGAGCGACCAGCACTGTCTCGATCTTCGACCGCTGATCGGTGGCACCGGTCGTCAAGCCCTGTGACACATACCCGAACTGGGTGTCGTAGCTGTTCGGTGTTTGAAAGAGCGAGCGCGTGTACTGCAGGTTCAGGTGGATCGAACTTTTGTCGGTGAACTGGCCATCGATGCGGTCGAACAGGTTCTCCTCATTGCCCTTGTCGTGGTAGACGAAGAACTCCGGCGCATCCAGAAAACGGCCCGTCTGCAGCGCGCTGGCGGAGATAAAATTGCCCCACCGCTGACCGCCATACGCCATGTCGGCCAGCACATGGCTCGTGCCGAAGCTGCCGTATGACGCAGACACCAAGCCGGTCGGCTTGTTGATGCCCTGCCCTGACCGCGTCGTCACCACGATGACCAGGCTCGTCTTGTCGCCGTATTCGGCGGGAGGCGCACCATCCAGCACTTCGAATGACTGCACCGCATCCGCCGGCAATTGGTTCGAAAATACCTTGCTCTGCTGATCGGTGATGGGCTGGCCGTCCACCGAAAACGAAACCTCATTGTGGTCGCCCATGCCGTGCAGCAGGCCGTTCGAATCCGCGGCCACGCCCGGCGACAGCAGTGTCACGATTGAACTCAGCTCGGAGCTCGGCGTTTCCACCGGCAGCCGCGCAATCATCGTCCGGTCCACATCCGTATGGAAGTTCGGATCGCGCTCGGTCAGCCCTTCCGTGGTCTCCACGTTCACTGTCTCCGAGCTGACCGGGGCAATCGTGAGTGTCTGAAAAATGGGAATCGTACTCGAAACTCTCACGGTCACACCGGTCGATCGCAATTCCTGCGCGCTGGCCGACAACTGATATGGATCGAAGCCGAGGTTCGGAAAACTGAACCGCCCCGCCCCGTCCGACGTGACTGTCTTCACATAGCCGCTCACGCTGTTCTGCAGCGTGATGCTGGCATTCGGCACAACGGCACCGGTCGAATCTTTCACCACGCCGTTCAGCGTGCCGGAGGTGCTCTGCGCACCAGCGGAACTCATTGCGAGTACCGCAACAAGCGCCAGAGTGGAGGGTGGGGACAACAAATGTACAAAACGCAACATGCAAACTCCTGAAGACCGTAGCGCCAGAACAGGACGCGAAAGAAACGGCACCGGAATAGCTGCAGCGCTGAACGCGCGGCCACTTCCGGCAGAATCAGGCGGAGTGTGTGGCGGGCGGTGGCCGGCAGTTCAGGGAAAAGGCAAGCGGCCGATCGGCAAAGACCTGCGGCGGAGCCTCAGCTACCTGGCTCATGTGCGCAAGCCCATGCACCAGGTGCGTTGCATCCACGGGAGCACTGGACTGCAGCGCCACGCAGATGGAGCAACTGCCCTCCGGCACGGCATCGTCGCCGCCGTCGGAAACCTGCAGCAATCCGTGACGGACCGACAGGCCCAGGCGCAGATGCGTGTGACACGCCTGCGGAACCACCAGCCCCAGGCTGATCAGCACACACAACAGTGCGGTCACTCTGATCCAGAGCGCCGGCACGTCCCCGTGCTGTCGAAGTCTCTTCAAGGCGGTGTGGGCGGGACCCAAGTAAGGAACGCATCATGAGCTCCGATGCGTCTCCGGCTAAGCTGATCCTAGCGTATTGCGACTCGCCTGTCATTAGCGAACAAAGGCTGCCGCCGCAAAGCTCAGCGTTCCGGCCCGCCCTGCCCGTATGTGGCGCTCGCCCCATGCTTCCGGAAATAGTGGTGATCCATCAGCGCCTTTGAAATTTCCGCGCACTCGCCGCGTAGCGCCAACGTGCGGTACGCCATCCGCGCCACCGACTCCAGCACCACGGCGTTGTGCGCGGCTTCGCGCGGCGTCCGCCCCCACACAAACGGCGCGTGCCCATGCACCAGGCAGGCCGGCACGGCCAGTGGGTCCATCGCCGCCTGCCCGGCCTCTCCGCGAAAGCGCCGGGCAATCGCCACGCCCGTTTCATGTACATACCGGCTGCCGATGGCCTCATCGCTCAGCGGCTCCGTCACGGGCACAGGGCCATAAAAGTAGTCGGCATGGGTCGTGCCAAACGCCGGAATCGGCAATCCCGCCTGGGCAAAGCTCGTCGCAAACTCCGAATGCGTGTGCACCACGCCGCCAATCTCCGGGAACTCCCGGTAGAGCAGCGTATGCGTCTCCAGGTCGGACGAAGGCCGCAGATCGCCCTCCACGATCTTCCCGTGGAGATCCGTCACCACCATCTGGTCCGGCGTCAATTCGGCATAGTCCACACCGGAAGGCTTGATCACCACCAGCCCGCGCTCGCGGTCGACGCCAGACGCATTGCCAAAGGTGTACAGCACCAGCCCCTGTGCCACCAACTCAAGGTTCGCGTCCAACACTTCCCTGCGCAGCTTCTCCAGCAACATCATTACTCCTCGATCGATTCACAGATCACGTACAGGCTATTCACAGTCCCGTACCCGCATGATCCTACGCACAGCGCTTTATCGATAGATCGTCATCTCGACCGGAGCGGGACAGCTTAATGGTCCCGCACAGTGAAAAGACCTGCTTTTCCTCATCTCTCCACTGCGCCAGGCAGCCGCTCTTAGCCCATCAACTGCCGCTTGAACTCCCGCAGCCGCGTTTCCGCATCGATCACCACCAACTCCACGCCCGCGATCTCCGCAAAGTCCTCCAGATGCTCCGTCGTCAACGCCTGCGAAAATCCCGTGTGGTGCGCGCCGCCGGCATAAATCCAGGCTGCCGCCGCTACCTTTAGATTCGGCTTCGGCAGCCAGACTGTGCGAGCCACCGGCAGCTTCGGCAGCGGCTGGTCCGGCTGCACCACCTCCACCTCGTTCACGATGAGCCGCAGCTTTGCACCAAGGTCGATCATGCTCGCCACCACCGCCGGCCCGCTCGGCGAGGTAAACACCAGCCGCACCGGATCGGCCTTACTTCCAATGCCCAGCGGATGCACCTCGAGCGTTGGCTTGTCCGCCGCGATCGTCGGGCAAATCTCCAGCATGTGTGAGCCCAGCACCTTTGCCTTCCCGCCTGGATCGCCACCGCCGAAATCGTAGGTATAGTCCTCCATGAAACTCGTGCCGCCCGCCATGCCTTGCGCCATGAACTTCATCGTGCGCACCAGCGCTGCCGTCTTCCAGTCACCCTCGCCGGCAAAGCCGTAGCCATCCGCCATCAGCCGCTGCACCGCGATGCCGGGCAGCTGGTCCATGCCGTGCAGGTCTTGAAAGGTATCGGTAAAGGCACCAAACCCACCCTCTTCCAGAAACGCCCGCAGGCCCAGTTCCAGCTTTGCCGCCACTCGCAGCGGCTCCGGCCGGTCATGCTCCGGCTCAATCGTGTACTGCTCCCGGTAGACGCCCACCAGGGCATCCGCTTCGGCATCGCTGAACCCGTTCATGCGCGCCACCAGGTCGCCCACGCCGTAACCATTCACGCTGTAACCCAGCACGGCTTCGGCAGTCACCTTGTTGCCCTCGGTCACCGCGACCTCGCGCATGTTGTCGCCAAAACGCACCACCTTCAGCTGCTGCGACTCATGCCAGCCCGCCGCCGCACGTGTCCATGCGGCGATCCCGGTCACGGTCTCCGGATCCCGCCAGTGCCCGACCACGACCTTGCGCCGCAGCCCGAGCCGCGTGCAGATGAATCCGAACTCGCGGTCGCCATGCGCGGCCTGGTTCAGGTTCATGAAATCCATGTCGATCGTCGCCCACGGCAGCTCCCGGTTGAACTGCGTGTGCAGGTGCAGGAACGGCTTCCGCAACGACTGCAGCCCGGCAATCCACATCTTTCCCGGCGAAAACGTGTGCATCCAGAACATCAGCCCGATGCACCGCTCGCTGTTGTTCGCCTCCCGGCACAGCGCGCGAATCTCTTCCGGCGTCGTCAGAATGGGCTTGAAGACCACCTTGCACGGAATCGCCGCTTCCTGATCCAGAGACGCGGCCACGATCTTCGCGTTCTCCGCGACCTTGCCCAACGCCTCCGGGCCATACAGGTGCTGGCTGCCCGCCGCAAACCAGATCTCGAGTTCCTTTAACTTCGTCATCCCATTCCTCTCAGCCCTGTGAAGCACGCACATCCGCCGCAACTCTGCGCAATTCCTTCAGCACACCCGCCATCCGCACCGGCGCGGCCATCTCATCGCCAAAGGCAAAGTACACCGCCCGGTAAAGCCCGTACAGCTCCGCATACACCCGCACTGCCCCCGGCTCCGGCGTGAACACCTTGTGCCCCGGACACATCTTCGCCTGCGCCTCCTCCACACTCGTGAAGATGCCCGCGGCAAGCTGCGCGAAGATGCCCGAACCCACACTCGTGGGCGTGGAATCCGGCACCAGCACCGGCTTGTTCAGCACATTCGCATACACCTGATTCAGCACGGCGTTCTGCTGTGGAATACCGCCCGCGTTGACCACCCGCTCAATCGGCACACCATACTCCGCCATCCTGTCCAGAATGATGCGCGTGTGAAACGCCGTGCCCTCAATGGCGGCAAACAGCTCATCCTGCGCCGTGTGCAGCAGGTTCCAACCCAGCGTGATGCCGCCCAGCTCGCTCTTCACAAGCACCGTCCGGTCGCCGTTATCCCAGCTCAGCCGCAACAACCCCGTCTGCCCGGCACGGTAGCTATCCAGTCCCTGCGCCAGCGTTTTCACATCCGTTCCGGCGCGTCGCGCAATCGCTTCAAAGATGTCGCCCACTGCGGAGAGCCCCGCTTCCACGCCGGTGTACGCCGGATGCACGCTGCCCGGCACCACGCCGCACACGCCCGGCACCAACTCGGCGTTTTTTGCCATCGCGATAATGCACGTCGACGTGCCCACTACGTTCACCACATCGCCCTCGCGGCAGCCCGCCCCGATGGCATCCCAGTGCGCGTCGAACGCCCCCACCGGAACCGGGACACCCGCACGCAGCCCAAGCCGCTCCGCCCACTCCGGCGACAAGTTTCCCGCAAGCTGGTCCGAAGTCAGCACCTCACCCGCCAGCTTCTCGCGCACACCCTCGAAGAGCGGGTCCACCTCCGACAGAAACGCCTGCGCGGGAAACCCACCCCACTTCGGATTCCACATCCACTTGTGCCCCAGCGCGCACACACTCCGCTTCACCAGCCGCGGCTCGCGGATGCCGCACAGCGTCGCCGCCACCATGTCGCAGTGCTCGAACGCCGAGGCAAACTCACCGCGCTTCTCCGGGTTGTGCCGCAGCCAGTGCAGCAGCTTCGCAAAGCCCCACTCATGCGAGTACACGCCGCCGCACCACTGAATCGCCTCCAGCACACGGGCGTGCGCCAGCGCCGTAATCTCCTGCGCCTCGCGCAAAGCCCGGTGGTCGCACCAAAGATAGTACTCATCCAGCGGCTGCATCGCCGCGTCCACCACAATCACGCTGGATCCGGTGGTGTCCAGCGCAATGGCCTCCACCGCGCCGCCCTCCACGCCCGTTTGCCGCAGCACCTCACGCATGGCTGTCACCAGAGCGCTCATCTGGTCGTCATGCGATTGCGTCGCATACTCCGGATCTTCACGCCGCCGGTGCAGCGGGTATCCGGCGGAAGCCGTGCCCAGCCGCCCACGCTCGCTGTCCAGCAGCGTCACCCGCGTGCTCAGCGTTCCAAAATCGACCCCAGCCACAACGCGCATCGCTGCCCCACGCTCCACCACAGCAGCTTACGCGAAGCTGCAAAGACCATGGGCTAGCCCGGAACACCTTACTTCTGCTCCACCTTGAACCGGTACGTCAGCCCCAGATACCCCAACGTCAACGGCGAGGCATGCTGATTTGCCGTCATCACCGCTCCCGGAAACAAATGGCCCACACCTGCTTCCACCAGCAGGTACTTGCGCCACACATACGTCGACGACACATCCAGCTCCTGCCCGATCGTTGTCGATCCAAAACTCGCAGCCGTCGGCCTGATTAACACCGCTCCGCTCGAGTCATACACACTGTCCCGCGGATTGGCCATTTGCAGCCACTCCCCCTGTACTCTCACCGCCGCATCCTTGAACGGCGTCAACTCCACGTCCCCCTGCGTCTGCGTGATGTTCTGAAAGCCAAACAGGTCCACCAAGCCAAACGCATTGTGATTGCTTGGATAAAGCTGGTCAAAGGTGCTGACGCGGTTTGCATTCCGGTGCGGATTTCCCGTGGCATAGTCGTACTCAGCCACAAACCGCGGCTTCCATGGCCTGTCCCGCAGCAGGTAGCCCAGCTTCACATACGCCGCACCCGCGTGAATCGCGTTCTTCGAGTAACTCCCCCGCTGCAGCGCGCCAAGCACGTCAAAGTTGAAGCCGTTCTTCTCTGTCCCGCTCGCTTCTAGGCCAAAGGTCGTCTCGACCTCATCACCCTTCATGCCCTGCTGACTCGTTACGTGCGGAAATGCCTTCACGAAGACAAATGGCTGCACCTGCAGATGAGGATCAAGCGCACCCAGAGTCGCCACCGCTCCATGGAACGTCAGCCCCGCCCCATGCTTGTCCAGCGACGTCGGATGCGTCGTCACCACCGACGTGCTGAACACCTCCAGCCGCGTCTTCTGCCCGAAGTGCGCGTCAAATCCATCCCAGCTGCGGCTGTTGTTCGTCCAGTCGGAGACTCCCACCAGCCGCTGGCCGCCAAAGGTAAGCGGCTGCCGCCCCGTAATGATCTGCACCGTCTTGTAATGCAGGTTCACATACCCGTTGAACAAGTCAAACTGGTTCCGCATGTTCGACGCCACTGAAGGCACTGGCAGGCCCAGCGCATGCGTGTCCTGAAACTGCAAAAACACCATGGCAAACCGCGCAGGCCTGTACTCCACTCCGCCGCGCACGCGCGTCAGCTCATACACTCGGTCGTTGCCGGATTTCAGGTTGTACGACGTCTGCCCCTCGGTGCGGCCGCGCACTTCCAGATCCAGCGACAATGATTTCGGCAGAGCCGCCCACTTCACTTCCTGCTCCGTACTCCGGGTCAGCGGATAGTCAAAATAGACCGGCTTCACCTCCGACCCACGCTGCTGCGCCGAGCCAGGCTTCTGCACCGCCCCCGGCCCCTGACTGAACCCGGACACACTCCGAAAGCCGAGCAGGCAGAGCAGTACCAGAAAGGCTTGGCACAACTGTCGAATGGGCATGGGCCACGTTTGCCTAGTGAATGTCTGTTGCCGCAACCGGACTGCTTTTCGAAGCAAATGAAAACCAGAGGATTGGTGACCCGGGCAGGAGTCCAACCTGCGACCTTCGCCTTAGGAGTGCGCCGCTCTATGCATCTGAGCTACCGGGCCACGTATTTTTAGTGTATCGCGCCAAGCATGGTCTCTCACTCGCTCCGCTTTCCGATTGGTAGACTGGAGATGGAGCAAATATGCCGCAGATTCATCGTCGCAGGGCCGTGACCGTCAACATCGGTGGGGTGCGTGTCGGGTCGGATGCCCCCGTCGTCGTCCAGTCCATGACCAATACGGACACCGCCGACATCGAAAGCACCGTTCAGCAGATCGCCGCGCTTGCCCGCGCCGGTTCGGAGATGGTGCGCATCACCGTCAATAACGATGCCGCTGCCAAAGCCGTTCCCTACATCCGCGACGGCATCGCCGCCAAAGGCTGGAATACGCCCCTCATCGGCGACTTCCACTACAACGGACACCAGCTCCTCGCCCGCTATCCCGACTGCGCCGAGGCTCTTGCCAAGTACCGCATCAACCCTGGCAACGTCTCCATCGGCCGCAAGGACGACGACAACTTCCGCACCATGGTCGAGGTCGCGGTCAAGCACCAAAAGCCCGTCCGCATCGGCGTGAACTGGGGCTCGCTGGACCAGGCGCTGCTCACCAAGATGATGGACGAAAACAGCCGCAGCGCGCAGCCGCTGGATGCCCGCGACGTCATGCTCGAAACCATGGTCCGCTCCGCCCTGGACAACGCCGCGGCCGCCGAGCGCTACGGCCTGCGCCGCGACCAGATCATCCTTTCCGCCAAGGTCTCCGGCGTGCGCGACCTCATCGACGTCTACACCGAACTTGCCCGCCGCTGCGATTACGCCCTGCACCTGGGACTGACGGAAGCCGGCATGGGCATGAAGGGTGTTGTCGCTTCCACCGCCGGTCTTGCACCGCTGCTGCTCAGCGGCATCGGCGACACGGTTCGCGTCTCGCTCACGCCCACGCCCGATGGCGACCGCGCCGAAGAAGTCCGCTGCGCCCAGCAGATCCTGCAGGCGCTCAACATTCGCAGCTTCATGCCCCAGGTCACGAGCTGCCCCGGCTGTGGCCGCACCACTTCGACCTACTTCCAGATGCTCGCCGAACAGGTGCAGAACTACCTCGTCGAGTCCATGCCGGAGTGGAAGAAGCTTTATCCCGGTGTGGAAGAAATGAAGCTTGCCGTCATGGGCTGCATCGTCAACGGCCCCGGCGAATCCAAGCATGCCAACATCGGCATCAGCCTGCCCGGCACCTTTGAGGAACCGAAAGCCCCCGTCTACATCGACGGCAAGCTCGCCATGACGCTGAAGGGCGACCACATCGTGGACGAGTTCAAAGTTATTCTCGACAACTACGTTCAAAGCCATTACGGTAAAGCCGTCATCGAGGAAGCACTCGCCATCGCTTGAAGCAAAAGCTTCAGAGGGCTGTACGGATTGCTGGATGATGCAGTTTCAACTCAGGGCGGAAGGACCGGCATAGAAGATATTCCGTCGCTCGACACCTCCACTGATACCGCTCTGGAGATGGACGAAAGGAGTCACGCACGCATGAGCAACGTCACTGTCACCCCCTTTCTCTGGTTCAACAACGACGCCGAGGCCGCGGTCGATCTCTACCTTTCCATCTTCCCGGATTCGCGGAAAATCTCTGAATTCCGCCCAGATCCCAAAGGTCCGGTGCTCACGATGACCATCGAACTCGCCGGGCAGCAAATCATCCTCCTGAACGCCGCGCGCCCCAGCACCTTCACCGATGCCATCTCGCTCACCATTCACTGCGACACACAGGATGACATCGATCATTACTGGAACGGCCTCATCGCAAATGGCGGCAGCCCCGTCGAGTGCGGTTGGCTTCGCGACCGCTTCGGCCTCTCCTGGCAGGTCACACCGCGCCGCATGGGCGAGTGGATCCGGCACCCAAAGGCCATGCAGGCCATGATGAGCATGCAAAAGCTCGATATAGCCGCCCTGCAGGCAGCCGCAGCGGCCGAGTAGACGCTGTAGCGGCTTGAGTGATGTTGTCGAACCGCCAGCCGGCGTCTAACATCAAGTAAGGGGTATAGGAATGGCTACCGCGGCACATCTTTCCGATTCGAACATGTTTACCGCTTCGACACCGCGTGCCGATGTCATCATTCCCGGCAACGCCATGGAGCGGGTTCTGGGTGCTCTTGAAAATCCGGCTTACCGATGGCACACCGTGAGCGGAATCGCGACGGAAATCGGTCTTTCTCCAGCGATCGTTCGGTTTGTGCTCAGTGAAATTCCCGCAGACGACTTGGTCGCCACTCCCTCTCCAAATGGTTATCTATACACAACGCGGCGGCACTATAACAGCACAAAGACACTTAAGAGCCGTATCCTTTCGGTGCTCTCAGATTTGCCAAAATGAGCTTGGAGTCAACCACTTTTTTGTGGGGACTCTTTGGCGGATGTCTCGGAAACCTTCTAAGAATCGTAAATCTCGCTTCGATCAAGCCCGAACTTCGTCCGAAGACTTTTCACGATCCTCTGTATTACGTTCAGTTCTTCATCGTCGCCGCCTTGGGTGGCTTCTTCGCATTCCTTTATGAGGTCAGTGGAACCCATCTCACGCCGGTGCTCGCCGTAAATATCGGTGCCGCTGCGCCGCTGATTGCTCAGCAGTTTTTAACCAAGTCTCCAGTGGAAGGTCACCAGAGGCTTTAGCCGTGCGAACCCCTTTGATGAACCGCCTCTCTCTCAGGCTATGGCCAGTTCCGAAACAGCAATCTCCCGTGACGCCTTCATCGCGATCTCATAGCTCCGCAGCCGGTCGGCCATTTCGAAGGTATCTGTAACCACGAAAACCTCATCCAGCCCGACTCGCTCCACCAACTCCTCCAGGCCCGCACGCACCGTCTCCGCGCTGCCCACAATCGCGGCGCGCAGCCGGGCCTCCACAGCCTCCCGCTCCATCGGATTCCAGAGCCCCTCCATGCTCCGCACCGGCGGCTTCACTTCCACTGGCTGGCTGCGAATAAGCGCAAGAAAGCGCTGCTGCGGCGTGGTGAACAGGTACTGTGCTTCGGCGTCCGTCTCTGCCGCGACTACGGGAATGCCGGCCATTGCATACGGCTCCCGCAGTATCTCTGACGGCCGAAAGCTTTGCCGGTACAGGTGGATTGCGGCCTCCAGATTGTCCGGTGCAAAGTGCGCCGCGAAGGCAAAAGGCAGGCCCAGTTGGCCCGCAAGCTGCGCGGAAAAGCCGCTCGACCCCAGCAGCGTCACCGGCACATGCGTCCCTTCGCCGGGCACCGCATGCACCATCTGCCCCGGCCGTGCATCGCCCAGGTATTGCCGCAACTCGGCCAGCAGCTCAGGAAACTCATCGCCGTTCGAACGCAAATCCCGGCGCATCGCCCGCATCGTTGCGCCATCCGATCCGGGGGCACGGCCCAGCCCCAGATCGATCCGGCCCGGATAGATCGAAGCCAGCGTGCCGAACTGCTCCGCCACCACCAGCGGCGCATGGTTCGGCAGCATTACACCACCCGACCCCACGCGAATTGTCGACGTCTGCCCCGCGACATGGCCGATCAGCACCGCCGTCGCCGAACAAGCCAGGCCGCGAATGCTGTGGTGCTCCGCCAGCCAGTAGCGGTGGTAGCCCAGCCGCTCGGCATACCGCGCCGCCTCCACCGTGCGTGCAATGGCGGTGCCGGTGGCCTCGCCCGGTTGCAGACTCACCAGATCCAGAACAGAAAGCTTCAATCCGTCGCTCATGTCAGTTAGATGACCATCGAACCCACAACGCTCCATATGGGAATGCCCCAAGCAACATACTTAGAACGCTCCTCAGGCAGCATGCGCGGCATCCATGCTGCTCTCCCGCGGAGCGTACCGCGCGCCCACCAGTTGAAACCCCGACGACAGCACAAGCGCAATCACCGCCACACCCAGCCCATCGCGCAGATTGCTGCGGTCGCTCACAAAGCCGATCACCCGCGGCGAAGGCACATCCCCCAGCAGGTGGATGAGAAACAACTGCCCCGCCAGCGCCGTCGCCCGCACCTGCCCGCTCACCGAGTTCACAATCGCCGCATTCACCGGCCCGCTGCCCAGAAACAGCGTAAACAGCGCCATCGCCAGCGCGGGCAGCATCGTCTTTACGGGCCCAAAGAAGCACAGCAGCGCGAACGGCGCACAGAGCAGCGGCCCCAGCGCACACACCCAGTACAGCGCACGATGGTCCCGCCGCAGCCAGCGCTGCGCCCAGAAACCGCCCACGGCCGTGCCCAGCAGCCCCGTCACCGCCGTAATCGCGCCAATGGTAAACCCGGCATGCGATCCATCCATGCCGCCCACCCGCTGCAGAAAATCCGGCATCCACCACGAAATGCCACCAATCGTAAATGTCGACATGGCATAGCCCAACACCGCAAACATATACGCAGGATTCCGGAAAAGCCCGGTAAACAACCGCACCTGCGAAGCTTTGCCAGTCCGCTCGGGTGCCCCATTCTTTCGCACCTTTATCCCGAAAGGGTGGGTTCCGGCCTCTCCAGAGACTGAACTGCTCCCTGCAACCTGTTTTCTGTTCCCTACACCCCGTTCTCTGCTCCCTGTTCCCTGTCCCCTGTTCCCTTCGTCAAGAGCCACATCCGTAGCCCCACGAACAGGCTCCTTCATCAGAAACAGAATCGCCACGGCCAGCAGCAATCCCGGCACAGCCGACACATAAAACGCACTGCGCCATCCATGCGCCTGCCCCAACCACCCACCGGCCGCATACCCAATTGCCGCGCCCACCGGAATCGCCACATTGAAGATCGTCAGCGCCCGGTTCCGCTGCCCCGGCGGATAAAAATCCGCAAGCACCGCCGGCCCGAAAATCCCAAAGCTCGCTTCACCAATGCCCAACGCCGCATGCCGCACCAGCAGCGCGTCAAAATTGTGCACAAATGCCGTGAACAGGTTCACCCCGCTCCAGAACAGTGCACCAATCACAATCAGCGGCTTCCGCGGGAAATGGTCACCCATCCAACCGGTAAGCGGCGCGGCCAGAATATAGGTCAGAAAAAAGTAAGTCGCCAGCGACCCAAGCCGCTCATCCGAAACATGAAACTCACCCTTGACCAACTCCTGCACGCCGGGAAGAACATAACGGTCGATGTAGTTCACCAGGTTCAGCCCGGTCAACAACACCAGCGCAGTCGTTGCTGCCCGGGGACTCGCTGCCTTACTCCTCGGCTGACTCGCTGGCCTCCGGCTGTTCTCCAATTCGTCCTCGCTCGGTGAGAATAGCAGGCCAGCAAGTGAGACTAACCCAGCTTCACCTGCTTAAGCCGCTTTCACCTCTGGCAACAAATCCGGGTGACGCTCCAGCACTTTGAGCAGCTTTACCAAAGCCAGCGGCGGCTTCGTTTTGCCATTCTCGTAGCGGGAAAAGGCATTCACGCCACCGCCGAAGATTTCCGCTGCTTCACGCTGATCAAGCGCAAGCTTCTTTCGCACGCTCACAATAAACTCAGGGTCAACGCTGGCAGCGTTCACCTGTTTGTTGAATTCAAGCATCATCGCGTTCACACGTGCTGCTTCTTCGGAGTCTAAAATCATTTCGCCACAGGCTTTGCAGAAGCCGCCCGCGACCGCCGGTATCACCGTACTCTCGCCCTTGTACGTGTAAGGCAGGTCACGTATTTCAGATACCAAGTGCGATTCCCCGCATACTGAACATTTCATCTCAAAGCTCCTTGAATGAAACAATTAGGACATCTTGGACAACGGTCAGCTTCAGGTAAACCTCACCAGCTTGCGTCTTCGGACGGTAGACATCTTGCCAGATCTTGGCATCGGCATAAGTGGTCATCGACTTATAAAAGTCTCGTTGTGTGAGTGTCAGCACTACGGCAAGCATGCCTTCATAGTCGAAGCCAAGCGCGGCAGCGCCCGATAACGCCGAGTAGGTGGATCTGACTCGCCCCTCATTCACGAGGGCATGAATCAGAGACAACTGGCAATGCGGTGTCCGCTTCTCCATGCTGCCTCACTTTAACCTATTTGGTTACCGGTGGAAAGGTGTTAAACCCGCCGCACCGGCACCTCCACCTGCCCTTCCGGCCGCGGATACGTCGCCCACACCACCGTACTAATGCCACCCCTCGGCCGGAAATCCCCTTTCACCTCGCACCACACGGGCTCCGTCGCCTTCACCACA
>CAXTPQ010000016.1:0-59519 GCA_964246215.1 uncultured Terriglobus sp. | reverse complement strand
TTCATCATGGTGGACGCCGTTGAGAGCGCCGGTGCGCTCCAGCTGACAAGCGGCTGGCTGGCGTGGGCACAACGTCTGCCTTCCGCGGCCGGGGCAATGGTCACCGGCTTTGCCGTCGCTGTTGCGAATAACCTGGTCAACAATCTGCCGCTTGGCTTGATCGCCGGTGCGACCCTGCAAGCAGCTCACGCCAAAAGTTTGCTGGAGAACGCGGTTCTCATCGGTGTGGATCTTGGGCCGAACTTGTCCGTCACCGGATCGCTGGCCACCATCTTGTGGTTGCTGGCTTTGAGAAAAGAGAAGCTGGATGTCGGCTTTTGGGATTTTCTCAAAATTGGTGCTGTCGTCATGCCGGTCGCTTTGCTGTTCTCAATCGCAGGTGCAATTGTGACGCACCTTCTGTTCCCGGCGTCCTAAACCTCGACACTGTGTTGTGGAGAACCAGATGCAGCTTGGATTGTTTACCCCCGTCTTTGCATCACTGCCGTTGGAAGACATGATCGCGGAGGTGAAGCGGTATCCGGCGATCACCACGCTGGAGATCGGCACGGGCGGTTGGCCGGGTGCGCACCACCTGGACCTTGCCGGACTGCTCGCCGAACCGAAGCGCATGAAGGATTATCGGGCGCGGCTGGCGGATGCGGGACTGGGTATCAGCGCGCTATCGTGCCATGGCAATCCGGTGCATCCGGTTCGTGAGATGGCGCAACGTGACGATGCAATCTTCCGGCAGACGCTGCAGTTGGCGGAAGCGATGGAGGTCAGCGTTGCCGTGACGTTTTCCGGCTGTCCTGGCGGCAGTGCGCAGGACAGGACGCCGAACTGGATCACGGCGGCTTGGCCACCCGAATACGCGGATGCGCTGCGGTGGCAGTGGCAGGAGCGGCTGCTGCCGTATTGGACAGGGGCCGCAAAGACCGCAGAGTCGCACGGCGTCCGCGTCGCTCTGGAGGCTCATCCCGGCTTTTGCGTTTACAACCCCGAGACCCTGCTTCAGTTAAGGGCTGCCGTTGGCAATGCAGTCGGCATCAATTTGGACCCAAGTCATCTGTGGTGGCAGGGCATGGAGATGGAATCAGTCATCGCGGAGCTTGGGCCGGCGATCTTTCATGTGCATGCGAAGGACGTGGCTTTGCTGGGGAGAAACGTCGCAAAGAACGGTGTCCTGGACACGAAGAGCTACACGGAGATGCAGAAGAGGTCATGGCTCTTCCGCAGCGTGGGCTGGGGACACAGTGAACTGGAGTGGAAAGGGATCGTGTCGGCGCTGCGCGGCGTCGGCTATGACGGCGTGTTGAGCATCGAGCATGAGGATGCTCTGATGTCTGTAAGCGAAGGCCTGCAGTCGGCGGTGCGGATGCTGGAGCGTGTCCTCATGCGGGAACCGCCGGTGACGCCGTGGTGGACGTAAGCCGCCGGCGATCCGCGAAAGCAAAGAGGAAGATGGCGAGCACAGCAGCGGAAAAAGCTGCGGGAAAGACCCAGATGTGCTGCCAGTCGTAAGCAGGGCGGCCGCCGGCGGTGGTGGTGTAGTGCTCCACCACCGCGCCTGAAAGCCAGGACCCGACGAACATGCCCGCACCATAGGTGATGAGAGTGATGAGTCCCTGGGCGGCGGCACGGAGCGAGGCTGGTGCCTCCTGGTCAATGTAGATCTGGCCAGTGACAAAGAAGAAGTCATAACAGATACCGTGCAGCAGAATGCCTGCCCAGAAGAGCGGCATGAGTGACGTGCTGTTGCCATAGGCAAAGCAGAGATACCGCAGTGTCCACGCGAGCATGCCCGTGGCGAGCATGTACTTGACGCCAAGGCGGCGGAAGAAGAACGGGATCAGGAGCATGCAGAAGAGCTCGGACATCTGGCCGCCGGTCATCTTGCCTGCGGCGTTCACAACGCCGGCTCCATTCAGGAAAAGATTGGTGAACGCGTAATAGAACTGCAGCGGAATGCAGATGAAAAAAGAGGCGAGCGCAAAAATGGCGAGAGAGCGGCCGCTCAGGAGCTTCACGGCTTCGCGCGGAAAGATGGCAGACAGTGTAATGGGGCCGGAGCTTGGCGCGGGCGGCGTGTGAGGGAGCGTGAGGCAGTACAGCGCCATCAGGGCAGAAATGCCGGCGGCAAGCTGCAGCGGATGCGCGGTGGGTTCAATGCGCAAATATCCGACGAGCAGGCCGGCGACGATCCAGCCGAGGGTTCCAAGCACGCGGATGGGGCCGAACTCGGTCTGCGGGTCGCGCATCTGGCGGAAGGCCAGTGAGTTGGTGAGCGCCAGCGTGGGCATGAAGCAGAGACAGTACAGCAGAATCACACTGTAAAAGGGCACAAAGCTGGTCTGCCGCGCGGCAAGGAAAAGCAGCACGGCACCCAGCGCATGCAGGGCGGCGAGCACCTTCTCCGTGGCGAAAAGGCGATCCGCGACAAGGCCCACAAGGAAGGGTGAGAGGATCGCGCCGATGGAGGTTGCACCCGCGGCAATGCCGATCTGCTCCCCGGTGAAGTGAAGCGTCTGCGAAAGCCACGTGGCCAGGGTGACGTACCATCCACCCCAGATGAAGTATTCGCAGAAAAGCATGAGGCCGAGGCGGAACTTGATGGCAGAGGTCATGGCTTGGCCGGTCCCGCAACGGGTGGGCCTTCTTCCTGTGGAACTTGCTTGCCCTCGCCGGGAAATGGCCAGGCGCGCTCAATAGGCTGTTCGGCTTCGCGGACGGGGCCTTTCACCTTATCGATGCTCAGGTTTTCCAGGATGTGGACGCCGAGTTTACCGGCGGAGGCGATGTCGATGTCGCCATCGTAGTCGAGATCTTCCGCGATGAACTGTGTCCCGGCGCCGGCGGTTCCATTGGCGGAGAGCGTGTAACGTGTGAAGGTGCTGGTGCGGCGATCGATCTTGTAGGCATACACGACTACTGGATCATAGGAGCCGGGATCGTTGCCGTTGTGGCCGCGGTAGCGTTTGCCGGTGAGCAGTTCGGGTTCGCCGTCACCGTCCAGGTCCACAAGCTTGAGCGCGTGCGACTGCGAAAATGATTCGTCGATGGTGTGGCGCTTCCACTCGCGATGCGCGGGCGTGCCGGTCTGTTCTAGCCAGTAAAGGCCATAGCCGTGGCCCTGGCCGTAGATCAGGTCGAGCTTGCCGTCGTGGTTGACGTCGTAGCCGAGGATGGGAAAGCCCGCATCGCCAAGTTTCCAGTCGGCGTGCCACTCCCATCTGTCGTGGTCGGCGTCAATGTTTTTGAACCAGCCATAGGGTGTGAGCAGGTCGACCTTGCCATCGCCATCGATGTCGGCCATGCCGATGCCGTGGCCGTCCTGCTCACGGTTGCCGACATGGTGAACGCGCGGTGTGGGACCGGAAAAGTCGACCCAGAGCACACCGGAGTGGTTGTAGTGGGCGAGAGCAATGTCGGGCTTGCCGTCGCCGTTGATGTCGCCCTCAGCTCCACCTTCCGTGTCGTAGCTATCGGTGATGAAGTGCTTTGCCCAGGGCGCACCGGGCTGCTTGGGGTGCTCATACCACCAGAGCCCATTGGTGATCCAGCCCGCCGTGACGACGTCGGGCAGGCCGTCATGATTCACATCGATGGTCCACTCCCCGCAGTCTGAGATGAACTCACCATGAAGATCAACCGTCCGGTATTGATGCTGCTTCCATGGTCCGCCACCGGCACCGGGATTCTCATACCAGTAGGCACCGCTGACCAGGTCGGCAAAGCCGTCGTTGTTCATGTCGAGCGTAGTGATGCCTTCGGCATGATCGTTGCCAAGGCGATGCACGACGAAGCTGGGCTCGGGCACGTCGCCGGGGCCGTTGCCGCGTGTTTTCAGGCGCGTGCTCTCCTGCGCTGGCGCGGCTGCGGTGTGGGTGAGCGCGCAGGCAAGCAGAAGACAGGGAAGTGTACGCATGGCGTTCTCCTGCGCTTAACGCGGCAGAGGTTTGATGGCGATGGTGCGGCCGGTCTGGGCGGACTCGCGGGCGGCATCGAGAATCTGCATGACCACCATGTTGGTCTCAAGCGACGAGAGATCGCCATGTGGATCGAGGGTGCCGTGCAGCACCGCGGCAAGGTAGCCGAGTGAGTCCTGCTGATTGGCGGGCAGCGGCGGCGCGGTGGCTACGGTTTCAGTTGTCTGTCCGTGGTAGCGCTCCCGCAGATGATCCAGTCCGACCGTGATCACGTAACCATCGGTGCCGTAGGCTTCCATGTCCTTGCGCGCAAAGCTCCAGTTCCAGGAAGGCATCAGGACGGCCTGCGCCGCGGGATAGCGCACGATGATCGTGGCATCGTCATCGACATGCGGATAGATCGCCGGCTTGTCCGTCTGCGCCACGGCGGTGACGCTCACGGGTGCCTGGCCTTTCATGATGAGCGTCATCAGGTCGGCACCGTAGCAGCCAAAATCGAAAAGCGCGCCCGCACCGTTGAGCTTGGGATCGGTGAGCCAGGGCAGCCACTCCGGACCAACGCCGATCTCCTTGGGGCCCTCATGTCCGTCATGAACCACTACCTTGCGGACCGTGCCGAGCTTGCCCGCCTCAATCTGGTGATAGACATCCAGATTGCTGGCATACCAGGTGGTCTCATAATTCACCAACACCTGCACATGATTCGCCCGGGCTGCTTCACGGATGGCAATCGCGTCGGCGAGCGTGGTACTGAGCGGCTTTTCCACCATGGAGGAGATGCCGTGACGGGCAGCGGCCTCAATCACGCGGCGATGGTCGGCAATGGTGGTGTACACCAGAACCGCATCGGGATGCTGCTCCGCAATCATTGTGTCGAAGCTGGTGTAGAAGAGCTTGCCATCCAGGTGAAAGCGGGCCGCATACTTCTGGGCAAGAGCCGTGTCCGGTTCAACGATCGCGACCAGTGTGGCGTCATGGCTCTGCGGAAGAGTTTTGAGGAAGCCTCCCACATGGCCATGCACCAAACCGATGATGGCGACGCGAACCGGCTGCCCTGCCGTTACGGCATGCATGGGAGAGGCAAGAAAGCCGAGAGCGAGCGAGAGAAGGGCAAGGCGGAGCTTGAGCATGGAGAGTCCTTTACGCGTCCAGAAGGCGCATGGCCTGGGGGTCCCAGCGGATAACGGTGCCGCGTTCCATGCTCAGGTTGCCGAGCAGGGCGGCACCGGCGGCGCGAAAGCCGAAGACGGCATCTTCCACCACGGGCTTACGGCTCCTGACCGCACTGAAGAAGTTGTTGAAGTGGTCGTAGTTGTCGGAGTAGCCACGCGGAGCCACAAAACGCTCCACACCCGCGGGCATGGACCCAGTTGGATGCGTGGCGGGATACTTCTTCGCGTACTCGGCGGAGAGGCGATGCTGCATCTCGTCGGTGTAGGTGCCGATGGTCAGGCCGGGGCCTTGCTCGCGGGGCACACGGCTCAGGATCACGGTATTCTGCGCAATCTCCAGCGTTCCTTCCGAGCCGGTGAAGCCGAGGCCTTCACTCTCCTCACCGCCGTTGACAAAGTTGACGCGGATGCTGAGATTGAAGCCTTCGGCGTAGTCGAACAGGGCGAGCATGACGTCCGGGACGTTGCGGCCATCCTTCCAGAAGCGCAGGCCGCCCGTGGCCATGGCGCGCGTGGGGCCGTTGGTGCCGGTGATGAAATGCGTCCCGCTGAACAGATGAACAAATAGGTCGCCTGCCAGGCCGGAGCCGTAGTCCTTCCACTTGCGCCACTGGAAAAACCGCTCGGCGTTGAAGGGGATATTGGGCGCGGTGCCCAGGAATCGCGGCCAGTCGCAGGTCGTGGGACTGGCGTCCAACGGCACGGTATAGTCCCATGCGCCCTGTGCGGAGTTGCGGTCCCAGCGAGCGGTGACCATGTTGAGCTGGCCGATCGCACCGGAAGCGAAAATCTCCCTGGCCTTGGCGTAGATCATGGACGAAACGCGCTGGCTGCCGATCTGGATAATGCGCTTGGTGGCGCGGGCCGTTTCAATGATCTCCGGTCCGTCGGAGTACAGGTGGATCATCGGCTTTTCGCAGTACACGTCCTTGCCGGCGTTCATGGCATCCACGGCGGCCTGCTTGTGCCAGTGGTCGGGTGTGGCCACGATGACGGCATCGATGTCGCGCCGGGTCAGGATCTCGCGGTAGTCCCGCGTGGTGAGGATGTCCTGCCCCCACACTTCCTTCGCATGCGCCAGCCGGCCATCGTAGCAATCGGCAACGGCAACCAGCTTGACACCCGGAACCTGAAGAGCCCAGCGCGTGTCCCCCTGACCCTGTATGCCGGCACCGATAAGTCCCAGCTGAATATGGTCATTGGCGGAAATACGCCGGGAGCGTGCCTGTGCCAGCATTGCAAGCGGATGTGTGCCCACCGCCGCGCACAGTGCGGTGGAACCCGCGGCCTTGAGAAGCTGTCTTCGAGAAATGTCGATCAAAGTGCGTTTTCCGGGGCAAACAAACGGCCGTGCGCTCACAGGCGTTCAGCGCACGAGGCCATCATACATCCACGTCCGGAGATGGAAGAAGGGAGCTGCTGAGGTGATGCTTTGACTGGAACTGCAAGGGCGGCACGAAGCGGTGCGGCATTCACTCGCGGCAAACTGAGATGGAACACCGTCTCCCCGGGACGGCTCGACTCCAGCATCAATCGCCCACGGTGCTCATGCGCCACGGTGTATGCCAGGGTCAGGCCCAGCCCCGTTCCTTTCTGTTTTCCTTCACTCACGAACGGCTTGAAAAGGCTGTCGCGGATGGATGCAGGTACACCCGGCCCGTTGTCTGCAATGCGCAGAGAAATGTCCTCGCCGTGCACCTGCAGCGTTGCCATAACAACCGCGGAATCGCGGGCCAGCCCACACGACTGGCATGCATTCAAGAGCAGGTTGTAGATTGCCCGTTCCATCTGCCGGCCTTCGGCAAGGATGGCGGTCTGTCCAGGTTCGTCGCAATGCGTCACGAGTCGAATACCTTCCGCGTCGGGATGAGCACGAACCACCTGCACGGCGCGTTCCAGCAGGACGGAAAGGAACTCGGGCGCGTGCAGAAGATTGCCTGTCCGGCTGAAGATCAGCAGCGACTCGAGCATCTCCGTAGTGCCCTCGACGGCGGTTCGGATATCTCCGAAAATCTCGGCCCGTTCGCCGGCAGTCAGGCGTCCGGAAGCGAGAAACTCTGCATTCGCGTAAACCGCCGCCAGGTAGTGGCGCAGATCATGGGAGACGGAGCTGGCCATGCTGCCTATAGTGGCCAGCCGTTCCGACTCGAGCAGCGCACCCTGCACGCGGCGTATCTCATCGCGCATGCCTTCAAAGCTCAGGCTGAGCTGGCGGATTTCGCGCGTACCCCGGTGTGGCACATCGAATTGTCCATCGCCTGTGCCAAATGCACGCATGCTGGCCGATAGTTCTTCCAGGGGCCGCGTAAGCACGCGTGAGAAGCCCACCATCAGCGTCATGCCGACAAATAGAGCGAGCAGGCCGGCACCCAGCATCAGATTGTCGATGCGCGCGATCCAACGTTCCGCCGGTGCAAAGGATTTCAGCACAATGAGGCGCAGGGACGATGTAGCTGCGGGTGAGAGTTCTTCCTCCGCAACCAGGTACCGTCCAGCGCCGATCTCGACGGCGGAAGGCCCATGCGGCAGATTCGAAAAGATCACCGGGTTGGCATAGAGAGCCGCCTGAGTGACAGGTGGCAAGGTGCTGGCCACAACATGATTGTCACTCAGGAAGGCGGCTTCCACTCCAGCCGGCAGGCTGATTTGACGAACGGTCCGTTCGATCGATGAACCGCTGACGACGTACCCCAACAGTGTCCCGTGCGCTTCACCGTTGAAAAAGATCGGCCGCACCGAGCAGGCATACAGCGCCCGGTCGTGAACTAAAAAATGCTTTGCCGGGCTGGATAGCAGAGCCGTCAGATCGTGATCGAGGGCGGGGCCGGGTACGGCGGTCTGCGTATAAGCGGCGATGACATGGTCATGAGCATCCATCAGGGCAAAAAGATCGGCACCGCTCAGTTTCCAGAACTCCACTGCACCATCCCGGATCGTCGGGCCGTCGCCACTGGTCATCAGAGCTTTCAGCGTGGGCAAATCGGCCAGCAAGGCCGTTTCCCGGTCGAGTGACTCGAGCCGGACAGCCTGCAGTTCCTGAAAAGCGATTTCCGAGTGCTGCAGATCGCGCGCAAAATCGTCCTTCACCTGTGCCTGCAAACGATGCCGCACCAGCAACATGCTCACCGCGGTGGCCAGTGTGATGACCAAAGCCATGGCCGCCACAAGCAGGAGATGTGTGCGCGTCCCGGTAGACGCAGTGTGTTTAATACTCCGCACGTGTGTGCTGTCCGCGGCCGGCCGCTGTACAGAGGACTCGCCACGGACGGCTCTGCGGATCTCGCTGGCGATGGAGGTTGTGGCTGCTTTAAGGGACAAATTTATACCCCGCGCCGAAGCTCGTGAGTATGTGTTGCGGTGTGGCCGGATCGGCTTCAAGCTTCTGCCGCAACTTAAGAATCTGGTTGTCCACGGTGCGCGTGGTTGGGTACGAGTTGTAACCCCAAACTTCGTTCAGCAATCGCTGCCTGGTGAGCACCTGTTCGGCGTGGTCGAGCAGAAAGCGCAGCAGCTTGAATTCAAGAGCAGTCAGGGTCACCGGTGCACCGTCACGCTGGGCTGTCATCTTGCTGAAGTCGACGGCGCAGTGGCCAAAAACGACCGTCGACGCAGAGACTGGCCGGCGTTGCCGGCGAATGGCTGCCTGCACCCGCGCCGTCAGTTCTCTGGGGCTGAAGGGCTTCGTCACGTAGTCGTTGGCCCCAAGTTCCAGCAGCAAGACCTTGTCCACGACCTCCGTGACGGCACTCAACATGATGATCGGCGTCTCGTCGGAGAGCTGACGAATCATTGGACAGAGCTCCCGCCCCGTGATCCTGGGCAGAATCAAATCGAGCACCACCGCCAGGGGACGTTCCTTGCGAAACAGGTCAAAACCCGTTTGTCCATCGCCTGCGACGAGCACCTCATAGCGCTCGTCCTGAAAGACGCGGCGCAGCACCTTTTGCATGCGTGGATCATCCTCAACCACCAAGATTTTGCCGAGCGAGGACGTAGGTGCATCCCTTTCGACGACCACGCCCAGAGCCTTGCCAGCTTCCATCATGTAGGTCGATTCCTTACACATTATTCTCCCGCCTTTTCACATCAGTGACAGGCGTTCAGATAAAGGAAATGACAAAGGAATGACATCTGCCTCGGCGCCGCGGAAGAAAATGTTGAGAGCCGGAACTGAGAACCAAACAGACCGGAGATGCAATGAAAGCCTGTGTGAGCGGAAGGCCCACTACACTGGCGAAAACGCGAGAGGTGCCAGGGATGGAGGTCAACCGCGTCGGTTTGCGGCCAGAGACCCAGCCCGCAGCACCAGATTGTCAGGAAAGCACGTGGGAAAGATTGCATGAAAAGCTGGCTGTCGCAACAATCCATCACCGGCGTATGCCTGGCAGGGGCGGTCGGTGCGGCATCGATCTGCTCCGGGCAGACACCTGTAATCCCATCCGGCCAGACAGCCGGTTCAGTGCAGCAGCGGCTTGACCATGTGGCGAGCCAGCTTAACGCCGCGCAGGCAGAGGTGGATGCGTTGCGTGCGGAAGTGCTGGCTCTGCGGCGTGAGCTGGGCAATGCTGCCGCGCCGCCACCGGGCACAGCCACGTTGCCGGTCACGCCAGTCAACGATGATCGCGAGCATATGAAAGAAGATCAGGACGTGCTTGCCGCTGAAGTCAAGCAGCACGAGCAGACCAAAGTCGAAAGCGCCTCCAGGCTGCCGCTCCGTGTGACGGGTCTGGTCCTCTTCAACGCATTTACCAACCAAGGCAACGTGGATCAGGTCGATCTGCCCAATGTGGCACTGCGCCGGGTGCCTGGAGAAAGCTCCGGCTCGGTTGGCGGATCGCTGCGCCAGACGTGGTTGGGACTTGAGGGCTCAGGACCCGTGCTCGGCGGCTTCAGCACTTCCGCACATGTCAGCCTGGACTTCTTTGGCGGTGTTTCCAGCACATATGCCTCCGGCCAAAACAATGTTGTGCGCCTGCGCACGGCGGCGGTGGCGGCCAGTTCCGCGCGTGATTTCTTCGAATTGCGCTATGACCAGCCACTCATCTCACCACTCTCTCCGGTGTCGCTTGCGGTTGTAGCGCAACCGGCGCTGGCCTGGACGGGCAATCTGTGGGTCTGGGCACCGGAGCTACGCTGGCAGCACACGTTGCTTCAATCCGGTAAGCAGAGCTTCACGGTCGAGGCTGGCCTGCGTGACTCCTACGATGCAGCCACGGCGAGTTCCCCCGGCATTCGCTATGCCGGTCCCGGAGAGGCAAGCCGGCAGCCGGCGTATGAGGCACGACTCTCCTACGGCTCGGCCGAGCCCGCTTCCGGCAGCACGGAAAGCTACATGGTCAGGACGGAGCCGGGTGGCTGGCGGTTCGGTATCGGCGGCACCTCCGGCAAACAGCGCTACAGCGGTGATGTCCGCATCAACACCTGGGCGGTCACGGGCGATTGGCGTCTGCCGCTTACTCATTGGCTCAATCTCAGCGGTGAGGCGTACCGCGGAACCGGACTTGGCGGCCTGGGTGGCGGCGCCTATCGCGACGTGGTGCAGGGCACAGCTGCGGTCACCGGCGCATCGCAGACCATCGGCCTGGATGGAGCGGGCGGCTGGGCGCAACTGCAGGCCGCGATCACCTCCAGATTGCAAGCAAATGCCGCCTTTGGGCAGGATGCGGGCTCCGGCAACGAGCTACGCCTGTTCGCCGTGCCCGCAACGGCCAATGTGCTGAACTTTTATGCGCGCAACCGTGCCGTCACCGCTAACCTGATCTACCGTCCATGGAGTTCAGTAATTCTTTCCCCGGAGTACCGGCGCATCACCAGTTGGCCGATCAGCGGGCCGGCTAATTTGGCGAACGTGTTCACCCTGTCGGCGGGGTATCAGTTTTGAGTTTTCCGAAGAAGGCTTTTGCGGTGCTGCTTTCCGGATGGCTCGGGTTGCCGATCGCCGGCCAGACCACCGCCGATGTCACCCTGCATGTGCACGTTCATGGGGCCGCTGCTTTGCCCGCCGACGCGCCCGCGGTCGTTTGGTTGACGCCGCTGGACGCTGCCATCCCCTTGACCTCCGACCCGCCGCGTGTCTACAGGATGAGCCAGCATAACAAGCAGTTTGTGCCGCATCTGCTGGTGGTACCAGTTGGCAGCAGGGTCGAGTTCCCAAACCTCGATCCGTTCTTTCACAATGTCTTTTCGCAGTTCAACGGCCGGCGCTTCGATCTGGGTCTCTACGAAACCGGGAAGTCGCAAGGCGTGCAGCTGCCGCGAGAGGGTGTGTCCTACATCTTCTGCAACATTCATCCGGAGATGGGCGGCGTCATCGTGTCCCTGGGAACACCGTTCTTCACGGTTGCAAAAACGTCCGATGTCGTTCTGCACCACGTCCCTTCAGGTTCCTACCGCTTGCAGGTCTGGAATGAGCGCGCGACTCCGGAAAGCCTGAGGGCCGCGGAAAGGGTCGTGGACATTGGGCCAGTCAAAAGTGACCTGGGCAGGGTCGATTTCGATTTGAGCCATCCTTACCAGCCGGATCACATGAATAAATTCGGCGAACCATATCGTCCCTGAGGAGGAGGTGGCTGCTGCACCTAACTCATCGGTCAGGCAGAAGAAAAGGCCCGCGCTTCTTTTAGAAACGCGGGCAGCGGAAACATGGATCATTACTGATCGTTGCCTTGTGGATTGGTGAGGGCAGTGACAGCGCCGAAAAGGCCATTCTTTTCACCGTTTGGACCGGCGGCAAAGTACAGCGTATCTGCCGGACCGCTGGCACCGGCGCTGCCGAAGGAAAGCGCCCATAGGCCGTCAATGACGATCAGGTTGCCGTTCTTGTCTTTGAGTTGACCGAGGAACTTGCCGGTAACGGGATTGAAGGCGCTGATCGTGCCGTCGCCGAAGTTGCCCACCAGCAGGTCATGGCTGTACGCGCCAAAATCACTAGGAGCAATGACCATGCCCCAGGGCGCGTTCAGGAAGGTGCCCGTCTGAAAAATCTGAAGCAGCTTGCCTTCCGGCGTCATGGAAATGACCAGGCCAAGGCCGGCTCCGGAAATCTCATCATGCTTCGCCTTGTCCTGCTTGGCGAGCGTCACATACAGGTTGCCGCCCAGATTCTGCACGTTGAACGGCGCGTAACCGCGGCGGCTTGCCAGGGACAACGTGCGGGCGATTCGCTCCTCCAACTCTGTCGCATGCTGGAATGTGGTGTCGTACACCGCAAGCGTGCCTTTGCGGAAGTCGGCCGCGTAGAGATAGTTGGCGATTGTCCGGGGAGCCTGACCCTCCTCTGACTCGTGCTCACCCACGCTGGCCTGCGCCAAGGTCAGGCCCTTGAACACCGAATTGGAATGTTCGTTGACCTCAACGATGGATGTGGTTGCCAGCACGCCGGGGTTCCAGCCGGAAATGGTGCCGTCTTCGGTGGCGAAGAGGAAGACGGACGGCTTGCCGGGAGCAACCGTAAAGTCTGTTGTACCGTTAAAAATCGTGCCGGTCGGGCTTCCCAAAGGGCTCAGGTTCAGATCGCCGGACGGAATCTTGACCACCAGTGGCTTGATGGCGCCGGTATTGCCGTCGTAAAGAGTGCTCAGACCGGTCCCATTGTCGCTGACCCACCATGCGCCATTGGTGGCACGGGACAGACCCCAGGGATTTACCAAATTTGGGTCAGCCACCGCGGCAACCCCTGCCACGTTCGCGGTGAGATTCGTTTGAGCGTACTCGGGGGCCTGGCCAAAGGCGATGGGCGTAAACGCTGAAGCCAGCAGTATGGCGGAGAGGAATGTATTTTTCATGAGGGTTTGAACTCCTGGATCTCAGCTGGCTATCCGCCAGCCACAACATCGAATCTAGAAACAAGCGCGTCAGGAGATGTCAGACGAATGTCTGAAGGTTGTCACTATCTCGTCAGTGGGATGTGACATGGACATCGCGCTGTCTGTTCCGGGCAGTGGCTCGGAACAGTCGATGGCCTGAGCACTTTGGATCCAGTGCGCACTTCACGACGGTTGCAACTGTTGAGCGATCCAGACCCGCGATTCGAGCGAACTTTTCCCAAAAGCCATTCATTTGTGCTTTCATGGTTGCGTCAGGCAACAACGGCCAGTCCCGCTTGGAAACGTTTCCACCTTTGGAGTGATATGTCGAATCCTTCGTATGAGTTCTCCGGTGCCCTCACCTCGCAACCAAGGCGGAAGCGAATGCCAGTCTTTCGCGTGACCACACTGGCGCTTGCCGCGGCGGCTGTGCTGCAGATGCCCAATCCGCAGGCTCAGACCATGCAGGCACCCGACATCAAGAAGGTGCCCACGCTGTATGTGGTGCCGTATGCCCACCTGGACACGCAATGGCGCTGGGAGATGCCGCAGTCCATCAGCGAATACCTGCTGAAAACCATGCGCGTGAACTTCGATTATATCGACAAATACCCGCATTACGTCTTCAACTGGACCGGATCGAACCGCTACCGGCTCATGAAGGAGTACTACCCGGACGACTACGCGCGCATGTCGAAGTACATCGCCGCGGGCCGCTGGTACCCGGCCGGTTCCTCGGTGGAGGAGGGTGACGTCAACCTGCCCAGCGCCGAGGGCATCTTCCGCCAGGTCCTGTACGGCAACACGTACTTTCGCCATGAGTTCGGCAAGGCCAGCAATGAGTACATGCTGCCGGATTGCTTCGGCTTTCCCGCATCTCTGCCGGCGATCCTGGCGCACTCCGGCGTAAGGGGGTTCTCCACGCAAAAGTTGAATTCCGATTGGCAGCCCGCGCCAAAGGTCGGCGGCCCCGATTCTCCCGAGCGTACGCCTGAAGGCATTCCCTTCAACGTAGGCGTCTGGATCGGCCCGGACGGCAGCCGGACACTGGCCGCGCTGAATCCTGGCGGTTACGGCAGCAACACCTACACGGACATCAGTCAGCCCGCCAAGCCGGTAGCGCCGCCGCAACTGACCAAGGCGCAGATCGATTCGCTCACACCGCAGCAGCAGCGTGTCCTGCGGCGCTACGGGTCGTCCCAGGAACCGGATTGGGTCAGCCGCATCGACCGCGATGGCAAAGTGACCGGTATCTTTGCGGACTACCACTATGTCGGCACCGGCGACATTGGCGGAGCCACGCAGGAAAGCACTGTCAAGCTGCTGGAAGCCATCATCACCAAGGGCACCACCGTGCTGCCGCAGCCCGACTTCCTGAAAACCATGGCTCCAGGCCAGCCGGTCCAGGTGGGCGAAGGCCCCGTTCACGTGATGGAAACGGCCGCCGATCAGCTCTTCAACGACATCAAGCCGGCGGAAACCGATCGCATGCCGACGTACAAGGGCGACCTGGAACTCATCAACCACTCGGCCGGTTCGCTGACCTCAGAGGCCTATCACAAGCGGTGGGTCACCTGGAACGAATCGCTGGCCGATGCCGCCGAGAAGAGCTCGCTGGCCGCGGCCTGGATGGGCGGTCCTGCCTATCCGCAAAAGCGCTTGAACGACGCATGGACGCTGGCGCTGGGCGGCCACTTTCATGACACCGGTGCCGGCACCGCAACGCCGCGCGCTTATGAGTACGCCTGGAACGACGACGTGCTGACTGGCAACCAGTTTGCCCAGGTTTTCAGCAGCGCAACCGAATCGGTCGCCTCCGCGCTGGATACCAGCGGTGCCGGAACGCCGATCGTGATCTTTAACGCGCTGAACGTGCCGCGAGAGGACCTGGTGACAGCCTCGCTGCCCGGCATGACGGGTGGCAAAGCGGTCCATGTGGTCTCCGCCACGGGCGAGCAGATTCCCGCACAGATGGTGGACGGCAAGCTGCTCTTTGCGGCAAAGGTTCCTTCCGTCGGCTACGCGGTGTATCACGCTGTTCCGGGCAATGGCGGCAAGACCAGTGAGCTAAAGGTGACCTCCTCCTCTCTGGAGAACGCTCGCTACCTGGTCAAGGTGAACAGTGATGGCGACGTCTCCAGCATCATGGATAAGAGCCTGAACAAGGAACTGCTGGCCGCGCCCATCCGGCTCGCACTTTCCAACGACACACCCAAGCAATGGCCCGCGTGGAACATGGACTTTGATCAGGAGCAGGCCGCGCCGCGCGGCTTTGTCGGCGGCCCGGCAAAGATCACCATCAAGGAAAAAGGTCCTGTCCGCGTCGCGCTCGAGGTGAGCCGGGAGGGTGAGGGCTCGAAATACGTACAGACGATCAGCCTGGCTGCGGGTGATGCCGGAAACCGCGTCGAGTTTGCCAACAGCATTGACTGGCGCGGCAAAGCGGAGAACCTGAAGGCGACTTTCCCGCTCGCCGCCTCCAACCCCAATGCGACCTATAACGAAGAAGTCGGCGTCGTGGAGCGGCCCAACGCTTTTGACCGGCAGTTTGAAGTCCTGTCGCACCGCTGGATCGACGTGACGGACAAAAGTGGCAGCTATGGCGTGACGATCCTGACCGACGCCAAGAACGCTTCGGACAAGCCGAACGACAACACGATCCGGCTCACCTTGCTGCGTTCACCGGGCATCAGCAAGGACGGATCCGGGTACAGCGACCAGGCAAGCCAGGACTGGGGCCATCACGAGTTCACCTTTGGCATCACTGGTCATGCAAACGGTTGGCGCGAGGCGCAGACCGATTGGCAGGCCTACCGGCTTAACAATCCGCTGCGTGCCTTCCGCACCGAAGCTCATACAGGTGCGCTGGGCAAGCAAATCTCATTGTTAAAGGTCGACAACCCGCGCGTACGTGTGCTGGCACTGAAGAAAGCAGAGGACAGCAACGAGACGGTCGTGCGTCTGGTGGAACTGGACGGTAAACCGGCAAATGACGTGCACGTCACCTTTGCCGGCCCGGTCACCGCCGCCCGCGAGATCAACGCGCAGGAGCAGCCGCTGGGCGACGCAATGCTTGCCGGCGGCGCGCTCGTGACCTCCTTCAAGGGCTACCAGCCGAAGAGCTTTGCGCTCACGATGGGCGGAGCCCCGGCCAGGGTCACCGCACCCACTTCGCAACCTGTGGCGCTGAGCTATGACCTGGCCGCGGCCACCAATGACGACACCAAAACACCCGGCGACGGCTTCGACGGCAAGGGTAACGCCTACCCGGCGGAGATGCTGCCGGACCACCTCACCTATGACGGCGTCGACTTCACGCTGGCCCACGCCGCCACCGGCACCGCCAACGCCGTCACTGCGAAAGGTCAGGCTGTGCCGTTGCCCGGCGGCAACTTCAACCGCGTTTATATTCTGGCCGCCAGCAGCGACGGCGATCAGACAGCCGAGTTCCGCCTCGGCAAAACGGCCGTCCCGGTCACGGTCGAGAACTGGGGTGGATTCATCGGCCAGTGGGACACACGCCAGTGGAAGAACGGTGCAACCACGGACTGGGCCACCTCCGCACACCCCGGTCCCTGGCCGCCGGCCGACCTGCAACAGCGGGAGGCCTGGCCGCGCTCACCCAAGTACCCTGACGACTACATCGGTTTGGTGCCCGGCTACGTGAAACCGGCGAACGTGGCCTGGTACGCCTCGCACCACCATACCGCGGCGGGCATGAACGAGCCCTACCAGTACTCCTACATCTTTGCGTACAGCATGAACGTACCCCAGGGCGCGAAAGAGTTGACGCTTCCCAACAATCCCAAGATTCACATCCTGGCAGTCTCCACCGCCCAGAGCCTGCCCACCACCGTTGCCGCACAACCGCTCTTCGATACACTGAACCGGACGGAGCCCGGCGCGGTGGGGAACTGACGTCGAGCTACTCCAGCGTGTTGCCGCCGTTGACGGCAATCTTCTGGCCGTTGATAAATCCAGCCATGTCACTGGCGAGAAAAGCCACGGTACGTCCCACCTCCTCCGGCAGTCCCATGCGGCGGAGGGGGACGTTCGCTGCATAGGCCTGCTTCTCGGCCTCCGTGGCATCGAGCGCGCGTTCCGTGGGAATCCAACCCGGCGCGACCAGGTTGACCGTGATGCCGTCCGGCCCAAGTTCCCGCGCCCATGACCGCGTCTGGCCCAGCTGCGCGGCCTTCGCGGCAACGTAGTTGGCAAAGCGCGGATTGCCAAGCTCTACCACCTCACTGCCAATCTGAATCACACGGCCGAATTGCCGCTGCCGCATGCCCGGCAGGACGGCCTGCAGCAGCAGCAAAGGCGACTTGATGAAGAATTCCAGCTGATCCAGATAGGACTGCCAGGTCTGCTCCTCAATGGAGAGAAACGGCTGGTGCCCGGTCGCATTCACGACAAGTATCTCAATCGGCCCGAGTGAACTCTCGACCTCATGGACCAGACGAGTCACAGCGGCAGGATCGCGAACGTCTGCTCCGAACGGTTGCGCTGTCATGCCATGGGCATTCAAGCTGTCGCACAGTTCTCGCGCACGTTCCCCATGGGCGAAGAAGTTAACGGCAACGGCGTGGCCGGCTTCTGCAAGGCACGCAGCCATGGAGGCTCCCAGTCCGCGTGAAGCTCCGGTGACGAGGGCAGTTCGTCGCATGCTGCGAGTTTATCCCCGGTGAGCTGACAAAGCAGTTCCTGCGCAGCTTCGCCATTCATTTGTGTGAAGGGACCACCACGCTACTAGCGATCGAGGAACGCCGCGTTTGCCTGCCCGGCACTTCGTTCACAGCTTTCGTCATGGCGCATTCACACAACTGTGACCACCCAGCAATGTAAGAACCATACTCTGTCCCCACATAAACATTGCTACTGCACGGGAGAAGCTATGCGCCGCTATGCCGCCGTTCTATCCATTCCATTCCTGTTTGCCCCTGGTGCGACTCGTCCCTCCGTCGCACAGTCGGCGGCAATGCTTACCGGCACCGTTACAGACCCGAGGGGAGCAGTGCTGGCCAACGCATCAGTTGTCATCCATAACGTGGAAAACACCGTCGCACGCAAAGCAATTTCTGACGCGCAAGGCCGTTTTTCGATCTCCGGTCTAAACAGCGGCACCTATGAAGTAGACACGGCTGCGCCAGGCTTTTCCGTCAACAAGCTGACCGGCATCGTTTTGACCCAGGACCAGACCCGCGATTTGCCGGTCACCTTGGCGCTGAGCGACATCAACGAGCAGGTGACCGTGGAAGCCGATGCCTCGGACTCCGTAGCGGCTCAGCTTGCCCCACTGGACGCCCGCTTGGACGCACGTTCCGCCCGGACAGAAATCAGCGACCACTACATCGAGAACTTCACCTCGCCCGTCGCCGATTACAGCGAGGTCATCGCCCTCTCGCCTGGAACATTCAGCGTCAACTCCAACGGCGTCGGCCTGGGAGACAGCAAGAACTTCTTCCGGGGCTTTGCCGACGGCCAGTATGACATCACTTTTGACGGCATCCCGTTTGAAGATACAAATTCACCTACCCATCATTCCTGGGCGTTCTTTCCCTCGCAGTTCATTGGCGGAGTCGATTTTGACCGGTCCCCCGGTGGGGCCTCCACCATCGGACCTACGCCCTTCGGCGGCTCCATCAATCTGCTCTCTGAGCCCGCGCGCCCTGCTCAGGACATCCGTGTCGGTCTGTCTTACGGCTCGTACAACACACTTCTGTACGACGCAAACTACACCACGGGAGACTTCGGCCCGGGCCGCAAGATAAACCTGTGGATGGATGTGCACCATCTGTCGTCTGACGGATTTCAGACTTACAACCGTCAGCGGCGGACTGCGGGTGCCCTGAAGTTTCAGTACAAAATCTCTGACAGTACGACCCTGACCGGCTTCAGCAGCGTTCTAAATCTGGATACCAATACGCCCAACTTTAACGGGCCGCTGCGTAGTGAGACCCAGGCGTATGGATATAACTATCTGCTGAACAACAATCCTGGAACGGCTGAATACAATGGCTATAACTTCTACCATGTCCCAACAGATTTCGAGTATGTCGGATTCAAAAAAGAGCTGGGGCATGGATGGTATCTGGACACCAAGCCGTACACCTACAGCTACAACAATCACCAGAACTACGCCAATACCCAGGGCGGCACGATCACAGCGGCCTGCGACACACAGGTCTTGATCAAAGCAAGCCCAACGGCCCTGGCCACAACGCAATACGCCTGCGGCACGGATAAACTGAACAGCTACCGCAAGTATGGCGAAGTAACATCCGCAAGCCAGGTCTCCCACGTTGGTATTCTTCGCACGGGGCTGTGGTACGAGTGGGCCGCCACTGACCGCTTCCAGATTCCCCAGAACCCGCGAAACTTGGCGGATTCCGCGCTGCCGAACTTCCACGAACAGTTCTGGACGAACAGCTACCAGCCCTTTGCCGAGTACGAATGGCACCCGAACCAGAAACTCACTATCGTGGGCGGGTTCAAATACGCCCGCTACACCCAGGATTTGAAGCAGTACGCCGACAATGGTAAGACGATCGGCAACATCGATCCCATCACCAAAGTACCTTTTGCATATCGCCGGGCCAATGGAACCTTCAATTCGTACCTGCCCTCCGGAGACGCGAACTATCGCATCCGGCAGAACTGGTCCGTTTACGGCCAGGTTGCCACGGGCAGTGTTATACCGCCAAGCAATGTTTTTGATCAGGCCGGCACAGTGTCCGTGCTGCCCAAGCCATCCGCCGCGCTCACCTTTCAGGCAGGCACTGTCGTTAAGTTGAAGCGCGTGTCACTTACCGGCGACTACTACCACATCCATTTCGGGAACAGCTACACCGCCATTGCCGATCCAAACATACAATCAGGCACACAGTTCTTCTCCAGCGGTGACAGTGTGACACAGGGATTTGAGGGCGAGACAAACATCGCTTTTACAAATTACCTGAGCCTGTACCTGAACGGGACTGCTGGTACGGCAAAGTTCGTCTCGCAAAATATCACAACCCCCCTCCTCCATCGCGGGCCAGCCAGCCACGTCCACTCCCAATGCGGCCTATCATCAGTGGATCGGCAATGCTCCGGCAAATACAGAAGCGTACGGCCTGTCCTACCAAAGCCAGAGTTTCGACGCGGGTATGTTTAACAAGCGCATTGGTCCGTATTGGAATGCGCAGGGCAAGTTTCAGCAGGTCACACCGATTGATCCTTTTCAGGTGACAAATCTGTTCTTTAACTATTCGGTGCGCGGCGGCAAACTGCTGGACGGCAGCAAGCTTCGCTTGAGCTTCAACAATCTTTTCGACACACGTTCTGTGACAAGTGTGAGCGCCGCCAACAAAACCGCGGTATTTACTCCGGCAGCAGGGGACGCGTTGGGTCTGCTGGCTGGACGGGCAGTGACGGTTTCTTTCATCTTCGGGGTCTCGCCCAAGCGCTGATTGTTCGAGTCTTTCGGGACTCACTGGGCCGGGCTGCAATCCGGCCCGGCTCCGGCATGTCTTGGGAGGATGATCTCGCGCGAACTCGGAAAACCCTTCCACATCCAACCGACGTCTATTCGCTATGCTCCCCCAGTGTGGAAGGCGGGCGATGTCTGTATTACTTTGTAGATCGCGAACTACTCGCAATGCGGTTCTCGGCTTACCGGAGCAACCCCGGATTTTGCGCGGTCTGCCCGCCTGCAAGGCTCTCCAGAAGCGCTGATTTCCTGCGTAATTCAGAGAGGCCGGAAGGCATACGAAAGGGTTTGTGTATCTTGTAAAAGTGCAACACGAGATGGCGCAATCCGCTGCGGATGGATGGAACGTTTCATGAACGGAAAGATCAATCCGTCAGGGAAGGGTTCTGATCCACAGTCGCAATCTGACTGGAGCCTGCTGCAGTCCATTCGGCAAAGGGACGAGCAGGCCATGGCAAAGCTGTTTGCGCGCCATTCCAGGCTGGTGTACTCGGTTGCGCTCAGGGTTTTGAAAGATCCTCACCTAGCTGAAGATGTTCTTCAAGAGGTGTTCATGCAGATGTGGCGCAAACCGTTGGAACTGCTGTCAGACGGCGGTAACTTTACAGCATACCTGGCTGTGGCCACACGCAATCGCTGCATCGACCTGCTGCGTCAGCAAAGACCCACCGATGATGTGGACAGCCTGCAGATCGCGTCCAGCTATAACCTGGCAAACGACGCGGAGCAGCACATTCTTCTGGATCGCGTTCGTATTGCAGTCCGGGAGCTGCCACAGGAGCAGAGAAGCTCGCTGGAGATGGCCTTTTTTGAAGGTCTGACCCATACAGAAATCGCGCAAAACACTGGCCTGCCGCTTGGAACGGTAAAGACCCGCATACGTACCGCTTTGCAACGGCTGGAAAGGGCTTTCCAAGTATGAACGCGAACGAGTACCTGGACGACGAGGAACTGGCTCTCTACGCGTTGCGTCTGCTGCCGCAAGAGGATGCGTCAGCCATCAGCAAACGTCTGGCGCAGAGTGCGCAGGAACGCCAGCGCCTGGCCCGGCTTGAGATTGCACTCGGCGCGTATGCGGAGAACGCGGTCGAACTTCACGAGGCACCAACCGGCAGTGCCGACCGGCTGATGGATGCAATCGCCAAAGAAGTCCGCATACTGCAGATGCCCTCTCCCGTGCCGCAGCCGTCCTTCAAAACGGTTCAGCAGAAGCAGCGCGGCCCGGTTGTGCCGTCCTGGATCGGGTGGGCGGTGGCCGCCATGCTCCTCATCACGTGCGGCTGGCTGCTTCAGCGCCAGTCCGTCCTTCACCGGCAGGTAGAGGGTCAGAGCACCGTTGCCCAGCAGCGTACCGAGGAAGCCCAGAGCCTGTCGCGGGAGCGCGACTCACTGAAGCGTGAGCTCCAGGAGCAGGCAGCGGCAACGGAAGTGAGCCGCCGCACGGCCGAGCAGAGTGGAGCGGAAAGTGAAAAGCTGCGGGCGGACATGGCAAGCCAGGCCGCACGCGTGGAGCAGGAGAGGGCGCGGGCAGGCAATCTGGCGGCCCAGGCGGAAGCCACTGCGCAGGAACGGGATGTTCTGAAGCGGACCATCGATGCGCAGGCAGGCCAGGTGGCTCAGTTGAGTGCCCAGGCAGCCAGTGCCCGGCAGGTGTCTGACGCTCTAAGCAATCCGGCCGCGCTCCGGGTCAGCCTGACCGTGCCAAAGCAGAAGCCGGCACCTTCCGGCCGCGGCACGTATGTGGCTGCGGACGGCACGCTGGTTTTCACGGGCAGCAACCTCGCCTCGCTGAGACCGAATACGGTCTACGAGCTTTGGGTGTTGCCGGCGGATGGATCCAACCCAATCCCGGCTGGAACCTTCACACCGGACGCTGCTGGAAATGCCAGCATCGTGTCCACTCATTTCCAAAAATTGATTGCGGCGAAGGGGTTTGCGATCACGGTTGAGAAGACGGGTGGTGCTCAAACGCCAACCCTGCCGCTTGTTTTGGCCGGGACCTCCTGAAGCGTTGCCGGACTCGGTGCCGTCGCAGCCTCTGTCGTCAACGTAATGACTGGCCACTCAGGAGGGAACCGCTGTGCCAATTCGAAGTTACAGCGTACTAAAGGGCAGGCCAACTTCCGGTAAGGTGGTCTCCGGTTCCAGCGCTCATTATCAAATTACCGTTGCAGGAAGCAGTACACCTCTTACCATCGCCGTAAATATTGAGAGTGTCGATGGGAGCGAGGTGCTCTATGCCATCCTTCGCAACTTTACACCACCGTCTGTAACGGATCTGAATGCGCTGGCAAACGGAATCCAATTGCTTCCCAGCCAGCCGGGCACCCACGCCCTCGACTTCGTGCGAGAAATGATCGCTGGCGCGCCCATGATCACTCGTCAGCAAATGACCCTATTGCCGATTGCTGCGACTCCCAACACCTTTTCCGTCGAGTTCGCCCCGGCGCAGCTGACCGATCGTGATCGTGGAGCTCACCAGCTTGAGAATGCAGTGGTCGATCTGTTAAATCAGGCAACTGCCGATCCAGGAGCGATGGTGTACGCCTTCGGCAGCGCCTTCGCCGACCGTGGAGTTGTTGACGGCATCCACAACATACACATGAACCAGGGCAATCCCGCGAAAAACCACGGAAGCGACAACGGCATTTGGCAAGATGGCGGACTCTTCCTGCGATTCACTGCAAAGCCGGAGTGGGTCGCACTGTTCATCGCTTTCCAGACGCAAAGCTGGACGACCAATGATCGAGGTGATCCCGTATAACGTGGTGAACTGCAAAAGGTCGCAGCGAAGTTACCGACTCAACGGGGCTTCTCTTCCGCTGCTTTCTGGTCCGGTGTACGTGGCGTTTGCCGTCCATGATGAGTTGCATCTGGTCCATAGCGCAGTGTCAAGCCTTCCGGAGAAGTAGCCACTTGCGTGATATGTCCCTTCAGGTGTGCGACCTTTTCCGGCGAGAATAGAAGCGCATCCTCCTCGACACTGACTCCGCTCATCCCATTCATCTTCAACACGGAATTCAAATGCTCGCCCACGACCGCGAGCAGAGCCTTGACTGGTATACCGTCGGCTTTGATTCTGTCGGCACTCAGGCGAACGTCTGTGCCGTTGGTTGTTACCGGACCTTCCACAGCAAAGTGAATGGGAATAAGACGAGTAATGCTACCGCTTAGTGTTGCGCTGCTAAGCCCATTTTCCACTTTGAAGTCCTTGATCTTACTGTCGGACTTCTTCAGTTTCTCTGAGAAGATGACACTCAACACCTGATTGCTGACGAAGATTTCCGCACGGGAGACCACAGTCAGCTTTTCAAAACACAGTGGAGCAGATTTTCCCAAGGGGACGAGCGCTGCGTGAAAGTTGCGAAGCTGGAAGACGACCCCCGGCTGTGAACTAAAGCTGCCTCGGGCCATGTCGATGTGTGACGCGGCAGCCGGGCACTCTACCGCTTGCGCGTAGAGTGTGGCTGCACCGGTAAAGGTGAGGAATGCTAGACGCGCAATCACCCAGCTGAACTGACCCGTCATAGATAAACCTTGTATGTCACAAAGCAGTGACGGCATGGGAGGGGGGTGGCGTTCACGGTCCCGGCATTAACGTGCACTTCACCATTGGGTGCCGGGCAGATAAGGGTAGTTGCTTGAATGGCGAACCTTTGCCATAGCTCCACGGTACTGCTGTGTGTCGTTCCTTCGGTGTGCGCCTTAATCCCGCTGCCCTAAAAGTGCAAACCGCCGTTCAAGAGCAGAACGATCAGCAGGATAATGGCAATCAACCCCAAACCGCCACTTGGGTAGTAGCCCCAGCCACGGCTATAGGGAAGAACCGGAGATGTGCCGAATGCCAGGACCAGAAGAATGATCAGAAGAATAAGCATGTATACACTCCAAACAGCATGAAGAGACATAACGGTTACAGCGTCTCTCAGATGAAATGGATGCCTGCACCCCATCTTTCGTTGACGTCGATGCGCCCAAAATGAAAACCGATGCAACGCTGCGGCCAAATCGAGTTTCAAACTGATCAAACAAGTCAGGCAAGGCGCGAAAGCGCGGCTCTGGGGTGTTTCAAATCGGGAGATCGCGTATGTTACTCATCATCGGTATCGTCTTGCTTGTCCTTTGGATCGGCGGTTTCTTTGTCTTTCACATCGCCAGCTGGGCAATCCACCTGCTCATTCTCTTTGCGATCGTTTCGTTTATTTTCCATCTGATCTCCGGAAGAAGATCCGTTTAGCCCAGGCCTGAAAGCAGAAAGGGGGCGGCCATGGCCGCCCCCTTTCTACTTTCTTCTGCACTACTGATGTGGCTGCGCAGGAACGTTAAGTGCCGGTGGCGGAGGCATGAGCGCATTCTTTGTAACAAGCGCTTCCGGCTGCTCTTCCTGGAGTTCCGGCAGCTTGCCATCCAAGGCAATCTTAAGAACCTCATCCATCTGTTCCACAAAGTGCAGCTTCATGCTGTCTTTGATGAGTTGCGGCAGGTCTGTGTAGTCTTTGCGATTCTCTGACGGAAGGACCGCTTCAAAGATGCCGGCGCGGTGAGCCGCGAGAAGCTTTTCCTTCAGCCCGCCAATCGGCAGCACCTTGCCGCGAAGGGTAATCTCACCCGTCATGGCGATGTCGCGCCGAACAGGAATTTTGGTCAGCGCACTTGTGAGTGCCGTGGCTAGAGTGATGCCGGCCGACGGGCCATCTTTCGGGATCGCCCCTTCCGGCACGTGCACGTGAATATCAAGCTTGCTGTAAAACTCCTTGGGCAAGCCAAGATGATGCGCACGCGATCGAACATAGCTGAGTGCGGCCTGTGCCGATTCCTGCATCACATCGCCGAGCTGGCCGGTTGTGGTCAGCTTGCCCTTGCCGTCCAGCACTTGGACTTCTGTCTGCAGGATGCTGCCGCCCACTTCAGTCCAGGCGAGCCCAGTGACCAGACCGATCTCCGACTTTTCCTGGATTTGCGAATCGCGGAACTTGGGAACGCCAAGGAAGTCCGCGATGTTTTCCCCGGAGACCGTCTCCTTTTCGTGCGGCAAAGCCTTCTTCTTCGTGCTGGCCTTCACTACCCGGCGAACGACCTTGCGGCAAACATTGCCGATCTCACGTTCCAGGTTACGGACGCCGGCTTCCCGCGTGTAATTCCGCACAATTGCCTGCAAGCTGTCTTCGGTAAACTCGACGTTGTCGGTGGTCAATCCTGTCGCTTCCAGCTGTTTCTTGAGCAGGTACTGCTTGGCGATTTCCAGCTTTTCGATCTCGGTGTAGCCGTGCAGCCGGAGAATCTCCATGCGGTCCTGCAGCGGACCCGGAATGGTGTGCAACACATTTGCCGTGGCCACGAAAAGCACCTGCGACAGGTCGTATTCAACGTCGAGGTAGTGGTCCGTAAATGTCGCGTTCTGCTCTGGATCCAAAACTTCCAGCAGTGCCGCTGCCGGATCGCCACGGAAGTCGGCAGCCATCTTATCGATCTCATCCAGCATGATCACCGGATTCTTTGTGCCGGCTTTCTTCATGGACTGAATGATCTGTCCGGGAAGGGAACCGATGTACGTCCGGCGATGCCCCCGTATTTCCGCCTCGTCCCGTACACCGCCCAGGGACAGCCGGACAAACTTGCGGCCGGTCGCTTTGGCAATCGACATGCCAAGGGAAGTTTTGCCGACTCCCGGAGGTCCAACAAAGCAGAGAATGGAACCCTTCGGATTTTTTACCAACTGCCTAACAGCGAGGAATTCAAGTATGCGGTCCTTTATCTTTTCCAGACCGTAGTGATCCTCATTCAGGATCTTCTCCGCATGCTCAATGGAGCGGATGTCCTTTGACCTCTTTTTCCATGGCACCGCGAGCAGCCAGTCGAGATAGTTGCGCGAGACCGTCGATTCAGCGGACATGGGCGGCATCGCTTCTAGCTTTTTCAACTCCTGAATAGCCTTGTCGAAGACGTCCTTCGGCATGCCAGCTGTTTCAATCTTCTTCTTTAGCTCGTCCCACTCACTCTTCTCGCCACGGCCCAATTCTTTCTGAATGGCCTTAATCTTTTCGTTGAGGTAGTACTCCTTTTGCGCCCGCTCCATCTGCCGCTTGACGCGCGACTGCACGGTGCGGTCCACATTCAATTTTTCGATGGCGATGTCGAGCGTATCGGCAATCTTCCCTAGCCGGGCGACGGGATCGAAGACATCCAGCAATCCTTGCTTTTCTTCAATCGAAAGCTGCAGATTCGCGGCAATGGTGTCCGCCAGCTTGGTCGGATCGTCTGTGCGGGCAGAAGCAACTACCGCCTCATAGTTGAGCGACTGCTGAAGCTTCAGGTGCTGCTCAAAGAGCGCCTGCACACGCTGCATCAACTGCTCCACCTGGGGCGTCATGGTCAGTGAACTTGTGCCGGTGCGAACGGTCGCAACAAAGAAACCATCATCGTCATTCAAGCTCAGCGTGCGTGCGCGCTCGATGCCTTCCACCAGCACCTTTACATTGCCGTCCGGCATGCGCACACTCTGCACGATGTTGCCAATGACCCCGGTCTCAAAAATGTCATCCGCGCTCGGCTCGTCGATGGACGCATCATGCTGTGTCGCAAGAAAAATCTTCCGGTCGCCTGTCAACGCTTCTTCCAGCGCGCGAACGCTGCTTTCTCGGCCAACCACGAAGGGCGTCATCATGTAAGGAAAGATCACCATCTCGCGGATGGGCATCATGGGGAGCTTTAGAACTTCGCCGTTCGGCATATCAGTGGGCTTGCTCATAATCTCCTCATTGGACGCGCGCGAACCCCGCATTGATGCGAAGCACACTGGCCCACGTCCGTGATTGTAATTCGTTCACCGCCCGGGTGCGCCGTCGGCAGGCAGGTCTTCGCACAGAGTAGTCACACCTTTGTGGCACATCCGAAGGAACTGATCTAATTGACTTTGCCAAAGACCTGGCCGCCTGCAGGCCTCACGCTTGTTCAAGGGAAACAGTAAAGCAACGAAGCCAGCTCTTGAGTTAGCCGGCCTTCTCCAACTGCATGGGCAGCGTCACATTCCGCTTATGCACCATCTCCGCCGTGATCTCCAGTTCCTTGATCTTCTTATTTGTCGGAACGGCATACATCAGGTCCAGCATCAGCTCTTCCAGAATCATGCGGAGCCCGCGTGCGCCGACCTTCCGCTGCAGCGCTTCATGCGCTACGGCCTTGGCGGCATCCGCGGTAAAGGTCACCTTCACGCCTTCAAACTCAAAGAGCTTGGCATATTGCTTCAGAATCGCATTCCGCGGACGTGTCAGAATATCGATCAATGCGGCCTCATCCAGCTCGTCCAAAATGCCCAGTACGGGCAGTCGGCCGATGAACTCTGGGATGAGCCCATACTTCAGCAAATCCTGTGGCTCTGCTTGCCGCAGCAATTCGGAGTCGCGCTGCGGCCGGATGGGCAGCACTTCAGCTTCCTTGTCGATGCTTGTCTTAAACCCGAGCGCCTTCTTACCAACGCGGCGGGCAATGACACGCTCCAGGCCGACAAACGCGCCACCACAGATAAAAAGGATGTTCGTCGTGTCGACGTTGGTCAATTCCTGGTGCGGGTGCTTGCGTCCGCCCTGTGGCGGTACGGAAGCGACGGTTCCCTCCAGCAGCTTAAGCAGCGCCTGCTGAACACCTTCGCCACTTACATCGCGTGTGATGGAGGGGTTCTCATCCTTGCGGCCGATCTTGTCAATCTCATCGATGTAGATGATGCCCGTCTGCGCGCGTGCGACATCTCCTTCAGCGGCCTGCAACAACTTCAGCAGAATGGTCTCAACATCCTCGCCCACATAGCCGGCTTCGGTCAGTGTCGTCGCATCCACTATGGCAAACGGCACATCCAGCATTTTGGCCAATGTTTGCGCCATTAGGGTCTTGCCGGAGCCGGTTGGACCGACCAACAGAATATTCGACTTGGCCAGCTCCACGTCATTGCCGCGCATGCGGTTCATCTGAATGCGCTTGTAGTGGTTGTAGACTGCAACGGCCAGCTTCTTCTTCGTAACTTCTTGGCCGATCACATACTCATCCAAGAATGCTTTCACCTCATGTGGCTTGGGCAAATGCGACGGAGCCGTGCCCGTTTGAGCGTCGCCTCGATCGTCTTCAAGAATGGAATTACAGACCGCTACGCATTCGTCGCAGATATAAGCACGCGGGTAATCGGAAGGCGAGGAAATCAATTTGGCAACGGCTTCCTGATTCTTATGGCAAAAGGAGCACCGCAATGAATCGTCGCTGCCTCGGGTGTTCTTCATATTCGACTGCGGCTCCTTATGGCGAAGGCAGGGGAGGGACGTTCGCCTGCTAAAGTTTACACCGCAGATTCATGTGTAATCGTTGTCGGAACCAGGGTTGACGCTTCTCTGCGTTCACGTTTTTCACAGAAGCAATCTGACTCTCATTCGCGGCGATTCGCGTGGCTACTGCCGCTCATTGTGACGGCCCGGTAAGCGGAGAGAGCCCGGCGATGTGCCGGGCTCTCTTACTCTTCGGTTCGCAATTTACGAGCGAGGCCGGGTGATGATGTCGTCGATCAGTCCATAGTCCTTCGCCTGGGCTGCACCCATGCTGAAGTCTCGATCTGTGTCCTTCTCAATAAGGTCGAAGCTTTGGCCTGTGTGGTCCGCCATGATGCGATTCATGCGTTCGCGCAGGCGAAGAATCTCACGTGCGTGAATGTCGATCTCCGTCGCCTGGCCTTGCAGGCCGCCGCCCATAATCAGCGGCTGGTGAATCAGGATCCGCGAGTTTGGCAAAGCAAAACGCTTTCCCTTCTTGCCGGCCATCAGCAAAAACGCCCCCATGCTGGCTGCCTGGCCGATGCACAGTGTCGACACATCGTTCTTGATGTACTGCATCGTGTCGTAAATGGCCATACCGGCCGAAACCGAGCCGCCCGGGGAGTTGATGTACAGCTGAACGTCCTTTTCCGGATCCTCACCGGAAAGAAAGAGCAGCTGCGCAATGATCACGTTTGCCACATTGTCGTCGATCGGCGTGCCTAGAAAGATAATGTTGTCGCGAAGCAGACGGCTGTAGATGTCGTAAGAACGCTCACCCCGGCTCGTCTGCTCGAGCACCATTGGAATTAGACCCATTGATTTCCTCGTTTCCGTTTGTGCCCTGAAAAGTTCAAAGTTGTGACTAGGTAGCCGGTAGCCCACTACCTTCGAAGAAGGCCACATTACCTTCTAGCGAAGCTACGAATTACTCCCTGCGACTGACTCAATTCTCTTACGCCATCTTCTCGTACAACTGCGTAGCCGTCTGTTCGCGGCGCATTTGCTCGCGCATGCGCTGAACTGTTCCGTCTTGCATCATCCGTTCCCGCATCTGCTCAAATGGCTGCCGCGACTGGATCGACATCATCATCAGTTCACGCTGCACATCGTCCTCTTTTGGTTCGACGTTCTCCTTCGCGGCAACTGCGTCCAGAACCAGGGAAGCCTTCACTTCCTTCATCGCTTCGTCTCGCTGAGCCTCACGAAGCCGGGCAAAGTCGAGCTGCCGCATCTGCTCTTCCGGCATGCCCTGTTCTGCCAGCGCCCGCAGACCGCGATCCAGCCGGACATCGATCTGTTGCTGCACAAAGCTTTCCGGCACGGGAAAGTGAAAGCGCTCCACCAGCGCATCCACCAGCTTGCCTTTGGCCTCTGCCTCGGCGCTCTGCTTCTTCCGGTTCGTTACCTGTTCGCGCACACTGCCGGTGAACTGATCCCAGCTCTCGTAATCGCCCAACTGCTTGGCAAACTCTGCGTCATGCTCCGGAAAGGTCTTCTTCTTAATGGCCTGCACAGTCACGTCGTAGTTCACCGTCTGCCCGGCCAGGCGTAGATCGCCGAAGTCCTTCGGATAATCCACCTCAACTGAGAACTCCTCGCCGGCTTTCTTGCCACGCAGAGCTTCACTGAAGGCCGGCAGCGTGTTCTTGCCGCCGATCTCCACCAGCACGTCATCACCCACCACGTCGTCTGTGCGGTCGGCAATGCTGGGATCTGGTGTGCCGCCGTCCGTCTCGCGGCGCTTGCCCGTGAACTTGATCTCCGCCCAGTCGCCATCAACGAGTGCGCGGTCCTCTTCCACCGTCTCAATGGTGCCGTGCGCATCCAGAATGCGATCCAACTCGGCCTGGTACTCGGAGTCCTCGACATTGACGGTCGGCCTCTCGACGCTCACCGATTCATAGCCATCCACATGAATCTCTGGCGCGACTTCAAATTCCGCGCGGAAGCGCAGCGGCTGTCCGTCGAACAGATTCAGCTCGGTGACTTGCGGCTGCGAGATCGGCTTCAGATTCTGCTCTTCCACAGCGGTGCGGAAGCGGTCCTGCACCAGGGCCTCCATCACTTCCTGCCGCAATTCCTTGGCAAACCGGCTGCGGATCAACGTCTCGGGCACCTTGCCGGCGCGAAATCCGGGGATGCGCGCCATCTTCTGGTAGCGCTTGACGCTCTTGCTGTAGGTCTTTGACACAACCTCCGCCGGAGCTTCGACGACTACCTCACGGCGCAACTCCGGGTTCAGTGCAGGCGCGTGGTGATGGTGCGTGTGCCCGTCGTGGTTATGTTCCTCATGTGCTGTTTCAGTTATGGCCGGGGCCGTCTGCTCGGACACTTCGGCACTTGCCGTGGTCTCATTCACTTCCAGTGCTTCGTCTGTCAAAATAGCGCCTTTTCTGTGAGTCAAATCCGTGGGCGGAAGATGCTGTCGAGCATGACACGCCTGCTATGGCAATGGTACGAAGTTGGATGGGTCGGGTCAAACGGATGCGGGCGGCTCGGATTCAAAACGCGAATGACGCGCCTCAGCTCACTGGATTCTTTTGCTCACCGTTGTCCAAAGACATGCTCGTTGTCGCCATTGGTCGGCACAATCTCAAGCTTCAGATGCCACAGCGAGGTTTGCCCCGGCCGTAAGATTGCCTCCGGCTCATCTCCAGTTGTGGCTGCGGGATCACTGCTGCTGAACCCGAGAGCAAGCGTATGAGTCTTGGCTTCAGTGCGCAGATGAATGCTTCGAATCATCGGACTCAGCGCTGAAATGCGAAGTGTTACTCCATCCTCAAGGTAGGACAGCCGCATGACCGGTCCATCGGCAAGGAACTCACGCTTCAGTGCGCTATATGTCACATCCATGTCTCTGTCATCCAACGCGCGGCCATTAGGGGCGGAAAAGTCTTCGTTTCCACTTTGCCGGCCCGCTGCACCGGTGGCCTGCGTGCGCGTTGTGGAGGGGATGGACAGTGACAGGTGATGCAGGTCTTGGTCCGGCGCGGCAAATCTGGGCTCCCATTCCATCAGCGCGTAGCGGTTTGAATCGCTGCTGTTCTTCAGACGAACGGTAATGTCCAATGCGCGCCCGGTGAAGACCGCGGAAGTCTCCGCCTGCACGCCCAGGGAAGCCTGTTCCGTAGCTGCCAGCGCAAAGGTGCCCGCCGCCTCGCCGCCATCCGCCATGGTGCGATTTGTTGCTTGCTGGGCCGGCGAAAAGCCCATCAAGTCGGGCTCACCCAGCAGCTTGGCGCGCGGCTCACGATGTGTGCTGACACGCAAATGGAAGAGGCCGGAGGTTACCAATCCGGGTGCGCTGAATGCCGCCTCCGCCAGAGAGGGCGCGGCCAGCAGGTTGCGCGTGCCGCGGTTGGGCACAGCCATGGTGATCTGCAAGACCTCCATGCCCCAGCCCGGCAGCAGCGTTGTCGACACAAACTCCGGCGCTGTGTTGTTCAGCAGTGTCAACCGGGATAGAACGACAGCCTGCTGTCCACCCGGACTAGGCACTCCCGGATTGGGCGGCAGAACTTTAGCCGTGAGCTGATGAAACCGTGCCCGCTGATGCGCACGCCACACAAAGCCGAACGTCAAGGCTACCGAGGCCAGCAGCAACGCCGTAACCAGACCGGAACGCATGAAGCCCGTATGGGGCAGATGCCGGCGCAGCTTCCACCACAGGCTGTCATCGTTATCATCCAATTCCGCCCGACCCCGGTCTTCCTGCACGCATCGTTGACTTGCCGCTCCAGAATGGTGCAGGGGAGTGCAGCGGCACGGTAGCATACTCATGCGTCATGTCAGCAGCCACCCCGTCTTCCATTCAGGCAAATCTTGCGATCGTCACTGGCAACATCGTCGCATGCCAGCTGTGTCCGCGTCTGCGAGCGTACTGCACTGCCCTTGGTGAGACGAAACGGCGTGCTTACTTGGATTGGACATATTGGGCCAGACCCGTTCCGGGTTTTGGTGATCCGGCAGCGCGCGTGCTCATCATTGGCCTTGCGCCGGGTGCGCATGGGGCCAACCGCACCGGCCGTCCTTTCACCGGCGATGGTGCCGGTAATTTCATGTATCCGGTGTTGTACGACACCGGCTTTGCCTCTCAGCCGGAAGCTACGTCCATGAATGACGGCTTGACGCTGCGTGGCATCCGCATCTGCTCCATATGCCGCTGCGCTCCGCCGGCGGACAAACCGACATCCCAGGAGCAGGCGAACTGCTCCGTACACCTGTCCGCGGAAATCGCTGCCCTCCGGCGCGTGCGCGTCGTGGTCACTCTGGGCCGCATCGCCTTTGATGGCTATCTTGCGCACCTGCTCCGCACAGGAGCGATTGTGTCAAAGCGTGACTACCTATTCGGGCACGGCTGTGAATATCGCCTTCCGGATGGAACGGTGCTGATGGCCAGCTATCATCCGTCGCTGCGCAACACCAACACCGGCCGGCTCGATCGCGCCATGTTCACCAGAGTTTTTGTGCGTGCCCGGGAACTGGCAGGCCTGGACTGACATGCTTGGGGTCCGCGAACACCAGGTGTCGTGAAACGACGATGCGCTTAGATCCCGCCGAACAACCCACACCGGGAGTGCCGAATCGCAAAACATGGCTCGTAGTATTTGAAGGAGTGAGGTGGAACCATGAATGCAAGAAGATTGTGGATAGCACTGGCCATTGCCGCGGCCGTCGGGTCGATCGTGTCTGTGCTGTACGCGCCGGGCGGGTACGTGCGCCGGCGTAAGCTGGCCGGAGCCATGGAGGAAGTAGGGGAGTACCTCGCCGACGCCGTGGATTACATAAAGGATCGTGCTGACAGCGTGAGCGAAAATGCAGGATCCGTGTACCACACCACCGCACATGCCGTCGCCGAGGTTGCCAGCGAAGCCGCAGACGGCATTGGCGAAGCCGTCACCGAGTACGCCCAGAATGCCTCCAAGCTCGGCAACCTGACCAAGTCGATGGTGTAGAACTTCGTTTTTAGGGCTGAGAGCCCGTCCTGCAAAAGCCTGGGGCGTAAGTCTCAGGAAAGGATGGAAAAAATTGAGGGCTGAAGGCCGCATATAGGCCCTCTTCTAAGTTCTATGTCTGTACGGAGACTGCTCGTTGACAGGCAAAAGAAAAGAGGCGCGAAAGCGCCTCTTTTCTTTGCAACCACGGAGACCTAGACCAGTGAAAGTGCCGAGCCTTCCATCTGCTCCTGGCCTTCCTGTGAGATCTGGCGGTAGAACAGCTGGTCCGGTCCAAGATACACCTCCAGGAAGGCAGGACGCTGGCTGATATTGCCGGCGATCAGCGCTTCCGAGAGCGGATCTTCCACATAGCGCTGCAGTGCGCGGCGCAGCGGACGCGCTCCGTAGCTGCGGTCGACAAGTGTCTTCTCCAGAATCCACTTCTTGGCATCGTCGGCCACGCTGATCGTGATCGACTTGTGCACCAGGTTGGTGTTGAGTTGCTGGACGAGCAGTTCCAGGATTTGCATTAGGTCCGCATCCGAGAGCGACGTGAAGATGATGACTTCGTCGATACGGTTTAGGAACTCAGGATTGAAGGTGCGCTTCACCTCACCCTTTACAAGCTCTTCCATCTTCTCCAGCACGACCTCATCCTTGTTGGATTGGAAGCCGAGGCCCTCACGCTTCATCAGGTGCTTGGCCCCGATGTTCGAGGTCATGATCAGGATCGTGTTTTTGAAGTCGACCGTGTTGCCCAGGCCGTCGGTCAGGTGGCCGTCCTCAAAAACCTGCAGCAGCAGGTTGAAGACATCCGGGTGAGCCTTCTCGATTTCATCCAGCAGCACAACTGAGTAAGGTGACCGCTTCACGCGTTCCGTAAGCTGACCGCCCTCCTCATAACCCACGTATCCCGGAGGCGAACCGATCAGCTTCGACACCGAGTGCTTCTCCATGAACTCCGACATGTCGAAGCGGATGAGCGATTTGTCCGAACCGAACAGGAACTGCGCCAACGTACGCGCCATCTCGGTTTTGCCGACGCCGGTCGGTCCCAAAAACAGGAACGAACCGATCGGCCGGGAAGGGTTCTTCAGACCGGCACGAGAACGCCGGATCGCCCGGGCAAGGGCACTGATCGCCTTTTCCTGGCTGATGACGCGCTTGTGCAACTCCTCTTCCACGCGCAGCAGCTTTTGCGTCTCTTCTTCCTTGATTGAGGTAATCGGTACACCGGTCCAGCGGCTCACCACATCCTCAATGTCCTCACGCGTCACGATGCCCGCGGATGAGTCGTCCAGGTGATACTTCTCACGCATGGCGCGCAGGTTGTCACGCTCTTTGCGTTCCTCGTCGCTGTAGAAGCGCGCCTTCTCAAACTCATGATTCGCGATGGCGTTTTCCATGCGATGCACGATGAACTTGATGCGCTTCTGCACCTCGGTCAATTCTTCCGGCAACGTGGTCTGGCGCAGCTTCACACGCGCACCGGCCTCATCGATCAGATCAATTGCCTTGTCCGGCAGAAAACGGTCTGGAATATAACGGCTCGAGTGCGATACGGAAAAGCTGATTGCGTCGTCGGTATAGCTGACAGCGTGGAATTTCTCGTATTTGTCCTTGATGCCCATGATGATCTTCACGGCATCTTCTTCGTTGGGAGGAGGAACCTTCACCGCCTGGAAACGGCGTTCCAATGAGCGATCTTTCTCGATCGATTTGCGGAACTCCGCGGGTGTGGTCGCCCCGATGCACTGGATCTCGCCGCGGCTGAGCGCGGGTTTCAGGATGTTTGCGGCATCGAGCGAACCTTCCGCCGAACCGGCACCCACCAGCGTGTGCAACTCGTCGATGAAGACGATGGAGTTTTGATTCTCCATCAGCTCCTTCATAATCGTCTTCAGCCGCTCTTCAAACTGGCCGCGGTACTTGGTACCCGCAACAATCAGTGACAGATCGAGCGAAAGCACACGCTTATCGGCCAGAAAGCTGGGAACCTCGCCATCGGCAATCTTCTGTGCCAGGCCTTCCACGATCGCTGTCTTGCCCACGCCCGGCTCGCCAATCAGCACCGGATTGTTCTTGGTGCGGCGGCACAGAATCTGGATCACACGATCCACTTCCGTATCCCGGCCCACCAGCGGATCCAGTTGCTGGTCCATGGCGGCCTGCGTCAGGTCCCTCGAAAATTCTGCAAGCATACTTTGCTCATTTCCAGCGGTGCCGCTCCGTTGCTGCTGTTTCTGCTGCGGCGTCGGCTTATCCTGGGTCGTGCGCTGCAGCTCTTCACGGATCGCGGGCAGGCGCAAGCCGCGCTCCACCAGGATCTCCGCCGCAAAGCACTTTTCTTCGCGCAAGAGACCCAGCAACAGGTGCTCTGTGCCGATGTGCTTATGGCTCAGCCGCTCCGCCTCTTCCGCGGCATAGGCCAGCACACGTTTGCACTCATTGCTGAGCGGCAGGTCGACCGAGGTCGATACCTTCTCGCGAATGGTAGTGTGGCCCTCAATCTGTTTCCGGATCGATTCGACCGACGCGTGCGACCGCAGAAAGCGATTCGTCAGCGCCTTGTCTTCCCGCAGCAGTCCAAGCAGAAGATGTTCCGTTTCAATGTAGGGCGAGCCAAATTGACTCGCCTCATAGCGCGCGAAAAATATGACGCGCCGCGCCTTTTCGGTATAACGCTCGAACATGCTCCCCCTTGCGTCCGTTCCGGTGATGTCTCGCCAGGCGGACCAACGGTTCCTTGCTCATTCCACTGTCACCAGCTTCAGTGAAGTGGAACATTCAGGAGAACGGCTGCCAGAAAGCCGGCAAACACGTTCCACCCACAACTCATTTTCCTAAGTCTATCGCCGCGGCGGAAAAGATGCTGCTGCACTGAAACTTAGGCACCACCCTATCAGTTCACTGGAAGCTTTGGCGCTGGTGATTGGACGCCAACGGTGGAAAAAAGAACCAAGCCTTAGACCGGTTGCGGCAACCGGCTGTCCGGAATCAGGTGACCTTCGTGCAGCACGAGCCTGCGGTCGCATCGCTGGGCAAAAGCGGCATTGTGTGTCACTAAAATTGTTGTTAACCCATGTTCACGGTGCACCCGCTGCAGCATGGCAAAGATCGCCTCACCCGTGCGTGCATCCAGGTTGCCGGTCGGCTCATCCGCCAGCAGCAGCCGGGGACGCGTGACCAGCGCACGCGCCAGCGACACACGCTGCTGCTCGCCACCGGACAGCTCGCCCGCCCGGTTGCCGGCTCGTTGCTCCAGACCCACCTCGCCGAGCCAGTGCAGCGCCTCGCGCCTAGCTTCACTCTGCGCCACGCCCCGCGTCAGCAGCGGCATAGCGACATTCTCCGCCGCCGTAAACTCCGGCAGCAGGTAGTGGGCCTGCCACACATACCCGATGACCCGGTTGCGGAACTCCGACCGCTGCCGCGCGGTCATCGTGGAGAGAGCCACATCCGCAATCCAGACTTCACCGCGAGAGGCATGGTCCAGCGCCGCAATCAGGTGCAGCAGCGTACTCTTGCCCGCGCCACTCTCCCCCACAATGGCCAGCATCTCTCCTTCGGCAACGGAAAAGCTCAGGTCGCGGAAGAGTACCAGCTCGCTGGCCGCGATGTTGTAAACCTTACTCAGTGCTTCCACCCGAACGAGCGGTCGGTCCAGCACTCTTTCCTTGGCGGCCAGCATCATCTAAATCATCCTAAGTCGGCCGTGTGTGCTGAGAGGTACTGTCGTGAGTTCTGTTATCGAATCTTTTCTGGCCCAACCTCTGCATACGATCCATTCCCGCCCGCTGCGCGCCCTCTGGCACTCGGGCCACGGCGACTGGGCAGCCGCGCATGAAGAGGCACAGCAGGGCGAAGACTCCGATTCCGCATGGGTGCATGCACTGCTGCACCGCGAAGAAGGCGATCCGTGGAACGCGGAATACTGGTACAGAAAAGCTGACAAGCCGGCGTACCACGGGCCGATCGATACAGAGCGTGCAGCTATCATCACAGCGCTGCTGACATAGGGCAAATAAAGTATGTACCGGCTCTGTCGGGGTGAAGGCCCGGGCTACTTCAGCCTGAGGGCAACGCCCCAGGTAGCTGACATCGCATAGAAGCGGGCGAAAGGGCCGCGCTAGAACTCTCACCGTTGCGAAGCATTCGCCGCAATCGCCTCTACCAACTTTCCATGCAGTTCCGGCAACTCCGCGTCTTCCAGCACCGCACCCTCCCGCGTCAGATAGAACACATCGATCGCCGTCTCGCCCTCGGTATCGATCAGCGCGACCTCGATGTTGCAACGGGCCTCGCCCAACGTCTGCGCAATCGCGTACAGCAGCCCGGGATGGTCCTGCGCCACCACCTGCACCAGCGTGGAATGGCTCGACGAGCGCACGTCCCACTGAATCGATGTGGGCACCGCAATCAGCGGATCGCGCCGCCGCCCGCGCCGCTTGCCCGCTAGCGTCTTTGCCGCGGCTGCCTCGTCCACTACCACATCATGCACGGCCTGCCGCAGACGTTCGCGCTCGCCCGGGTTCAGTTCCAGCGTGCGAAAGCTGTCCGTAAAGCGGAAGCTGTCCACCACGATCCCCTGTGCGTTGCTGAACGCATCCGCTGTGATGATGTTCATGCCCCAGCTCGCCAGCACCCCGGCCACACTGGCAAAGAGCAGGCGGCGATCCGGCGTTACAACGGTCAATTCAATGCGGTCCGCATGCCAGGTCAGCTCGATCTGAACCACATCGGCCGTTAGCTCGCGCGTCATCCGGAAGTGCGAACGAATCTGCTCCGGCCCACGTGTCTGCAGATATCGCTGCGGGAAGCCCTCCAGATATCGCAGCAACTCCCGGCTGTCGATCTCGGAACCCGCCCCGGTCCCTGTCATGATGCGCTGCACTAGATCGCTGGACACGCGCGCGTCCACACGCTCCTCATCCACATTCCGGTCCAGATAATTTGCCGTGGCGATATACAGCCGCCACAGATTTTCCGCCTTCCACGGTGTCAGCGCATCGGGGTGAACGGCACGGATGTCGGCATAGGTGAAGAGCGTCAGCATGCGCAGTTCGTCCGGCGTCTGCACCTTGGCGGCAAAGGCTCGCACTGTCTCCGCATCGAAAATGTCCCGCCGCAGCGCGGCCGACATCTCCAGATGATTGCGGATGATCTGCAGGGCAAGCTCACTGTCGTACGCGTCGCGGCCCAGGCGCGCCAGCACTCCCACGGCCAGCCGGGCGCTCTCCACTGTGTGGTCGCCCGTGGCGCGGCCCTTGCCGGTGTCATGCAGCAGCGCGGCCAGGTAAAGCAGTGCGGGATGCTGCAGATCCTTCAACAGCACCGCCAGCCGCCGCGCCCACTCCGCAAGTGGCCCCTCCTGCGCGCCCCCTAATCCGTGCAGCGTGTCGATCAGGACAAAGGTGTGCTCATCCACCGTGTACCGGTGATAGGCATCGCGGATCACCAGGGCATCGATGCCGTGAAACTCCGGGACCAGCAACTCCAGCACGCCCTGTGCATGCATGGACCGTAGCGCGTCGCCGGCGTAATCGCCGGAGAGAATCGGACAAAGATACTCCCAAAGTGCCTCGCCCTCTTCCATCTGCGGAGAAAGCCACGGCAGCGCCGCTTCAATGCGTTCCTCCGATGCCTTCTCCATGGGCAGGCCGCTTTCCGCAACGGCGGCAAAGGCGCGCAGGACCGTGTCGAAGTCCTGCGCTGCGTCGAAGCTGGGGGACTTCTGCAACACCAGCCTGCCACTCTCCACCCGTAAGCCATCGCCCGCATCTGCCGCCGGCCTGCGCAGAAACTGCGGAACGCGCAGCAACGGTTTCGTTCGCGGCAGGGCATCCACCTGCTGCTCCAACCGGCGCAGGATTGTCCTCGCATAGCGGAAGTACAGCTGCATCCAGTACGCCGGATCGCGTGAAGCCTCACCATCCACGCCCACACCCTGTGCCGCCGCCTCATCCTGTGCCTTCCAGTCCAGCGCATTCACATCGCGGCCCTGCCGGTAGTGCAGAAAGCAGCGCACCGATGCCATAAATGCGAAGGCCCGTGAAAATTCAGGCGATGGCCCGCCCCGGCCGTCCTCCGCCAGCTGAGCAAACCAGTCACACACGTTTGCGTCTCGCAGGCCGCCGGGGCACTCCTTCACATTCGGTTCCAGATGAAAGATGGTATTGCCATAGCGCACGTGGCGTTCCCGCGTAAGCTCCACGAGGCCCGTTGCAACGGCGCGACGGTCCCGCTCCACCAACGCCTCGATGTCAACGCCGGTCAGCCGCTGCGCCAGCCTCAGGTCACCCGCAACGGGCCGCGCATCCAGCAACGACAAAGTGAACTCCAGATTGTCACGATCGAACCGGGTGCATTCGGCCAGACTGCGCGTAGCCGCGGCAACGCGCAAGCCGCTGTCCCACAGGCTCTGCGTAAATCGCCGGATGCTGTCCTTCGATTGCTTCTCTGCGGCGGCGTTCTCCAGCAAAACCAGCAAGTCCACATCCGAAGCAGGGAAGAGCTGCTGCCGCCCAAAGCCGCCCGTCGCCAACAGCGCCAGGCCGTTCTGCGGCTCAGCATTCACAAACTCTGACCAGGCGGCCCGCACCAGCACGTCCGCGGCATCGCTGCGGGCCCGGATTGCCTCCGGTCCGCGATACGTCAGCTCCGAAAAAAACCGTTCCCGGATCGCCGCGACTGACGCCTGGTAAACCGCGCGTGCAGCCTCCATCCCTTCTTCAGCCACGGCCAACCTCCCTACACCCTTACAGCGCGGCTTCTCCCCGGTCCTCGTTGCGGATTCGAATGGCATTGTCCACACGTGTGACAAAAATCTTGCCATCGCCAATGGACCCGGTCTGCGCCGCCGTCAGAATAGCCCGGACCGCCGCCTCGGCCAACTCATCCGGCACCACTGTTTCCAGCTTGATCTTCGGCAGGAGGTCCACCGCATACTCCCGGCCCCTGTAGAACTCCGTGTGGCCTTTCTGCCGGCCATGGCCGCGCGCCTCCACAATCGTCATGCCTTCCGCCCCAATGGCAATCAGCGCATCCTTCACCGCATCCAGCTTGCCCGGCTGAATCACCGCTTCAATCTTTTGCATGTTTTCTTAAGCCCTTCCGCGCAAAGTGTGTGCGCCGTGCCTTCGGCATTGTGCTTGTACCGCGGCTTGAACGTCCAGTGGACAAACCTGAGCGCCTCCCACCTAATAGGCCGCCAACTCGGAGTGGTAGCCCTCTTCCCCATGTTGCGACAGGTCCAGGCCTTCCAGCTCATCCTCGCGGCTCACGCGCAGACCGATCGCCTTATCGACAAGCACCAGCAGAACCAGCGTGCCCACAATCGACAGGCCCCACGCAATCGCAATGCCGGTGAACTGGTTCAGCAACTGATGCGCATTGCCCTCCAGCAGCCCGGTGGCCTTGGCATTTCCAGCCGCGTCCTTACCGAAAATCGGATTGATCACGCTATTGGCAAAGATTCCAGTCAGCAAAGCCCCTATCGTTCCGCCCGCCCCGTGCACGCCAAACGCATCGAGCGAATCGTCATAGCCGAACCGGTTCTTCACAAAGAACACCATGCTGAAGCAGAACACGCCGGTGAGCAGCCCGATCCACAACGCCGAAATCGGCGTCACAAAACCGGCTGCCGGCGTAATCCCCACCAACCCCGCCACGCAACCGGAGATCGCGCCCAGCGCGGTCGGCTTGCCGTTCTTCAGCCACTCCGCCACACTCCACCCAATGGCCGCCGCGGCCGCCGCAAAATGTGTCGCCACAAAGGCCGACGTTGCCAGTGAACCTGCGTTCAACGCCGAGCCAGCATTGAAGCCAAACCAGCCCACCCAAAGCAGGCAAGCCCCCACAAAGCTCAGCACTACCGAGTGCGGTGGCATCGCTTCCTTGGGATACCCCACGCGCTTGCCCAGGTACAGCGCCGTAACAAGCGCCGACACACCGCTGGTCACGTGCACCACCGTACCGCCGGCAAAGTCCAGGCAAGGAAAGCGCCCACCCAGCGAGGCATTCAGCAGCCCGCCCTTGCCCCAAACCATATGCGCCATCGGGCTGTACACAAAAATTGCCCACAGCGTCAGCAGCGCCGCCATGCCGGAGAACTTCATCCGCTCCGCAAACGCCCCCGTGATCAGCGCCGGCGTAATGATTGCAAACATGAGCTGGTAGACCATAAAGGTCTGCAGGGGAACCGTTGTCACATACACGCCGTCCGGCAGGAGCCCCACGCCGCGCAGCAGCGCATTGCTGAACCCGCCGATGAAGCTGCCCGTGTGCCCCGTATTCTCGCCAAATGCCAGCGAGTACCCCACCAGCGCCCAGAGCACGGTGATGATGCCCATCATCGCAAAGGTCTGCATCATGGTGCCCAGGATGTTCTTGCGCCGCACCAGGCCGCCGTAAAACAGCGCCAGTCCCGGCCCGCTCATCAGCAGCACCAGCGCCGCGCTCACCAGCATCCATGCGTTATCGCCCGCTGTTTGTGCGCTCGCAATCGCCGTCTGCAACGTGGCATTCTGCTTTTCCAGCGCAGCCATGCGCTTGTCTTGCGCGTCGGCACTCACTGCCGGAGCAGCGCCGGAGCTTCCGTGCAACTCGGCGCCCGGACCAGCCGCCACCTGCGCTCGTAGTCCAGCGGGCAACAATGTCAGAATGATCAGCAAACAACAGAAATGTCCGCGGAGGGACCGGAGAAGATCGCGCATGAGACGTCTCAACCTTTCGCAAGAAAAACACAGAAAGACCCGTCAGGACTCTCGACGGGAATGCGGCCGCTCAGACGGAATCTGAGTGGTTTGTTGCCTCAACATGAAACAGTTTCGTTTACTGTACAGGACGGCAAATCCGCCAGCGGAGTCTCGAGCTGATCACGCATCTTTTATGCCGTCCCATTACCCGCTGCGTACTCTGGCCGCGTTACTTCGTTCTCGCCGCTCCGGTCTTGATGGGCATTCGGGGAACGGCTTCACCGGTCTTTGCAGCGTCGCAACCTTGCCAACTGATTCGCTTCCAGGCAGAAGTCCGAAGCGGTCAGTCCTATGTTCATCCCCTCGCTCCGCGTCTTGACTTCAAGCTGGAAGCCATTCCCGCCGGCTGGGCGATCCGTATCCTCCCACATGGCACGGTCCGGCCTCCGCATGACGCTGCGGAACTCGCGAATCCGCCGTATCGCTCTCCCACCCCGCTGCTGCTCTCAACGGACTATGCATTTCGTGCCCAGGACGCCATCGCCTGGAATCCCCGATCGTTTCATTTCTTCACCTCTGCCCCGCAGACCATGCAGGCTGAATCCGCGTACCAGGCAATTCAGCGGCAGCCGGACAGCCCAGCATCTGGCACGGCTCTGCTGAAACTCCTGCCAGGTGCGGCCGAAGGCCAGCTTCGCATCCTGGACGCTGAAATTTCCGGTGGCACCGCCGACCAGACTGCAGCCGCGGCAACGGTCGCTTCGCACCTGGATCAGACGGCTCACCGGGTGCGCGCTGACCTGCCATCCACCCCTTTGGGCCGGATTCTCAAGCTTCGCTTCCAGGTCACGATATCCGCCGAGGTGTTCTCGCTAACTGCAGGTAACTTCATTTCACGCGAAAGTGCTCCAGGTTGGCCGATGGTTGCGCCACTTCCGTGAACGAAATCCGTAGCATATGCATCACAGCGTCCATACAATAAGCTTATGAACACCCCAGCAAATGAAACTTCCAGCAACGGCCGGCCTGCCTCTCCGGAGTCCAACGACCGGTATTTTTTCGGCACGCTCGATTCCTTCGGCAAAAATCAGGAAAAGTTACGCGAGGTCAGCTGGGGGCCGCAGCAGCCGGAAGGTGTTGTGCTTGCCTCCATGGATGCAGCCGTGAACTGGGTGCGCAAGAACAGCGTGTGGCCCATGACCTTTGGCCTGGCATGCTGCGCGATTGAGATGATGTCGATGGGCGGCTCCCGCTATGACATTGCCCGTTTCGGTGCGGAGGTCTTCCGTCCGTCTCCCCGCCAAAGCGACCTGATGGTCGTTGCCGGAAGAGTTTCTCAGAAGATGGCACCGGTGATTCGGCGTCTGTATGAGCAAATGCCGGAGCCCAAATGGGTCATCAGCATGGGTGCCTGTGCCACGTCGGGCGGCGTCTTCAATAACTACGCGCTGCTGCAAGGGGTAAATCAGATCATCCCGGTCGATATCTATGTGCCGGGCTGCCCTCCCCGGCCCGAGCAACTTCTGTATGCCATTACGTTGTTACAGGAAAAAATACAGGCGGAGCGGGGCAGCATAAAACGAAGTTTGAACATCGCATAGAAAATACAACAAAAGCAGCGCGTTACTGGTTGGGTTCAGGCCGTAGCTGCAAAAGCAGCAATTTGGTGTAAACAGGCGTCGGGTCTGCAACGTGTCTCAATTTCGGTCGGCAGATTTCCTGCTTGCAAAGCTCACCGGCTGCTATAAACTTTTAAGGTCTTCCATAAAATCAGGTGCTTTGTAAGCCTGTTTCCATCAGTAAGAATTTCCGCGGAGGTAATCTCGAAATGTATTCTCAGCAGTTTCGCAAGCTAGGCCGGTGTCTACTGGCTGCAGGCGCAGTCAGCCTAGGTGCTGTCGGCCTGGGTGCGCAAACCACACCGGCAACGCCCGCACCGCCGACCGGTCCGAATCCGTCGCGGGTCGACGTGTTTCTGGGCTACTCGTACCTTGGACCGCACGGCGTCGTCAAGCCGGCCAACATCGGCTACTCGTCGGTCGACGTGGGTGCGATCGGTAGCGGTGCCTACTACTTCAATAAGTATGTAGGTGCTGAGGTTTCTCTCGCGGCTCACCCGGACGGTCACAATGACGGCATGTACTTTGCCGAAGCCGGTCCCATCTTCCGTCTTCCTCTTCAGTACTTCACCCTGTTTGCCCACGGCATGGCCGGCGGTGCTCGCGTGGGTGGCCCAAACAACGAAGGTGCTTTCGCCTATCACGAGCCTTATATGTGGGGACCGTCCCTCACGGCCGGCGGCGGCATGGACTACGATCTTCCGTCGTTTAAGGGTGCACGCCTGGCCTTCCGTCTTTTCCAGGCAGACTATGTTTACTTCCATGAGGACTTCGGACCAGCCGTCACCCCGCCGACTGGTGGTGTTCTGGGTGGCCGCGCCAACATCAACTCCGCGCAGCTCTCCTCCGGCATCGTTGCCAAGTTCGGCAGCATCGTTCCTCCGCCGCCGGTCACCTACTCCTGCGTGGTAAATCCCACCTCCGCCTACGCGGGTGACCCCATCACCGTAACTGGCACCGCCGCGAACCTGAACCCGAAGAAGACTGCGACGTATTCGTGGACTTCTGACGGTGGCAAGATTAGTGGCACCAGTAACGTGGCGAATGTCGATACAACGGGCGTGAACCCCGGCACTTACAACATCAAGGGTCACGTAAGTGAGGGCACAAAGGCCGGCCAGTTCGCCGACTGCATGGTGCCGTTCACCATCAATCCGCCGCAGCCGCCCACCATCAGCTGCTCTGCCAACCCGTCCACCGTGGCGCCTGGCGAGTCGTCGACCATCACCTCCACGGCGAACAGCCCGCAGAATCGTCCGCTGACCTATAGCTATAGCGCGACCGCTGGCACCATCTCCGGCACCAGTCCCACCGCGACGCTGAGCACCACCGGCGCAGCTCCTGGCACCATCACTGTCACCTGCAACGTTGCGGATGACAAGGGTCAGACAGCTTCGGCCACCACCAGCGTTACGGTCCAGGCACCACCGGAGCCGCCCAAGCCGCAAACACAGCAGCTCTGCACCATCACCTTCAATAACGACAAGCGCCGTCCGGCTCGCGTCGATAATGAAGCAAAGGCTTGCTTGGATGATGTTGCACTCAACCTGCAGCGCAACGCGGATGCCAAGCTGGCAATCGTGGGCAACGGTGAAGGCAAGCTTGCTTCACAGCGCGCTGTCAACACCAAGGCGTACCTGGTTGGCGAGAAGGGCGTGGATGCTTCCCGCATCTCGGTCTACACCGGCACCGGTACTGACAACAGCGTAATGCAGACCCTGATTCCGGCCGGCGCAACCGCACCGGACATGGGTACGGCAATCGACGAGTCCACGGTCAAGTCGCAGTCCCGCACTGCAGCCCCGGCTCGCCGTCATAAGCGCCGCAAGTAGTCCAACGTAGTCTGTAACAGCAAACGGCTGGCCCCTGGGCCAGCCGTTTGCTGTGTGCGGCAATCTTTCACCGAAGCCGTCCAAAATACGAACGCTTCAATAAACGGCTCAGTTGGAGGGAAGGTATCCTGCGTGGTTCGACGAGCCCGCTCTGCCGCAAACTCCTGCTCTTACAATGAACCTAGCCATTTCCAACGAAGGACCACAATGAAGTCTTTGCTTCGCCTCTGCCTCGCCTGCACCCTGGCTGCCGCTTCCATCACCGCACTCACCGCGCAAAGCCGCTGGATCCCTTACGGCCCCGATGGTGGTGATGCGCGAGCATTTGCGTCAGACCCTCACGACCATAACCACGTCTTTCTGGGTACGGTGACTGGCACCATCTACGATTCGCATGATGGCGGCCAGGCCTGGACACGGCTCGCCCGCGTCGGCAAGCGCGACGACCTCGTGCTCGACAACATCGTAGTCGACCCGGCAGACGCAAACCACATCCTGGTCGGCGGCTGGGTGCTCGACCGCGCCGACGGTGGCCTTTACAGCAGCAACGATGGCGGCAAGACCTGGACGTCGAATCAGGAGATGAACGGCCATTCCATTCGTGCCCTGACTATTTCGCCTTCCGATCCAAAGATCATGGTGCTGGGCGCGCTGGATGGCGTTTTCCGCTCCGTGGACAGTGGCAAGACCTGGGCGCTGATTACCCCGGCGGGCAGCCATGAGCTGCATGAGATTGAATCGATTGCCATCGATCCGAAGAATCCGCGCACCATCTACGCCGGCACCTGGCACCTGCCCTGGAAAACGACCGACGGCGGCGAGCACTGGACCAATATGAAGCAGGGCATCATCGATGACTCGGACGTCTTCTCCATCATCGTGGACCCGACCAATGCTCAGAACGTCTACCTGTCCGCCTGCTCCGGCATCTATCGCAGCACCGACGAGGGCGCTCAATTTGAAAAGGTGAAGGGCATTCCCAACACCGCGCGGCGCACCCGCGTTCTGATGGAAGACGCCAAGCAGCCGGGCATTGTTTTTGCCGGAACGACGGAAGGCCTCTGGCGCACCACCGATGCGGGTCACACGTTTCAGCGAAACGGCGATCCGGGTTGGATCATCAACGATGTCAGTATCGATCCGCAAAACAGCCAACACGTGCTTCTTGCCACGGACCGCACTGGCGTGCTGATTTCCAACGATGGCGGCCTGACCTTCACACCGGCAAACCGCGGCTTCTCCGCCCGGCAGATCTCAGCGGTAGTCCAGGACAAGTCAGACAATGCCAAGCTCTCCGTCGGTGTGCTGAACGATAAAAATGCCGGTGGGGTATTCACGAGTGGCGACGGCGGCCAGACCTGGCAGCAGGCCAGCACCGGCCTTGGCGGGGCAGATGTCTTTTCGCTCGGCCAAACGCCCAGTGGCACACTGCTCGCCGGAACACGCCATGGCATCTTCCGTTTTGAGAACAGCACCTGGAAGAGCTCCGGCCTGACTCTGGCGCTGCCACCCGACCCGGCCGAGGAAACCGCCAAGCCAGTCAGCCCCAAGGGGCGCCGCTCCGTAGCCGCCCGGCAACGCGCCACGAGCAACCCCGTTGCAAAGGGAGCAACACCGGAACGGACGTCGACAGCGGGACCCGCGAAGGCTGGTGCAAAGCGCTCGGCTTCGGTCAGCACCGCGCCCACGCGCTCCACACCGCCGCGTGAATCGACCACCGGCGTGTATACCATCGCCAACAATGATGCCGGAATCTTTGCAGCAACAGAAGAGGGCCTGGTCACCTCCACCGACGACGGACGCACCTGGAACCGGATCCGTACTGCGAACGGAACGCCATGGCGGGTTGTCGCCGCACAGGGTTCCCGTGTCGCTGTTGCCGACCTGAAAGCAGCCGCGCTCTCCACTGACAAAGGCGTCACCTTCCATGCCATCACCGCACCCGCTGACCTGTCGATGATTTCGTCCATGACGATCGACGACACGGGCCGCATCTGGGTAGGTGGCCGCGAGGGCGTTTACCTGTCGGAGGACGACGGCAGCACCTGGCATGCGCAGAAGGGTTTATTCGTTCCGAATGTGAGCGGCATCTTCTACGATCAGGCGGGCAGCCGCGTCCTGGTGACCTCTTACAAGCCCGGCACGACCGTCTTCTCCGTACACGTTCCTGACATGGCCATCCGCTACTGGGATGCCGGTTGGGAGCTCCGCCAGGTACGGCCTGTTGGCGATCACCTCGTTGGTGTCACTCCCTACGACGGCATCGTCCTCGAGCCAAAAACAACGGCACCGCAACAAGCCTCGGTAAAGTAAATAGACAAGTTCGATTCCACAGAAAAGCCCCGGCAGAGTTGCCGGGGCTCTTCTATTCCGGTCTGAATGACAGAATCGACACTGATTTACTCCATACCCAACTCACGCAGCACAAAAGCATCGTCCATGGCCATCTCTTTCAGGTAGTCATACCGGCCGGAAGCCCCGCCATGACCCGCGTCCATATTGGTGTGCAGCAGCAATGGCCGCTCCGGGCTGGTCTTCAGCGTACGTAACTTGGCCACATACTTCGCCGGTTCCCAATACATCACTTGAGAGTCATTCAGACTCGTCTTCACCAGCATCGCCGGATAACTGTCTGCGCGCAAATTGTCATAGGGTGAGTAACTTCGCATGTAAGTGAAGGCCTCCGGCTCATTCGGATTTCCCCACTCTTCATACTCCGCCACGGTAAGCGGCAGGGAAGCGTCGAGCATCGTATTCATCACGTCCACAAACGGCACCTGAGACACCACGACCCGGAACAAATCCGGCCGCAGATTCGCCACCGCACCCATCAGCAAACCGCCCGCGCTGCCGCCTTCAATGACCACCTTGTCTTTCGCGCCGTAGCCCTCCGCCACCAGGTGTTCAGTCACTGCCACAAAGTCGGTAAAGGTGTTCCGCTTCACCATCATCTTGCCGTCATCGTGCCATGCATCGCCCAGGTCACCCCCGCCGCGGATGTGCGCATAGGCCATAACAAAGCCGCGGTCCAGCAGCACCAGCCGCGTACCGCTAAAGCCGATCGGCAACGCATACCCATACGATCCGTACCCATACACGTGCAACGGATTCGCGCTGTCCTTGTGGAACTTGTCACGCCGGTAGACCAGGCTTACCGGGACCTTTACGCCATCGCCCGCCGTCGCCCAAACCCGCTCTGAGGCATACCGCTCGCGATCAAAGCCGCCCGGCACTTCCTGCTGTTTCAGCAGCTTCGACGCGCCACTCTTCACGTTGTACTCGAAGACCGAAGCAGGTGAGACCAGCGATTGGTAGCTGTACCGGAAGCTGTCCGTGTCAAACTCCCGGTTCACATGCAGCCCCGCGCTGTAGGCCGGCTCGGGAAAGTCCACGGCCCGCCCCTGCGTTTGCAGCACACCTTTTTCAAACCGGTACACCTGCAACCGGTCCAGTCCCTGTACCATCTCGCTGGCTACGGCAAAATCGCAAAAAACTTCGAAGTCGCTCAGCGGAACATCCTGCTGGGCCGGCAGCAGTTCCGTCCAGCCCTCGCGCCGGGAATCGTTCACCGGCGCGGTCACCACGCGAAAATTCTTCGACGTATCGTTGACGCGGATGTAGAAAACCCCTTCGCGATGGTCCGGGTAGTACTCCTGGTCGGCCACACGCTCGGCCAGCACACGGAACGGCTGCGTGGGCGTATTCGCCTCCACATACCGGTACTCGCTCGTCGTGTGGCTGCCACATTCGATCAGCAGATACTTGCGGTCCCGCGTGCGGCCCACGCCCACGTTGAACCGTTCGTCTGCCTCCTCAAAGATCAGCACAGCTTCGTCAGCCGGGGCACGCAGCGTATGCCGGTAGACACGGTACTGCCGCTTCGTTTGCTCATCCTCCACGGAGTAGAACAACATCGCTGAATCCGGCGTCCAAGTCACCGATCCAACTCGCTCCGCTGTATCGGGTAGCAGCTCGCCACTGCGCAAGTCTTTCACCGCCAGCGTGTACTGCCGGAAGCCCGTAGTGTCGGTCGTGTACGCCAGCAGATTGCCATCCGGACTCACCGAAAGCGCACCCAACGACATGAATGGCTTGCCCTCGGCCAGTTGATTCACATCCAGCAACACCTCCTCCGGTGCGTTCTCGTCATACTGACGCGCCGCACTGGCACGCCGCCGGCACTGGATCGGGTACTGCAGGCCTTCTTTCGTGTGCGCGTAATAGAACCAGCCACCATCACGGTAGGGCAGGGAGGTGTCCGTCTCCTTGATGTGCGACAGCATCTCGCGGTAGAGCCGTTCCTGCAGCTCTTCCGTTCCTTCCATCATCGCCGCTGTGTAGGCGTTTTCCGCTTCCAGATAAGCCGTCACCTCTGGCGAGCCCTTCTCGCGCAGCCAGAAATAGTCGTCTTCCAGCGTTTCGCCATGCAGGTGAGTGGGATGGGGTTTACGGGTGGCAACCGGCGCTTGCAAATCCTTCAACATACGCCCAGGATACCCGGCTCGACTGCTACGGGTGAGAATCGGCGTGCGCCGGCAAAGTAGGAGTATCGCTGCCGGCAGTTATCAGTGCCCAGCTCAAGTCAACGGAACGGATCACCGCGCAACCGCGTACACTGTACAAGATGGCCACCTGGCAATCGCGTACGTTGCGTCTGCTTTCGCTCCTGATCTGCTTCCTGATCGCGGCAGGCTCTGCTGTTGCGGAAGCGCTCAAGGACATTCCCGCTCCCACCAACTATGTCAATGACTACGCGGGTGTTCTGAATCAGAGCACCATTGCCGATCTCAATGCACTTTGCCGCAGCCTCGACACCCAGACCCACACCAAGCTTTTCGTCGCTACGATCCATAAAGTCGATGGCGATGTCCCCATTCAGGACTTCTCGCTCGACCTGGCGACGCAGTGGAAGATCGGGACCAAAGGTGGTAAGGAGGGCGACCGCGGCCTGTTGCTGCTGCTCTCCGTCGATGATCACAAGCGCTGGATCCAGGTCGGTTACGGCCTGGAAGGCATCCTGAATGATGCGAAAGTCGGCGATATTGGCCGCGATATGGTGCCAGACCTGCAAGCTGGAAACTACGACGGCGCGGTTCGCACCGGCGTCAATGACCTGGCAAATGGAATCGCACAGGATGCAGGCGTTACCCTCGCCACGGCTCAGCACACCTACCACCGTGAGTCTGCGCGCAGCACGGGCGGCGGCAGCTCACGCATTATCAGCCTCTTCGTCCTGCTCTTTTTTGTCTGGATGATCTTCCGTGGCGGTGGCCGTGGAGGACGTGGCGGCGGGGGCGGCTTTCTGACCGGCATGCTGCTCGGTAATCTGCTGGGCGGCAGTGGCGGAGGCTTCGGCGGGGGCGGCTTTGGCGGCGGCGGTGGCCGTGACGACAATGACTCCGGTGGCGGTTTCAGCCCCGGCGACGGTGGTGGTTTTGGTGGTGGCGGAGCCGGCGGAAGCTGGTAAAGTCCAGGAGACTCACATGGCACAAATGCTGGAAGGTAATTCGAATCGAGGATCTATGCGCAAGGGATTTTTAGGAATTGGTGTGGTCGTGGTTCTGCTGCTGGGCCTGTTGCTGGTGGGCGGCAGCTATGTTTCGGCTCGCAACAGCATGGCCCTCAAAAGCAATCAGGTGGACGAGGCTTTCTCTGAAATCGATGTCAACCTGCAACGCCGGGCCGACCTGATTCCCAACCTGGTCAACAGCGTGAAGGGCTATGCCAAGGTGGAAACCACCATCCTGACCAACATCGCCGAGGCACGCTCCGGCCTGCTGCAGGCCAAGACGCCGGATGAGAAGCTGGCCGCCAACGACCGCCTCTCTGTCTCGCTGCTGCCGCTCACCCGGTTGCAGGAGAACTACCCGGACCTCAAGAGCAACGGCCAGTTCCTGCGTCTGGAAGACGAACTCTCCGGTACGGAAAACCGCATCGCCGTCGCCCGGCGGCGTTACAACGCGGCGATTTTGGACTACAACAACACCATTTCCGTCTTTCCCAACAGCCTGTACGCCGGTGCCAAGTACCAGAAAAAGAACACGTACTACACGGCCGACCCCGGCTCGAAAGCCGCACCCAAGGTCGACTTCGGCGGTTAGAACGGTGGGCCCCGTAAATTGAGGCCTGTCATTTCGACCGGAGCGAAGCGGAATGGAGAGACTGCTTTCTTTCGTGCGCAACTCGGGCTCAAAGAAGATCAGCGTAACTAAAATTCTCACGGAAACCGCCCTAACTGCTCCGCAGAACCCGAACGCCATATGGCTCCAGCAGAACGGAGCCATTGGCGTCTTTACTGGCAAGAAGATCTCTGTAGTGGCCCGGCAGAGACACGTTCTGGGCCGTGCTCAGGTGATTCAGCAGGTACGTGAGGGTGCCCTGAACAGAGCGGCGCTGGCAGACTTCTACTCCTGTGGGCGCGGCGATCGTTCTCTTGACTCCAGCCGCATTCAGCAGCGCACTCATCACACGGGCAAGATCGGCGTCCGCAAGGTGTGCGCCCAGATAGATGGCCCGTCCCTTGCCAAAGCTGTGCGACGTGATTGCCGCTCTGCCCGCATACTGACCGTTGGTATAAGTAGCCAGCGTTTCCGCTTCTTTCGGCTCAAGAATGTCTGCCCAAACGTGGCACTCCGCCGAGAATTTTCCCAGCGCGCCTGAGAAGCGGACACCCTGTTTTTCTGAGAAGATCGGCTGGTAATCCGTAACCTCCACGCCCATCACATCGCGCAAAAGCCCGGGCAGCGGCGTGCGGACAATCTGGCTCTGCTCCGTCTTGACACCCAGCCTGACACCCGCGATAAAGGTGCCGCCGCCCTGAACAAAGGCGCGGATGCGATCCGCTTGTGCCGCCGACACGGCATACATGGCGGGAGCCAGCACAACACGGTAGCGGGAAAGATCGCCTGTGCCATCCACAATATCCTGACCACTGAATGGGCTCGCGGCGCCGTACCAGGCGGTGCACTCGCTCACATACTTCAACTTCGGCTGCCCGGGTTGAATACCAAGCGCCCAGTCGGAAGCAAAATCGAAAAGGAGAGCCATCTCTGCCACATAAGCTGCATGCAGATCGTCGCGGGAGAGAGATTTGAGTTCCCGCAGCGTGGTCCGGATTTCTTCAAACCCTGGGCTCGGGGAGCGGTCGTGCCGCAGGATGCCGTGCCAATATTCCTCGGCACCGAAGTCAGCCGTGTCCCATCGAAAATAGTTGATCCCCATCGCACCATGAGCGACCGCCTGATATGTCCAGAGCCGGATCTGCCCGGGTTCCGGTTGCGGTGAAAATACAGGCTGGCCGGACTTGCCGGATTGCTCCTCCATGATCAGAAAAAGCTTGCCGTCCTTCGCGCTGCGGCTGAAATCGTGCGCGAAAGAGATCGTTGGCGCAAGCAGTTCGGCGGGCACGCTGGTGCCGGTGTCAACTCCATTCACCAGAAACGCAAAGAAGCCGGGGTAGTTGTCAGAAGAAACAAAGTCGAGCTTGCGGTATAGGTCGCGCGGGTTGATCGTATCCGACAGGCCGGCAACGTTGTTCGTCGTCACAAAGTGCGTTGGACAAAGCTGCCGCAGCATCGTCAGCTGCTCGTCCTGAAACGAAACGTTTGCGTCGCTCTGGTACCGGTCGTAGTCCAGCGCCAGTCCGGGATTGTGCGGAGCACCGGTCGGTAGCGGCGTTCCGATCTGGGCAAAATCACTGTAGGTGTTGCTCCAGAAAACGGTGCCCCACGCTGCATTTAGGGCATCCAGGTCGCCATACCGGGTCTTCAGCCAGGCCTGAAAACCTGATCGGCAGCTGTTACAGAAGCAGCGCGGAAAATCGCCAAGGGTGAATTCATTATCGATTTGCCAGCCGATCACCGCAGGCGACTTGCCAAAGCGGCGCGCCATCTGCGCCGCTATCGTGAGTGACAGCCTGCGGTAGGTCGCATTGCTGGGACAGGTAAAGCGGCGAGAGCCCGGCGTCAGCGTTACGCCATTCTGGTTGACCAGCAACACCTCAGGATGAGCCGCGGTCAGCCAGGGCGGTGGCGCGGCTGAAGGCGTTCCTAGAATCACCGCGATCCCATGCCGGTGCAGGATGCCGATGGAACGCTCCAGCCAGCGGAAGTCGAACCGGCCTGGGGCAGGCTCCATCAGTGCCCAGGCAAACTCCGCGATGCGCACGTTCGTTATGCCGAAGTCGGCCATGCGTTGCGCATCTTCTTCCCACAACTCCTGGGAGGTCTGATCGGGGTAGTAATCGGTGCCGAACAGCAGAGGAAGGTTTGCGCGGTCTACGCCGATCGTCTGTCCGAGCATGTAGAGAGATGGCGGCATGGACACGGCTGCTGCCGTGGTTCCTGCCCGGAAAAGAAACAAACGTCGGTCCATGCAGTTCTCGGCACCTGAACGCCAGTTATAGCAAATTCCGGCGCACCGCAGTGACGGATCTTTTGGCCTGGAGCACAGCCTCATGCGGCATGAGGCTACGTCGTGTATGTAGCCGTTCGCCGGTCACAGGTGCTGTCCGCGTCACAGTTCTCCGCCGAATCACGCAATCACCAGTACAGGCATTCACCCGCGCTCAGAGTATCAGGCTGACCGCAATGCTCAGCGCCGCCCGCAAGGAGACCTTATGTCGGACAACATGATCGCTATGTTCGGAACCACAGCTTTCTTTGTCGCCCTTTTGCTTTGGATTCCTCTTCTCGAAGGCACGTGTGTCCTCTGCCGCAAGGCGAGCAGCGCACTGCGCAGAGCCCGGCCGGCAAAGACCAGGCATGCGAATCATGCCGATACTTTCATGACATCTCGTCAGAAACAGCCTTGAAGCACCTGGCCTGAAAGCAAAAGGCCGTCACCCAGGGGACGACGGCCTCTCACCACGGGTGCGGACTACCGTGAAAACGAAGCAACGGCGCTCGCTTCATCGTCTTTCACATCGAACACGGTATACAGCTTTGTGATCTGCAGCAGATCTTTCACCTTCTTGGTCAGGTTCAGCAGCTTTAGTTCGCCACCGGCGTTTTTCACCGTGGTGTAGGCGCTGACCATTTCGCCCAGGCCTGAGCTGTCGATGTAGCTGGTATCGCCGACATTCAGCAGGATGAATTTTTCGCCCTTGTTCACCAGGTCACGAATCGCATCGCGCAGCGTAACGCTGCCTTCGCCCAGGGTGATGCGGCCGCTCAAATCCAGAATCGTTACGCCGTCCACCTGGCGCGTGCTTACCTTGATGCTCATCGTCTCTCCTTCGTTCAGTAGCGCCCTGGCTGCGGCGCGATCTTTAGGATTCCGGCGATCCTGTACCGCGATGCTTGACCATCGTCAATTCAGTTCCGGGAGTAAGTTGGCGAAAGTCGACCTCATCCATCAACGCGCGCATCAGGAAGACTCCACGCCCTGACCCCCGCAAAATATTTTCCGGGCTCAGTGGATCGGGCAGCATCGCGGCATTGAATCCCGCACCCTCGTCTGTAATCCGCACCGTCAGTTCGTCGGCGTCGGTCTGCAATGAAGCCGTTACCTGCTTCTCCCGGCTGTAACTGTTGCCATGCAGAACGGCATTCACCGCCGCCTCGCGCACAGCCATGGCGATGTTTGCGGCGGTATCCTCATCGAATCCATGAGCCGCCGCAAAGCTTTCCGCTTCCTTCTCCAGCCGGTCCACCGTGTCCAGCGTGGAGGGCAGAGTGAAGCTCGTTCGGCCTGTCAGCGATTCGTTCAAGCGGCTCCGTCGTCTTTGCCAGATCAAGTTGTGTTGTCCTGCGCAGCTAAACGGCAGTGTGCTTGCCCAACGCACGAAAGTCAAGACATCCTTGCGCAGCCATGCGGTAGCAGCAGTTCCGTTGCAGGGGAGCCCGCATCCCGTGCTAGCAGTTAGACTTGCTGGAAGAGGAGGGGCATCGACGCCATGGCTCATCACGATGTGCGCCGCACCACCCTGTCCAGCCTGCTGGGCAAGCCTGTCCTGACCTCCGCCGGCGGCAGCTCCGGCCGCATTGCCGAACTCGTGCTCAGCGGTTCAGCTCCCTTTACTCATGTGACCTCCTTCGTGGTCACACCGAGCGGCCGGGCCCGCCACAAGCAGGCAAGCAGCGTCTCGCTGTGCGATCTCTCCTTTGCGCACGACGGCACCATGCGCTTGCACACCGGGGCTGCCCCACAACCGCTTCAGCCCGACCCCGCCACGGTTCACCTGGAACGCGACCTCCTCGATCAGCAGATCATCGACGTTTCCGGCCGCAAGGTCGTTCGCGTCAATGATGTCGACCTCGTCTGGGAAATCTCCGGCGAAAGCATCTGCGAGCTCCGTATCGCCGAGGTGGAAGTTGGACTGCGCGGCGCCGCCCGCCGTCTCCTCAAGGGTCTGCCCGCTTCTGCCGTGGACGCGGTAGCGGAACGTTTCCAGCCGCGCGTCATCCCATGGGAGTTCGTGGACCTGATTGACCGCGACCCCAACCGGCGCGTCCGCTTGAAAGTCGGGCAGGACCGCCTCTCGCACATGCACCCGTCGGACATCGCGGACATCCTCGAAGACCTCGCTCCCGCTGAACGCGATGCAGTGTTCACCTCTCTCAATGAGGAGGTCGCCGCCGAGGCCCTGGAAGAAGTCGAACCCAAACTTCAGCGCTCGCTGCTGGAACATATGGAATCCAGCCGCGTCGCCGACATCGTCGAGGAAATGGACCCAGGTGCGGCCGCCGACCTGCTCGCCGAGCTGCCGGAGGACCGCTCCGATGCCATTCTCGGGCACATGGAGCCGGACGAACGCCAGGAAGTCGAAGATCTTCTCGAATTTGCCGACGATGAAGCCGCTGGCCTCATGACCACCGACTTCGTCGCCCTGCCGCAGGAAAGCCTGGTCGCGGATGCCATTGAAGCCATCCGCCACTTTGAAGGCGACATCGAAACCGTCACCGAACTCTTTCTGCTGGACGAGCTCGGCCACCTTCGCGGCGTAGTAAATCTCGCGCGCATCCTCCTTGCGGAAAGCACTACGCCACTGCGGCAGATCAAGGAAGGCCGGATTCACTGCTGCCATCTCGAAAATCGCGGCAAGCAGATTGCCGAGCAGTTCGACAAGTACAACCTTCGCTCCCTCGCCGTTGTGGACCAGCACAACCACTTGGAAGGCATCATCCAGGCCGAACACGTCATCGCCCTCTTAAGAGAGGGCAGGGCATGATCCGCACAACACAAAGGGTGCCCCATGTCTCGCTTCTGAGACGTGGGATGAGACGAGCCGGCGCATGACGATCCTCTACGCCGCCTCTCTCTCGCCCAACGACTCCGCCCACTACCGCCGCCTCGCCCTGGAGCGTGCCGGGCACTACATCCTGCCCATCAACACCTACACCTACGGCCAGAAAAACCACCTCTTGCGCAAGCTCGAATTTCGCCTCACAGTTGGATCGGAGGTCGACCGTCTCAACCACGACATCCTCAGCTGCGCTCGCAAATTCCACCCCGATCTTGTCTGGTGCGACAAAGTCCTCTGGATGCGTCCCGGAACGCTCGATGAACTCCGCAAGCTCGGAATCCCAACCGTTTCCTACATGATCGACAACGCCTTCGGTCCGCGCCGCGATCCCGGCTGGCGCCTCTACCGCCAGACCATCTCTCATTACGACCTGCACTGCACCCAGCGCGACACCAACATGCGCGACTACCTGGCAGCCGGCGCACGGGACGTCCTCAAGATCCAGACCGCCTACGAACCCACCGTGCATTTCCCGGCTCCGGAGCCGTACACCGACGCGCGGCGCGACCGCGGCATCTCCTTCATTGGCACCAGTTACGACGACCGCGCCGCAACCCTCACCCGTCTCGCTGCCACCGGTCTGCCCGTCGTCATCTCCGGTGGCCCGCAACACTGGAAGCGCGCACTCACTCGGCGGCAATTCACCAACCTGTACCGTGAAGGCGAGCTCTACAACCAGGACTACCGCTCCGCTATCTGGCGCTCCAAAATCAATCTCAGCTTTCTCACCCACAGCAACGCCGATGAGTTCGTCCACAAGAGCTTTGAGATCACCGCCTGCGGGGGCTTTCTGCTCGCCGAGCGCACCCCCGGTCACCTCGAGCGCTTCCGTGAGGACAAAGAAGCCGTCTTCTTCAACGGCTATGACGAACTCCTCGCAAAGATCCAGCAATACCTGCCCGACGAAGCCGCACGCAACCGCATCGCGCTCGCCGGCCAGCAGCGCGCCTGGACCAGCGGCTACGACAATGACACCCAGGTCCGCCGCATCCTTCAACACCTACAGCCGCTCATCGACCAGGGCCAGCAGGACCACCCAAAGCCGCAACCACTCGCCTTTGAACCAGCGGAGGCCGCCATCCTGCCGGGTGCCCCATCCTCAGAAGCGTCCTTCACCGCAACCCAACCCACAAACCGTCATTTCGACCGGAGCGCAGCGAAGTGGAGAAACCTGCTTTCCTCCCACTTCACCGCAACCCAACCCACAAACCGTCATTTCGACCGAAGCGCAGCGAAGTGGAGAGACCTGCTTTCCTCCGGCACTGCATCCCCACCAGGTGAGGTGCCCGCGTGACCCTCCTCCGGACCTGGCGAGGCCGCATCGTCTTCTTCCTGGCCGCTCTCGGCCCCGGCTTCATTACCGCCAACGTCGACAACGACGCAGGCGGCATCTTCACCTACTCCCAGGCCGGCGCGCAGTACGGCTACTCGCTGCTCTGGACCATGATCCCCATCACGCTCGCCCTCATCGTCGTGCAGGAAATGTGCGCCCGCATGGGCGCTGTCACCGGTAAGGGCCTCTCCGACCTCATCCGTGAGGAGTTCGGCCTGCGCATCACCGTCGTCTGCATGGTGCTGCTCGTCATCGTCAACTTCACCAATGTCATCACGGAGTTTGCGGGCATCGCCGGCTCCATGCAGCTCTTTCACGTCTCCCGCTTCATCAGCGTGCCCCTCGGTGCTCTGCTCGTCTGGGCGCTGGTTGTACGCGGCGACTACAAAAGCGTCGAGAAGATCTTCCTCTTCGCGTCGGTCGTCTATCTCGCCTACATTGTCGCCGGCGTCCTCGGCCGGCCGGACTGGCACGCCGCCCTCTCGGAAACCATCAAGCTGCCGCCCCGCTCCGCCTGGCAGGACCACGCCTATCTCTACAGCACCATCGCCGTCATCGGCACCACCATCACGCCCTGGATGCAGTTCTACCTGCAATCCTCCATCGTGGAAAAAGGCGTGACCATCCGCCAGTACACAGCCAGCCGCATCGACGTCATCGTCGGCTCCATCTTCACGGATATCGTGGCCTGGTTCATCGTCGTCGTCTGTGCCGCCACGCTCTTTGCCCATGGCATGCGCAACATCGGCGTCCCAGCGGACGCGGCGGAAGCCATGCGTCCCATCGCCGGCGACTATGCCTTCCTCCTCTTCGCGGCAGGCCTCTTCAACGCCTCACTCTTTGCGGCATCCATCCTGCCGCTCACCACGGCCTACACCGTCTGTGAGGGCCTCGGCTTTGAAAGCGGCCTCGACCGCACCTGGAAGCAGGCCCCGGTCTTTTACTGGTTCTATACGCTGCTGATCGTCGGCGGCGCGGGCACCGTCCTGCTGCCCCACTTCAACATCGTCTACATGGCGATCCTGTCACAGGTGCTCAACGGCGTCCTGCTGCCAGTCATCCTCTACTTCATGCTCAAACTCATCAATAACAAGGAACTCATGGGCGAGCACACCAACAACGGCTGGCTCAACCTCGTCGCCTGGTCCACAGCACTGATCGTCATCGCCCTCTCCTGCGCTCTCGTCTGGAACACTCTCCGCCATCC
>CAXTPQ010000015.1:51707-59997 GCA_964246215.1 uncultured Terriglobus sp. | reverse complement strand
GCCAGATCGAAGGTGGTGTGTGCGGGCAGGTAGCTGTTTGGATACGGCGTTGCCGGATCGGGATTCCCGTTCGTAAAGCCCGACCCGTAGTTCACATTGGTGGACGCCCGCGCATGCCAGGGCAGCTTCGCGTCAAAACCTACATTTAACGTGTTCCGCTGGTCGTGGTCCACCGGCCGGTAGCCCAAGTTTACATCGCACTGCGGTGAGGCCACCGGCGCGCAGACCAACCCGCCGGTGACTGCTCCACGCTGCTCCGCAATCTGGTTGGAGTACGCCAGGTGCGCCTGCCCAAAGCGCCCCAGCCGCGGCGACCGCAGCGAAAGCTCCCACGCCCGGACAAGCGCGCCATCCACCGTGACCGGAAAATAAATGCTCGAGTTCCCGATGTTCGAGTGATCCAGAAAATTGTTGACGCGCGTTTTGAAGTGGTCCGCGTCCAGCAGCCATCCCCGGAACGGAATCTGTACGCCGAACTGGTGCTCCTCATCGCGCTCGCCATGCAGCGGCGCAAAATCCGTGTTGTTGCTCTGTGCCAGCTGCACCACCGGACCGGCCGCGGTGAGCAGCGGCGGCGGCTGGTAGTAGCGCCCATAAAATCCGCGAAAGACCACATTCACTCGCGGCACGCGCACCGCCAGGCCCACGCGCGGGCTGGTCTCGTCCTCGCTGAACTGCCCCTGAAAATGCGTCTGCCGCACGCCGGCAATCACTGTCAGCCATGGTGCCACCCTGTAATTGTCGGAAACGTACCCCTCCACCACGCCGCCGTTCGCCGCGTCCGGGATGCGGAACGCTGCCGTCCCGCTGCCATCGTGGAAGGCGGCAGCGAACAGGTAACTGTCGTGCTGGCCATAGGAAAACAATCCGCCCTGCAGTGTGTGCCGCTTCACATCCGCCGTCACGGCCGCCTGCACCCCCGCATAGGCCGACCCTCGCTCACTGGTCGTCGCCACCGGCGTGTCGTTCGGGTCGCCCTCATAGTTCGCCCGGTTGTAATGGAAGAACGGCGACACCTGCAACACGGCCCTTTCGTGAAACGTGTGCACCCACGAGAGGTCCGTCAGCCCGTCAATTTCCTGCTCCGTATCCCGCAGACCGCTGGAATCGAACTGCTGATTGCCGAAGCTGTTCGGGTCCGCGTCGTACGGAATCTGAAAAAAGTCCCGGCGCAGCTGTGTCACCAGCCGGAACTGATCGCGCGGCGTCCGGTTGTAAATGAAGGAGGCAAAGCCGCCATACCCATTCGCCGCATCGTGCTGCACACGCCCCACCGGCGGCGACAGGCCATAGTCACTCCGGTTCCCGTTCAGGCTCGCATAGTACGCAAACTTTTCGCTGTGGTCGCCAAAGCTGATCTGGTTGTCCGTCTGGAAAAAGTTGCCGGCTTGCAGCACAAGCTCGCCCTCGCGGCTGCGCTCAAACCCGGTGCGCGGCACCACATTGAAGACGCCATACGTGCGGTCGCCCACATCGGCCGTGTAGCTGCCTCGCTGCACTTCAATGTAGTCGATGTCCTTGGGATCGATCTGCGCGCCCAGGTTGCTGGCGATGTTGGTGTTGGGAATCTGCACGCCATCGATCAGCCAGCTCACCTGGTGCCCGCCGCGGAGGTGCAGCTGGTCATGCGTGACATACGCGCCCGGCACAAAGTCGGTAATCGCGGCCAGGCTGTTGGTGCGGTCGGCCCCCGGCGTCTGCGCAATGTCCACGCGGTCCAGCAGCGTCGTCGGCGTCACCGTGTTCACGTTTGCCGTTTCAGGCGGCATGCCCTGCACGGAAACCGTTTGCGTCTCCCCGCTCACCACCAGCTCAAAGTGCAGCACCGGCGACGTGCCGGAAGCCAGCGTGAACGTCTGTTTCAACTCGGCAAACCCTGCCGCACCCGCCACGGCGGAGTAGTCGCCCAGCGGCACCGCCGCCATCTGGAACTCGCCCTCCTCATTCGTTACCGCGTGGAACATCAGCCCAGAGCGCGCGGCGGAGACCGTGACCCGCGCACCACGGATCGGCCGGTGTTGCGCATCATGCACAACACCCCGGAGCTGGCCGAAGACCGTGGCGTGCGCCTGTGGCACCGCCAGCAACACAAACAGCAACAACACTGCGAACCGTCGCATGGAAAACATCCCAATCTCATTTGGAAAACACCTCGACCACCCGCGTTAGAAACGCGGAAAGAGCCGGCAGCGAACGCACAAAGCGCTTCAACTGCCGAATCGCTGAGAGGGTTCAGGATGGCCCGGCTAAGGCTTCTTTCGGAGGGGACCTGGCTTCAGCCAGGCCGTAAAGGACTCACGAACTCTGAGGGCCTTCACCCCTGAGGTCACTTGCTCCGCCCCAATCTAGGCCGTCCTAGACGATCGGAGGTCCACGCTTCCCGCGCGACCGCTCCCGCGCCACATGGACTCCGCCTGCGCCGTGCCTGCCGGCTGGCTCGCCACACCCGCAAAGACCGCCTGCGCCACGGGTGCGGCCAGCGTCGGCGAGTGATACGCCACCATCCGCACCGGGCAATACGGGCAACTCTCCACCGGTGCGCGGAACTGCGGCCCATGGCTCGCCATCCGCCCGCGCTGCTCAGCGCTCATCGCACAGTGGTGCTTGCCATTCCGGCGGCAGCACGCCGGCAACCCAGCATCCGCCGCACCCGTCATCGCCAGCAGCGGCGAGACAAGAGGCAGACCGAAGATCGCCAACAACAGAATGGAGAAAAGTTTCCGCACCCATCGCCAGTAAACCCCATCCTGAACCTTTCCACAACCATCCGCCGGCAGATAGCCGGCCGGTTCTCGGTCGAGACCGTAATGAGCGGGCCCTCCTGGAATGGAAGTGACTTATCCGGTGTGAATGGTTCACCGCAACTTAGAATCCAGATGTATGGCGCAAATTGCGACAATCGAGGCCGTCTTTACCGGCCAGCCCAAGCTCATCTCGGATGAGCGTGGAACATGGACATCGTCCATCTTTCGCGAGCGCACGGCAAAGCCTGTTCCAGTTTCCTTCGGGGGTCTTGCCGGAGACAAAGTCACACAGCCATATCACGGCGGTTCAGGTGCGGCGATATGTGTGCACCTGGCTGAGCATTATGCGTTTTGGAATGCGCGATTCAACATGAATCTGCAAGCAGGGTCTGTCGGAGAAAACATTACTCTCGCCGGTATCACCGAAGACCAGATCTGCGTCGGAGACCACGTTCGCCTTGGAACGGCCGCCGTTCAGGTCAGTGGTCCGCGCGTGCCTTGCGCAAATCTTGCACGCCGGATCGGCCGATCCGGCTGGGGAAGGGAGACAGTTCGTGAGAACAGGACCGGGTTTTACCTGCGTGTGCTGGAGCCGGGCATTGTGCAAGCCGGTGACGTTTGGTTTCTCGAGAAAAGGATGAACGAGACTGGCTCGATCCCAACGATCAATCGATGCATGTATCTGGAATTTGACCCCAGCTACGCTCAAAGCATGCTGGACATGCCAGGGCTGGAAGCATGGTGGAGGGACCAGGCTCGTCAGAAACTTGCGAATCGCGAGAAACACTGGACCTCAACGCTCAAGATGAATGTGAGTCCGGATGACTCAGGCAAAGGCACTCCGCCCGAGCGCATGATCTAGCCTGAGAATGTGGCAGTCACACCGATCCTTGCCCTTGCCGCCTGCCTAGCACTGCTGCCGCTGCTGGCGGCGGCCCTCTTCGCCCAGCGTTTCACGGCTTGGTCGCAATCGCTGCCACTTCCCCTGCGCCTGTTGCTACCCGGCCTGCTCTGTATTCCTTACGCTCTGGTCTCCCATGGCGCGAAAGCTTTCCACTGGCCCTTCTTCTGCCTGTACGCGCTGCTTCCGGTCGCCGTTGCCGGCCTGCTGTGGCGGGCGCGGCAGGCCGACCCGCACCAACGCGGCAACTGGCGCGACCTGCTCGTGCTGGCAACGCTGGGACTGGCCGTCGACCTCCGCTGGTTTGAGCCCGCGTGGCCCGCGCACCTGGGCGTCTTCAACAAGATCCTGCTGCTCGACGCGGGCATTTGGGCCTTCTCCGCACTGCGCGGACTCGGCGGTGCCGGCTTCGACCTGCGCCTGCGTTGGCGCGACCTCCACGTCGGCTTGACTTACTTCCTGCTTTACACACCCATCGCGCTGACCCTCGGCCTGAGCCTCGGCTTTCTACACCTGCACGCATTGTGGCCGCGGCCGGGCCAGCTTGCCGGTGCGTTTGCCTTCACCTTCCTGTTCATCGCCATTCCAGAGGAGCTCTTCTTCCGCGGCTGGACGCAAAACCTGCTGGAGCGCCGCCTTGGCCGCACACCGGCGCTGCTGGTCACCGCCGCGCTCTTCGGCCTCTCCCACTTCAACAAGCGCGCGGTTCACTTCAACTGGCGGTACGTGCTGCTCGCCGCCATCGCCGGCATCTTCTATGGCCTGGCCTGGCGCAAAGACCGCCGGGTGGGTGCCTCGGCACTCACCCACGCCTGTGTCGATACAGTCTGGTCCATTTGGCTGCGCTGAGCGCGCTTGCTAGCGTGCACGCTGAGGCGACTGCAAAAACGTGTGTTGAAGCGATCCAGAGCCTTGCGGTGCTGTGTTGCCGGAAAGTGCAAATAGCCCAAACCCACCCGCATGTTGTGCATGACCGCATTCGGAATCGCGATGGACAGCGTGATGCCCACCAAAGCATGCGCCACCGCCAGCGGCAGCAGGTTGCGGTAGCGCAGAAACAGCAGGCACGCCAGATAGCCCCACAGAAACGTCACCGGCGTCAGCACCGGATTGGGCAGATGCGCCAGCGCAAAAATACCAGCCGCGGCCAACACGGCCATCCGTCGCCGGCGTGGCCAGAACGCCAGAAACCGGCGCAGAAAGAAATCCTGCAGCAGCACCTGCTGCACGAACGCCCAGATCGCATAACCCCAGTACCGCCTCACATAGCCCATGGGCCCGCCCACCGGCCGCAGCACGCCCATCCGCAGCGACACCAGGATCACAGCGGCCGCCAGCAGCACCGCCGTCCCCACAATCCAACCGGACCGCAGCAGATTCGTCCCACGCAGCCCCATTGCCTGCCAGCTGCGGAACGACCGCACAAGCACCATCGCCAGAAACACGGCGGTCGCATAGAGCAGCCAGCGTTGCCATGGCCTCGGCGTCCAGATCACCAGCAGGATCAGCCCATACCCCACGGCAAGTTCCACCATGGGCCGCAACCGCGCACGCTGCACCACTACGTGCTCCAACTCTGGCCGGGTAAAGCTGCTCTCCACGCTTGTAATCGTAGCCGTTCCTCGCGCGAAGAATTTGCCGCGTCGCCATTGACCATGAGCTCCGTGCGAAGTTTGCATCGGCATGTGATTTCGAATCGTCGGATTGGTTCAGGACGGTGTTGAATGTTAGCGGCAGAAAACGCTGGACATCGCTGCCGATCTCCTTGGCCGTAAGCATCCCACAAAGATTCACCTCCCACCCGCGCTCCTCGGTGCACTTGCGCCACTGATCGAGCGCGCGGGCAAGCTCCCCAAAGGAGCCATGAGGGGCATACTCGATAGCCTGGGAACCGATGCCGTTGGCGATCCTGAGCCGATACGCATGATCCTTCCCAAGCCCACTTTGCCGTATCGCCAGGCGGTAGAACTGGCCTTGAAGCGTAACTCACGGAACACTGAGATTGTCAGATGAAGCAAGAGCTATTTGCTTCACGATTGACTCCATCCAAGCCGGATGTTAGTCAGGCAAAACATGTACCCTGCTGTGCCAGCATCAATGGTTTCCTCTGCTGTACTCGAAAAAGCGCCCTGAGACTCGTAACAAACAATTCCTTTGTCTGATGGAGTGTCCTTCTCAGGAGCACGCGGCGGAGATCTACTTATTTTCCAGTCGACGCATCTCTCGAAGTTCGTTCAGGATGACACCTAATGGAGATCTGCTCTAACTTCACTAAAGCATTTCCCCTGCAGGTATAGATTGGCTTTAGCCACCGAGAGAGACATGACCATTACGAAAACACGGCTTAGCCGCCGGGACTGGAATCTCCGCGGCTGAAACCGCAATACTACGTGACTGTTTCTATCCCGGCGGCTGAAGCCGCTGCATCCCACGCTCTAGACCTATGCGAGAAATGCTCTGAAGCGATGCCCATGAACCTCATCCTCGCCTCCGCCTCGCCCCGCCGCCGCGAACTCCTCGCGCTCCTCGACCTGCCCTTCCGCGTCATCACCGCCGGTATCGACGAAACGCCCCAGCCCGGGGAAGCCCCCGTCCCCTACACGCTTCGCCTGGCGGAAGCCAAGGCCCACGCCATCCTGCGGCTGCACCCGGAGAGCACCGTCATCGGCGCGGACACCACTGTCACCATCGGCGGCGAGCTGCTGGGCAAGCCGCGGGACGCCGCCGACGCAACCCGCATGCTGCAACTGCTGCGCAACCGCACGCACCAGGTCACCACCGGCGTCGCCGTCCTCACCGCAACCGCAACCCTCACCGCCGCGGAAACCACGCACGTCACCATGGCAAACATTTCCGACGCAGCGATCGCCGCCTACATCGCCACCGGCGAGCCCATGGACAAAGCCGGAGCCTACGCCATCCAGGGCCGCGCCGCCCGCTGGATCCCGCACATCGCAGGCGACTACACCAATGTCGTCGGCCTGCCCATCGCCCGCCTGCACACCCTGCTGCAGGAGATCGCTAGCGGCCCAATCTAATGAGACATATCCGCGTTCTCAGGAGAAAGCACCTCTAAGCTTGGGAAGTAGGTTCGATACCGCGAGGCATCCCGCGTCAACAGTGCCAGCTGTTCCACCGCGGCATGTGCACCGATGTAGAAGCCGGGCAATGGCATGGATCGTGAGCCACCTCGCCGCTTGTACGCATGAAAGCTCTTGCCAGCCAGGAATCCCGCTTCCCACGGCAGAGGTCGCCGTTCGTAAAGTTTTCGCGGCAGTGCGGATTCCAGGCTTTCAATCGTTGTATATCTCACCGAGACTTCGGCGTAAATGATGGGATTGATCGCCAGGGATGCCATCCGTGCACATTCCACCAGCGCAGATTCGGACCAGGCACTCCATTGGGCATCCCGCGTGGCAACGTCGAGCAAAACGTTGCTGTCAACCAGCACGGCGGTGCAATGGCGCAAGCGGCCCGCCAGTGCTGGAATCGCTTGCATCATCTCTTGCTGCCAGTGCGGCGGCGATCACGAGGCCGCGTCAGCGCAAGAATTTCGTCGGTGCTCATTCGAACATCGCCGCTGCCCCGAAGCGCCTCGATAAGCCGGGCTCCCCGGTCACTGCTGCCGCTTCTTGGCTTGAGCTTGCGAATCCGGGCAGAGTTTCCAACAATCTCAAATTCAACCTCGGTATGCGGCAACAAGCCAAGCCGGTTTCGAATTTCCTGAGGAATGGTGACCTGTCCCTTGCTCGTAATCTGCATGTAAGACTCCAACTGGTAAGAGTATGCCTTATTCCCCGGCCCTGAAGTCTATCCACAATGCTCCAGAGCATTCCTCGCAAGGTAAAACTCTGTCATTTCGACCGAAGCGAAGCGAAGTGGAGAAACCTGTTTTCCTCGCGCAACCGTTCTCACGGCAGATCAGCGCAATGACAGTCAAGCGAGAAACGCTTAAAGCGTGGCAAATGCAGCGATGGGGCTGCATCCGAGCCTGCTTCGCTTTCCTTTAGATCCATGCGTTCGATCCGGCCATCCGCGATGGTATGCACGTGCCACACCTCGCTGCCGGAAAGAACGTCGCCACGGAGATTCTTTACGAGCTGATGAACCCTGACCCCCGCCTTGCCCCCGCCACGCTCGATAACTCCGACCGGTTCCACATAAGGATCAAACTCCTTCCACTGACGCGTCCAGTAGGCACGGATCTCTTCTTTCCAACCACACGGCCGCCTTCCGACGCTTTGGGCCAGCTCACGGTTTCAGTCATAAGCGCCAGCGCGCCATCGACGTCTCGCCGGTTAAAAGCAGCATAGGCCTGAGCGATAGGTGTCCCGGTATTTGCCATGGACCCTCCATTGCACATCCACTTAAGACCAACCCAAAAGCAAAGCCGCTAACCGCCAAGAAACACTACAATACTTCCGCTAACCACTAACAACTTACTACTCACTACTCACTACTCACTACTCACTACTCACTACTCACTACTTACTACTTACTACTTACTACTTACTACTTACTACTTACTACCTACTACTTACTACTTTGCGCAGCACAACCAGCGTCAAATCATCCCGCTGCGGCGCACCCGCGGTAAATGCCTCCACTGCCCGCAGCACCTTTGCGACGCACTCGTCAGCCGTTG
>CAXTPQ010000015.1:48020-51607 GCA_964246215.1 uncultured Terriglobus sp. | reverse complement strand
GCGGTAAATGCCTCCACTGCCCGCAGCACCTTTGCGACGCACTCGTCAGCCGTTGCATCCTCGCAGCCTTCCAGCGCCATCAGCAGGCCATCCTCCTCCCACTCTAGGCCGCCCGTGCTTTCCGCCTCGGTCACACCGTCGGTGAACATGGCCAGCAGGTCACCCTGTTCCAGCCGCATCGCTTCCTGCTCAAAACTCGCCTCCGGCAGCAGGCCCAGCACAGGGCCGCCACACTCCAGCCGCTTCACGCCATCTTTCCGCAGCAGCAGTGGCGGATTGTGCCCCGCATTGCAGGACGTGACCTCGCCCGACGCAGGGTCGTACACCACCATCGCGAACGTGGCATACCGGCTTGCAGAGGACGATGCATACAACTGCCGGTTCAACTCAACCAGAACCTCCGGCAGGCACTGCTCCTTCAGCATCAACGTCCGCAGGCTCGCACGCAGCGTCGCCATCAGCAGCGCCGCCGGCGTGCCTTTGCCGCTCACATCCGCAATCACAAAGCAGACTTTCCCATCCGCCAGCGGAAATGCGTCGTAGTAGTCGCCGCCAATCTGCTCCGCGCTGCGGTAAATGGCCGCCGCGCTCAACCCCGCCACCTGCGGCATGCGCTGCGGCAGGAGCCGCTCCTGCACCTCGCGCGCCAGCTCGAGTTGGCGGTCGGCCCGTGCCCGCCGCGCCGCTTCTTCCTGCAGCGACCGCTGGAACTGCGCCGTTTCCAGGCCCATGCCCAACTGCGATCCAAAGTTGCGAAGCATCTGCATCTCCGCGCGCTGGAACGGCTTGCTTTGCGTGCGTGCCAGTGCCGCAAAGCCCACCAGGCCCGTTCGCCCGTGCAGCGGCAGCAGCCACTCCGCTCCCAATTCGCGCAGCGTCCGCAGTTCCGCCTCTGTCGACAGCAGCACCCAGGCATCCGGCTCGACGCTCTTGATCTGCACCGGCGCGGCTTCGCGCTTTAAATGCGCCACCAGAGAACAGCTTGCCGGGAAAGCGATAGTATCCGCGGCGCCGGCCAGCTCCTGGAACGACGCCATGGCATCCGCATCGCTTTCGTTCAGCGATCTATATTGCGAACCTTCTCGCAACAAGATGCGAAACGACTTCAGGTGCAGTGTCGAGCAAATCTGCCGCGGCACCGTCACCAGCAGGATCCGCCAGCGCCATCCCGCACCCGCCCGGTAGAGCGCATCCTCCACCTGCAACTGCCAGAGCGGCGTCTCGGCACCGGTCACCCGCCGGACATACCGATTCACCTTTCGCCGAACCTCCCGCAAGACGCCCATTGCCCTCTACTCTACCCGCCACATCCGTTCTTGAACCGCATCTGCTAGCGGGTCTTCATGAATGCGCGAGCTACCAATGCAAGTCCCAAGGAAATCACCAATCCCTGCACAACATGCAGAACACTGCCCTCCCACGAGTAGCCGGTCGTCCATCCTAGCACTGCGAAGGAAAACGCTGCGCCCACCATGTAAATCTCACTCAGCAGCCCATCGCCCCAGTGCGGACGCAACGTTCCAGCTTGCACCTTTGGCCGCGGCGTTGGCAGCCATCGCGGCACCAGCCGCCGGTACTCTGCATATGCTTCCCCCATCTGCCCGGCCAGGAAAGCCTCTTCCCGCCCCACCAGGCGGAACTGCAACACCAGAATCAGGCACAACGTCAGCAATGCAGCCTCTGGCTGCATTAGCATGCCGATCGCCACCGTGTGAAGGATCGTGCCCAGATACAGCGGATTGCGCGTGTAGCGGTAGGGCCCATCCGCAATCACGCGGTCACCCTCCAGACCGCTGCGATGCACCGTGACCGAGCCCAGGTACGCCGCGCCCCACACACGCAGCAGCGCGCCCGACAACGCAAACAGAACAATTCCCACCAGGATGGCATCCCAGTCGAATGCAAAATTCTGATAGGACGGCTTGGCCAGCCAGTTTGCCGCAAAAAACCAGCTGCTGCCGTTGCGCAAAAATCCCCACACGGGCAAATGCCAGGGTGCCGCCAGCCCAAGGGTGTAAATCAGCCCATGCAACAGGTAACGCTGGTTGTACTCAACTGCCGTCGCCCGCATCATTCACTCACTGTCCCGCGCCAACTCATCACTCGATCTCTCCTCTTTCTGTCAGAACCGCCATTTGGCCTCATTGCGCTCTTTGCGAAAACCTAGCGTAACTTGCGTTCGCTCTTGCTTTTGCAAGACCCCGCAAGTCTTGCTGAATCTCTTGCAATCAGAGACAAATGCGTGTCGCAGCTACCCAGCCAGAATCTCCAGCAAGGCATCGAAATCCTCCAGCCCGGCATACTCGATGATGACGCGGCCCTTACCATTCCTGTCTTCAATACGCGTCCGCAGACCGATGGAGCGCTGGATCTTATCCTGTGCTTCTTTCACGTTCGGATCGACAGCCGGCTCCTCTACACGAGCCGCAGCGTCTTTACCCAACTTGCGTTCCGGATCGAGCAGGCCCTTGATGTAGGTTTCCGTCGCCCGCACACTCATGGAGAGTGCCGCGATTTTCTGCGCGGCGGCCAGCATCTGCTGCTCCGACTCCAGAGCGAGCAGCGTGCGTGCATGACCGAAACTCAGTTCACCCGCTTCCACCCGCAGCTGCACACCCTGTGGCAGCTTCAGCAGCCGCAGAAAGTTGGCCACGGAGGCGCGGTCCTTGCCGGTGCGCTGCGCCATCTGCTCCTGCGTCAGTTGAAACTCACGGCCCAGCCGTTCATATGCCCGCGCCTGCTCCATCGGGTTCAGATCGGCGCGCTGCAGGTTTTCGACGATGGTCATTTCCATCGCCTGCTCGTCACTCGCCTTCAGGACGACCGCCGGCACCGTCGGCTTGCTCGCTTTGCGCGAAGCCAGCCAGCGGCGCTCTCCGGCAATCAGCTGAAATCGGCCGTCCGGCAGTGCCCTGACCGTGATGGGCTGCACCACGCCCGTGGCGGCGATGGATTGCGCGAGTTCGTCCAGCGCCGCCTCGTCGAACTTGGACCGTGTCTGGTAAGGGTTCCGCTCGATCTGGTCCAGTGGAATCTCAAGCGCGGTCCCGGCATTCGACTCCGCCGCTGAAGCTGCGATGGTGGGCACAGGCCTGGACGGCAGCAATGCCTCCAGACCGCGGCCAAGCGCGGGGCGTTTCGTTGTGGACGTTGCCGGTGCAGCCATCGTGTGCTCCTCAGCGGTTGTAAGGCCAGAAGCGGATTTCCGGCTTGTTTTGTTTGCGCTGAGCGGCCATTTGCCGTGCGCGCGGACTTTCCATGCCGTTTCTTTGCAGGATTTCACGGGCAAGCTCCTGATAGGCTTCGGCGCCGCGAGACTTTGGATCATACAGAATCACCGGCAGGCCATGGCTCGGCGCCTCTGCCAGCCGGATGTTGCGAGGAATGGTCGTGGAAAAAAGCTTGTCGGCAAAAAAACCACGGAGATTCTCAGCCACCTGCTGTGACAGTGAGGTCCGTGGATCGTACATCGTCAGCAACACGCCTTCCAAAGCCAGTTCCGGATTGAAGTGAGCGGAAACCTTGTCCAGCGTGCCCATCAACTCACTGATGCCTTCCAGCGCGAAATACTCCGCCTGCATGGGAAC
>CAXTPQ010000015.1:32349-47920 GCA_964246215.1 uncultured Terriglobus sp. | reverse complement strand
TGCCCATCAACTCACTGATGCCTTCCAGCGCGAAATACTCCGCCTGCATGGGAACCAGCAGGCCGTCAGCCGCGCAAAGCGCATTCAACGTGAGCAGATCCAGCGAAGGCGGGCAATCGAGCACGATCCAGCGATACTTCTCCCGGAGGGGCGACAAAGCGTCTCTCAACCGGAACTCCCGGCGTTCCTGCCCCATTAGCTCGAAGTTGGATCCAATCAGGTGCTTGCTTGCCGGCAAGATGGAGAGCATTTCGACTTTTGTGGGCAAAACCGCTTCTTCGGCAGTAGCATCTCCGGCGAGAACATCATAGGTAGAAAGCCGCTCGGCATCCCGCGGCAAACCGACTCCTCCACTGGAGTTGGCCTGAGGATCGCAATCCACCAGGAGGGTGGGCATGAGTTCCAGCGCAAACGCCGCGGCTAGGTTGATGGCCGTGGTGGTTTTACCAACGCCACCTTTCTGATTGACAACGGCAAGTACTTTTGCGGGTGGTTCACTCATGAGGGACTCAGGCAAGAGTAGCGGAGGCGGAGCATCTCGGCAATCACACTTGCTGTTCCACGTGGAACATACGTCTCGGTTGTGCGAGTTCGCTCGGTCAGCTTACGATTCCACCCTCAGTTGGCACAAACCTGCTCAGTCCCGTGATTCTGCACGTGCGGTCAGAAGAAGCCGGAACGGAGCCTTTCTCGGGAGCCGCTCAGGACAATAGGTAGACCTGCCGCCTAAAGCGCTTTTCGCTTGAGTGTGGTTGTGTCAATCTGCCGTGAGAACGATTGCGGCGTGAAAACAGCAGGTTTCTCCACTTTGCTTCGCTTCGGTCGAAATAACGAAGCTTTATGTATGCGAGAAGTGCTCGAAAGCATGTCTCGTACCAGACAAACTCTGTGGTTTCGACCGAGGTAAACAACCTGCTTCTCTCCCATTCCAATAGTTCTACCGGCAGATTGGCGCAACGACACTCAAGCAATAAACGCTCTAAACTGCTTAGGCAGATCAAAGCTTCAGCTATGTTCCACGTGGAACTCTCCCAATCGCGCAATAATCAGCCTTCCTGTCGAGTTCGGTACATCGAATACATCCACGTTGGACCATTTCGCCTCTGGTAGATTAACTTTCCCCTTCTCGCCGGCGTAGTACGCAAGCACGCTTTCCACATTCAGCCGCTGCATCGCCACCTGCAACGCCTCCGCCATCTGATCCACGGCTCGCAACGTCACCACATCGAACCTGCTGGAGAGAGGCATCCTTTCGGCGCGTTCTCCCCAAACCTTCGTACCAGGGCTTAGCATCCATACGGCTTCCCGCAGGAATGCGGCCTTCTTTCCCTGTGATTCCGCCAGCGTCACCTTTGCCGCGCCATGCATCATGGCAATGGGCAGGCCGGGAAAGCCCGCACCGGAACCAACATCCAGCAAGCTGCCAAAGCGGCGCAGTTTTGCCGCCAAAAACAGACTTTCACCGAAGTGACGCTGCACCATCTCTTCCGGGTTGCGAATCGATGTCAGATTTGTCCTGCCATTCCAATGCATCAGCAGTTGCAGGTAGCGGCCCAGCTTGTCGATCAACTCTGCATTCGGTTGCCCACCCGCATACCCCGCCATATACGGCTCCAGCAGGGTAGCCATGCGCTCCGGGGACATTCTCATCGTGCACTTTGCCCCGCAGCGTCGACGAACGCCTGCAGCAGCTCCCGCGAGGCAGCGCTCTGCTCCAGCGTGCGTTCCGGGTGCCACTGCACTCCGATGAGCCACGGTTGCGACTCGTCTTCCAGGGCTTCAATCACCGCGTCTTCCGTGGATCTTGCCACGATTCTGAGTTGATCGCCCGGTGTGCCGATCGCCTGGTGATGGCTGGAGTTCACCATGAGCCGTTTGTACCCGGCCTGCACTTCGTAAGTCGCTTCTTTGTCGAAAATCCTGCCCAGCCGTGAATCGTTCACGATCATGGCGGCATGGGCACTGGTCACGGAGCGCCCGGCGCGATGATTCACAGGCATCGGTTGCAGGTGCTGCACCAGCGTTCCGCCACGATGCACATTTAGCGATTGCAGGCCGAAGCAGATGGCCAGCAGCGGCTTGCCCTCCCGCTCCAGATGTTCCAGCAGCAGCTTGTCCGTTGTTTCGCGAAGGGGGTCGGCGGGCGCAGTTTCCGGCTGGCGTTCATGGCCGTAACGCTCCGGCGAAACATCCGCGCCGCTGCCCGGCAGCAGAACTCCGTCACATTCCTGCGCCGAACGGAGCAGCTCCGCGGGAGTTTGTCCCAGCTCCACGCGTACAGCTTTGCCGCCGGAAATCTCGACGGCTCGAGCGTAGTCCGGCCAAGACTGGTCGTTATAGGCTATGTCGAAGGAGGTTGGCACCGGTATGGCGATCCTGGGCGTGCGTTTCATGGCACTTCCAAGTGTAACCAGGGCTGGATAGCTGACTTCCCTTGTGCCATCACTTCTATGTTGATGAGACGTCTGAAAGATCGCGGGGCTTCCAACGAGGCTGGGACCAGAGCGCTTCTCGCATGGGTAAAGCTCTGTCATTTCGACCGAAGCGAAGCAAGGTGGAGAAACCTGCTTTCCCCAACTCAATCGTGCTCACGGCAGATCAGAGCTACTGCACTCAAACGAGAAACGCTCTAAGCCTGTCGGGTTCCAGATGGATTTTGCGGTGTGCTGAACCAGTCCAGCGCCTGTTCCAGCCAGACTTTCTGTTCCTTGCGGCCAACGATCGCGTCCAGAAAGCCGTGTTCCAGCAAAAACTCCGAGCGCTGAAATCCATCCGGCAGCTTCTGGCGGATTGTCTGTTCAATGACACGGGGGCCAGCAAAGCCAATGAGCGCTCCCGGTTCCGCAATGTTCAAATCGCCCAGCATGGCAAAACTGGCGGTGACGCCGCCGGTCGTGGGATCGGTCATCAGGCTGAGGTAAGGAACCTTAGCCTCCGCCAGTTTGCCCAGTGCTGCGGAAACTTTGGCAAGCTGCATCAGGCTCACGATGCCCTCCATCATGCGCGCACCGCCAGAGGCCGAGATGATGAGCAGTGGATGATGAGCTTCGCGGGCGCGGTCCACGGCGCGGGCAATTGTCTCCCCAACAACGGCACCCATTGAACCACCGATGAAGCCGTATTCCATGGCGGAGATCACCACGCTGTGCCGGCCGATGCAGCCCGTCGCATTCACGATGGCGTCGTTCAGCCCCGTCTTCTTCTGCGCTTCAACAAGCCGCCTTTTGTAGGGCTTCAAATCGCAGAAGTTCAATGGATCGGTGGATTTAAGCTCCAGGTCGACGAGCTGGTAGCCAGGTTCCAGGAGCATGTCAATGCGGCTGCGGGCGTCCATCTTAAAGTGGTAGCCGCAATGCGGGCAGACCTGCGAGTTGCCATCCAGCTCGGCACGGAAGATGGCCTTGCCGCAGTCCGGGCACTTGGCCCAAAGACCCTCGGTTTTGACAGACCGCTGTTCGTCGCCGGCGGTCTCTGTCTGAATCGGCGCATCCTGTCGCTTAAACCAGCTCATGGTCGATTACCAGTCTAACCTGCTCGCTGGAAACAACGCGCCTCGATCGATTTGTCACTGATGCTGGGCACCAGATTGCGGTTCTTGAGCTGTGTCGTTCGGCACGCGATTGGGGTCTGTCAGCAGGCTCGGGTCGGCAACGGGCATGCCGACACCGGCGGCGCGTAGAAATGCCCTAGGATCACCGATGCTGACATTCAGGATGTGGGTGCCGGAAGCCAGGCTGGAGGGCCGCACAAAATCCAGAATATACCGTCCGCGAACCAGCATCAGCACACGTTCCAGTTCCTGCTGTGCGGTGTGGTTGGTGCCTTCCAGCGTCATGCCGCCCGCCGATTCAGTGACGAAGGCCAGTGTGTCTCCCACGGAGAGTGCCCTGGAGTAAGCGGAAAGGGCTGCCTGGCCGGAGCGGGGGTCATCCTGCGCGGGCCGCTCACGAATGCCAAAGATAGCGGCAGACTGGTCGGCGGCCCGGCTGATGAGTTGGCGCGTATTGATTTTGCTGCCGCTGTCCACGCCATCGGAGACCAGAATGATGACTCGCCGGCCCGGGGCATCGTCAATTTTGTGCAACAACTCAAAGGTGCTGTCCCACAGCCGGTTCTTGTCGCGGCAGCTTCCGTTCAGTGCACCCTCCCCCTTCTGCAGCGCCGCCATGGCTGAGGTGAGATGGGCCGGTATGGCGGTGAAGGTGCTGGTCTGCAGCAGCACGCAATTGCGAATGATGCCTACATTCACGGAGTCGTCACGGCCCAGCAGGCCGGGGAAAAGACGTGGAATGGCTTGCAAAAACTCCGGAGCAACAACAGCCGTGCTGGCGCGCTCGTCGAGCAAAATGGTGAGGCGAATGGGATCACTGCCCTCGCTGCGAACATGTTTCGGCTTGAAGCTGGGTCCGGCGTCGATGTTCATGGAAAAGCGCGTGGGATCAAGCCGCAACATGGGCAGGCGATCCCGATCCAGTACCAGGACGGGAATCTGCACGAGATTGGCATAAGCGCGCAGCACTTTGACCGGCGCTGCGCCTGAAACCGCGTTGGATCCTGAGCCCGGAGTTTCGCCAGAAGCACCCGAAGACGGAGCAGTGGATGGGGCTGATTGCGGTTCCTGAGCGCTGAGGACTCCGGCCAAGCTGAGCAGGCCGGCGAGGAGGGTCGCCGAGAATAGCTGGAGAGGCATCATGGTCGAATGCTGTCGCGCTATCAGCATCTTTTACGAAACCGGAGTAAAGATGCAAGGCCTATGGTCCTCGTGCGAAAAAGACCGCGGACGTAGCTCGTTCGTGGCTGCCGCTATGCGTGTTTCTGAACAAGAACCCGGTGGGTAGACAAGGAGGAAGAGACTACCGGCTGAGGCGGCTCCGTGGTGCGACTGGGCGGGGGCGTTCAGGGCGGATGGGCGCGGCCGCGCGGAACTCCGGCCGGCTGAAACCCATGGCGTGCAGGATGCCGCTCAGTTCGTAGGCGCTGTCCAGGCGATCCTCACGGCGCACGGCCACCAAACGCTTCAGCAGGAGTGCCAACGGATCTGTTTCGGACAAGCCGGCGGGCAGTTTCCAGTCGCCAGCCAGGTGGCGGCAGCGGATGTCTTGCAGCGAATCCGCCAGAAAAATAGGGCTCCCGGCGAGGCACTCCGCCATCACACAGCCCAACGCGTACAGGTCGGTGCGGATGTCCATGGATCCGCCGCGGATTTGCTCGGGGCTGGCGTAGAGCGGGGTACCGGCGGTAAAGAAGCGTGACTCCAGGTGCGACGGTGCGGACTGCCGTTGTTGGTTCGTCCCGGTTTCCTCGGCGGCGGCAGCTTCCGCGTCAGATCTCTCGATCTTTTCCGAAAGACCGAAATCGAGCAGGCGGTACCGGCCGAAGGTATCCAATCGCAGGTTGCCGGGCGTGATGTCGCCATGGACGATGCCTTCTGCCTCTGCAAAGCAGAGCAGGCTGGCAATTTGTGCGGCCATGTGCAGCACTTCGTCGCGGCTCATGGGCTGGCCGGCATCGAGATTTCGCCGCAGCACCACATCCAGATCTTCGCCTTCGACGAATGGCATCATCAGGAAAAAGAGCCCATCGAGTTCGCCGAAGTCGAAGACCGGGATCGCGCTCGGATGATTGCCGAGCCGTGCTGCATTGGCGGCTTCCCTGCGAAAAGATTGAATTACGCCGGGCTTTTCCGCCAGTTCCGGGTGCAGCACCTTGGCAACGAATAGCCCCTGATGCAGGCGGTGGCTGAGTTGGAAAACCGTGGCCATGCCGCCAATGGCGAGCGGGCCGACGACCTGAAATCGATTGCCGAAGAGAAACTGAAGCCGGCTGGCAACAGCCGAGGTGTCGGGACGGTCGAGCGGTTCCGGCCTGTGAACGCGAGGGCCTGGCGCCTGTTTCGATGGGGGCGGTGAAGCTGGGCCAAGGCTAGCAGTCTGACTCGCCGAAGAATGGCTCGGATGCGGTCGCTTTCCCGCTGCCTGGGCCGGAGCAGGCGATGGCAGTGCCGGCCAAGTCGGCTTTTCCGGCAAAGTCGGCGGTTTGCCGAGTTCAAGAGGGCTCATTGCAGCCTCCGCCGGAGAGGTTGCGGGGAGAGGATTGGCTGAAAGGCAGAGTAGTCGATTCCCTGAAGAAGCGCGCCTGAACGGATGGCAGAATCTCCGGTGAAACGCGAGAAAAGGGCCACTGCTTCCGGCTGCATCACGTGAAGGACATCTGCGTTGAAGAGCCGGCCGGCGAGCATGGCGACGGTGCGGTGGAGCGCATGCTCGATTGTGTAAGTGACGCGATGCTTTTCCCACAGGCAGACAAACCCGGTCTCCGGGTGAATGTTGGGGTGAAGCACGGGTTGATCGATGTAGAGCTCCATGGGTGCTGCTGGAAAGTGTACCGGGTAGACGACGCGCAGCGCATGATGTTCCTGCACGAAAGTACCCAAAGCGAGAGGTACCGGTGGTCCGTGCAGGACTAGCGTAAACACCGTGTCGTCGGCACTCAGGTTGATCAGGCGTGCGGGGTTTAGAGCGGCGAGTTGCCGTAGTGTGTCCCATTCGGCCCGAAGGCGGCGCTCGAAAAGGCTCATTGTGGCACCAGGATCATCACTCGACAGTGCGCAGTTATTTAGTTCGCTCTTCAATGACGGCGACACGTTCATGCAGCGGTACGAGCGATTGGTAAACCGTATTACGTAAGGTAACCATCTCGCCGCCTAACTTATCTCGAAGAGAAATCACTTCAGCGTCGACTCTCGCAAATCTCGCATCCATTGTCACTTCAAGGCGGGAAAGGCGCTGGTTTGAGTAGAGCCAAGCGAGAATAACGGTGAGCAGAGAGCCGAGTGCAACCGACAGTAAGCTGTAAAACTGTACATTGGTCATAGCTGGCCTCCGAGCTTTATATGATATTGCAAGTCTAACTGTTTCCCTTACCAAGGCTGCATCGAAGCACTTCGGCCGGCAGCGACGTAAGCTACTTGGTCCGCTCTTCAATCACGGCGACACGTTCGTGAAGCGGGACGAGCGACTGGTAAACCGTATTTCGCAGGTCGATCATGTTCCCGCTCATCTTGTCGCGAAGTTGTTCAATGTCTCCGCTCACCTTGTCGCGAAGTTGTTCGATGTCTCCGCTCATCTTGTCGCGGAGCTGTTCCATGTCAGCACTCATTCTGTCGCGAACAGACAAGATTTCAGCGTCGACCTTGCTGAAGCGGGCATCGACCTCCCGAAAGCGGTTATCTACCGCATTGAAGCGGGCATCAACCGCATTGAAGCGGGCATCGACGGAATTAAAGCGGGCGTCCATGGTTGTTTCCAGGCGTGACGTGCGCTGGTTGGCGTTGAGCCACGCGAGGATCACGGTGACCAACGATCCGATGCCCACAGTGATCAGGCTATAAAACTGCACGTTGTTCAAGAGGTGCGCTCCTCATGCGGAGGATAGCAGGACGCCTGCAAAGGAACATCACCCATTTGTGGCAACCGTCGAGACGCGCAGAACGTCATTCGGGCGGACGCCTTGCAGGTCGAGCGCGGCGGCAAAGTCAAGACTCTTGCCGTTCCACATGACTTCAGGCTCACCATCACCTTTCAGCATGTCGCCACGCTCGCGCAGGTCGAAGAGAACCTCTTCCAGAACCATGTCGAGCGTCTCGCCGTCATCGATGTCGACGTTGTATTTGGTTTCGCCGCTGACGGTGTCGAAGTACATCTGGTATTTGGGCATGGTGTGTGCTGGCTCGGTTTATTGGACTGGTTGAATGATGCCGTCTTCGACAGTTTGTGCAACAGTATGGCTCAGGGATGCGGGCAAATCCGGAAGGGCTGTACCGCAGCGCGAGCATTCACCGTTGTTAAAGTCCCAGCAGTCGCGGCATTGGGCGCGGCGGCAGTGGGGGCAGGGGCGCAGGTCCGTCTGATCGGGGGCGGCGCGGCAGAGTTGGCAGCGGTCGTGCTTGGCGCGCGGACCGGTCATGCGCAACCACCATTCGTCGGTGTGAGTCAGGATCGGCACGCGCTGCTCCAGGCAGAGCTGGCAACGGCGGTGCTCATAATTCCAGCAAGTCACGTCGCAGACGTGCATGGTGCAGCGCGGGCAGGTAAACACGACGTCCTGCGTGGCCAAGTGGCGATTGCACAGGCCGCAGCGAGCCTCCGCGCGGCGCAGAATGGCAACCGTGATGCCGCTGCCAATGGCGGCGGCCAGCGGACTGAACCAGGCGGCGAAGTCGGCGCGAAAGGTGACCTCCACGACGGCGACGCTGAGCAGGGTGCCCAAGGCGCAGGCGAGCGGGGCAATCCACCAGCGGCCTGATGCCAGATCGAAATGCCGCCAAAGCCAGGTGGTGACGGCGCTCAGCAGCAGAGCGGCGGGCAGAGCAATGGCACCGCCGCCCAGGCAAGCGCCGAACTGAAGGGAAAACAGCAGTATAAAGATACCGGCAAGCATGGCACCGCGATCCAGACTCCGATTCATGCCTTTGCCTCCTGTTCTTTGTCTGCCTTCACGATGAATGGCGGCCGGAGCAGGTATAGATGCTGCTCCGGTTGCCCAAGCTGCCGCAACGTTCGGGTCGCGGCGTGGCTGTTTTGTGTGATGGACGAGACAGCGGCGAGTGGTTCGAGGGTACCGCGCTCCTCGCAATGCGGGCAGATCGCTTCTCGCCGGGCCTGGGCGACACGGATGTGTGGAGCGATTGTCTTTTGGCAAAGACGGCAGCGGGCAAGCGTGCAGACTGGCCAGGCAAGCTGAAGCAAATTGCCGGGGTAGACTGTCAGGATTTCGGCAATCGGCGTATCTCCTGGCAACGGATGCAATCGGCCGCTCGTACGATCGTGCCAGGGACAAGTCAGGCTTTGAAGTAAAAGCACCTCCTGCGTTTGCCAGTTTGGATCAACTGGCAAATCACAATTGGCCGAGAGCCGTTGCGCGCGGGAGTTTTCCGGAATGCGGTCCTGCGCAAAAGACAGAATCTCCTGAAACAGGACTGCCGCCGTGTGCTGAATGGTGCGCAGATGGGCGGTGTTGCGGGGTGCATCTTGCAAGGCCGTGCAGCCCAGGGAAGTGGACGCGGCGTAAGCAAGAATCTGAGCACGGCGCTCCGCGGACAGGCCACATAGATAACAGGCGGCTTGTGGGACGGCGGCGAACCAGGTGACGCGGCTTTCCAGCAGGCCCTGGCCAAGCACCCCACCATCCAGCATGGGCTTGCCCAGGGTGCGGGCGGCGAAGGCAGTTTCAACGCGGGCGAGCGTGCTGTCTGTGCAGGAACAGATTACGTCGCAATTCTGCAGGTATTGCCAGCCGGCATCGGCAATGGCGGCGGGCAAGGCACGCCAAGGCAGGCTGTAACTCCGGGCGGCTTCCGTGGCGAGCAGCTCAGCTTTGTTCAAGTTAGGCTGTTGATCGCGGAAGCTGGAAGCTGCAGCATCGTTTTCGACTGCTTGCCGCAGAAAAGGGCTTAGCGGCAGGTTACGAGCATCCACATCATCGGGATCGATGAGCAGGACGCAGTGCACGCCGGCGTTGGCGAGGAGTTCACACAGCGCCGAGCCGAGCGCACCGGCACCCACCACGGCAATTTGCAGGCTCTGCAGATGCCGTATCGCGGGCTGGCCTCCGGATTTGGTTACTTTCGTTTGCGACTGCTCCAACATTGGACAACCTTGATGTATTCTGTCGCCTCATACGCTTCTACCAGACTTGACCGGTATCGCCCTGTAAGGAGAGCCGGAGCCTGCCTGAGTTTCTTGCCCTGGTCGCATTTCCATGAGCCTATACCGAGGGTTGTTTTTCGCGACGCTGGCCGGCACAATCGGCGGGCTGCTCTCCTCGGTGCTGACTGCGCTGTTCACGGTGGCGCTGGCGAATACGGGCAAAAGCTGGCTGCCGGATGCCGTTACGATGCTGGTCTTTGGCACGGTGGTGTCGGTCGGTCTTTATCTCTACTTCGACAAATTGCTGCTAGGCAGGATGCGCGGCTCATCCGTGGGCTATGGCTTTCTGTTTGGCGGCGTGGCGGCGTTGCTGGCGGCCGGGTTGGCCTATGGGCTGGAAATGGGCGTGGGTCCTACCGCGCCATCGTTATTTCGCATTGCAGTGTGGGCGCTGGGATTCTCACTGATTGGGCTGGGACTGGGCCTGCGCTGGGCCAAGTCGAACATTGCCAGGGTGCTGCACACCTATGCCGGCGGGCTGGTGGGCGGATTGCTGGGCGGGCTGGTATTTGTGCTGTTCACGCCACATTTGTCGGCGGGCATCGCGATGAGCGGGCTCATGCTGGCCGGAGCGGGCATGGGCTTTGGCGCGGGCATTGCGCCTGTGCTGGTGCGTGAGGGCGCGCTGCGGTTTGTGAGCTCCGGAGATGCTCGAGCGCAGAGCAAGCTCGGCAAAAACAAGACGGCGTGGGACTTGGACGTGGACGAGTCCTACACGCTTGGCTCCGCGCCGACGGCGCAGAGCGGCAGCAAATTTCAACAGGGTGCCGACATTCTGCTGCCAGACTCCGCCGTGGCACCGCGTCACGCCGTCATCTTCTCAAAGGGCGGCCGCTATTTCATCGCGCGGCATCCTGATGCGGGCGGCCCGGAAGGCGTGGCTAAATATGTCCTGCGCGTAAAGGGTAAGACCGTCGTGAGTTCGCAAGAACTGCATCCGGCAGACGACGTGCTGATTGGGCGGACTGCTTTGCGATTCGACAGCAAGAAGAGGGGCGAGTGATGCGCATGGCCAGCCCTGTCCGCAAATTCGTTCTCAGCTTCCGCCTCGTCTGCGGGCTGGTCTTCCCCATTTTGGGCGGCGCAATCACAATTGCACAGACGCTCACGGCACCTCCGGCGGCACTATCGATCGTGCAAGGACCGCGGCTGGTGGATTGCGCGCCTGTCAGTTTGTCGCCCTGCATGTCCGTCGTGGTCACGCCAGCCACAAGTGCGGGCACGCCCGCGCCAGTGACACTGCCACCGGCGGCCCAGCTTGCCGGCGCATTCACCCTGACAGGGGCGGAAGGGCCGGTGACACCGTTTTACGCATCGGCTGGGCTGGGCCCGGATGCGGCCGAACATACCAACGTGGTTCTGCTGATGATCGACATCAGCGGCAGCATGAATACGCCCGTGGCGGGTGGTGTCTCCCGGTTTGAGACCGCCAAGATCGCCATCGCGCAATTCCTGGATGGCATGCAGGAGGGTTCAGACCGCGTCGCAATCGTGCCCTTTGAGAGCCACAGCGTCATTCCGACGATCCGTTCGGCGGTCTTCACGACGCGGAAGGCGGATGCCCTGGCGCAACTCAGAGCGTTACCCCTGCCGGGAGCGAAGAACAACACGGCATTGTTTCAAGCGGTCTTCACGGGAGAGGAATCGCTTGGAAATGAACTTGCCGTGCTGCAGCGCGGAGGTGCGAGCCCCAACGAACTGCAGGCGCACCTGATCGTCATGACGGACGGCAAGAACGATGTGACGGCGGGTGACGACTCTCAGCTGCTGAACGGCCCGCTCGGCCTGCAACAGGCGGCGGCACAGGTGCAAAACTCCCATCTGGACACCATCGGCATCGGCTTTGGCGACCGCGCGGGCATTGACGCGGATGCGTTGCGGCGCTTGTCCTCACCCAACCGCTTCTTCTACGCCACGGACGCGCAGCAGCTGCTGGAAGCTCTGCATGTAAGCCGCACAGCGGTGAGCCATGCGGTGGCGCTGACGTGGGTGCTGCCGGAGGATAGCCGCATTGCTCTTACCGGACGCGATGCGCAGTTCGTACCGTCCATGAAGTTACAGGACGGCACCGCGCTGACCGGACCGGCCATACGCTACCTGATGCCCGCGACGAATGCGCCGGTGTACGACCGGAAGGCGCTGCCGCAGGAGCTGCACGCGCTGATCGATACACATCCTGAGCCAAGCAGCGGGTGGTCGGTGGTGCTGGTGCATGCGCTCGTTTATCTGGGTGCGTCGGCAGTCATGGTGCTGTTGTGGTTCTGGGTCCCCCGGCTGATCTGGGGCGAGCGCTTTCAGGCAGCAGAGGCGCGCAAGCAGCGCTGGACAAGCGATCGGCCGGGCGTCACCTCGGCCTCCGGCGTGCAGGTGCGGTCCACGGGCGGGTTCCCGGCGGGATTCACTCCGGAAACACAAAGTGCAAACCCCTTACAACGTTCCGCGGCGCAAACGACTCAATTACAGCCCCGGGGAGAATTTTCCCGGACACGGCTCAGCTTTGATCAGAAGTAGCATACTTCGGAAGTAGTATCGTGCCGGACTCGATTTGGCGGTAGTTTCAGCAATAGGGAATTCAGCAGCAAGGAGCAGATTCGATGCCTCTGGTAAAAGTCGTTCGCAAGGGTGTCACCCCGGCGATCCGCAAAGTGCCCACCTCAACCGCCGCCGCCATGATGCCGATGACGCTGAACCGCGTGGGCGGCGAAGTGGGATCAGAGACGGAGGAGCTGACCAAGGTGGAAGACCTGGGGGACGCCTTCCGCAAGTTTGAGCCAAAGATGCACTTTCAGGGCTACGCGGGTCCGGAAGAAACGGAGTTCCGCTCGGACTTCGAATTTCGCTCGATCAAGGACTTTGACCCGGAGAACCTGCAAAAACGCCAGGAGGTCAAGGGTGCCGATGGCGAGTCACACTTCCTGCGCAACGATCTGGCGGACCTGAAGACAAATATCGATCTGCTGTACCGTCTGAAAGACCGGTGGAAATTGCCGGCGGTACGCCGGGCCTGGGGCAATGCGGCCCAACGGCAAGAGATTGTGGATGCACTTGGCAAGCTGCGTGCTGAGTTACAGCGTGTGGCGGAAGGAGAGAAGTAACGATGGCACAGGCAACGACCGCCACCCGCACCACGGAGCAAATCCTGGGCAACAGCCCGGCACGTGAGCTGCTGCAGGACATCTTTGCCGACCTGCATCCAGGACTGACCAACGAGAAGCGTGAGATTGCAAGTATCTTCTCCGCGCAGTCCGCGAAAGAATTCCTGGGTCAGCTCACCAACTTTGAGCAGCTGATCAAGGCGGATGACAGCTACGAGCAGAGCGTGAAGAAGCTTCAAACGCAGATCGATAGCGCGGAACTGGTGCGCGACGAATTGCTTGGACAGATCTTTGAACAGATCCGGCCGCTTGAACTTTCGTACCGGCAGCTCCAACTCTTCTTTGAGAACGCCAAGGTGGGCGACGGCAAGGTGCGCAAGCCGGTGGAGCTGTACCTGCTGAATGCCGATCCCAAGGCGATGGACGACATCTTCAGCATCAACATCGCGGCGCTGGAGCACTTTGTGGTGCAGCGCAACGATAACTTCAACTTTCGCGATGACATCTGCAACCTGGTGGTGCCGGGGTACTATCCGCAACCGATCCGCGAAAAGCTGGAAGTGCTGGCAAATACCTGGGGCATGTTGCTGATCGGCGACTTGGACGACGAGACCAGCTTCAAGAACGTGGAACGTAACTTCCTGCCCGGCGGCAAGTACGAATTCCTGAAGCGTCCAGAGGACGCGGCAGCCTCGGACGTGTGCCTGATGGGGTATCTGCAGATGCGGCCGGCGCACTGGTTTGAAAAAAAGGACGGCGAAAGCGAAGGGCTTTACGGTCCACCCTCCATGGTCTTTGCCGGAGCCGTGGCGCGCGCGGACGATGCGCAGGGCATGGCACAGGGGCCGGTAGGTTCGCGGTTTGGCCGGGTGAACGGCGCGGCCAAGGCGCGCATTGAGCCGCTGATCGGGCAGATGGAACATCTGTCCATGGAACGCCAGCTGATTCCCATCATCCGCGACGCGGACAATCATCTGTGCTTCTACGGTTGCCGGACGCAGGCGGACGATCCCTATGGCGTGCTGAAGTTCTTTACGTCGTACCGGATTTTGCGATATCTCGAGCGCTGCTGCCGCCACTACCTGCTGCAGGTGGCGGGGCAGGTGCTTACGCGCGACTTCATGGACCAGCAGATTGAAACGCCGCTGAAGCGCCTGCTTGACGAGCAGGTGGAGCAGGGCACGATCCTGGGCTATGACTTGTTCGTCGACAAGGACTCCAACAAGCGCATGCAGGGCGTGTGCGACATCACCTTAAGCGTGATGCCGACGGGTCCGGCGGAAACCTTTGTGCTGAAAATCGATGTGCCTGAGTTTACAAGACCGGAACCGGCAAAAGCATAGCCCGGAAGTGGGATTCAGGCGAACGTACGGCGAAGTATAAGCTGTGGTGACTGAGTGGGTGATGGGTCAGGTGCGATTTCAAATCGGAGTGCCACGGGCGGGCTCGGCAGCGCGGGTGGCGGAAGGTACAGAGCCGCTGGCGCGCATGCCGCTGCCACAAGCCGGCGCGGCCGCCCGTGACACAGAGCAGCGTAAAAAGCTTGAAGGAGAAACCGGGGCAGCAAAACCGGTGATCGCTTTGCGAGGCACCGGTGGCCGCGTTGTTTCCATGGAAGAGATGATCGCTGCATCTCGCCCGGCCGGAGCGGCGCCCATGGGATGGCAACCGGCAACTTCTGCCACCGGCTTAGCTCCAGCAGCGCAGGAGGCCACGCATGTGAAGGGCACCATTGCGAGGCACATCCATCAAAACGCAACTGAGCCGGCGGCGGTCGCGGTGTCCATCACGTCGGCTCCTTCCTCTGTAACGGTGGCCGGGTACCCGCTACCCACATCGGGCGGCGCGGTCAGTCAGTCCGCACCTTCAACGGAAGGTTCAGTTTCCCCTGGTCTGCCGCGGTTTGCGGCGGACCGAGTCAAGGCGCTGGTGCGGTCGCTCTTTTCACGGGAGCAGTGAGCCAGCGAAATTTCAACGCAATTTGATCCGTTTTCCAAGGAGTGACACATATGGCGAATCCCTATCGCACCACAGTGACGATTGATGGCAATAAGTTCCAAGCTGTCACGACGAGCGTTAAGTTCAATACAGCCAAGGACCGCGCGGGCGTGGCCCAGATGGGCTCGCTGGCCACCAAGATTCGTGTGTGGGCCGACCTGCATGATGATGTCAACCTGCCCTTCAGCACGGTAAAGCACCTCTTCGACCTATCGAACGTGGTGACGCGCGACAAGATCAAGCCGATCAAAATTGAGTTCTGGAAAGACGATTCGCAGCAGGACGCCCTGATTTCGTATAGCTTCAACGGCTGGATCCGCCGGTTTGAGACATCGAACCCACTGGATTTCTTGCCGCGCGGTGTCTCTGCAAGCACGGAAGATGCTTTGGCCGAGGGCAACGCGCCCAGCCTGAATCACATGCTGGTGCTTGATCTTGAGCCGGCTCTGAACCAGCAGAACTTCCAGGATGTGAAGCTGAGCAATTAGTTGGATCAGCGCGATTTTGCCGGTTCGCCCTGTGTGGCGAACGTGGCGCAACGAATAAAGACCGCGGTTCTCTGCTTCGCTCACGCGAGTCGAGACGGACGGCGACACTGAAAGGATTGACTCCCATGGCAGCTCCTTACCGCAGCACCTGCACCATCGACGGAAACAAATTCGATTGCCTTTCCATCCAAGTGGCCTTCAACACAGACAAAGACCGTGCGGGCATGCCCCAGATGGGCTCGCTCCACACAGATATTCGCGTGTATGTCGACTTTCACGACGA
>CAXTPQ010000015.1:29539-32249 GCA_964246215.1 uncultured Terriglobus sp. | reverse complement strand
CCCAGATGGGCTCGCTCCACACAGATATTCGCGTGTATGTCGACTTTCACGACGACACCAACATCCCGTTCTCGACTATGAGCACGCTGTTCAATCTGGCCAACGTCGTGACCAAGGACAAGGTCAAGCCGATCAAGCTGGAGTTCTGGAAGGACGACTCGCACCAGGATGCGCTGGCGTCGTACAACTTCAATGGCTGGATCAGCGGCTATCACACGCTGAATCCTTACCAGAGCGATGTGCAGCTGGCCGCTGAGGACCACGCCGGCATCAATCACGTGCTGGTTCTGGATCTGGAAGCGGAGATGAACCAGGCGAACTTCCGGGACATCACGCTTAGCAACTAGTTAGGCTTCCGTGGGTGCCGCGCGATGTCTTTACGCCATCGCGCGGCTGTCCCGATGCGTTTACCAACGGTCCGAAAAGGGTGCGCGAGAAACGCTTTAGGAAGCCCCGGATGTTCTGAAGCTTGGGTTCGATTGCCCGCCGTCATGCCGTTCGGCACGGGCTTGCACCACTCTGTAACGCTGCCGAGGTTTTCCATGCCGCCGCTTGCCTTCCCCATGGTTCTTCAGGAGAACGGGCTGTTGCAGCGCACAGAAAAGTCCGCGTCGGTGCTGGCTCTACTGCAGATGATGGCGCAAACGCCAGCGGGCTCCTGGAAGGCGTATCCGGAGTTTGGTTTGCGCGACCTGTTCGAGGGTGGGCGGCAGCGGGCGGACATCGCGCGCGCAGTTGCCGAACGCATCAACGCGAACTTTAAGGAACTCGGCGTCGAGGGATACACCGTAACGGAAGTCGTCCGCGAGATCAGTCCGAACCGCGACGCGGACACCTTTAGCATCACGATGGAAAACCTTGCGACGGCTGAGGTGATCCGGACGAGCGTGCGGCAGGAGAGTTGAAATAGCAAGTAGTAGGTAGTGAGTAGTAAGTAGTAAGTGCTTGGTTGTAAGTGGCAAGTGTTGTTGACCAGTCATCGGCACGTGGCACTAGCATTTTGCATTCAGTTCAGGTGTTCTGTTCTGCGTCGTCTTGGGAGACCCTCTTTGAGTGCGCATGTTCCCAATGTGCTGGAGATCGACCGCAAGCTGCGCGATGACTTTCGCCGGCGTGTGAAGGACTTTGGCGTCTCCTCGGAGACGACCGATCCTTTACTGGCGGTGCTGTTTCGCACGGTCGCGCAGCAGATCGACCAGGTTTACAGCGATTCAGCGCAGTTGCGCCTTTCGCTGCTGCATGAGTTGATGGCCGGCCTGCAGGTACAGCAGTACCTGGCAACGCCGGCGCAGGCGGCGGTGCGGCTGATCAACGATCTGCCGGAGCCTCGCGTGCTGCGCGCCGGCACCGAACTGAATGCGGTGGCAGCGACGGGGGAGCGGCTGGTCTTTGGCCTGGATGCGACCTGCGAGATTTCTCAAGCACGGATAGCATTTGCGCTTAGCTACCAGGACCAGGCGGTGCACCTGCTGAGCGGCGTGGAGATGAGCGATGCCATGCACGCCCTGCGGCCGTCGCTGGAAGCGGTGCCGGTGAGCCTGGGGCCGCAGCCAGCACTGTACCTGGCCATCGAGAACCTTTCGCCGCAACTGCTGAACCGGCACGGGATGTTTTTCGAGATGGGCCCGGGCACCTACCCGGTGCAACACGCGCTGGGCCATGAGCCATGGTGGATCTTCAACGGCCAGGGGGAACTTTCCGGCGAGGGCCTGTTGCGGCCAAGGCGCGGCAACGCGGGCGTGTACGAGTTGCAGTTTCAGACGCTGGAAGCAGACCGGACCAGCATGCTGGATGCGCCGTTGCCGGCGATTCCTGATGGATTTTACGCGGGGCGGCAATTCCTGTTCCCACCCATGCGGGAGGAGCTTGCCTTCCGTTGCCGCGTGCCCAAGCTGCTGGAGCCGGCAATGTCGCGGGTGCTGGGCCGGGATGCGGCCACAATGCTGAACGAAGAGAGGCTCTGGATCCGCATTCCCATGCCGCCGGGCATTCCCGCGCTGCATCACGCGATCAACGGCGTGATGCTGCACGCGATGACGGCGAGCAATGTCTTCGCACGCAACCAGACGGTTTATTTTGAGCGCGATGGGTATTCGATTCCCGTGACCAAAGAGGGTGGCACACCAGAGTTTCTGGTGGCACCACTCACGGTCATGAGCACGGAAAATGAGGTCTACGAGGCAGGGACACGGCCAGGTGCCAATGCGGCGGCGGGCCGCTTTGAGTTGCACAACAGCCGTCTCACTTTCTACCCGGGCCGGCACGCGGATGGCAGCCAACACGCTGCGGCGAATGTGCGATTATGGCTGACGAATGGTGAGCTGGGCAACCGGGTGGGACCGGGCGACCTGACGACGTTTGCCAATGCGGCGTTGACGGGCGTGCGGCTGGCCCCGCTCACTGCGGCGTCGGGCGGCTCGAACGGCGAGCAGATCGCAAGCGAAGAGCGGCGGTTTGCGGATGCACTGCTGTCGCGCGGCAAAATCGTGACCAAGCAGGACATGGAGACGGCGGCGCTGGCCATCGACCGAAGGATCCTGGCCGCGGAAACGCGCACTGGAACGGAGCGGCGCGACGGCGCGCTGCGGCGTGTGGAGCGGCTGCAGCTTGTGCTGGACCCGGACGGCTTTACCAAGCCGGAGATTGAGTTGCCGGCGCTGAAGTCGCAGATGGAGCTGGCGCTGGGTGCACGGCTGGTGCACGGGTCGGA
>CAXTPQ010000015.1:21288-29439 GCA_964246215.1 uncultured Terriglobus sp. | reverse complement strand
CGCTGAAGTCGCAGATGGAGCTGGCGCTGGGTGCACGGCTGGTGCACGGGTCGGAGTTGGTGGTGGAGTTTGTATGGCGCGCGTAATAGTGCCGATTCTTCTTAAGACAGATACCAGGCTTGGATCGGAGCACAAAGAGCCGAAGCTCTTCAGCAACGGTCCGACTTAATCATGCGACCAATTCAGGGACTGAAGCCCTGAGTGACAAAAGACGTTAGAGCCTCGCTAAGCCAGGCACCTCCGAAGCAAACTCAATCTATTGGCGAAGCTGAACCTCCAATAAAAATCATTCATAATGGCTCGGCCAACGCTTTGCCTTATGACGCGGAGTTCGATCAAAAAGCTTTGATGAGTTAAGAAGCAAATTCAGCGAAAGAAACTTCGTATGCCGATTCAGTCAACTCCGATCACTTCTGTACCAGAGCCGGTAAGGCAATTTGCTAGCCGCAACGCCGGGTTGCGGATGCCGGGGTTCGCGGCGGGCACACAGGCGCACAGCCATTCGGTGCATTCGGCGCTGGCCACGCTGGCGGCTATGGGTGTCAGCGCGCAGCGGGTGACGGTGCGGCGGACAGGGCGCGAGGGGGTGGCCGAGGGGTCGATTGTGGCGCAGAGCCCCGCGCCGGGCACGCCGCTGCAGGCCGATACACTCATCCGGCTGCACGTGGCTGGGCTGGGTTTCAGTCATGCGCTGCCTGTGGGCATGTGGGAGTCTGGCGGCGAGACGCATGCGGGCACGCAGGAGATCCTGGAGCCGTTCGACGATCCACTGGAAAAGCTGAAGCATTGGTTGCATGAGGGTGCGCCGCTTTTCCGCATCAGCCCGGACGACCCGGCGGCGTGCGCACGGTGGCTGGCGCTGTTTGGGGTGAACCCCGGTCATTGGCCGCGGACGCTGTGGTACCGGCTGGCCACGCTGATCGCGGACATGGCGCGGTACTCCTGTTCCGAGCAGGGCTGCACGTTTGTGCTGGGCACGCTGCTCGGCCTCCCGGTACGGCAGTTCCGGTACCTGCCCTGCCAGACCAAGCTGCCGGAGGCCCTGCTCTCGGGCCTGGGGCGGAAGTCGAGCCACCTGGGCGTCGATTTGGTGATGGGCGACAGCGTAGAGGATCTGGCGACGCTGGAAATCGACATTGGGCCGGTGGATTTGAAGGTGTACGAGAGCTTTGTGGAAACTCCGGAGGGCGCGGCACTGCTGCGCCAGACGATGGAAATGGTCATGCCGGTGTCACAGAATTACCGGGTGACCTGGACAGTGCTGGACAGCGCGCGCGCGCCCCGGTTAGGTGTGCCGGAGGGGAATAGCCGGCTCGGGATCAATACGCACATGGGGCAGGAACTTGAGTGAGTGCAGCGGGGCTTCCGAGATCAGACAGGCTGCCCCTTCCCATCCTGTGGCGCTGACGTCGGTGCAATGACAGATGAGGGGCCACAAGATGGTACTGGGCAGCTCGGCCGGCGTCTACGATGCCACCACCATCACCTCACCGGTCACGGGGCAGCCCGCCACGCTTGTCGCGAACGGATTAAACGACGTATACGGCTACGACTCGTTCGGCAACATGACCCGTTACAACGGCTGGACACCCACCTACAACGCGAACAATCAAGTCGCGGGATGGCCCTATGACGCGGCCGGCAACCTGCTTACCAACGGCCTGGGGCAGATGGTGTGGGACGCGGAAAGCCGCATCTCGGCCGTGACTGGAGCCAGCTATCTGTACGACGCGCAAGGCAATCGCGTGGAGTCGAGCGGCTCGTCTGTCACTGATACCGTCTACTTCAAAGGCCGGCCCATGGCACGATTGGTGAATGGGCAATGGGCCGACCTGATCTACGGACCTATGGGTCTGCTGGCCGAAGTCGCCGGTCAGGAGAACGCCGAACCGCAGTACCGCCTGCTGGACCATCTCGGCACACAGGTCGGCACTACGGACAGCGCGCAGTTGCTTAAAAACCCGCTCGACTACAACCCTTTCGGGCAAATCCGCTCTGGAACAACAAGCGACCCGTTCTTCCTCACCGGCAAAGAACGGGATGCGGAGTCAGGCCTCGACTACTTCGGCAAGCGCTACTACGGAAGCAGCATGGGACGATGGACTTCGCCTGATCTGGTGAACGTGACCGAGGAACGCTTGATGAACCCGTCATCCACGCTCAACAAGTACGCGTACGGTGCAAACAATCCCCTTAAGTATGTTGATCCCGACGGCGAAGACATAACGTACTTCTATGACCAGAGCGGCTTTGCAGGGCATGCCGTCCTGTTTGCTTATAACCAAGCAACCGGTGATTCCGCAATTGAGAGCTTCGGTCCTGCGAGCAAATCTGTCGGTTACCGTATGGCCGAGCCTTTCATGCCCGTTCCTGGGACTGGCATGTTCGATATGGCAGGAGTGAAATCTGCCGACGATCTCCGCAGCACCTACGCATCTATGACGATTCAGACGACACCTGAATTAGCGCAACAGGTCATCGACTTCATTCGTGCCAATCCTGACCCGAGCATGTGGGATGTGATGGGACCCAACTGCAGCAGCGAGGTTTGGAAGATCCTAAAGAAGTTCAAGCTAGACAACCAGCATCATGACCACAACCAGGGAATGACGCCGAAAATCCTCTGGGGAGACATGGCGCTTCGGTATAACCCAAGTATTTACGGGACCAACCCGCAGAACGGGAAAGATTACGGGGCTCCGCGCTTTGACATGTTCAACCTCATGTGGCTCAGCCTTCCGCAATCAAAGCCTCGGGAAAAGGTCACCGTAACAATAAAGACGACCGACGGGCAGGTGATCCAATGAGCGAGAGCGTCGGAACGAATCGTAGGTCCAGACGAACGGTGGGTTGGATGCTGCTTTTGGGTGTCTTCATCGCCGCCGCCTGGTACGTCATATCATCTGACTATAGCTACGATGCCATCTCAGGTACATACAGCCAAAGCAACACCACCGAGACCTCAACGCTTGTACTCAGCAAAGATCAGACCTTCGAACAGGAAGTGAATCTCAATGGAAATATCGAACGTGCAAACGGCGAATGGAGGCGCATCGGAGAGGGGCGGGTTGTCTTTTCTCCAGAGTTCATCGGACTGCCATCTTTGAAGCGCCGATCCGACAGGCAGGTCGATGCTGAGGTTAAGAAAACTCTAGGTTTGCTTCCTCAACTTGTCTTCGACGATCAACCAGGGGGGCCAATCTTCCATCGGCATCTCTCGCGATGAAGTCAGCTTTGATCTACGATTCCGTTCGACATTTGCGCTTGAACCTCAAGTTCACCGGCAAAGAACGAGATACAGAGTCAGGGCTCGACTACTTCGGGGCCAGGTACTACGGATCGAACATGGGAAGGTTCATGAGCCCCGATCCGTTCCTAAATAGCGGTCATCCAAGTGATCCACAGACTTGGAACCGTTACACATATGGTCTGAACAATCCCTTCAAAACGTAGACCCGACGGGTTTATACAATCTCAGCGCCGGTTGTCTCCAAGACGCGAATTGTTCCGCGAATGCCAAGTTGTTGAGGGATGGCCTTGCTGCACTCAACAAAGCTCTGGATGATCCCAAAACAGCATCTGCACTTGGTGAAGCCGCAGTGATTCGTCTTTCACAAGGTCTGGCGGCGCTTGGGACAGAAAACGACGGCAACAATGTAGGCGTGAATTTTGCTCCCATTAGTGGTACAGCCGCAGCGACAACCGACGCTTCGGACCCGGGGGGGACTGGTCACTATAACTTTACGGTGACATTCGACCCAAGCAAAAACAAAAGTTCGACTGACTATGCGATCAACGGTGACCATGAGGGTATCCATGCGTATGACTACACAAACTACATGGAGCACGAGTCCACAAAGATGACGCCTTTTCAGCAAGAGTATCGGGGCTATCAGAACACCGCATGGGCGGCTCAGGCGCTGGGCCAGCCTAGCGACACCCGCAGGAATACCCAAATATGGAACAAGAGCTGGGGGGGGCTGTGGATCGACAAACTCTCATGGATACGGGTATTACGAAGGTCGTGACAGATAAAGATCATCCCGAAACCCAACCCCACAACCCGAACACACCCTGATGAGGAGACGCCGAATGAAGCTAATAATCCTTCCGGTTCTCTCCGCGTTCTTGACGGTGATCGCCCTCGGCCAGGATACCGCCACGCACGAAGCGGGATACGCGGCAACGAGCGCGACCGAATCTAAGTGCATACTCTCGACAGCTAGCAATGGACAGACGCTGACAGTGAAAGGAAAAGCCAGAAGCACCGCGCACGATCTAGCCTTTGACATCCCCGGCTGCAAGGAGACGGTGTTACTCACATTCGCTGGCGAAAAGGATAGCAACGTAAGTGTCTCGGAGCTACGCCAAGATGACGCGCTGAGGCGTTTTCAGAAGTACACCAGTTCGGTGTACAGGAGCTTGGGGAAGAACATCTGCATGGAGTGTGCGAAGTACGGCGATGTAGAGGCCGATCTCACTGGCAAACTGGAGATCGCCACAATGCCCCCGGGTGCGACAAAAGATAAGGCAAACTTCATACGGGACAGTTCTGGCAAGATAATCGGAACGTTCGGTTGGGGGCATCCCGGCCCCTTCGCGGGCTACCGGCTCGTGATTCAGTCTGCGACCCATGTGAAGGCCCGGAAGTTGCCCCGCCCCAGTTGATACGACTACGATGCATCCCATCCTCATCTACGACTGCACGCGGCACTTTGCGCTTTTCGGATACAAGTTCACCGGCAAAGAAAGGGATACAGAATCAGGACTCGACTACTTCGGTGCCAGTTACTACGTCAGCAGCATGGGACGTTGGATGAGCCCCGATTCCGTGATCATTAGCCACGAACCAGCCAACCCTCAGAGTCTAAACATTTACTCTTACGCGTTCAACCGTCCGCTGTCTCTGACAGACAACAATGGAAATTGGCCTGGCTGGTACCACACCGAATTGGATCGCAACTTTTTTGGAAAGCAGTTGCACATGAGTCGGCACGAGCAGGAAGTAATTGTTGGCGAGAGTGGCCTACAGGATTCGTTTGGCATTCTTACATCTCAGAATGGGCAGTCTACAGAATATGCCGTCTGGCACGGGATGGATGACTTCTGGAATCAGGTAGGGCCCGAGCAGGCTACTGCTAATACTGAGGCATACATCAGTCGCTCATTAAATGATGCTGTGTACTGGCGTTAAGATCCGATTATGAGCACGACCCAGCTCTGCACGATGCATCACTTCGATCGCTAGCTGACGCGGAACATGCAGGACAAGACCTAAGTAGCCCAGAACATCGCGGTAAACCATGGACGATGTGGGGCGGCGCCAAGCATTGGTATGATGAGCGTCACTCTGCCATGTCAAGTGATGCGGATGACGAGAACTCTAGAGCTGAAGCAGCTTACGAAAACGCAAGTCATCTATGGTCGCTATCAGCAGCAATTGAGTGCCGCAAGAAAAAGAGTCATGACTCCTCAAATTGGGAGTGTCTTACCAATGCTCGCTGCCAGTGAAGGAATGTTTTAGAGTGTCAAGGCGTAAAAGAATTAATGTTTGGGCTTTAAGTTTAGCGGTGGTGCTGACGCTTGCAGCAGGGTGGGCAGGCCTGAGACACGCCAGTGTAGTGCTTTTCTTCATAGGAATAATCGGAGCTATTCCTATGATTCTCATTGAGGGGGTACATGGAGGAGGAGCGCATCTCGAGAATGTGATCGGCGGAATTGTTTTTGTTGTTGTCAACGTACTGTTCTACTATTTGGTTTTCAACTGGATGTTCGCCAAGATATTCAGAGCAGACCGGAGAAGCCGCGGTGATTCATAGAGAACTACATGCTGGCTGGTCCAGTGATCACCTCCTCCCGTTTTACCGGCCAAGAAGGACACGTAACATCTCAATCCTTTGCTTCACCAACCCATCCCTAAGCCGTACCTTCTTTTCGCTGGGCCTGCACTGCCTGCTCCTGCCTCACCTCTGCCGCATTTGCACTCCGATGTGACACATCCCTCCCCAGCGCCACATCCAGGCCCTCGCGATCATTTGTAAACATCTGCGCATCGTGGGCTCCGCGAGAAATGGCGACATAGGCCATGCGATTGTTGAGCAGGTCTTTGGCGGCGAGTTCGGTATCGGCATGGACGAGGACGCGATCGGCGGTCTGTCCCTGGCTAGAGTGGCTAGTGACGGCGTAGCCGTGGTCGGTGTGCGGATGCCGGGCCGGGTCGATTTCGACGGTGCGGCCGCCATCCATGGTGAGCGCGATGCGGCCTTCGGTGATGCCCTGAACGGTGCCAATCTCGCGGTTGGCCAGCTTCAGGTCTGACGACGGCGCGGTGAGCTGCACCCGGTCACCGTTGGAAAAGTCGCGCTGCAATTCATTCCTTGTTCAGGCGGTTACTTTCGGTTTGTTGGTAAGCTGGTGGCCCGAGCAACCCGGCGTGTTTCTGATGCACCTTTGAGGAGACGCCCCTGCAATGTTGGAGTGATGATGAGCGATCCGCGGCCCGACCTTCGTAATGAACTGCAGCTCCGGTCGGTGAACTGGGAGCATGGCATGCTGCTGACGCCGGATCATTTCCTGCGGCAGGAACAATACCTGGAGTCGCTGAATGCCTGGGCGATGCGGTATCTGGCGCAGGGCAGCGGGCTGGTGGGTGGCGGGGTGCGGCTGCCGGAGGCCGATCTGGGCACGGTGCGCTTTGACCCGGAGATTTCATTGCATGAGACGGCCGAGTACCTGGACATCACCGTGGACCGGGCGCGCGGGGTGACGCCGCTGGGGTCGGTTGTGGATGTGGAAGGGGCGGGCAGCATTTCCGCGCGGTATGGACGGGACGAGCTGGCGGGTGTGGCCGAGGCGCAGATTCATGTGGTGCTGGACGGCAACACGCGGGAGAAGCGCAATGGCGTGGCGGACGCCTTCAATCCGCAGATGCGGACGGAGCGCGTGAGCAGCCTGCGGGTGGCGCTGCAGGTGACGGCGGCGGAACGGGCGCAGAGCATTGTGGTGGGCCGCATCCGGCGGCCGGCGACGGGCATGCAGTTTGAGGCCGATCCGAAGTTCATTCCGGCGTGCCTGTCCGTGGCGGCGCACTCGGAACTGATGAGCGGCACGCGGCGGATTGCGGACGCGACCAACCGGCTGGCGGCGGGTTACGCGGAGCTGCACCGGGCAATGCGCGAGTTCATGCTGATCTTTACCGAGCGCGGGCTGGAAACAGAGGTCGACCGCGATTCGATGGTCTTTGCCGAGCGCATGGTGCTGGAGCTGCAGGACACGGCGTATGCGCTGCTGGACCGGACGCAGCCGCCGGCGCAGTTCTTTGGGAGGGTGCGGCGCATGCTGCACTCCGCCGCGATTTACTTCGACCTGGCGGAGGGCATGCAGCAGTATTACGACACGCTGCGCGAGACGGGCGAAAGCGAGCTGGTGGGGTTGATTGAGTTGCAGAAGCACACGCTGCAGATGGGCCGGACGCTGCAGCTGGATGAGGACCTGAGCATAGAGGTGCGCAAGGCGCTGCAATCGCTGGGCGGCCTGGAGAAGCTGGAGCGGGCGCTGGAGGGCAAGTACATCGACTTCCGCAAGTCGGCGTCGCTGGAGAGCACGAACTTCGTCTTCGACCGGGGCGGCAAGGCGCTGTACAAGCTGGCGGCGCGTGCCTCGCGGGTGCAGGGCGTGGCGGATGAGATGACGATCTTCTTTTCCAACCTGCGGCTGGAGGGGCGGGACCGCTACCGATTGATCCTGGTGGGCGATCGCACAACGCCGTGGCTGCGGGGCACTTCCATTGGGGTGGAGATCCGGCTGAATGAGGGATCGGGTTTCCGGCGGGAGAGCCTGATTCTGACCGGCGATGTGAAGCTGGACGAGCAGTACAACATTGAGTTGGATTTTGAGGCGCCGGATGTGCCGACGATCACCGATCTGCGGGTGACCATGCCGGCCTACCATGCCGTGCGTACGGCGCTGCTGTTCCTGCGGCACCGGTTCTACGCGAACCGGATGGACTCGCCGGAAGCGCGGGGCGTGGAGCGCGAGGGTGTGGCTGGGGAACGGCTGGGCGACCGGATGGGGGATCGTGGTGGGGAGCGCGGTGTAAGCCGGTTGGGTGAGCCGGTCACGGTCTCCGGCAGCCCCAGCCGTGGGCCTGCG
>CAXTPQ010000015.1:14066-21188 GCA_964246215.1 uncultured Terriglobus sp. | reverse complement strand
AAGCCGGTTGGGTGAGCCGGTCACGGTCTCCGGCAGCCCCAGCCGTGGGCCTGCGTACGATCCGCTGCGCGGGGTGAATGGCGGTGCTGGTGCTGGGAGCAGCAGCAATCCGGCGTTCGATTCCAGGGGGGACGCGGGGCGGCGGTTGGCGCCTCTTCCCGAGCGCGTCGAAGCAGGGACGGCTGCGGTGCAGCCGCCGTGGATGCCTCGCGAGCCGGGTCGTCCAGATGGGTTGGGCAGCGGGCCGGGTGGTGCGGGGAATGTGGGCAATGGATCGGCGGGCAGCGGTTCGGGTGGGGATGCGCCCGATCCAAATCGCCCGCGGCGGCGGCGGTTGGAGTAGGGGGCGAGATTGGCATTGGACCTGAGTAAGCTTTCCGACGAGATGGAATCGGCGCTGTCAAATGCGAGGCTGCTGGCGGAGGGGCGCCGGCAGGCGCTGATCCAGCCGGAACACCTGCTCTTGCTGCTGCTGGATGGCGAGGACAGCACGCTGCGGCCGGCGCTGGAACGGCGTGGTGTGAACTTTCCGCCGCTGCTGGACGCCCTGTCACGGCGCGCCGATGCGCTGAGTGCACAGAGGCTGGACGAGGGCCGGCGGCCGCTGGCATCGCAGGCGTTGCGGACGCTGCTGGCGCATGCGTTTGACCTGGCGGATTTGCATGGGCGGCCCTCGGCCGAGCCGGTGGATGTGCTGGAAGCGGCGCTGACCGGCGAGGCCATGGGCGAGCTGCGCAAGGAGTTCCGGCGGGCGGGGTTGACCGTGGAAGACGTGGATCCGGCAGCGGCGGCAGGCACGGGCCTGGGTGCGCCTTCCGGTTCGGCATCCGTGCGGGATGAAGTGGCAAAGGCTGCGGCGCGGCATGGCGCGGTGGCAAGCGGGTCGGCTGGAACGACGCGCAGCAAAGGCGTGGGGGAGAGCTCTGGCTCAAGTGGGGCGGGCGCTGCGGCGGGGTCTGTAGCGAGTTCCGCGGCGAGCTCTGCTTCCGCAAAGGTTGCCGCGGCGCAGGTCGATGGCGATCTGGCGCAGGGCGCGCGGATGCTGGAGAAGTTCGGCCGGGACTTGACGGCAGCGGCAGCGGCGGGCGAGCTGATGCCGGTGGTGGGCCGTGACGATGAGGTCCGGCAGCTGATTCAGACGCTCCTGCGCAAGACGAAGTCGAATCCGGTGCTGGTGGGCGATCCCGGTACGGGCAAAACGGCGATTGTGGAGGGGCTGGCGCTGCGGATCGCGGCGCAGGATGTGCCGGAGAGCATGAAGCGCTGCCGGGTGATTGCGCTGGACCTGATGGGCCTGGTGGCCGGGGCCAAGTATCGCGGCGAGTTTGAGGAGCGGCTGAAGACCGTGGTGGATGAGGTGCGCCTGCGCAAGGGCGAAATTATCCTGTTCCTGGACGAGATCCATCAACTGGTCGGCGCGGGCGGCACGGAGGGCGGCATGGATGCCGCCAATATCCTGAAGCCGGCGCTGGCGCGGGGCGAGCTGCGCTGCGTGGGAGCGACGACTTTCGACGAGTACCGCGAACGCATTGAGAAGGATGGCGCACTGGCCCGGCGGTTTGAGCGGGTGCAGGTGGGCGAGCCTTCGGATGAGTCCATGTTGTACATTCTGCGTGGGATTTCCGACCGGTATGCGGCCTTTCACGGCGTGGAGTTGACGGACGAGGCGCTGCAGGCGGCCATCAAGCTGTCGCGCCGGTACATGCGCGACCGCTTTCTGCCGGACAAGGCAATCGACGTGGTGGATGCAGCGACGGCGCGGCTGCGCATGCAGCTGGAGTCCCGGCCGACGGTGCTGGATCAGCAGGAGCGGCTGCTGACGCGGCGGCGGGCCGAGCTGGAAACGTTGAAGGGGCTGGCGGGGAGTTCTCAAGCGCTGCCAACCCATGTCTCAAAATCGAGACACGGGGCACCCAACTCCGTGGCGGCTGCGAAGCAGATTGAGGCGCTGGAGGCGGAGATTGCCGAGATGGAGCCGCGGATCGCGCGCGATGTAACCAGCTGGGAGCAGCAGCGGAATGCGCGGGCCGATCTGCAGCGTACCGTGCAGGCCATTGAGGAAAATACGCGGTTGCTGACAGCGGCCGAGGGCGCGGGCGACGTGACGCGGGCGGCGGAAATTCGCTACGGCGCGCTGCAGCACCTGGAGGCCCAGCGGGCGGAGCTGGAAGATCGGCTGGCGGAATACCGGAAGCTGGCGGCGGGCAGTGGCGCGATGGTTGCGGATCGCGTGATGCAGGAGCACATTGCCGAGGTGATCGCGGAGCGATCGGGCGTGCCGGCATCGCGCATGCTGGAGAGCGAGCGCGAGCGGCTGCTTGGCCTGGAGGCGCGGCTTGGCGAGCGGGTTTTTGGGCAGCCGGAGGCGATCCGCGCGGTGGCCGATGCGGCGAGGCGCATGCGGACGGACTTGCAGCTGAAGCGGTCTCCCGCGTCGTTTCTGTTTGTGGGGCCGACGGGCGTGGGCAAGACGGAGTTGGCCAAGGCGCTGGCGGAAACGCTCTTCGATGACGAGACGGCGCTGATCCGCATCGACATGGGCGAGTACAAGGATGCGTCGTCGGCCGCGGGGCTGATCGGTTCGCGGCCCGGGCTGGTGGGGTCGGACGAGGGTGGCTTTCTGACGGAGCAAGTGCGGCGTTCGCCCTACTCGATCGTGCTGTTCGACGAGGTGGAGAAGGGGCATCCGGCGATTCTGGACCTGTTGCTGGGCGTGCTGGACGAGGGCCGGCTAACGGATGCGAAGGGCCGCTTCTGCGACTTTACGAACACCGTTGTGCTGTTTACCTCCAACCTGGGCGTGCGTGAGTCGATGGCGGCGGGCGAGGACAATGCGTTGCGCGAACGCATTCTGATGGATGCGGTGCGGGCGAATCTGCGGCCGGAGCTGTACAACCGCATTGGGCAGGTGATTGCCTTTCATCCGCTGGGCATGCCGGAGCTGCAACGCATTGTGAACACGCAACTGCGTGCGCTGACACGGAAGCTGGCGGAGGACCGCGACCTGCACTTTGAGGCGACGCCGGCGGCGGTGGATCTGCTGGCCCGGCTGAGCTATGACCCGGAGTATGGCGCGCGGCCGGCCGGCCGGGTGATGCAGCGGGAGGTGCTAAGTCCGCTGGCGGAGATCTTGCTGGGCGGGGATGCGGTGCCGGGTAGGCGCATTGTGCTGGATGCGACGCCGGTCGCGGCTGATGGAGAGATTCCGGAAGGTGAGGAGGTCCCGCCGCAGGAGCTGATTTTTTCTCTGAGTGAGCCAGAGGGTGACGGGTCCGCGGAAGCGGCTGACGATGTGGCAGAGTCGACGGAGGTGCTGGCGCAATGACCTTGGGGAAGCAGCACAGAGCCCGGACTGGATTGAACGGCCGGCTTTCGCTTGACCGAATGAATGAGGCACACGGGTTCTTTGGCGCGCCGGATGTTTCTCGGGTATGCAGGTTCGCGCGCTTCAGTGCGGTTTGGTTGTTTCTGCTGATGCTGACGGTGCCGATGCAGGCGCAGGTACCCCTGAGTCTGTTCAATGGGACGAGCCTGCTTGGCTGGAATCCGCATGGCGCGTGGAGTGCGACGGCGGGGGCGATCACGACGAATGGCGGCGGCGATCGCAACGTGATGACGGCGGTGCCGTTTGGCGATTTCGACCTGCAGTTCGAATACAACGAGAGCGCGCCGATGGGAGCGGAGTTTCGCATGTGGGCGACGCGGGAAGGGTCCGGCGGCGTGGCGGTGGACCTGGACATCAGCGGCGCAAAGAATGGCGTGGGCGGGATTCAGAGTGTGTCGAAGTCATCCATGGCGACGGTGTCACAGGGCTGGCACAAGGTGCAGGTCAGTGCTTCGCACGGATCGATGAGCGTAAAGGTGGATGGGCAGCCTTCGGGGTCAGGTTCCGGGCTGACCGGGCGTGGCGGCTACCTGGGATTCCGGGCAAACGGGACGGGGCAGCTGGCAGTGCGGGGGGTCCGGTTGTCCCCGCTGAACCTGAGCAGTGATTTCAATGGGTCGGATCTGGGCGGATGGAAGAGTCTTGCGCGCGCGCCGGACGCGAAGGGCGGCGTGGGCCACTCGGCGACCAAGGTGTTGACCCTTGGCATAGGCGGCGGCAACACCAAGCCGCATGAGGCGAAATGGACAGTCCGTGGCGGCGCGATTCATGGGGAAGCCGGCCCGGGTGCGCTGGAGTATGGCCAGCCGGCGGAGGACGCCGTCATCCAGCTGACCAGCGTCTACCACGGCAACGTGAAGGCCGAATACCTAACCGCGCTGGGAGTGCGGAACACACCAGGGCAGATGGGGACGGGATACGCCGTGGGCATTGGGCCGTACGCGGGCGCGGTGGATCACCTGGCCAAGCACGGCTTTGGTGCCGCGGGCGCGCCGGTGGAGCAGACGATCGTGATTGGCGGGCGCACGATCGCGACGTGGGTGAACGGGAATCTGCTGAGTGTGAGCAACGATCCGCGGCCGGAGAGCGGCGATTCGGCGCAGGGTGCGCGGACGCAGGCGGGCAGCCTGCAGTTGCTGCTACCGGGCGACAACGCGCAAATCGATGTCGCGAAGCTGACGGGCGCGGCGCTGACCAGGCCATATGGGCTTTCGCCAAAGGCACCACCGCCACCACAGCCGCCGCCGCAGACCACAGCCAGCACGGCTCTGGTCACGCCGGTTACGAATCCTGGCGACTCCGTGGCGGCCAATGCCCTGCTCCAACAACAAAAGGAGCAGCAGGACAAGGACAAGGAAGAGAAGGCGAACAAGCAGAAGGTCTCCTCGCTGATGGGCCAGGCGCTCAAGTCGCAGGATCCGCAGGAGCAGGAGAACCTGTACGAGCAGGTGATGCAGATCGACCCCGCCAATCCGAATGCAATGGCCGGGATCAAGGACGCGCAAGCCAAGCTGCAGCAGCAACAGACCGCTCATCAGCAGGCGACCAACAACAACGATCAGGAGAAGGACAGGCAGCAGCAGACCAATGCCTCGCTGCTGAATGCGCAGAGTGCGTTTCTAGGGGGGCGGCTTTCGGAAGCCAGCCGCGCGCTGAGCATCGCGGAACGGCTGTCGCCGGGCAATCCTCTGGTACACGAACTGCGCACGCGCATTACGGCATCGCAGTCGTTGCGCAACCGGCTCTTTTTTCTGGGCACAGGAACGGGCATTGTTGCGCTGCTGGCGGGCATTTCGCTGTGGTGGCGGCGGCGCAAGCTGCAGCGCTTCCCCGTGCTGGAGGTGACGAGCGGGGTGGATTCCGGCAAGAGCTTCCGCATTGAGAAAGACCAAACCCGCATTGGCGCGGTGCCGCAGGACGGCGGGCAGCGCAACGACATTGTGGTGCGCGATGTGGAGCACGCTGTCTCGCGCTTTCACTGCGAGGTGGTCAAGCGCAACGGGCAGCTTTTCCTGCAGGACCTGAACAGCTCCAACGGAACGCGTGTGGATGGTGAGCGGCTGAAGCCGGGTGATTCGGCACTGCTGCGAAAGGGTACAAAGATTCAACTTGCCGGCACGGTGGAGATGCAGTTCGGTTACGACCGTGCCAAGAAGGGGGCTTCCTGACGACCGTAGCCCGACCAGACCCTGCAGATACCGGAGTTAAGACCGTTGCTTGAACGCCAACGAACCACCATGCCGACGAAGCGGAGGAAAGCGGATTGAGATACGCTGGCCGACTCGACCTGTAAGCGAGCGTACCCCCAGCGGCTGAAGCCGTAACGCACATCCATCGTTCTGGCATGGCTGAAGCCATGTCCCCTCCGCAGATCGGGAAAACGGATCATTCCAAAACAGGACCAGCACAGCGAGCACGATGGACATACGGATCAGGGCGGCGGCACTCAGCGACGTGGGACGGCGGCGGCGGACCAACGAGGACAGCTTTGGCTTCGACATGGACCGCGGGCTGTTTGTGATTTGTGACGGGGTGGGCGGCGGCAATGCGGGCGAGGTGGCCAGCCGCTCAGCCGTGGACTGCATGCTGACTCGGTTTGCCTACTCGGTATCGAACTCATCCTCCGGCGGGTCGGAGCTGCAGCGGTCGATCCAAGCGGCAAACCGCTCGATCTTTCAGGCCGCGCAGCGCGAGCCGCTGTATGCGGGCATGGCGACGACGATCGTGGCCGCACATTTCGACGGCGCACGCATGTGGCTGGCACACGTGGGCGACAGCCGCGCGTACCTGTTGCGCAACCAGCTATTGCACCGGCTGACCGACGACCACTCGCAACTGTCACAGGTGATGCGGGCGGGCTATCGCGACATATCGCCGCAACAGATGGCGCAGTGGGACAGCGTGCTGACCCAGGCAATTGGCGCGTCAGACCTGGTGGTACCGTCCGTGACGGTGGTGCAGGTGCAACTGGGCGACTGCTTTCTGCTGGCGACGGATGGTGTCTGCAAGGCGCTCTCCCATCCGGAAATGCTGTCGCTGCTGCTGACGTCCTCGACGCCGGAGCAGGCCTGCCAGCATCTGACCTCCGCCGCAAATGAGGCCGGCGGCCATGACAATGCGACGTGCATCGTGGTGGAAATCGATTAGCCCTCAGTAAGACGGCGGAAACTTCGATGCCCGCAATCAGGGAGATTCAGATTTAGTCCGAGAAAGCGACCTCAGGGGCTAAAGCCCGTTGTGCTATGAACAAGTTACGGCCTAGCTCAAGCCAGGCCTCTCCGAATGCAGCACTTCATAGAATCTTGCAAAGCAGCACTCACCAGTCCCTCCTGGTGCCGTTCGGAACGCTGTGGTCATAGGATAAAGTCATGAGGATGTTGGCTGCTCTTCTGGCGAGTCCGGTGCTGCTGGTTGGGTGCACGTCGAGCCCGCGCAGTCAGGAGATGGTGCGGCGTTCCACTGCGGCGGTCACTCGCACGGTTGCCAGCGATGTCAAGGGTGCCGCGCTTGGCATCCGCGATGGACTGCGGCACGATCCCAACAACGACGCTGTCGACGTGAATACCGCGACCAAGGACAAGCTGCAGACTCTGCCTGGCGCGACCACGGAGACGACAGACCGGATCATTCGCAACCGGCCGTACAAGACGCCGGGAGACCTGCTGCGCCGCCGCGTGGTGTCCAAGGCTGCGTATGACAAGATGAAGTCCCGTTTAGTAGCCCGGTGAAGATCTGCA
>CAXTPQ010000015.1:12439-13966 GCA_964246215.1 uncultured Terriglobus sp. | reverse complement strand
CCACGCTTTCCCTCCTTTTACTTTCCGCGCCGTTGCTGAGCGGGCAAACCGATGCGCGGCCGGAACCGGTTCCGGCCGATGCCGCCGTTCAGAGTTTTCCGGCGGCTGCGGGTGTGCGGATTGTGCGGCTCAGCCAGGTGATCGGCGAAGCGAAGATGGACCGCAATACCGGGCGCGGCTATGAAGAAGCCTTTATGAATCTCCCCGTCGTGCAGGGAGCGTCGCTGCGCACAGGCAAGGGGGCGGCCGAGGTGGAGTTTGAAGACGGCAGCACGATGCGGCTCGCACCGGAGACGGTCCTTCAATTTGCGGAGCTTGGCCGCGATGCGAACGGCGGTACACGCACAAAACTGAACGTCAGCAAAGGCACTGTTTATGTCAGCCGGATGACGGGCAAAAGCGGTCCGTTGTTGTTGCGGCGGGGCGATGTGACCGTTGCGCCGGAACCGGGCAGCCACCTGCGCCTGACAGCCGCGGACAAGAACCAGCTCACGGTCTTTCACGGGATCGCCCTGGTGCAGAGCAGCGCGGCGAATCCAGAGTTGAACCTTAGCGTGGCAAAGAAGAACACCCTGCTGTTCGATGGAAGCGGAGCGATCACGCAGCTCGTGAAAGCGGACGGCGAGAAGACGGATGTGGACGAGTGGGACAAGACCCAGGTGGCCTACCATGAGCGGAACGGCCATGGCTCGGCGTTCGGCGGGTCAGGCTACGGCGTCAGCGACCTGAACTATTACGGCAGCTTTGCCGATCTGCCCGGTTGCGGCCAGATGTGGCGGCCGTACTTTGCCAGCGCGGCGTGGGATCCGTACAGCAATGGCAGCTGGGCCTACTACTCGGGCGCGGGTTACACGTGGGTCTCGCCCTACCCGTGGGGTTGGGCGCCGTTTCATAGCGGGTCATGGCAGAACTGCGGTGGCAGTGGATGGGGCTGGCGTCCGGGTGGGCAATTTACCGGGCTGAACAATGCGCCCGGCGTCCTGCTGCACTCGCCCACATCGCACCGGCCGGAGCCGCCACGGCCGCCATTGCCCGGCCAGCCGACGGTGATTCCAATCAATACGCGGCCAATTGCCGTGTCAGGGAGCACACTTGCCGGCACTGCGGCCGCTGGAAGGTCTGTTTCCGGCGGCTCTGCCTTGAGCGGCAATGGGGATCAGTTTGTCTTCCGCAAAGACTCGGCGGGCCTGGGTGTGCCGCGCGAGACGTTCGGCAAGCTCAGCCATCTTTCCTCGGGCGTGGAGCACCATGGCGTCGTGAGTACGTCCGTGGCGGCACCGGTGCCACAGAACTCGGGCGCACCCGCGCTTCCGAGCCGTTCAGTGAGCCGCCAGACCAACAGCCCTGGGCCATCGACGCCGGTGCCCTCGTCCGCGCGAAGCTCCGCACCTGCCATGTCCACTCCCTCGCATAGCCCGGTGTCGACGGGCAGTGCTTCACCGGCGGCGAGCACTCATCGTTAAGAGCCAGTTGGAACAAAACCTTTGGTTGCGCACTTAGAGCGTTTCTCGCTTGAGTGTGTTGCGC
>CAXTPQ010000015.1:7654-12339 GCA_964246215.1 uncultured Terriglobus sp. | reverse complement strand
TGGCGGGCCGCGCTGCCTGGCATTCCCAAACCACCAGTACCTTCCAGCCTGCCCGCCGCAATTGCCGCAGATTGCGTCCATCGCGGCGCACATTGTTGCGCAGCTTTTCTGGCCAGTAGTGGGGGTTTGACCCTGGCACGCGGCCCTCCCGGCAACCACGGTGCTGGTGCCAGAAACAGCCGTGCACGAAGATCGCTTTCTTACGGGACCGGAAGACAAGATCGGGTTTGCCCGGCAGGTCCTTCGCGTGCAGCCGGTAGCGGTAACCCATGGCATGCACCATGCGCCGGATTGTCATCTCCGGCGCGGAGTCTTTGGAGCGGATACGTGCCATATTCCTGGAGCGCTGCTCCGGTGTGAGCTTGTCTGTCATGGCTCCAGTGTTGGATGCTGAGCGGCTTTGCTCTAAAGTGCGGCTATGGGCAAATCTCGTGTGCGCACCCCACCGCCACGGCTTACAGAGCAGCATCCCGACTACAAACTGCTCACGTCGATCGAAGCGAGTCTCTACCGTCATGCTGGCGGCCAAGCTGCCTTTGAACGCGATATTCCTGCATTACTGCGGCAGGCTATTGACGAAGTGATCGATACACCACGTTCCAAACGTTTTCTGGTTAAAGATTTAGAGAAGACGGAAAAGACCTATCTCGGGACGAAAGTCGAAATCCTCTTACGCAACCATTTGGCGCTGGAAAAAGGCAAAAAGCTGGATCTGCTGATCGATGGCCATGAGGTGGATGTCAAGAACACTCTTGGAGTCGCTTGGACCATCCCGAATGAAGCAGTCGGTGAAATATGCATTCTTATCAGCGCCAATGACGAAACTGCGAAGTGCTCCTTTGGCCTCATTGTCGTTCACAAAGAAATCTTGAATGCTGGACGGAATCGTGACCAGAAGACCACAATTAAGCGGAGTGAGTTACACAATGCTATCTGGATGCTCTTCGATAAACCTTATCCAGAGAATTTCTGGGAAGGACTGCCGGCCGATCACTGCCAAGCCATCCTGACACCATCCGGCGGGACAGAGCGTGTAGCTCGTCTTTTTGAGTTATACCAACGCAGACCAATCGCGAGAACTCTCGTAACTGCTCTGGCCCAACAGGCCGATCCTACGCGGAGGCTTCGGAAGAATGGCGGTGCCAGAGACCTGCTCCCTAGCAAGGGACTCGTGCTCTTAAGCGGTGTGGCACACGCGAAGCTCATCAGGAGTTTGGGACTGCCTGCAACATCCCGGACAGAGTGGATCACATTCATCCCGCGCACGCCTGAAGAAAAGAACTTATTGGCTCGCCACCGGATTCCATACTAGGCAACGTCCAGCAATTTCACTTTACCTTCCAAGACACTCCTCACTTCACGGCCCAAGGCATGCGCAACTGGAGGCGGAAAAGCGTTGCCGACCTGCCTATAGGCAGCAGTCTTCCCACCCGAAAAGTGCCAGTCATCTGGAAACCCCTGTATCCGGGCGGCCATCTCGACTGTCAGCCTTGGCATGCCGAAGAACTCACGTTCGGGCGACGCGTTTGCTAGACTTGCGCCGTTGACGCCCAGCGATGCCCAAGCTTTTCTTGCACGAGTCGGGCCTAGATCCGGGCCTCCGTGTTTTTTACTGCCACCGACGAGCGTTGGCGCAATCTCGTTGGCAGCCTCCCTCCATTTTTGTGCGCCTACCCATCCATTCTTCGACATCAGCGGATACAGAGCTTCTCCCACCGTAGGCGGCTGTGAGCCGAGCGGCTGAGGCCAGGAGAACAGATGTTCCAGGCCCAGCCGAATCGCCACAAATGTCACCCGCGGGCGCAGTTGGGGTACACCGAAGTCGCAAGCGTTCAGTGGTTGCCAGCCCGTCCAATAGCCAGGAAGTTGACTCTTGATGTACGTGCGGTAGTCCTCAAACACTGCGTCCAATATGCCACGCACATTTTCGATGACCACTGCGCGCGGCTGAACCTCACCAATAATGCGCAGGGCTGCTGGAAAAAGGTTGCGCTCATCACTTGCGCCTAGTTGCTTTCCCGCTTTGGAGAACGGCGGGCACGGCAGGCCAGCAGCAACGACATCTGTTCCGGCGTAGGGCTTGGCATTAAAGTGGTGCAGGTCGGCCTGGATGACGTTCCACTTTGGGCGATTGTAGCGGAGTGTGCCGCAGGCATGAGCATCCAACTCGACCAAAGCTGCATGGGCAAAGCCAGCTTTTTCAAAGCCTAGGGCCTGACCACCGGCACCCGCACAGAGTTCCAGAACGGAAAGCTTGCTCATGCTTTCCAGTATGACGGATTTGTTTGCTGAGCAGGCTCTGCCGCGAATCTGCTGCCGCCGGATGACGACATGAGCCGTTCCACTTTGGAATGGCCGGTTGGCAGATGTATCTGCATCGTGAGAATGTCTGTTCAAGTCTCCCCCAGTCATTCGCATGAGCAGTTGCAGTGGTGTTTGCCGGATTCTTTGCTGGGAACATCTCTGGGAGTGGTCTTTTGGTTTTTGTAAGGGCATACTTTTCCCGGCTGAGACTCTTTGGTTATGGCGTTATGAGATCCACGTCTCTGTTTTCTTTCCGTTGGCTGACCTGTGCGTGCGTGCGTTGGCTCGCGCTGGCGTGCGCGCTGGGCTTGCCTGCACAGAGCATTTCTTCAGGTGCGGTGAGTCCGGTGCTGCCGTTGCAGACGGAGTTGATTGCGCCGCTGGATCTTTCGCGGGTTCGTGTGGGGTCGCCCGTGCCGGTGCGGGTGAGTGTGGAGTGGGCGGGGGCCGGGTGCATGCTGCGCGCGGGCAGCATTGTGCAGGGGCATGTGGCCGCGGTGGCGAAGCGCTCCAAGTCCGCAAAGGATTCTGAGGTGCGGCTCCTGTTCGATGCGGCGGATTGCGAGGCGCACCATGAGAGTGCCTTTCCCTTCCGGCTGGTGGCAGTGATTGGTTCCGATGGCAGAGGGCAATCGACCGGGCAGTCCGGCGTGGCCGAGGCTCCTCCCCTGGCGGATGCCATTGCCAACTCAATTGGCGGCCCGGGCGGCATTCGTAGCTCCAACTCCGCATCGGCGATCAACTCAACCCTGGTCAACCGGCAAAAGCGGCAGTTGCCTGCTCAAATCCTGCCTGGACAGGTGCTGGGCGTAAAGAAGACGGCTCTCAGCATCGGCGCGGACGGGGACAGTTCGACCACAATCAAAGCGTTTGGGCACGATGTCCGGCTGGAGGAAGGCACAAGCCTGATCCTGACACACGAGCCGTTGCGTATTGCCGGCAATGCTGCTGCTTCCCCCACTGTTTCCCAAGTGCGGTCAAGCGGGTTCACCTCATCGGCGACTGGTGGCGGCGGCCGTGAGCTTGCCGCAACAGGCGTGCCCCGGACGGATAAGGACAACACTTCGGCTGTCCCGGTAAGCCGTTCTGCCGCTCCCGAGCCCGTGGATGAGACGAGCATCTGCACCGGATCGTGCAACGTGTTGGCCAGGTCCGGCGCGGACATTTCCGTTCAGGACAGTGCGGCAACCGCGAGCATTCCGCTCCGGGCGTTGGGGTATCTGCCGCGCAGCAACCGGGAGGTTCAGACCTTTGACTATGAAACGGTCCTGACGTATCTGGATGCGCATCATTTGCTGGTCACGTTCGATCCTCACCAATTGAGAGAACGTGCAAGTGGCGGCCGGGAAAGTGTCCGCAGGATCCGTGCCGTGGTTCTGGACCCCGAGACGCACGCAACCAGGCAGGTGATGGAGTGGCGCGTGCAGGGCGATGGGCAGTACCTGTGGCAGCTTGGGAATGGCAGGATCCTGGTGCACATGGGACGGGCGCTGAAGGAACTCGATCCGGAGCTGAAGACTCTACGATCCATTCCCGTGGACGGCGGCATCGCGTTTGTCGTGGCATCGCCCGATGCCGAGCACCTTGCAATTGGAACGATTCATGAGCGGTACTCTGAGGCAGCGCGGCGCGATCTGGAAGCGGTGCTGGCGGACGCGCCTGAAGAGACAATCGGGGTGCGTGTGCTGGACAGGGACCGGGCTGTGGTGCTGTCAGCAACGCAGTCTTCGAAGCTACCGCCGCCGGTGCTGTCGAACTCCGGCGAAGTGCGTCTCCGGGGCGACGGCCACACGCATTGGAGGCTTTCGGAGTACCGCTGGGACCGGACAGAGCACCCGATTGCCGCGACGACATCCGCGTGCCGGCCAAGCCTGTCCACTCCGGCGGACAATCTGATTTTTGCCGTGGGTTGCACCACCAGCGGAGGCCGGTGGTATCGCATGCTGCGGGCCGATGGCCACCCGCTTTTGAAGGGGGAATCGGCGTCCGATGAGATTCAGCACTTTGCGCACAGCACCAGCTCGGGCAGGTTCGCCGTCAGAACCGTGAAGGCTGTGCGCACGATGAGCTACGGCCAGCCTTTCAAGAAAACCGATCTGCTGCAGGAAAGAATCGCGATCTATCGCAGCCAGGATGGTGCGAGTCTGGCTGCCATTACCACCGCAGACTTTGTGATGTCAGAGCTTGCTTTTGCGCTTTCGCCGGATGGCAGTCAGGTGGCCGTTGTTGGGAACAGTTCTATCCTGTTTTATGCGTTGCACGGGCGTTGAGTTTGGACTTAGCTCCCGGTCGTTCATCCAGTGCCCAATTTAGAGCACTTGCTTCCTTTCGATGTAGTTCGTGTCGGAGCCAATGTTTAACGCGGACCTTCAGTCCGCAAA
>CAXTPQ010000015.1:5098-7554 GCA_964246215.1 uncultured Terriglobus sp. | reverse complement strand
TCAGATGCGCATGGGCATGAGGATGTAGCGGTACTTCTGGTCTTCGTTGCCGTCTTCGGGGCGCATCTGACCGGCGGATTGGGCGTCTTTGAATTCGAGGCGGACTTCGCCGGTGTTGCCGATGGCTTTCAGGAAGTCGATCAGGTAGGCGGAGTTGAAGCCGACGACGAGCGGGTCGTAATTGTAGGGGGTTTCGATGATGTCTTCGGACTCGCCGGCGTCGGTGGAGGAGGAGCTGATGCGGAGCTCGTTCTGCTCGAGGCGGAGGCGGATGGCGCCGGAGCGCTCGTCGGCGAACTGGGCGACGCGCTGCAGGGCGCCCATGAGCTCGTCAGAGCGGACAATGACGAACTTGTTGTTGTCGCGGGGCAGCACGGCCTCATAGTTAGGAAACTGGCCGGTAAGCTTGCGGCTGGTGAGCACGCGGCCGCCCATGCGGAAGAACAGGGTGGTTTCGTCGTCGGCAAAGTCGAGAAAGTCGGCGGCTTCCGTGGTATCGCCCGTGCCGGGCGCGGCGCTGGCAAGGAGCGACTGCAGTTCACCGAGGGCCTTGCGCGGGATGAGTGTCTTCTTTTCGCCGGTGATGCCGCTCAGGTTTTCGCCAATGCGCTCGACGTGAGCGAGACGGTGGCCGTCCGTGGCGACCATGGCCATGGACTCGGACTTGAGCACAAGCAGCGCGCCGTTGAGAGTGTAGCGGCTTTCCTCTGACGAGATGGCGAAGATGGTCTTGGACACCATGTTGCGCAGGGCGGCCGCGGCGATCTTGATGGCGCCGGCGGCCGGGAACTCCGGTACCTGCGGGAAGTTGGCGCGGGCCATGCCGACCATCTTGGTGTTGGAGCGGCCGGAGCGGATCTGCACCCAATGATTGTCCTGGAGCTTGATGGAGATGTCGCCCTCGGGCAGGAGGCGGATGTAGTCGTAGAGCTTGCGCGCGGGAATGGTGCAGGCACCGGGCTTTTTGACCTTGGCGGCGCAGCTGGTGCGCAGGCTCTGGTCCAGGTCGGTGGCGGTGATGCTGAGGCGGTCGTCCGCTGCCTCAAAGAGGAAATTCGAGAGGATGGGGATGGTGGTCTTGCGCTCCACGACGGACTGGGCGGCGGTGAGTTCACGCAGCAATTCGGCGCGGGAGACGGTGATGTCGAGATTGCCGGTGGGCGCGGAGACGGGGGTGTTGCCGGAGCTGCTCATAGTGTCCTGACTAAGGGCCTGGTCGGGCGGTGTGGCGAAGGTGCTCACGATGGGAATCTCCTGTGCGACGTGGTGCGGGCCCAATTGCAGAATGCGCCAGAGTGTCTCAGCCTACCATCCAACGGTGCCCAAAGGCGGCTCCGGAAGTGTGAGCCGCGACGGTGGCGGCCTGATCTCCGGGGGCCTACCAGTGTGCCTGCTGCTGCACCTCCATCTTAGCGAGAGTTACCCAGGATTGGCTTGGAAGAAAGTGAGGAGCTGTGTGGGAAACGCGTAGAAAATCTGCAAGGGCGGTAGCGGAACGGCTTTAGCGCTTGGCGATCTCGTCGACGCGGCCTTCGAGCCGGCCGGTGACGCGGTAGAACTCCTGCAGATCGTGAGTCAGGATGTCGAAGCGGCGATCGAATTTGGCTTCTAGAGAGTCGATCCGCTGGTCGAGTCTGGCTTCCACTCCGTCGATTTTGGCCTCAACACCGTCGATCCGCTGATCGAGTTTGGCTTCTAGAGAGTCGATCCGCTGGTCGAGTCTGGCTTCCACACCGTCGATTTTTGCTTCCACACCATCGATTCGCTTGGCCAGTTCGGTACTGCGCCGTTCGCTGAGCAGGATGCCCAACAGAACCACGAATGTGGGTATGCCGATGGTGAATGCGTCGTGCACTCGGGGTCTCTCCTGAGGCGAATGTTAGCAGACAGGCTGGTTGGATTTACGTTGCGATGATGGTTTCTAAGAACTCTTTCTTTAAGAAACATATCTTTCATCGTCATCACCGTTGTCTGCGGAAATGTGGAGGACCTCTCCAAGCTGCTCGTATCGCGTGCTTTAGCGGCTTGCGAGATTTCTGAAAGTTGTCCAGTGCTTTGTTGGCAATGCGGATTGCCAGGTGGGCAGGTGAGTGGATGTACCGTGCGACACACCGTTTCCACAGGTGGTTTTGCATGCACAGCGGGAATTCAGGTGGCTTGGACGAAAAACGAAGAAGATCTGCCGTTCTGCATGGTTTTTTGGTGTCGCTGGTTCCACAGCCTGATGAGCGAGGCATTGGAAAAGCAGGGTTATCCACGGTTCCACAGAGATGCCTGACGGGTCTGCTTTTCGCTGATTGAGGCATGTTGGAGCCCAGCCTTTCGCGAAGGTGCCGCGAAATGGGGCACCCGGTTCAAACCGGAGCACCCACCTTTCACGGGTCTCAGCTTGTTGTGGGTAGAAAGCGGGTGTTTGCGGAAACGGATAATGGAACGATGTTTGTTTCTGGATGGGT
>CAXTPQ010000015.1:0-4998 GCA_964246215.1 uncultured Terriglobus sp. | reverse complement strand
GATGTGGACCGGCGCGGCCAGGAGATTCTGGCGCACCTGAACGCGGTGCTGCGCTACTACCGCGGCGTGACAGCCGCACCGCTGCAGAAGGTTGGCGAACCGAGCGATGTGCTGTACAGCGAGCAGGCCCTGACGCAAACGACAGATGCGGCGCGGACGGCTTTCCAGTCGGCGCGGAATGAGGCAGCGCTGCTGCTGAAATTACAGAAAGGGTCGAAGGCAGGTGGGCCGCCGGCCATCGGCGCGAATGGTTTGGGGACGGCTGCGCAGGGCGGGAACCCCGGCGCGGAAAACATTGAGAGTGCACCACCGCAGACGGAAGCGCAGCGCCTGGCGGCGGCCCGTGTGCGTGTCCAGGCACGGTTGAATGATTTGATGGCGCAGGATACAGCGCTGGACCAGACTCTCCCAACGGCCAAGCCGAAGGACCTGCCGGCGCTGCGGCAGCAGGCGGAGCAGCTGGATGGACAGCTGCTGCTGCAGAAAGCAATTCTGGATGCGCTTGACAAAGTCGGTGCGCTGGCCAGCTCGCAGGGCGGAAGCGGGTTGCTGGGGGACATCGACCGGCTGCAGCGGTCGGCACCGGAACTGCTCAGTACGGCGGCCAAGCCGGTCGTTCCGTCGCTGCTGGAGAATTTGAGCGCGGCGCGGGAATCGGGTGTTTCAAGCCAGGCGACCGTCTTGTTTCAGCTTTTGTCGACACGGCACGCGATCGAGAGCCGTATCGAAGAACTGGACGCGCTGCAGCAGCAGGCGCAGGATTTGCGCACGCCGATGGTGAAGCTGCTGCGTGGCACCATCGCAGCAGGCGATGCGGCCATGCAGGCCGCGCCCGATCCGAAAGAGACGAGCGCTGAAAGTCTGACGGCGACCCGCAAGCACTATGACCAGCTGACGGCGACGTTTAAGGTGCTGTCAACGGCGACACTGCCGCTGAGCCAGGAGATCGTTCTGCTGGAGGGCAGCCGCGCCAATCTGCTGGCATGGCGGACGGCCGTGGATGCGGAGTACAAGTCCGTCATGCGGTCACTGCTGCTGCGGGTGCTGGCCATTGCGCTGGCATTGGGGCTACTGGCCGTGGTGAGCAACGTGTGGCAGCGGATGACGGTGACATACGTGAAGGATCTGCGCCGGCGGCGGCAGCTGATTGTGGTGCGGCGGCTGGTGGTGAGCTTCCTGACGGGCGTGGTGCTGATCTTCGGCTTTGTGACGCAGTTCAACTCGCTGGCCACTTTTGCCGGATTCATCACGGCGGGCATTGCGGTGGGGCTGCAGACGATTCTGCTGAGTGTCGCGGCGTACTTCTTCATTGTGGGCCGGTTTGGGGTGCGGGTGGGTGATCGCATCACGGTAGCGGGCGTGACGGGCGACGTGGTGGATGTGGGCCTGGTGCGCTTTTACATGATGGAGCTGACGGGTACGGGGACGGAGCTGCACGCGACGGGCCGCGTGGCGGTGTTTGCCAATTCCGTGCTGTTTCAGGCGGGCACGCCGCTTTATAAGCAGATGCCGGGAACAGAGTATGCCTGGCACGAACTGACCGTGAAGCTGAAGCCGGACACGGATTATAAGCCGGCGACAGCGGCGGTGCTGCAGGCGGTGACGGCCGTGTATGCGGAGTACCAGGCGCGCATTGAGGGCCAGCACCAAACCGTGGAGAACTGGATGGACACGGCGGTGGAGAAGCCCGGCATTGAGCCGCGGCTGCAGCTGGCCGAGGGTGGGCTGCAGTATGCGGTGCTGTATCCGGTGGAGATCCGCGATGCGGCGCAGACGGATGAGAAGATCGTGCACCAGCTGCTGAGCGACATGGCGGTGGTTGGGCCGGTGAAGGACGCGATTGCGGGGCCGCCGGTGGTGAAAGCTGTAATCAAAGGATAGGCGTTCGGGCGGATGTTACGTGCTTGCTACGTCCGGCGTTTGCGGTTGATACGTCTGCATGTGGTTGCATTGTGAGGGCTTCAGCGGGCGGCTACCGTAACGCCTCTGCCTTTACGTGGTCAATGGTGCAGAGGGGTGGATATGGTTTGGCTCGCTGCGATGGAGAGCTCACGTGCGCAGCAGAACTGCTGTTCCCCCGTACCCTCAACCGTTGTATCGCGAGGTCAAGATGCCCCTTCCCCTGAAACTTTCACGTCCTTTGAACGCTGTACTGCTGCCGGCCGCAGCCGCGGGCCTGCTGCTTGGCAGCGCCTTGCCTGTCTTGGCGCAGACGTATAACAACACGATCTTTGGGCCGAACGTGTATGTGTTCGATCCGAGTGTGCCGGGTGCGACGATCAACTCGACACTGGATGCAATCACGAAGACGAACCCGTCCGACAATGCAGTGCAGTTTGGCACCAATCGTGCAGCGGTGCTGTTCAAGCCGGGAACCTACAACGGCGTGAGCCACCAGATGGGCTTTTACCTGTCGGCGGCCGGCCTGGGCCAGACGCCGGATGCGGTTACGCTGAACGGCGGCGGTCTATATATCGACGCGACCGATGCCAGCGGCAATGTGACGACGAACTTCTGGCGGTCGATCGAGAATGTGACGATCCCGATTGCCGGCGGCACGGAGCGCTGGGCGGTGAGCCAGGGTGCGGCTTTCCGGCGCATGCACGTGCAGGGCTACCTTGAGCTGACCAACCAGAGCTGCGGCTATGCCAGCGGCGGCTTCATCAGCGACTCCAAGGTGGAAGGCGTGGTGCAGGCGTGCTCGCAGCAGCAGTGGTACTCGCGCAATAGCCAGTTCGGCTGCACGGCGGCGTTTCCCTGCCGGGGCAATGACGCAAGCCTGCCATCGTTCACGGGCGGTGTTTGGAACTATGTCTTTTCCGGCGTGAATTTCCAGAACCCGGTGGCGCAAACCTTTCCCACGCCGCCGAATACCGTGCTGCCGACCACGCCGATCAGCAAGGAAAAGCCGTTTCTGTACGTGGATGGGACAGGTGGGTACAACGTCTTTGTGCCGGCTCTGCAAACCAACAGCAGCGGTATCACGTGGGCCAGTGGCGGGCTAGGCGCGGGCACCACGTTGCCGATCAGCTCGTTCTTCATCGCCACGCCGAGCAACACGGTGCAGCAGATCAACGCGGCGCTGGCCGGTGGCAAAAACCTGATTCTGACGCCGGGCATTTACAAGTACGCTGCGCCCATCGCGGTCACCAACCCGAACACCGTGGTGCTGGGGCTGGGCTATCCGACGCTGATTCCGCAAAGCGGCAATGCGGCGCTGACGGTGGCGGATGTGGACGGCGCGGAGGTGGCGGCGGTGCTGATCGATGCGGGCCCGGTGAACTCGCCTGTGCTGATGCAGGTGGGCAACGCGGGCGGTGCGCGCGCCAACCACACGGCCAATCCCACCACGATCTTCGACACGTATTTCCGGATCGGCGGCGCGGAGCCGGGCACGGCCACGACCTCGCTTGAGATCGACAGCAATAACGTGCTGATGGACAACATCTGGGCGTGGCGCGCGGACCATGGGGCCGGCGTGGGCTGGAACGTGAACACGGCGGACCACGGCCTGGTAGTGAACGGAGACAACGTGACCGCGCTGGGCCTGGCGGTGGAGCACTACCAAAAAAGCCAGGTGCAGTGGAACGGCAACAAGGGCGAGACGATCTTCTACCAGAGCGAAGATCCGTACGATCCGCCGAGCCAGAGTGCTTGGATGGACGGCACGATGCTGGGCTATCCGTCGTATGAGGTGACGGCGAATGTGTGCCAGCACACCGGCTATGGCATCGGTGTGTACTCGTTCTTCAACCAGGGCGTGGACATTCACCAGAGCAACGCCATTGTGGTGCCGAATGTGACGGGCATCACGATGACGCACGACCTGATCGTGAAGCTCACGGGGTCGGGCGACATCGATCACATCATCAACGGTGTGGGCGGGCCGGCGTCGTCACACACCAGCAACCCCATTGACCTGAACAGCTATACGGGCAGCGGCACGTGCACGGCGACAACGCCGCAACCGGCCGCGGGCGTGCTGATCAACGCGGGTGGAGGAGCGGCGGCACCGTACCTGGCGGATCAGGACTTCAACGGCGGCTCGGTGAGCGTGCACAACGCCGCGATCGATCTCTCCGGCGTGGTGAATCCGGCACCGCTGGCGGTCTACCAAACGAGCCGGCTGGGGACCTTCAGCTACACGGTGGGCGGCCTGACGCCGAACGCGGCATACACGGTGCGGCTGCACTTTGCGGAGACCTATTGGACCGCGGCGGGCAAGCGGCAGTTCAACATTGCCGTGAGCGGAACGACGCCCGTGACCAACTTCGACGTGTATGCGGCGGCGGGTGCCAAGAACAAGGCAGTGGTGTTGCCCTTCAGCACGACGGCGGACAAAACCGGCACGATTACGGTCACCTTTAGCCGTGGCGCGACGGATCAGCCGGAGGTGTGCGGCATCGACATCGAGTGAGCCGCGCGTCAGTTCAGCAGGAGAGGGGAGCCCGATGTCCGGGCTCCTTTTCTGTTTAGAGCAGTTGTATGGCGGCTTCAGCCGTGGAGATAGCCTCAACTTGATAGATTCGCCCTTTAGCGCTTCGGGATCGAATCCCGGCGGCTGAAGCCGCGCATTCACTGGACTTGTTTGTCTATCTCGGCGGCTAAAGCCGCTCTTGCATCTGTTTTTGGACGTCGTTGCCAAACGAAAAGAGCAGATCCTTCGCAAGCCCAGGATGACACCTTTGTGAGGTTTCAAACAGGTTGCCGTATCGCCGTTGTTGACAATGATTGCGTACGCGCCTACTCTCCTGATCAAGTCAGGAGAAGCACATTCATGCTCTCCTAGGCGGCACAGGAGAGCCGTGCAATGGGCAAAGATGTGGACTTGTTGCAGGGCACGCTGAACCTGCTGATCCTGAAGGCAGTGTCGCTTGGGCCGCTGCATGGCTATGCGGTGCTCTTGCGGATACAGCAGCTTTCCGGCGACCGGATGGAGATTCAGCAGGGCACGCTCTACCCCGCGCTCTACCGGCTGGAGCACCAGGGGCTCTTGCG
>CAXTPQ010000014.1:50041-62297 GCA_964246215.1 uncultured Terriglobus sp. | reverse complement strand
ACCCGCCGCGCTACCATCGCGGTATGCGTCCTGCCCTTTTTCCGTTCTCGCTGAGCTTGCTGTCCGGCACACTGGTGCTGGCCCAAACCGCTCCCATGACGCCCATGCCGAGCCCCAAGCCGATCCCGGTCAAGGTGGTGGTGGTGGCCATGTTTGAGATCGGCAACGATACCGGTGACGCGCCCGGAGAGTTCCAGCGCTGGGCCGAGGGCGAGCACCTGCAGCGCCGCTTCGACCTGCCCAATGCCTACCATGACGCGATGATGAACGACGATGGCGTGCTGGGCATGGTGACCGGCATGGGCACCATCCGAGCGGCGGCCAGCATTATGGCGCTGGGTAGCGATGCGCGCTTCGACTTTTCTCACGCTTACTGGCTGGTGGCCGGCATTGCGGGCGGCAACCCACGGCGCACCTCGCTCGGCTCCGCGGTGTGGAGCGACTGGATCGTGGACGGCGATCTGGCCCATGAGCTTGACGCGCGCGAGATCCCGCCGGGCTGGCCCACCGGCTACGTGCCGTTGCGCAAGTCCACGCCGTATGAAGGCCCGCGCACGCCTGACAACGGCATGGCCTTCCACCTGAATACTTCGCTGGTGGACTGGGCGTACAGCATGACCAGGACGGTTGCGCTGCCGGATCCTCCGCAACTCCAGCAGCGCCGCCTGCAATTCAGCGGGGAGGCCGCGCACCAGCCGCCCGCCGTGCTGCGTGGCGACAATATCGCCTCGTCCACCTTCTTCCATGGCAAGCGCATGAGCGAGTGGGCGGACGCGTGGGTGCGTTACCAGACGGACGGCGCGGGCCAGTATGCGACCACCGGCATGGAGGATTCGGGCACGCTGCAGTCGCTCACCTGGCTGGCCAAGGCCGGCCGCGTCGACCTGAACCGGGTGCTTGTACTGCGCGCCGTGTCGAATTACGACCAGCAGCGCGACGGCATCACGGCACCGGAAAGCCTGGCGGAGACCAAAATCCGCACCTACAGCGCGTTTCTGCCGGCCATCGACAATGCCTACCGCGTGGGCGACGTGGTGGTGCGGACGCTGGTCGAGGGCTGGCCAAAGTATCGGGACACGCTGCCTGTGGCACGCTGACTTATAGAGCGCTTCTCGCTTGAGTGTGATTGCGCTGATCTGCCGTGAGAACGATTGGGGTGGGGGAAAAGCAGGTTTCTCCACTTCGCTTCGCTTCGGTCGAAATGACAGAGCTTTACCTGGTGCGCTGATCGAATCAAAGTGGCGGGAGACACGTCGGTTTGATTCGAGCGATGCTACGAAAGGCAGCTTGGGTAGGGCGCTTTTTCTCCATCGATCTTTGGGCACACCCGGATTGGGCCAAGCTCCCGCGCGCGTGCACTCCACTTCCGGTCATCCAGTTGCAGCGGTTTGGCCGACGCGGGGCCGCGTTCGGCCCATTGGATTGTGTACAGGTCCTGGTCACCGGCAATCGCCACATACAACGCCGTTTCGCTGTGCATTGCGCCTGGCTTGCCGTGCTCGTCGGCCACTCTGCCGCAGCTGATGATGGCCAGGGCCGCCGGGGAGTTCGAAATCTGCATTGTGCCAATTGGCTTATACGCAAAGGTTTCCGGACAGGCCTGCTTGAATCCGGCGGCGGCTGTTTCGATCGATCCAGCTGCTGTCTTCGACGCCGCTCCGCGCGTGCCAGTCAGCGTGACCATCTCCGTCCACTGCTCCACGGTCTGCCCGCGCGGCACCATCTCGTGGATATAGAAGTTCTGGTTCGCATGGTCCGGCGAGGCGAAGTTGAAACGTGCCGGAATCGAATAGGCCACCAGCTGATGGAAGACCGGCGTGATGACCTGGACCGGCTTTGGCGCTCCCGCGGTCTGCGCGGCAAGAGACAGAACCGCGATGGGCAGGACGGCAGATATGGCGGTGACCAGATTCCTCGATCGCATGTGTATGCAGCCTCCGGCCACATAGGATGCAATTCACGCCAGATTGCGGCGTTCGCCTGAATTTCTTAGCAGCTCCAATTGAATCGGCAGGAACCAGGTGTGCAATTTGTTCTTGCAGGCAGTCTCCGGTCTCATTGTGCAAGGAGCGGCTCTCTGGATACGCTTGCAAAGTTTGGCAGACAGGAACAGCGTCAACTCAGCGCGGCGGAACGGGGTCGAGGCCGCCCTTGCTGAAGGGATGACAGCGTGCCAGCCGGCGCAGGGCGAGCCAGCTGCCGCGCAGCACTCCGAAGCGCAGCAGGGCAATTTCCGCGTACTCCGAGCAGGTGGGCAGGTAACGGCAGCCACCGATGCCGAAGCCGTGCAGCAGCGGCGACAGCGTGTGACGGTAGAGCCAGAAGAGCGCGCGAATCATAGTGCCGGGGGAGGCAGTTGTTCCGGGTTGCGTTCCGCATTTCGCGGCTGACCAGACCCGGCTTGCCGCCGATCACCTGCCGCGGGCGGGGCTCCCGCGACTGGCGAAGTGCGGCCACGGCGGCTCCGGCTGGAGTCTGCCTTGGCTCCCCACGGCGAGGCTGCTGGTGGGGACTGTGGGCCGGTCTTGAGCAATTTGTGAATGGTCCGGAAGATCTGCGCGACTTCCGCTTCGAGCCGTGCCCACTCAAGTGTCAGCACGGTGCGCCGTGGATGAAGCACGACGTCGACAGGTGCTCCCGCCAGCAAGCCCGCGTGCAAGCGAACAGCTGAGCGAAGCCGCCGTTTGATCCGGTTGCGGTCGTGCGCCTTGCCCAGGACCTTGCCGACGGTGAGTCCGATGCGCGGCCCGTTTCGCGGCTCCGATAGGAGATTTGGGGAAGATGCACCCGGCGGGAGCACCCCGAGGCCTGCACCATCCAGAAACACAGGGGTACCGCTGACATCTTCTGGTGCCCGCCTGGCGAAGAAGAAGCTGATCTCTTTCGCGTATTGCTTGCGGGCGCTTTTGTAAACGAGCTGGAAGTCAGCGTGGCGGCGCAGCCGCAGGTCGGAAGGAGCCATGGAAATGGGTTTGGGCACGTTCAGTTGGAACTACACGAGGGTGATCAGGCATGAGCGATTCAGGATCGTGACTGCAAGCGAATCGGGCAGACTCGCGAGGAGATCTGCCCGGTGATCGTGCGCACTGCATGTTTGCAGAGTTAGTCGCGGAAACCTGCCGAGACCGCGATCTTGTGGCGGCCTTTCGCGCGGCGGCGGTTCAGAACGTTCTGTCCTGCTTTGGTCTTCATACGGGTAAGAAAACCGTGCGTCTTGGCGCGGCGGCGGCGATTCGGCTGAAATGTACGCTTCGGCATGGGGTGGTTCTCCTGCTCCGGGGCGACACGGCAAGGCGCATCGCAATCGAGCTATCAAAAGATGTGTTATCCGGGAAGCCGCACTCCAGAGGACGCTGGGCGCAACCGTCCGCAAAAGGACAACCTTCTCAAGGTATCGCATTTGCGGGGATTTTGGAAGGCTGATGGTGCGGAACAGAACTGCGATCGACGGTGAACGAGTGAAGAAGATGTTAAATGAACGGCAAAGAAACCGGCCTCGACGGAGGCCGGTTTCTTGTCGAACGACTGAGTACAGCAGGACTGACAGTTATTGCACGACCAGGGTCAGGTTGGTTGTCGCGGTAAGTGAGCTATTCGAGACAGAGGTAGCGGTTATTTGCAGGTTGTAGGTGCCGGGCTGAGCGGTCGTGGTGGTGGTCGTCGTGCTCGCGGGGAGCGCGGCTGCGCCATTGCCGCAACCGCTCAGGCCTGCGATTGCCGCCGTGCATGCGATGGCAAGCAGGCCCGTCATCCAGGGTTTACGGCGGCGCATGGCGAAGCTGCCAAGCAGGCCGCCACCGATGAGCAATGCATAGATTGGTGCCCCGTTGGTTCGGCTGGCCTTGAACTCCGCCGGGTGATTGGCGGCGGTTACCCTGGCTGCCGGCGTGAGTACGATGGCGTTGCCAACCGTTGTGCAATCACGGGTGAGCGAGTGGTAGACCAGCGAGACGGAAGCGGTGCTGCCGGCCGCCAGGCCCAGGTCATTCCGACCGATGAAGCAGCCTGCCTGCTGCGTGGGGCCGCTCACAATGCCGATGGTAAAGGTCAGCAAGCCGGCAAATCCAGAGTTCGACGTGAAGTTAAGTGCGACGGTCCCAGTCTGTCCGGCTGTCACTGTCAATGTTCCGGGATTGGCCGCAACGCTGAAGTTGCCGGTGGTTGTGCCGGTGGTGAAGGTCAGCGAGGAGGAAGCGGCCGCGTAATTGCCGTCACCACCGTAGGCGGCTGTCAGCGTGTGTGCTCCGGCCGCCAGCGTACCGGTATTGACTGTTACGGTGCTGCTTGCGCCGGTGAGAGTTTGCGGTGTGGCTGTTCCGCCATCAATGGAAAAGTTAACGGTGCCGGTGGGCTGGGAAGAACTGTTTGTGGCGGAAACGGTTGCCGTGAAGATTGTGGAGGTGGCGGTGGATGAGACATTTGTCAGCACGACGGTGGGTGTGCGCACCGCGGCAGCTTTCACCGTGGTCAGCTTGGTTGCGAACACGCCGATGTCCATCGACCCCAGGCCGGTTGCCAGATCATAACCAGGGCCGGTCGAGTATCCCAACTGCAAGGAACTGGAGCAATTGAGTGTTCCACTCACGCACGGAACGATATTGTCGCCTGACGTGATGTCATGAAAACTACCAGAGTTGCTGGCGGACAAGCTGTAGAGCAGTGGATTGATGTTTCCCAGCGCACCTCCGCCGTTGGCGGATTCTGTAACGGCCAGCATGCCCGCAAAGCTTGGCGTGGACAACGACGTGCCGCCGACCTGAAACGAGCCGAAAGCCGATGTGGTGCACGCACCGGTGAAGGTGCCGGAGGTCACTGTCTGAGACACTGAACTGTCCGCCGTGCACCAAATATACGAATCATGGTTATTGGAGGCGGAAAAGGAAATGTCCGGGATATCGCGTGTGTTGTCCGCCGGAACGTTGCTTCCGGTCTGCCAATTCGGTTTGCTGAAAAGGGCACTCTTGCCGCCTCCGCTGGCAGACAGGCTAGTGACCGGATTCGTGAGATACGTATCGTTCCAGGCGGTTTCCGGGATGTAGCCGAGCGCCGAGCCGAGCTGGCTGTTGTTGCTGCTGCTCCAGTACGCGCTGCTGCTGCCGTCGTTCAGCGTGGTGCCGCCCACGGCGGTGACCGAAGGGGACGATGCCGGATAGGAGACTTGCAATCCGTCCTGGGCGGCAGTGCTGGAGGTATCGCAGCCGGCCGCGCCCGTATCCCCGGAAGCAACGACAATTGTCTGACCCTGAGCACCGGCCTGACGCAGAAATTGTTCGATGGTCACGGAAGCTGCACCGTAGGAGACTTCGCAGCCGCCATAGCTCAGGCTGAGAATCTGGGCAGTGTTGTTGGTAATGGCATATTCGAGCGCGGTGATGACGTCCGCCGTGGTGCTGCTGCCGGAGTAGATGAAGTATAAGGAGGCACCGGGTGCCACGCCGCCGGCAAACTCCAGGTCTGCCTCGGATTCACCCTCATCGCCCTGATATGCGGTGCTTGTCCCGGTCCCGGGCACAAGTACGAGTGTCGGCGACTTTAGAGTCTGGCCGGTGAGGCGTTGAAAGTCCGACAGCTGTGTGGTGTCCACCGCCGACTGGCCGATGATGCCGATGCTGACACCATTTCCGTTGAAGCCGGAACTCACCAAAGCATTTGCGTCATAGATTTGGCGCACGTCCCAGGGAGACAGGGAGTGATAGGTTCCGTTGGTGCTGTTTGTCGTAACCTCTGGACGCATCCGGCTGCGCAAGTCATGCTTCTGCATGCGATAGCTGGAAAGGCCGGTCACGCCTGCGACCACACCCTGAAATGCCGCCGGAATCTTCAGCGTGCTGCTGTTTTCAAAGAACTCCTGGTCGGGGCGCCGGAGCCGTGTCATGGTGGTGCTGAAGGCACTTTCCACCAGGCTGGCCGTGCCGGCAAACTGAATCTGGTTGCGTGAAGGCGCAACTCCGAGCACCTGGAATCCCTGGCTGGTCAGCCAATTTTGCATGACCTGAAGATCGCCATCGGAGACACCAAATTGCGCGCCGAATTGAGCCGGTGTGAGCCACTGGTGGTAGCTCGGCGACGCTGGATTCTGCTGGGCGGCCAGCAATTGATCCAGCGCTGCGCTTTGCGCGGCCGTGGGTGCCAGCACCAGGGACATGGTCGGCATGGCCGTGTCGCCGGAGACATGGCCGAGCGAAACCGCCGCAGTCACCCTGTGCGATACCTGCTGCGGCAGTTCGGCGCGGTCGGTGAGCGCGGCATCGGCACGCAAGCGGTTGGGCACGGCGGCCAAGGCGGCGCTTGCGCAACAGGCAATCAGTGCGGCAAATGCAACCGGCCGCGCAGTTTTCGACAGGAACCGGGGAAGCACGGAGTAGCGCGAGGCGAGTGGGGCAGTGCGGCTCATAGACATTGTCCTAAGTGAAGATCATTCAGTATGACGTGCAGGGGCGATCACAGTTGACACGTATTCCCGTGTCGAGTTGTGTATGGTTTACAGCCCGTTCCATTTTGGGAGTGACGTGGCAATACTGGCAGCAGTCTGGTGCCTTCTGGCCATCAACGGGCGGGTCAGGCGTGAGAGCCAGTTCCTGTCAACCACGACTCTGCAGAAGCAGCAGCGATGCTTCGCATTTCCGGCACCGGCTTCCAATCATAGGAGAGTCCAGCCGTCAGATTGCGATCTTTTCTACCGCTGTGGCGGGATCGCCGGTGTTGGGCGTGCCTTGGGGCTCGATCAGCAGCAATTCCACTTCGCCCTGCCGCGCCGCCGGGCGATGTTCCACGCCACGCGGCACCACAAAGGGCTCCCCGGGATGCAGGGTCACGCTACGCTCTCCGGTGATGTCACGCAGGCCGATCTCAAGCACGCCCTTCAGGACCAGGAAGAAGTCGTCGGTGTCGATATGCCTGTGCCACTGAAAGTCACCTTCGACCTTCACCACCATCAGCTCGAGATCGTTCATCTGACCGACAATGCGTGGCCGCCAGTGGTCCTGAAAGGTGGCGAGCTTGGCGGCGAGATTGACCGGATCGATCATGATGTTTGTGACACTGCCAGAGCGGTTCTCGCTTGAGAGAAGTTGCGCTGATCTGCCGTGAGAACGATTGGTGCAGAAAGAAGCAGGTTTCTTCGCTTCACTTCGGTCGAAATGACAGAGCTTTTTACCTCGGCGAGAAATGCTCTAGGCGACGGCCTTGCGAGCCGCCGGCAGTGCTGTGGACCTGCCCTTGCTGGCGCGCCAGTCGGTCCAGGCCACCAGCATGGGGGCAGCCACGGCGATGGAAGAGTATGTTCCGATGACGATGCCGATGACCAGCGCCAGCGAAAAGCCGTGCAGCACCTCCCCGCCAAAGACAAAGAGTGACAGAACCGTGAGGAAGGTCAGGCCGGAGGTGAGGATGGTCCGGGAGAGCGTCTGGTTGATGCTCTTGTTCACCACCTCGCTCAAAGAGGCGCGCCGCATGGTCTGCAGGTTTTCGCGGATGCGGTCGAAGACGACGATGGTGTCGTTCATGGAGTAGCCGACCAGCGTGAGGATGGCGGCGACGACGGTGAGCGTGATCTCAGTATTCAGCAGGCTAAAGAAGCCGATGGTGATGAGCGTGTCATGAAAGACAGCGATGACGGCCGCGGCACCATAGATGAATTCGAAGCGGAACCACAGGTAGACAAGCATGCCCATGAGCGACCAGAGGATCGCCCAGCCAGCTTGCCGGGTGAGCTGTTTGCCGGCCGTGGGGCCAACAATGTCGGTCTGCTGCACGGTAAAGCCGGAATCGCGATAGTTGGATTTCAGCGCGTTCTGGATGCTTTCGCGTGCCGCGTCATGATTGGCGTCGCTGGTCTCCGGCACGGAGATGACGACCTGGTTGGCCGCAGCCTCGGTGGAGCCGACATTGCCGCTGATGCGCTGAATGCGCGCGTTGCGGATGCCGCCCTGGTCGATGGCCTGGCGGATGTGGTCCTCATTTGGAGGCTGTGGAAAGCTCACGTAAACAAGTGTGCCGCCCTTGAAATCCACGCCGCGCGGTACGCCATGCCACAGCAGCATGCTCAGAATGCCGGCGATGGAGAAGACGAGCGAGAAGGCCAGAAAAAGCCACTTGCGGCCAAGCCAGTCGATATTGCTGTTGCGAAAGAGTTCCACTAGATCGTTATCCTCAGATCGACAGCGCTTCGCCGCGCACTTTGCGCGTGAGCACGCTGTCAAAGATCACACGCGATACAAAGACGGCCGTAAATAGATTTGCCAGCAGACCAAAGGCCAGCGTGACGGCAAAGCCCTTCACCGGGCCGGTGCCGACAAAAAACAGAATGAACGCCGATACCAGCGTGGTCACGTGCGTATCCAGAATGGTGACCCAGGCGTGCGCAAAGCCGTTCTGCACGGCGGCCGAGGCGCTCTTGCCGGCGTTGATTTCTTCGCGGATGCGCTCAAAGATCAGCACGTTGGAGTCCACGCCCATGCCGATCGTCAGGATGACGCCGGCAATGCCCGGCAGCGTGAGCGTGGCATGGAAGAATCCCATAAAGCCGAGCAGGATGACCAGGTTCAGGAAGAGCGCCAGGTCAGCGTTGATGCCTGCACCGCGATAGTAGACGAGCATGAAGACCATGACGGCGAGCATGCCGACAACCGCCGCGATGACACCCTGCCGGATCGACGACGCCCCGAGCGACGGGCCGACGGTGCGCGTCTCCAGGTACGTGATGGAGGCGGGCAGCGAGCCGGTGCGCAGCATGAGCGATAGCTCGCCGGCGGCCTGCTTGTTCATGCCGCCGGAGATCTGGCCGTTGTCGCGGATGGATCCGTTGATACTGGCGACTTCCTTGATGCGGTTGTCCAGAACGATGGCCATGAACTTGCCGATGTTGCCGCTGGTGTACTCATAGAAGCGGTCGCCAGCGGGCACGGTCAGGTTGAAACTGACGGAGTCGCGGCCGGTCTCGTCCTTGCTGGGACGGGCATCGCGGAAGTCCGGGCCCTGCACAATGGCGATGCGCTTGAGCGCATACCAGCGGTTGGCGTCGGCGGTGTTGCCGCCCTGCAGAACGACGGAATCCTGTCCGCCCGCGGCGGTCTGCGCTTCCTGCTCGGAGGTGTAGCCCGCGCCGCCATCGCCCAGCACTTCATGAATTTCAAGCCGTGCGGTGGACTGAATGACGCGCGAGACCTGCGCCGGGTCGGAGACGCCGGGCAGCTCGACAAGGATCTGGTCCTCGCCCAGGCCGTACTTCTGGATGACTGGTTCGGAAACACCAAGGGAGTCGACGCGGCCACGGATGGTTTCAATGGAGGTGTCCAGCGTCCGTTCGCGCAGGGCCTTGATCGCGGACTGCTTCATGCTCAGCGTATAGCCGGATGCATTCGAGTTCAGGTCGTAATCCGCATAGCCATTGCCGCCCAGCAGGTCGCGCACCGCGCCGCTGTGGGCCGGCGAGACGTTTGCCACCGTAATCACAGGCTTTTTCGGATCAGCTTTCGTGACAGCGGCTTCCGGCGCTGATTCCTTGAGGGCCTGCAGAATACGCTGCTCGTCGGAATCGCTGTTGGCCGCGACCGCCTCCTCGGTGTGCACCTGCAGCACAAGGTGCGTGCCGCCGCGCAGGTCCAGGCCCAGGTTGATGCGGTCGGTCAGCGTTTGCTTGAGCGAGCCATGCGGGATCCCGAAAATTCCATAAAGGAAGACGAGAAGGACGACGATGATGGCTGCGATTTTGCCGTTGAGGTTTTTCTGCATGGTCCTGTCCGCGCCTTGGTAGGAGCGCGTATGTCTGGAGCCGTTTTCCCGCAACAAGGGAGACGGCAGGGTACCGGGTCGGTCCGGGCGATCGTGCGGACGCGGTCGATCCGCGCACGTCGAAGCAGCTACCTTTATATCAACTCCGCAACCCTCGCGTTCAGAAAGGAATGCGATTGGTTGCCTGAAAGGTCGACGGATGTTGCCGAAGAGCTATTTCGTCGGGGTGTCTTCTGTCGTGACGGAGGAGATGGCCGACCGCAGAAATTCCAGCTTTAGACCGTCCGGCTGGATGCGCAGGATCACGGAGTCATCCTTGAGACTCAGAATCTGGCCGCGAATGCCACCGTTTGTGGTGACCCGGTCGCCGGTTTTGAGTTCCTTTAGCATTTCATTCCACTTCTTCTGCTTGCGCTGCTGCGGAATCGCGGTAAGCAGCACAAAACCGATGAGCACCACCGGCAAAAGAAGCGAAAGGCCGCCAAAGCCGGAAACGCCTGACTGGAAAAAGATTGCAAGGGTAGGGAACAAGTTGGGTCCTTTGGCGCAAACTGTGCCACCTGCAATTCTATCCGCTGTAACGGGTACAGCCTGCGTGGTCGCTGTTGAGTAACGATTCAATGAGAACGGAGGATTCCGCTCACGCCGGATCGATCCATGAATTGTTCTCCCTCTGCGTCCCACGAGTCACTGGAAACAGAGTGCGCACGAGAAGGGCCCGGTGCTGAGCAGTGAATGGTGGATTGCCGCCGTGGCGTCCTGCCTTCACCTGAACTTCCAGGCATAGAATGCTTCCAGCATGCCCGCCCCGCACTTCTCGCCCGCCGGTCTCAGATTTCTGCGGCAACTCAAAAAGAACAACGACCGCGAATGGTTCAATGCGCGCAAAGAACTTTTCGAGCAGGAAGTTCAGGCACCGTGGATTGCGGTGTTGGACGCGCTGAATGCCGAGTTTGCCGAGTTTGCGCCGGACTACGTGAAGCCGTCACGCAAGGCCGCGATGCGCATCTACCGCGACATCCGATTCAGCAAAAACAAGGACCCTTACAAGACCAACGTGGCGGCGTGGTTCTCGCCCACAAAGGTAGAACGCACCAGCGGCGGCGGCTTCTACGCACATGCCGGCGCGGATGAAGTAGTGATTGCCGCGGGTGTCTACATGCCGATGCCCGATCAGCTGCTCAAAATCCGTCGCTACCTTCAGACACATCATGAGCCGATGCGTGCGCTGCTGAATGACAAGAAGCTGCGCACATTCCTGCCGAACCTGGACAGCAACCCGCTCACGCGAATGCCGAAGGGCTTTCCGCCGGACGATCCGGCCGGCGATCTCTTGCTTTGCCGCCAGTGGGCGCTGAGCGCGCACCTGCCCGCGGAAGCCGCCACCACGCCCGGCCTGGTGAAGGAGATGGTGAAGCGGTATCGCGCCGTGCTGCCCATGGTCGACCTGCTGAACGCGCCGCTGCTGCAATCCCGTCCAGCGCGCAAGAGCATGTTCTAAAGCGTGCGCAAAGCCTCGCAGGAATGTGACGAAGTGCGTGGAAGCCTTGACGGAATCTATGTGTCTCTGCGTACGTTTTTCGTGTTTTCTTGGCAAAAAGAACCAGAAAAAGCACTCTTCCACAGCTTGCGCCGAGAAAACCCAACAAAACCTGAAGAAAACCGAAAAGAGGCATTGACATCGGTTGCGAAAACGCCGAAGGTGATAGGCGGAACGCGTGGAAAGCCGCATAAACACTGAGGAAACCGACAGGGTCGATGCTCCTGCGGAGCATTTATCTGGCGGGCCTGAGTCCCTGATGACATGGCGTCCGCCTTCGACGAATCGAGCCCCGTCCACCGGGCGGGCAAAGGAGCAACACTATGGCAAAAGGACTCACCAAAACCGCACTCATCCGCACGCTGGCCGAGCAATCAGAGCTGCCCACCAAGAAGGTCGGTCAGTTTTTCGAGCTCATGTCGGCGACGGCCGTGAAGGAAACGAAAAAGAACGGCGAGTTCACCATCCCGGGCATCGGCAAGCTGGTCAAGGCGGAGCGCAAGGCGCGCACCGGCCGCAACCCGCAGACCGGCGAAGCGATCAAGATCAAGGCAAAAACGGTCGTGAAGTTCCGCATCGCGAAGGCCGCCAAGGATGCCATTGCTCCCGTAAAGAAGTAGTCTCCTTCGGGTTCAAGCAGCAAAGGCCGCGGCAGATGCCGCGGCCTTTGTGTCATTTGGAGCTTTGATTGTTTGAGTTTGTGATGTGCGTTCTAAAAAGCGAAACGCCCCCGCAACGCGTGGCCAAGCTTTGTCGCAAGTGTTGATCGACCAGGAGCAGGCACCCCAGTGCCGGGCCGCAAACCGTTTCAAAGTGCACCAGACGCGCCGGTGTTTTCATCGAATCGGCATGGATTCTGAAACCCTTTCCGATCACGGCACACCTTTCCTGAACTGGATAGAAACAGGCCCGCCGGACAGGCCGGTCTTGCTGCTGATTCACCCCGTTGGTTTCGATCTGACCTATTGGGAGTGCCAAATTGAG
>CAXTPQ010000014.1:41664-49941 GCA_964246215.1 uncultured Terriglobus sp. | reverse complement strand
GCCATGCGCAACCGGGCCCGGCTTGCGCGCCAGGACGGCATGGCGGCCCTGGTGCAGTCCAGCCTGGAGCGTTGGTTCACTACGCAGACCCGAGCCGGCCGCCCTGAGCTGATGGATCGCGTCACGAAAACGCTTCTGGCCGACGACCCGGAGGTGCACGCGACGATCTGGGAGATGATTGCCAAGTTCGATGTGCAGGCGCGACTGGGTGAGATTCGCTGCCCGACACTGATCCTGGTTGGGGATGCGGACCCAAGCACGCCACCCGCAGCTGCTGAGGTTCTTCGTAGTGGCATTCCGAACGCTCACATGGCGGTCATCCCCAATGCGTCCCACATGATCCAGTTGGAAGCGCCCGATCAGGTCAACGCTCATCTGCTGAGCTTTCTGTCCGCGCGAAAACCGGCAGCCATGTCCTCGTGAAATGGACCCTGAAAGGGCCAAACCTGCCTGTTTGCGCTCGAGTGGTACTTTGTGCGGGCACGCCAGCAAAGGCTAACGCAAATCGCAGCGGCTACTTTGCGCCCTTGGCGAAGATCTCTTCCGCAAGATAGTTCTCCACCTTGGCCTGATCCCGTACCATCTCCAGATATGCGCCCTTCAGCAGCTGTGACCGGCTGTTGCGCAGCTCATCACGGATTTGCTGCTGCACGGCTGGGTTGGTCAGGTCGCGCTGCCCGGCGGACTCGCGGGAGATCAGCTTTAAGATGGCGTAGCCGATGGGCTGCTTGCTGCCCGGGGCGCCCACCATGGGGATGATGTCGGTGGTTTCGCCTGCCTTCAGCTTGCTCACTGCCGCAAAGGTCAGCGGGTCCTGGCGGAGCTGCGATTCGGCGGGAAAGCCCATGTCGCCGCCATTGGCCGCGGTCTGGGGATTCTCTGAAAAGTTCGCCGCGATGGCGCCGAAGTCCTCGCCGGCGTCGATGCGGTTTTTGAGTGTTTGGATTTTTTTGCGGGCGTCCGCGTCATTGGTGGCTTTGCTGCCCTGCAAGTTGCTGGCACCCTGCTCCGGCAGGCTCGTCACCACCACCTGCGCCAGGTGGTAGCGGTTCTCAATCAGGTTGAAGTCGGTTTTGTGCGTGTTGAAGTACGCGACGACTTCGGCATCCGTGACGTTGATCTTGCTGTTGATCTCTTTGTTCAGCAGCTTATCCAGCGTGATGGACCGGCGCAGGTCGCGCCGCACCTGGTCCAGCGTCTGTCCACTTTGGTGAAGCCGCTGGTTGAAGATGTCTTCTGTATAAGGAGCTTTCATCTCGGTCAGCTTCGCGTTCACCTCATCGTCGGTAGCGGTTAGATTCATCCTGGCCGCGCGCTGCTCGATGATCTCCTGGTCGATCAAGCCGCGAAGAATCGTGAGACGGTCGCTGTCGGCCTGCTCGGTGGTCACGGGTTGCTGGTCCTGCTTGCCCTTTTCCTGCTGGTCATAATAGTGGTCCAGGTCGGCACGCGGAATGGCGTGGCCGTTCACGCTGGCCACCACATCCGCGCCGTGCTGTTTGTGGCAACCGGCCAGTGTGAGCAGAAGCAGCGCCGCAGTGAAAGCGGTCAGGCGGGCCGGCGGGATGGTCGACAGCGTAAATTTCCTTACATGCATCACCGGTGTATGGTATCGCGGAGAGTTACGCGCTTGCTAAATGGCGGAAAGTGCGCACCGGCACCGTGCGCAGAAGCTTGCGCTCCCACAGACCCGGGCGATACATCGAAAGACCCCTTGAGCAAGCAACGGCTACAACTTTCGTTCGCCGCACCGATGCCATACTGAATGAACTTCGGCGGGTTTTGGCCGTCACGCTGAGAGCTCTGTACCAGAAAGCGGAAAAGTGTCTGCGATCAACGTAGACGCGGAAACGCCCCAAGGTCGAGCCCTTGGGGCGTCCCCGTTTGAAGGGTGGTGAAGCATGTGCGGACCATGAGACCAATTCTTGTCAAATGGAACGGGCTAAGGATTGAGATACCTGCTGAAGTTATTCTCTTCCTGATGCTACGCATGTTCATTCATCGGCAATAGCCTTTGAATGAGGACTACAACCGGCTCTCCCCGCCCGCCAAAAAGGCGGGGAAGCCGTCCCTGCTATTCCGTAAAGCAGCAGTGACATCATCAGTCTGATGCGTTCTCTGACGCTCGTCAACCAGAATTTCGCGCTATTTGGAAGGTGGCGGTGCCGGTGCGGCGCTCTGTGCAGGGAGAGAAGACGGGCGTGGCGCATTCAGGTCCGGCAGCGGCACCGGAGCCGGCGGCGTAATCCCTTGCGCCAGCAGCGCCTGGTCCACCGCGCGATAGACAAACTCCACAGGTGCCGCGCCGTTGATGGTTTCTCCATTGATGAACAGCGCGGGCACGCCGTTGATGTTGAGCGACTCGCCTTCGTGCAGGCCTGCCGTTACCGGTGCCTCATCCTGTTTGGTCATGCAGCTTTGCAGCTTTGCGCTGTCCAGCTTGCCGTGTGTGCCGGTGTCGGTGGCAAGCTTGTCCAGTTGGATTTTGGCCGCGGTTAGACTTTTCTCTTCGCCGCCAATCTCCCCCGCGTGGGCGTGCAGGTAGTCCACAAAATTCCAGTAAGCCGTCGCGCTCTGGCTGCCGATACAGTCCGCGTCCACCGCCGCGTGGATCGCCCACGGGTGCTGCGTCAAGGGAAAATCCTTGTAAACGATGCGCACCTTATCGCCGTAGCGGTTCAGCAGCGCGGGAAAGAGCTGCGCGTGCATCCGCGCACAGAACGGGCACTCCAGGTCGTCAAAGACGACAATGTGCACGGGCGCGTTTTCCGCGCCGCCGCGCGACGGCCGGCCTGTGTCCAGCGTGATTTCGCGGGGATCCTTGGAGAGGTCGAAACTGGTGAGCTGCGCCAGCGTCTTTTCATCCTTTGAGAGCAGAAAAGTGGTCGCCTTGCCGGGCTTGCCGGGCTCGCTCACCAGCACGCCAACTTCGTCGTAGCCGGGAAGTTTTGCGCTCGGGTGCCGGTCCGTCACGGTCACGTCATAGGTGAACGGAATGCTGGCGCGGCTGCGGATCAGCACGGCGATGCGCCGTGCAAGTTCCGGCGATATGTTGGCCGCGGTTTTCGGTGTTGCGGTGACCGGAGATGCCGTTTGCGCGTGACAGCCGGAGACCATCATGAGTGGTGCGAGCAGAAGTTTGGGGAGAGCTTGCAAGAGCGCCGGGCGGTTGAACACAGTCCTTTGATCATCGCAGATGGCAAAGGTGAGCCAGTGCGGTCAGAGAAGAATCGTTGGCCTGTAACCCATCTTAACGACGGTGAAGCTGTCATGAGGGTGGGCACCCACTTCTAACTGGCCGAAGGGAGACAGAGGCTGCTGACGGTTTCGAAGGTATAGCCTTGGCGCTTCAACTCCGGCACAATCTGACGCAGTGCCGTGAGCATTTCGCGGATGTCCGCGTCCGGCTGGATGTCGCGGCCGTCATGCAGGCAGATGACGCCGCCCGGTGCCGTGTTGGCCAGCACATGCTCCGCGATGCGCCCCGCGCTCCATTCCCAGTCATGGCCGATCACGGTCCACATGACACCGACCAACCCGAGCCGCCGCTGTGCACCGCGCAGCCCGAACCATCGCATGCCGTAGGGCGCGCGGAAGAGCCGGGGCTGTACGCCCGTTGCCGTTGCAATGGACTGCTGTGCCTGCGTGAGCTCGCGAAGAATCGTCTCCGGTGATTGCAGGTTCCACTGGAAGCCCAGACGCGGGCAGAGCCGCAGATGTGTGTCGGTGTGATTGCCGATCTCGTGACCGGCCTCGGTTACCGCTCTCGCGATGTGCGGCAGCCGCCGCACGTTCGCACCCACCAGGAAAAATGTCGCGGTCACGCCTTCCTGCTTCAGGTACTCCAGCAGTTCGGGGGTCTGGTGGCTCGGTCCGTCATCAAATGTCAATGCGACGCGGCGTCCCTGTGACGGGCCGCGGTAGACGGAGCGGCCAAAGACCTGCGACGCGCGGCCATGCACGCCGTAGAGGATGGTGGCCAGGATGGCCGCGAGTGCGGTTCCCGCGGAGATGGTGACAGCCCACATTCCCTTCACAGTAGCGGAACCCATGTCACAGGTGCACTTCGTCCATCTCGCGAGGACAGTCCTTGTTTGTCCAGCAAAAACCCACGCGGGAGCGATGCTCAACTCGTGTGATCCAGAATGATCTTCCAGCCGTCATCGCCCTTTTCGAAAACCAGCGAGAAGATGCCTACCGCGTTGCCGCCGCCTTTTTTCGAGCGCTCCAATTTAAACCGTCCGGTCACCAGGGCAAAGTGTTCGTCCAGCAGCCGTGGTTCCAGGTCGCTGAAGGAAAGCACTCCCATGGTTTCGCGATTGGGATAGCTGCCGCGGTAGTGTGCGGCCATCTCCTCTGAGCCGTGCTGAATGTTGCCACTCAGAAATGTCGTCTGCGGCGAGTGCTTGTAGCTCTTCAGAAACTCGTCGAGCTTGCCATCGTTCCACGCCCGCTCCTGTGCCACCAGAACCTTTATGACTTCAAGCTCAGCCTGCGGCAGCACCTTCATCGTGGTGCCTTCCCGCTGAGCCGTTACCGGCACGCCGGCCAGCGGCAGAGACAAACACAGCAGAACGGCAAAGCGAAGGCAGCGATTCATGGAGGTCCTTTCAGGAGATGCGGTGCGTTGCGGGTGCCGGACGCTGCCGCGTTCTCGATAGAATCATCCCATGGGGACGGGGCTGGCCGGCGAGGAGAATGCGCACTCTGTTTCGCCGGACACACAGAAGGTGCCGGTGAAAACGTTGCCCGGTGCTAGACCGCGCGATACCCGCCTGCATTACACCACCTGCTCTCTGGACTGCCCCGACTCCTGCCGCGTGATCGCGACGGAGGATGTGGCCACCGGCAAACTGGTGCGATTGGCGGGCGATCCCGCGCACCCGGTCACGCGCGGTTTTCTGTGCGGCAAAGTGGCACGCTTCCTGGATCGCGTCTACGATCCAGGCCGCCTGCTGTCTCCCATGAAGCGCCGCGCCGGCGTGCCGAAAGGACCACTGCCGCACGGCCGCGAGCCGGAGAGCTTTGAACGCATCGGCTGGGATGAGGCGCTTGAGACGATCGCGCGGCGGCTGCAACAGATCAGCGACACGCACGGCCCGGAAAGCATTCTGCCGTACAGCTACGCGGGCACCATCGGCCAGCTCGGCTATGGGTCAATGGACCGGCGGTTCTTTCACCGGTTGGGTGCCTCGCAGCTGGACCGGACCATTTGCGCCGCGGCGGGTGGGGCGGCGCTGACCGATGTGTATGGCGTGCGGCTCGGCATGGAGCCGCAAAGTTTTGCCAAGAGCCGTCTGATCCTTGCCTGGGGCGCGAACATCCACGGCAACAACATTCACCTGTGGCCGTTCATCGAGCAGGCGCGGCGCAACGGCGCAAAGCTCGTTGTGATCGACCCTTACCAGACACGCACGGCCAGGCTGGCCGATGAGCACCTGGCCATCCGCCCCGGCACGGACGTGCTGCTGGCGATGGGCATGATGCACGTGATTATCCGCGAGGAGCTGCACAATTCGACGTACATCGAAGAGTGCACACATGGCTTTACGGAACTGCGCGAGCGTGTGCTGGAGCAGACGTACGCTCCGGAGAATGTGGCGCGCGTCACCGGCATTGCAGCGGAGACGATCGTCGATCTCGCGCGAGCCTACGCCACTACATCGGCCGCAGCGATCCGCGTGAATTATGGCGTGCAGCGGTCAGAGAGCGGCGGCACGGCGGTGCGTGCCATTGCCATGCTGCCGCTGCTCACGGGTGCGTGGCGGCAGCCGGGCGGAGGTCTGCTGCTCTCCACTTCAGGTGCTTTCCAGTTCAATCAGGCCGCGCTGCAGATGCCGGAGCTGATGCAGGCTTCTCCGCTGGGCCGGGCCGCGCGCACGGTGAACATGAGCCGGCTGGGGCATGCACTGACGGAGCTTGGACGCACGCCGGAGGAGGGGCCGCCCATCCACGCGCTTTTCGTCTACAACAGCAACCCGGCGGCGATTGCGCCGAACCAGAACGCTGTGTTGCGCGGTATGCGCCGGCCTGACCTCTTCACTGTGGTGCATGACGTCAACTTCACCGACACCGCCGACTACGCCGACATCCTGCTGCCCGCGCCCACCTGGCTGGAGCAGACGGATGTGCAGGGTGCCTACGGCCATCATTTTGTGCAGCTTTCGCCCGCCGCCATCGCGCCGCTAGGCGAGGCGCGATCAAACGTTTGGCTTTTTGCGCAACTGGCAGGCCGCATGAGCTTGGATGAGTCTTGTTTTCAAGACACGGAAGCCGATTTGATCCGGCAAGCGTTGCACGTGGAACATTCCTGGTTAACAGGGATGACACCGGAGGCCTTGACAGATTCGCTCGCAACTGAGGCTGGTACGCCCTCAAGAGGCGGACGCGGCTACTTGCCCCTGCACCTGCCGCGGAACATCGCCGGAGAGTACCTGCCGTTCAGCACGCCGGAGTGGTTCCGCACGCCATCGGGCCGGGGCGAGTTTGTCTCGTCCAGATTGGCTGCCGCCGGGCTGGATCCACTGCCGGCCTACTTGCCCGGCGAGGAGGGTACCCAGGCCGAAAGCCCTGAATTTCCTCTACAGCTGTTGCCGCGAAAGGCCGATCACTGGATGAACTCCACCTTTGCCAGCCTGCCCCGGCATCGCGCGATGCAAGGCGATCTGCCGGAAGGCCTGGAAATGCATCCGCTCGACGCGGCTGCACGTGCCATTTCGCATGGTGATGGGGTGATCGTCACAAGCGCGCGCGGCACGGTGAAACTCTGCGCACTTTTGAGCGATCGCGTGGCTCCCGGCATCTGCGCGGCAACGCTTGGCTGGAACAAACTCGCTCCTGGAGCGAACGGGGTAAATGTGCTGACAAGCGAACGGCTGACAGACATGGGCGGGGGGCCAACGTTCTACAGCACGCGTGTCCAGGTGGAACGGCTGACTCCGGCATAAGGTCCGTCAGAACCTGTCGTTGATTGACGTGAGGTCAGGCAGGGCTTTGCCCGTTCAGTGCATCTCAATTCTTGACGCTGCGCTGAGTCGCGTGTCGAGAGTTTGAGAGGAATAAAGACCGATGGCAAAGAATGACAAGTTGGAACTGAAGAAGCCGAAGAGCCGCATGTACAAGAACCGCGTGGCCCTGCCGGATGACGTGAAGGAAAAGGTTGTCGAGATTGCGAATGAGCGGCTTGCCGCCGCGCTGGACATGTACTCGCAGGCCAAGTTCGCCCACTGGAATGTGAAGGGCTTGAACTTCTACCAGTTGCACCTGGTCTTCGATGCAACGGCCAAGGTGATTTTCAAGCAGATCGATCCGATTGCCGAGCGCATTACGCAGCTGGGCGGCGTGGCGCGTGGAACCGTGCGCCAGTCGGCCGAGTCGTCGCCGCTGTCGCCGTACAACACGCAGGCTGTCACCGGTCCCGAGCATCTGAACGCGCTGGCTGACGCGCTGGGAGTGTACTGCAAGGAACTCCGGACGGCCTCCGATGAAATCGACGAAGCAGGCGATGAGCCCAGCGCCGACTTCTTCAAGCAGCTGGTGGTGGAGGCTGAGGAAGAGCTTTACTTCATCGAGTCGCATTTGGAAGCGGGCGACGTCCAGTAAGTCAAACGAGTCGATTCTGGATTTGTAAGGAGCGGGCGGTCCAGGAAGCTGGCCCGCTCGTTTCTATTGGGAAAGCAGGATGGTCGTTCCCGCCAGACGACCGCCGTGCGCACCACCCACCCTGGTCAGCGGTGAGGCACCACCGCGATCAGAAGCAAGAGAAAAGCGCACACTGCGGCCCAGACTCCTAGGATGTGAAACCGCTCCGCCCGCGCGACAAGTTCTTTCCAGCCAGCCGGGGGCGCGGTTGCGTCCCACTCCACCGTGGCGCTGTTGATGCGCACCGTGGCGAACACCCGTACGGAGATCCAGACAAGCAAGCAACCAAGGGATGCCCCTTGAAGCACGATCTGCCCTGTGATCTTGTACATCGCTGCAAGCATTCCGGTTGTAAGTAGAGTGGGCAGAAAGAGAATTGGTACCAGCACGCGCAGCCGCCGCACCATGGCCTGACGCACCTGAATCTGCGCACTCTCTGCTAGCAGATAGTAGGGAATGGCAGTTCCGTAATGAATGACCACTTCCGCGCCCGCAAGCAGCCCGGCGAAAAAGACATTTGCTGCCTCAAGATAGCCGATCTTATCCATTTCTGTTTCACTTGAGCATACCCGTAACAATTCACCGCCGACGCAACGAAACGCAGCTGACGGTCAGTTCAGGCGAGCAGGGCCGTGC
>CAXTPQ010000014.1:28945-41564 GCA_964246215.1 uncultured Terriglobus sp. | reverse complement strand
TGGCTGGCGGAGTTCAGTGAAACAGCCCGGCAGTGGGCCGCGAAGCCTGAAGCGGAACTGGAGCCGATTGCCGCGCGCGATGCGATGGCGGCAGTGAATCGTGAGATTGTGGCGCGCGGGCCGGAGTTTTACGGGTATGCGGTGCCGGCGGACTTCCGGCTGGAGGAGCGCCACCCTGAGCTGTACCCGACGAATGTGCGGCCGGAAACGCTGGAGCAGGAGCGCTGGTACCGGGAGGCGGCGGCAGAGGGCAAGCTGCAGCCGGCGCAGTTTCTGCGGTTTACCTCGCCCGTGCGAACGAAATACCCCGAAAACGATATCGTGAATGCGCGGTGGTATCCGGAGCCGGTTCATAGAAAGCCGGCGGACGGGGAACCGGCGCGCAAGCGGCAGGCGATCATTGTGCTGCCGCAGTGGAATGCGGATGCCTTCAGCCACAATGCGCTGTGCGGCATCTTTAACAAGTTCGGCATTGCGGGGCTGCGGCTGTCGAAGCCGTACCACGATATCCGGCGGCCGGCTGAACTGGAACGCAGCGACTATGCCGTGAGCAGCAATGTGGGCCGCACCATCGCAGCGGCGCGGCAGGCCGCCGTGGACATCCGCAGCTGCATCGACTGGCTGCAACTGCAGGGCTATGAGCAGTTTGGTGTGTTGGGGACGAGCCTGGGAAGTGCCTACGCGTTTCTGGCCGCGGCCTTCGATGAGCGGCTGCAGGTGTGCGCCTTCAACCATGCCAGCACGCAATTCGGCGATGTGGTGTGGACGGGCCAGAGCACGCGGCATGTGCGCGCGGCCTTTGAGGCAAGTGGCCTGTCGCAGGAGGATGTGCGGTCCATCTTTACCGGCATCAGCCCCATCACGGTGATGGACCGCTACGCCGCGGCAGCCACGCGGCAATCGCTGGTCATCCACGCCACCTGGGACCTGACCTTCCTGCGCGAGTTCTCGCTGGAGGTGCTGCGCAACTTCCGCGAGCGCCGCGTCGACTTTGTCAGCCGCGTGCTGCCCTGCGGGCATTACACCACGGGTGAGTCACCGTACAAGTACCTGGACGGCTGGTACATGGGGCAATTTGTGTGGTCGGCTTACCGCCGAATGCGGCAGAGTCTTTCCTAGGAAGAGCCACCGTCGCCGGTGGCTCTCCATAACATCGAGTCAGTTAGTTTCTGTTCACCTAACGTCCGGCAGTGACTTATGGCGACTTAGCAGGACGGCCCGGCTGGCAGTTCAGCTTGAAGGTACAACCAGCCGTTGCGTTCTAACAGGTTTGTCATCCTGAGTCGTTGGCGATGATGGATCTGCTTTCTTTTGGATTTGGAACAGCTCCCGAAAGCAGATCCATCACGTTATTCAGGATGACACCTTAGGTAGAATTGCACCTGGTGTGTTGGTTACTTATCTTCAATGTGCTCCTTCTACATCCAGGGCATAGATTTTGTTGTTGGTTGCTCCCAGCAGGGCATAGCCGGAACTCCAGTAAAGAGTGCCATCCACAATTGCCGGGGCTGAGATGGATGTACCACCGCTTTGTAACATGAAGTCGATTTCGCCCGTGGCTGCATCCAGGGCAAGAAAGTTGCCAGCCTGGTCCTCGCCATACATCACGCCATTGGCGATACTTACCGAGCCGGGTGTCCCCGCATAGGCTCCGGGCGGTGGGGCAAGTATGGTGTTTGCAAAGAGCGAGTCATTCACGGCCAATGCTGGCGTCGGAGTTTGCCAGAGTATCTTGCCAGTCGCGGGATCCAGCGCCGACCAGAAGCCGCCGTTGGTCTGTTGGCCGGAGATCAGCTTCGTTGGAACGTAGTCGAAGTTACCCTCGGGAACATAGATACGCTTGCCATCCGTTGCCGTTCCGTACTCGATGCCGCCGTAGCGCCCGCCGGCACCAACCTGCGTGGACCAGACAATCTTTCCTGAGTCGCGATTCAGCGCCCAGTACACACCATTTTTCTGCCCCGCGCCGACGAGGTCAGCATGCGTGCCGTTGATGTTGGCGCTGAACAGGTTCGGTGCCGAACCAAAATCGATGTCAGGACCTTTCGGTGTGGGGCATGGGTTGGCCGGGTTCGGGATCACGTTCACGCAGGAATCGATGGCTGTATCCAGGGTGGTGAAGCGTTTTGCCCACTTGACCGCGCCGGTGTTGCTATCGAGCGACAGAATACTGTCGATGTGATCATTTGGATCGAGGCAAGCCTCTTGCTGCTGATCCGTCGTTGCGTTGGTCTGGCAGGCGGCGACGGAGGCCGGCACCGAGTAATTGTTGCCGGTGTCGACATACACAGCTTGCCGGCGTGCATCGACCGCCAGATTGCTTGCCCACACGGATCCACCTGTATATCCGTCGGGGACGGTGTAGGTCTGCCAGAGAAGCTTGCCGTCATGCACATCCAGAGCGACAACCGATCCACGAAAGCTCACCTGAAATCCGGGAACAACCGTCGCGGCATATTCCTGGTTAGAAGCCACACCCACATACACGCGTCCATGTACGATCACCGGCGAGGATGTGATGAACGCATATGGGGCCGTGGCCACCGTGGTCTTCCACATAAGCGCGCCAGTCGCTTTGGAAAGGCCAATCAGCGTGGCGGAGGATTGATCGCCAACGACCACGGTATCCCCCTCCAGGGCGGGGCTAACACGTGAGTATGAGGTCGGATCGCCTGTGATGCTTGGCAGCCTGGTTTCCCAAAGTACCTTTCCGGATGTCGCGTCCAGCCGCCACACCGAGCCACCTGAGTCAGAAGCATAGACGCTGTGCCCTTCCACTGTCGGGGTACCCTTCACTTCACCATTTGCTGAGAAGACCCAGCGGGACTTCAGGCCCTTGACCGTTCCCGGATTCAGGCGATCTTCCCCGGTACTGAAGTGATTGTTGGTCGCACCATTGCCCGCACTGGACCATGCATGTGCGTCCATGCTGACATCCGGGCCGGAATGGTGGGGCTGATTGTCAGCGTGTTCCCCGTCGCTTTGCGCCAGCGCACCGGGTGTTCCGGCGGCGATGACGGCCGAAAGGCAAAGGGCCAGCGCGGCTGGTAAATATCTGGATGGGCGACTTACATGGATAGGAAGCCTTTGACAAAAATTAGAGGCTCTATTCCGGCTGAAACTTGGCTGAAACATATCTCAAGTTCTCCTTTGATTTCTCGCACAAACCGCCTCGCATGTTTTCGAGGGTTAGGGAAATGATCGACGTTAAGGCAGAACTTCTATTTCAGAGGCGCAGATATAGCAGGACGGCACGTAGTTCAACGGCGAGACCGGATGCGACGCTTGCGCCCGTTTACTAGCCATATTCGATATAGTGCAAGTATGCTAAGCATCTGTCAACTACGTTCTCTTTAAAATCTGTACGTCCGAGCGTTTGAACCTGCGTGAGTCAGCTCAGAAGGGTGGCGGAAAAGGCTGTAAACTTGTGGAATCCAAAGCCGAGGCGACCGATCCATGAGGCATTCCCCATCCAAAGTCGCTGCGACCAAGGCAAGATCGAAGCCGAAGACCGCGGAGTCAAAATCAAAACCTGTCAGCCGGCGTGACCAGTATGCGGAGCAGACTCGCCAAGACATCCTGACAGCGGCACGTGAGCTATTCAGTCAACGCGGCTACTTCTCCACAACAGTGGAGGACATCGCCAAATCAGCTGGCGTGGCAGCTGTTACGGTGTATGTCGCGGCCGGAGGGAAGAGCGGCTTGCTGCGGACACTCACGGATATCTGGAGCGCCGCCCCGATTCTTGAGTCGGGTCACAAAGCAATGGTCGAACTGAAAGACCCGGTAGAGGTCCTGCGTTTTGTCGCAAATACGTCCCGCAGAATACGTGAGGAGTTTGGCGACATTGTGATTCTCATGCTGGCGACAGCGCCGCACGATAGAGATGTATCTGAAAGCCTCTCTGTCGCAACCGCGCGTTACCGCAAGTCCATTCAGAATGTCGTTCGGCATCTGGTCGAGCTGCAGGCACTGAAAGAAGACCTGAGTGAACACCAAGCAGCAGACATACTGTGGTTTTACTTCGGCTACTGGGGTCTGTATACGCTTCATGTTGAGAATGGCTGGAATTTCGACACAGCAGAGCGGTGGCTTTGCGATGCGGCAATGCAAGCCTTGCTGCGAAGACCTCTGCCGGAATAACTGAGACAGGATTGATCGCGGTTCTTACTGCTGTGAAGATTTGCTGGGAAGTTCCAAGCTGTAAAGATTGCCGGTTCCAATGCCCGGCTGTACCAGCGGCGTGTTTGTGGGTGTGAGCCCGCCAAAGAAATAGTTAGCCGCTTCTTTCCCCTGAAAATTGTCCAGGCTGGCAACGGTGTGAATTCCACCATCCGGCACACTGATTTTCAGGATTGGCTCACGATCGGCCTGGAAGGCGTGAAGGTAAATCGACTTACTGTCGGAACTCCAGACTGGGTCTGCCGCACTGGTGGAGGCGAGCTGTTTCCATTGCCGTGCTTTTACGTCGTATAACATGACCGTCTTCTGGTCCAGGGAAAGTGCAACAATCCAGTGACCGTCCGGCGACCAACGCGGGCTGAAGAGACCTTCCGAGTCCGGAATGACTTCAGTCCGATGCGTAACCAGGTCGATCGTCCGCAGATCGCGTGGACCAGTCTCCTTGCCCATCAGATCGGGTTCCCGGCCATAGACCAGCGTGCGGCCATCCGGACCCCATCCGGGGTCTGCCGAATTCCTGGTTTCCTTCAGCAGTGCCTCAGGCCTGCCGCCGGCGGCGTCCACCAGATAGGTCTGCCAAAGGCCGCCATGCTCCCTGGCCATGATGGCCAGACGCTTGCCGTCGAGCGACCAGTGTGCAAGAAAAACTTCGGTGCCGTCGGAGGTGAGTTGGACCTTGTCCGAGCCAGTTACGGCGCGCGCCCTCCAAAGTTTCTCGTAAATGTCCGTCCATGCAACCCACACGCCGTCGCGGGAGTACTCCACACGATTGGCCTCAGCCAGAAATGGCGGGGCAGCCTGAAATGTTTGCCTCTGGCTATCCAGTTGCTGCAGGCCAGAGGGCGACTCCAGGCCGACGAAGAAAATCCTCGATCCAGTCCTGGAAGCGCCAGGTGACATGCAACGCAAAGGCCCGTTGGTCAGCTGAGTCAACTTCGAGCCACGGCCCGAGCCCGTCAGCTGCCAGAGATTTTCATTGGCCTGAAAGACGTAGCCATTCCCATCGGCCGTCCACACACCGCAGCAGACGGAAGAGAGCGTGGCACCGATCGCTGAAATGGGCTGCGGACGATGATTTTGGCTGTCCAACTCCCACAGGCTTGTGGTGTGGGTTACCGGGTTCATGAGGGTGAAACGCAAGAGTTTGCCATCGGGTGACCAGCGCAACCAGAAAGCCCTGCCCTGCAGCTTCGCATAAGGCAGGGAGATGCCATCTTCCTGCCGGATCACATCCAGCTCGTTCTCGTTTGCATAAAGGATGCCCGTTCCATCGGGCATCCAGGTTGCATCATGTGCCAGCACGCTGCTAACGCGCTGCGCACTGCCCCCGGCGGACGGCACAATCCAGAGTGGCTGCTCGGATTCCGTGGAAAGATTGCTGCGTACCAGCAGTTTGGAGCCATCACGGGTCATGTCGGCCAGGTTGCCGGAGGCAATTTCCGCAGGCAGTGTGATCTGCTGGACGTCACTGGTTCCTGGGTAGATCGCCGACAGACGGGATCGACCGTCCACCAGAACGGAAGTCAAGATGCGATCGCCATCGTGCGCCAGTGTCAGTAGGCTTTCCACGTTGGGTGGACCAAGGGAAAGCGGAACGTGATGGGTGATCTGGGTGATGCGGTAGGGAGCCGGTTCGGGCTGACCTCGCCCGTGCCACTGAGCAGCCAGTGCGCCGAGCAGGCCGATGACGACCAGCCCCAACACAAGCTCACGCCGCGTCCAGCCCCAAAGCTTGAAAGAGGCCCACGGGACGACAGCGGTGTGGGGATGACTGGCAGTCTCCGCTGGCCGTGGCGGAACCAGCTCTGAAGCCGGAGGGAGACCGAAGGAGTGCCGGTCCAGGCCGCTCGCATCCTGTGAAGGGTTTGCAGCAAGCGCCTCCGGAGAGGCCAATGGCTGAGGTGAGATGAGATGTTCCGCTGAGGTGAAATCCGGCCGCGGTGCCGGCTCATGCTGCTGGACGGCGGTGGTCACGGGCGCAATGAACCGGTACCCACGCTTGGGGAGTGTCTCGATGAAGCGGGGGTTGTCGGCAGAGTCGCCGAGTGCTTCCCTTATCTTTTTAACCGCGCCTGAGATTGCCTGCTCAAAATCGACATTGGTGTTTGTGCCCCACACCTGGGTAAGCAGTTCCTCGCGAGTCACAACCTCGCCGGGTTTCTCCAGCAGAGCGAGAAGGACCTTGAACGGCTGACCGGCCAGCCGTACACGGAAGCCACCTTTTCTCAACTCACCCGTGTGCAGATCGACTTCAAACACACCGAAGGCGATACGTTGTACCCGCTCAAGCGTCTCCACGGCTACCTCCATCGCTTGCTAAAAAGCATACATCTCCTGTTCGCACTGAGCGACAGCCGTCACAGAATGTCGTATCCGTCTCATTTGAAATAGGTTAGCAATCCAGAAAAATTCAAGATGAAGTGCATAAGGAATCCATTGCTTCCTGTCTTGGCGGCGGAGGATTGTTCGCGTATCCGGTGAATGTTCTTGCGGATAAGTATCGTTACGAGGCCAAGATGTTGAAAGAGTTAAAGAAAAGAGACTGGACTCAGTGCTTTGGGCTCCGTCCCGCCGCGACTGTTCTTCTGGGATGCTGCATTTCGTCATCAGTGGGAGTTCCTTCTGCCCGCGCCCAGGCGGACTCCGGCCGCGTTGTTGCGAATGTGACAGACTCGACAGGCGCGGCGATTCCAAATGCCACGTTGACATTGACCAACGTCGCCAACGGAAGCGTCCGGACCGTGCAGAGCAATGGCAGCGGCCAGGTGAATGTGGAGGCAATCCCCGCCGGCAACTACTCGGCGAAAGTGGAGGCGGCCGGGTTCTCGCCGCAGTCGGTTCAATTTGCCGTCGTCGTAACGCAGGCACAGACGCTGTTGTTCAAGCTGCAGCCTGGATCGGCGAGTGCAACGGTCGAGGTGACGGCCGCTGCAGCGCTGGTGAACACCGCCGACGCGACGCTTGGAGAGACGATCGAAGGCAAGCAAATCACGGAACTGCCGTTGAACGGGCGCAACGCGCTCAATCTCGCCCTGTTGACCCCCGGCGTGACAGGTGGAGTCGTCGGCGAGGCGAGCAACGACCCCTCAAACCGTAACGGTGAGAATGGCGGGACGGAACTTTCTGTCAACGGTGCCCGTTCGCAGGCGAACAACTTCATCCTTGACGGTATCGACAACAATGACGGTTTGCAAAACATCATTCTCTTTTTCCCGCCGGTGGAAGGAACACAGGAATTCAAGGTAAATACCAGTGTTTCGCCGGCACAATTCGGCCGGGGTGGCGGTGGACTGATCATCGCCTCTTACAAATCCGGTACGAATCAGCTTCATGGCTCCGCTTTCTACTTCTATCGCAGTTCAAAATTCGAGGCGAACAACACCTATCTTTTTCCGCTCCCGGGCTTATCGACGTTTCAGCCAAAGGCCCCTTACAATCGAAACCAGTACGGCGGAGCAGCGGGATTTCCGCTCATCAAGGATCACCTTTTTCTCTTTGGAGATTATGAGGCAACACGCGAGTCGCTTCCAGGCAATCGTGGCACGGCATCCGTTCCGACCGCCAAAATGCGCACGGGCGACTTCTCGGAATTGCTGAATCCAGCATTGACCAACGGTCAGTTCCAGACCACATTTCCTGTTTGCGTTCCGAACGCCGGCGTGCTGAACAGCAATATACCCGCAAACAGTAAGGGACAGATCTACGACCCGCAGAGCTGCCAGCCGTTTGCGGGAAACATCATCCCGGCTGGCCGCCTCAATCCGGCGGCCGTCAACTACCTCAACGCCTACCCTCTTCCCACGACCTCAACTTCGGTTCTGCAGAATTACTCCTATCAGCAGCAGTCCGCAATCAAGTACAACCGTTTCAACGCCCGTACCGACTGGAGACAGTCGCCCAACGACTTATTCTTTTTCCGCTTTTCCTATGACAACTCAGTCAATGGAACCACGTCCAAGTTCCCGGCGCTGCCGCATGATGCCGGTACCTCTTACGTACATGCCCGTGGTTACGATCTGGGTTACACCCGTGTCTTCACAAGCAACCTTGTCAACGAGGCACGGTTCGGCTACAACCGCGATGACTATGGCTATCAGCCTCCGTTTTATGGGGCGAACATTTCTGCAGACCTTGGGATAGTAAATGCGAATCGTGGTATTTCCACGTCAGGAGGCGCCCTGATCGGAGGGTATAACGGCCAACTCGAATACACCGGAGATTATGGTTTGTTCGCTGTTCCGCAAAATACTTATGAATTCACCGACACGCTGAACCTGCAACTCGGAAAGCATTCGCTTGCAGTTGGCGGTACGTATCTGCGGCGCGAAGTCGCGTTTTTCCGTCCAATTTTCGGTAAAGGATTTTTCAACATCACCGGGAATGGTGCGGGCTTTACTGGCTGGGAAACTTCCGAGCTGCTGGTTGGCGGAGTCGGCAGTTATGGCATCGGTGCCCAGAACGGCTTCTTTGCCAACGAGAGCCAGGAGGATGCCGCCTTTGCCCAGGATGACTGGCGCGTTACCAAGCGGCTTACCCTGAATCTAGGTCTTCGCTACGATTTGCTGACCTGGCCCTATGAAAAACATAACCAGCAGGCGGCCTTCGATCCAAATACCGGAAATCTGCTGCTTGCCGGCCAGAACGGTATTCCGCGCTCCATCGTCAATCAAAACAATCTTCTTTTCGCGCCGCGAGTAGGATTCGCTTATGACATTTTCGGCGATGGGAAGACGGCGCTCCACGGTGGGTATGGCATCTTCTACTTCCCGGATTATGGCGGCATCAGCAACCAGTTAGGGCAAAATCCTCCTTACGGCGGCTCGCAAAGTTACAGCGCAAGCCAGGGTTACTGCATTACGTTTACCGGTCAAACAGCGAAAGGTGCTCCGTACACCTGCCCCGGATATACAGCGGGTACCGCAGCAACCGGGGCGCTTCCACAGCCCGGGTTTGCCAACTTCAACGCGGCCAACCCGCCCCAGGGGCTGGCGGGCGTAGCCATTGATGTAAATAACAAGCACAGCCGTCAACAGCAATACAACATGCAGTTACAACAACAGCTTGGCAGCCGCGACTTCATCAGCATCGCTTATGTGGGAGGTCATGCGGACCGGCTCTCGACTTACTACCCCATCAATAGCCCAACGTTTAACTTCCCATCGTTCCGGTTCCCCAACGATGCGCAGTACGGCATTACATTGAATAAGTACAACGGCATCTCCTGGTACAACGCGCTGCAAACTCACTATGAGCACCGGCAGGGAAATGCCCTGCTGACTGGGTCGTACACCTGGGGGCACTCACTTGACGATTCCGGTGGCGCTTTTATCGGATCTGTCGTGGCTCTTCCCAATAATCCACTCGCCAGCTACGGCAATTCGGGAGAGGATCAGCGCCACGTGTTCAGCGGTTCCGCAGTCTACAACTTTCCGTTTGGCCACGGCCAGAAGTTCGCAAGTTCTGTAAACAGGCTTGTTGAATTGGGAGTCGGTGGCTGGCAAACGAACCTGACCGGCTTCTTCGCCACCGGTCAACCGTTTGAAGTCTCCACGGGGCAAACAAACATGGGTAACTACCCGGACAAGGTTGGGCCCATCCTTTATCCGAAACAGATCTCCGGTAACTGGGTCAGCAAGTCTGCCTTTGACTTCTCAAACATTCCAGTCATCGCTGGAGCGAATGCCGTCACTGTCTATACGAGGGAAGGGACATTAGGCAGGAATCAGGTGTACGGTCCCGGTTTCCGAACCATCAACCTGGGCCTACAAAAGAACCTGAACTTTTCTGAACGGCTTTCGCTGGAACTGCACGGAGATGCTTTCAACGCCCTGAACACTCCGCAGTTCACGAGTCCAAACAGCAATGTGAGCGATCCGAACTTCGGGAAAATATCCGGAACGCGGCAGAACTCCGCTCGTCAAATCCAGCTTTCCACGCGTCTTGTCTTCTAACTGTAGGGGGGCACCCTGACCCGCCAAGGCGCCCCTCTCACTTACTTCGTAGCATTTTTGCTCAAAAACTTTCCTTTTCGCGCCAGTCTGAGTCTTCCATCTCGAACCAGTACTCCACGCCGGAGCCAAATCCACATGAATCACCTGTTCGTCGCCCGCCGCCTCTCCCTGTTGATCCTGTTTGCTATCGCCGGGATTCTTGGCAGCCCTGCCTTTGCGCAGGGCAATCCACCTATCCCGGCGGGAGACATTCGTGTGCATTACTTCCGCCCGGATGGGAACTACGCCGGGTGGACGATTTATGCCTTTTTCGACACGACCGAGCCCAATAACTTTCAGGGTGGTCCTGTTCCGGTCACGGGCACGGATGGTTTTGGGGCTTACTTCGATGTGGGTGTGACGGCGACTGCTCAGAATGTCGGCTTGATTCTTCACAAGGGAGATACGAAGGATCCGGGGCCGAACCAGTATGTCGACCCGGCGACGCAAGGCAGGGAGTTCTGGGAGATTTCCGGCAGCGACACGTTTCTTACCTATCAACCAGTGCTGCCCAGCAACGGCCAAGACCCGCCGATCCCGGCGAATCATGCGCGCATTCACTATTACCGGCCCGACGGAAATTACAACAACTGGCTGCTGTATGTGTATGGCGCGACCACCGATCCAAACGGGAGCTTCTGCTCCACGAACGACACTTACACGGGTTATGACAGCTATGGTCCGTATTTTGATGTGGGTGTCACGCCGGGGCATCTTGGCTTCATCATTCATAACTGCGTTACGGGTGTGAAGGACCCCGGGCCGGACCAGGCCCTGCAGATTCCGCAGCAGTTGGAAGGCTGGGTGGTTTCCGGGAACCCGACCGTTTATGCGCAGCAGCCAACGGCCGCGCAACTGCTCACCGGGCCGTTCAATCAATTGCAGGCTTACTGGATCGATGCGACGACGATCGCGGTGCAATCGCAATATGCGCAGAGCGGTTGGAGCTTTTCTTTGAACGCAAGCCCAACGGCAAGTCTGCAGATCACTAACTCCGGCCTGACCGGCGGCACAGCCATTCCGTTGACCCCGTTCAGTGGAACGCTCACGGCCGACGAGCTGGTGCGCTTTCCACAACTGGCGAGCTATGCGCTTTACAAGCTGCCGGCCGACATCGCACCCGCGACAGTAACCGCCGCGCTCAAGGGCCAGCTTGAGGTTTCCGCGGTGTCGTCCGGCGTGATCAAGTATGCGACGGGTGTGCAGAGCTTTGGCGCGCTGGATGCGTTGCTCGGCTACACGGGCAAGCTCGGCGTGGTCTTTCATACTGAGGGCGAGACAAACTGGAGCGACTTTCCGGATGATGAATCTGCCGCGCTGAAGATCAAGATCTGGGCACCCACGGCGCAGAGCGTTTCGTTGCTGCTGTTCAACAACGCCACGGATACAGCACCGCAGGCGACGGTTGCCATGCATGCGCATGGAGGCGTGTGGGTTGCCGATGGCGACTCCACCTGGAACGGCAAGTATTACCAACTGGCCGCCCACGTGTATGTGGCCGCGGATCAGGCGATCGACACGAACACGACGACCGATCCCTATTCGGTCGACTTGTCATTGAACGGTGTCATGTCCCGCATCACCGACCTGAACGCCAGTTCCACCAAGCCCACCGCATGGGATGAACACAAATCACCGGCGCTGGCCAACTTGAACGACACCAGCATTTACGAACTGCATATCCGGGATTTCAGCATCGGCGACACGAGCGTGCCCGCGGCAATCCAGGGCACGTATGAGGCCTTTGCCGACCGCAAGAGCTATGGCATGATCCATCTGCATTCGATCGCGGCGGCGGGTCTGACCTCTGTTCACCTGCTGCCCTCGTTTCACTTCGGCAGCGTGAATGAGGACAAGTCCACGTGGGCCAGCCCCGGTGCGCTCTCGGCGACGCCGCCAGATGGCACGCAACAGCAGCAGGCCGTGGAAAATGTGCAGAAGACGGACGCCTACAACTGGGGCTACGATCCGGTGCACTACATGGCGCCCGCGGGCCAGTACGCCGTCGATCCCAGCCAGCGTGTGCGTGAGTACCGCGACATGGTGCTGGGCCTGCACTCGACCGGTCTGCGCGTGATTCAGGATGTGGTCTTCAACCATACCTACACCAGCGGCCAGGACCCGACCGCCAACCTGGACGAGCTTGTGCCCAACTACTACCACCGCCTGGACAGCAACGGCGCTCTGCTGACTGGGTCATGCTGCGCGGACACGGCGAGCGAGCACGCCATGATGGAAAAGCTGATGGTCGACACTGTTCTGCTGGAGGCCAGGCAGTACAAGATCGATGGCTTCCGGTTCGACGCCATGGGCCTGCACTTTACCTACAACATGCTCGACATCCGCAATGCGCTGAATGCGCTCACGCCGGAGAAGGACGGCGTGGACGGCAAGAAGATCTACATGTACGGCGAGGGCTTCCAGATTGCGGAGGCCGCCAACAATGC
>CAXTPQ010000014.1:12595-28845 GCA_964246215.1 uncultured Terriglobus sp. | reverse complement strand
GCCGGCGCGCTGAAGAATTACAGCTTCACGGACGCGCTGGGCCAGGTTGTGACCGGGGCGCAGCTGCAATCCGGCGGGCAGCCGGCGGGCTACGCGGGCACCACGCTGGAAGATGTGAACTACTGCTCCGTGCATGACAACCAGACGCTCTTTGATGCGATCCAGTTGAAGTCCTCAGAGGCGGACAATGTTGCGGCGCGTGCCCGGCGCCAGGTGCTGGCCATGAGCCTGCTCACGCTGGCCCAGGGTGTGCCTTTCTTTCACGCCGGCGATGACCTGCTCCGCTCCAAGGACATGGACAACGGCAGCTATAACTCGGGCGACTGGTTCAACAAGATCGATTGGAGCCTGGCTGGCAACAACTGGGGCATTGGCCTGCCGGTGGCGAATGTGAACCAGGCACAGTGGGCGATCGAACAGCCGCTGCTTGCCAACTCCACGTTGAAGCCGAGTCTTGAGACCATCACGGCCACCGCCGAGGCCTTCCAGGACTTCCTGAAGATCCGCTACAGCACCCGGCTGTTCCGCATGGCGACACTTGCCGAGGTGCAGCAGAACCTCAGCTTCCTGAACACTGGCCAGAGTCAGATTCCGGGGCTGATTGTGATGAAGCTCGACGATCACGGGCAGAACTATGGTGCGGGCATTCACCATGCCGTGGTCTTTTTCAACGCCCGGAACGAGCCAGTCACCTTCACTGACGGCACGTTGAAAGGCATGGCACTCCATCTTCATCCGGCTCAGAAAGGTTCGTCTGACTCCGTCGTAAGAGCTTCTATCTTCGATTCCAAACAGGGCACCGCGACGATCCCGGCACTTTCCACGGCTGTCTTTGTCAGCGACAAGGAGTAGGGCACCCATTTCAAACTGGTCAACGTCATAACTCCAGCAGATAACTCTCCATCTTCTCTTTCCCTCGTTGTGACTCCGAGCCCTTCTCGAGACGAGCGCCTTCCAGGTACGCAACGTCTTTGCCGGGGTTTTCACATGTATTCCTTCTCCGTTTTGCAGCCCGATACACCGCCCAATCTCCAGTTCGTCGCAAAAATCCAGATGCGGTTCACCTTGCCGCCCAAGGCGATTCCACACGCGCTGCCTGCTCCGTTGCAGCCGGCACCGGCGTCCATGCACTACACGGTGATGACCCAGAGCCGGGACGATTTGCGCGACCTGCAAAACTCGCCGAGTTTGAGCATGTGGCCGTACCTGCTGCAGTCCGCGCAGACGCAAAAGCTGAACACGATCAGCATCTATGCGGAAACGGGCAGCACGCCGGCGCACACGCGTACGCTCTACATGAATGCCGGCGCACTTACGATCTGGCGCGAGATGGGCAAGTCACCCAACGTAATTGGAGAGGCAAACCGCCCACCGCGCACGGCGACGTTGAGCTTCGGCATGCCCTTTTCCGAGTAGAAGCGGCATCGGTCCTTGCGGATCGTCAACCCTGGAATTTTGGAGCTTTGCGTTGCATCCTTAATTCAGGATGGCCGGACCCTGTGCGTTATCGATGAAAGGCTCTCCATCCGCCGTCCCTTTGCTGCCGTAACACGGTCGTCGAGATGAATGTCTGCTCCGTCTGCCCTGGTTGGCTCAGAGTCCATTGTGAAATGAAAAGGGCGATCCCATCCGCCTCCAGCACATGGATTTTCAACTGACGAGCTAACATGACAGGCTGAAGCATCTTGCTGTACATTTTGCGGATCGCTTCCTTGCCTCGGGCCTCAACTCCTGGTTAAGGAACAACGAGAGCGGCTTCGTCGTAGAGGGCCATGACTGTGTCAAGATCGCCATCGTTGAAGGCGCGATCAAGCAGCTGAATGGCGTGTTCGGGGCTCTTGGCAATCTCCATAATCCTCTTGAGATGCAAAGGTCCTCGATCGAGAAACGCCCCAAACGCCTGGGCAGGAATGCATTTTGTGCCGACAGTCGTTGCTGGGAGCGGGTGCTGCTCAAAGCCGCTGCAGGTGTTCTTGATGGCCCAGCAGCCACCAGCACGGCGCAACCATGCCGGCGGTGGTGGGCATGGGGAACCACCGCTGCCCGCAGGGTGCCGTGGTCGTTTGATCCAGGAAGTATTCTTCCTTGCCGCCCTTTTGAGAAGCTGCCGTGACTTCTCGAATCTGGACCTGTCCAATTAGCTGCCCGCGCGCGGCCCAGACCGCAGTATCCGCCAGGTAAGCCACCAGCACGGCAAAGAAGGAGTAGATTGCAACTCGCCAGAACCAACGCATCTTGACTCAGCCTACGTTGCTAACAGCGCCGCAGCAAACCATCTTCGACGCGGAAGCGCTCGCCGCGCCAGATAACTTCATCGCTGGCGTAGCTCCACGCCCACAGCAGAAGTGCGATGCAGTCGCGCAGCGGCAGCAGCCAGATGTCGCGCAGCACCTGTCCGTCGCGCAGCACGCCGGCACCGCACTGAAGCGCAACGGCTACCCGCAGCAGCAGAACAAGAGACAGCAGGGAGAAGCTCCACAGCGCCAGGCCGCTGCTCACCACCGTCAGCAGCGCCCATGGCAGCGCATGTGTCACGGCGACGCCGATGTACTGCACTGGCCGCGCGTCGCGGATAGTACGCGCCCACCGCACCTGATGCTGCCAGAACTGGCTTGCCGAGTAGTTTGGCACGGTGGTAGCAACGACTTCTTGCATCAGGACGGCCTGCAGACCTGTGCCGTGAACACGTGCCCCCAGTTCGTAATCGTCGGCCAGATGTCCGAGCAGCGCGGGAAAACCGCCGACCGCCTCCAGTGTTTCGCGATGCAACGCCAATGTTCCGCCCAGGCCGAAACGGACGCCGCGTTCGATCCAGCGGGCGGTGAAGATGCCCATCATTAAATCTGTCGCGATGCTCAGCGCCTCCAGCCGCGCCCACAGGCTGCCGCCACCCACGACTCGCGCAAAGTACGGTGCCGTCACCAGGCCCACGCCCGGCTGCTGCAACCATCGTGCGATCGTCTCCAGGTAGTGCGGACCGACGCGGATGTCTGCATCGTTCACCACCAGCACCTCACCCAGTGCATGCGGCACCATCTGCGCCAGCGAGCTGACTTTGCCGTTTAGACCAAGCCGCTGCGGGCAGGGAACCACGCGTACCGGCACTGCGGGAAACTCCTCGCGAAGCTGCTCCGCCACACGCTCCAACGCCTGCGTTTCCGCCGAACCAGTCTCCGCCGACGCTCCCAGTAACAGCTCCCAACGGCCGCTGTATTCCTGGCGGCAATGGCTGGCGAAGCTGCCATAGTGATCCGGGTCGCTGCCCTTTACCGGCTTGAGCACGGAGATCGTGGGCGCAACGGCCAGTGGCGGTGGTGCGGGCTGCCGCTGGAAGGATCGCAGCGCGAGCAGGTTCATCAGCAGGAAAGCCAGTCCTGCCAGCGTAAAGAGCAGCGTGAGCAGTTCGGCGGCAAGGGCAAGAGATGGAAGCACTGTTGCCAGCATAGCGAAGGCCTTCACAACGTGAAGCTGGGCACGTCATCGCACTGTCCGGTGAACGGAAGATAGGCAGCCTGCGGTGCGCATCCAAGTGCAGATGATCACTGTCGCGCCCCGCCAGACACGCAATCTTGCCAAAGCGTTGCTTTTTGGCCTGCTCGGGGGTTTTGCCGGCTCACTCGCAAAAGATCTCGGCGAGAAAGTTTACCCGCCCCGCACACAGGGCCAGACACCGCCGCCGGTTGTGCTGGAACGCAAGCTCATCGGCCGGCCGTTAAGTCAATCGCAGGAGAATGCGGGCGCTCAGGTCATCCATTATGTCTTTGGCGGCGGCTCTGGCGCTTTGTACGGCTTTGCGGCGGAGTTTGCGCCGATCGTCACGGTCGGCTATGGCAGCGCCTTTGGCGTGGTGCTGCAACTGCTTACGCATGAAACGCTGGTGCCCGCCGCCGGGCTGGATGCGCCCGCACCGCGGCAGCCATTGCGTGAACATACCAGTGAGTTATTCACCCATGTGCTATACGGTGTGGTCACGGAAGCGGTCCGGCGTTTTCTGCGGCGGCGCTACTCGTAAACAAAGTCTTGACTGTGAAAAGAACAGACGGACAGGGTGGGGCCCTGCTAGGCTGACAGCTAGGAGTGTAAGGATATGTCCCGGTTGCAGTTCATCTCGCTGCTCAGTCCAGCCATTGGGTCTTTCGTGCTGGTCACTCTGGCATGGCTCCACTCGAACTCGCGGTTTTCTGACCTGCGCGATAGTGTGAATGCCAAGATCGACAGCGTGAATATAAGAATCGACGCCCTGAGAGAAGAGATGAACACCAAAATCGACAGCGTCAATGCAAGAATTGACGACTTGCGGGCAGACATGAACCGTCAGTTTGCCGAGAGCAACCGCCGCCTCGGCCTGATCGAAGCGGACCAGAAGCAGTTCTACACCATAACCGGCAAACTGGACGGCCGCATCGATGAGATTTCCCGTCGATAGCTTCTTACACTTGCACTCCCCGCGTCACTCGTAACGCAATGCATCGATGGGGTTGAGGCTTGCCGCTTTCCATGCGGGATAAATGCCGAAGACCAGCCCGATGCTGCAGGAAATGACAAACGACAGCACAATCCAGAAAATCGACACGCTGGATGAGAGTACGAATTTCAGTAGAAATCCAAAAGCTCCGCCTATCAGAACGCCGATCAGGCCGCCAAGCGCGCAAAGCGTTACGGCTTCCAGCGTGAATTGCAGCAGGATGGTGCGGCGATTTGCGCCGATGGCTTTGCGCACACCGATCTCCCGCGTCCGCTCCGTCACGCTCACCAGCATGATATTCATCACGCCGACTCCGCCCACCAGCAGGCCTACGGCACTCAGGCCGAACATCAGTAGAAACAAACTACCGGTGATTTGCCCCCATAGCTTGGTAATGGAGTCCGCGCCGAAGATAGCGAAGTTATCCTCCGCTTCATTGCGGACCTTACGCCGGCGGCGCAGCAATTCGCGAATTTCATCTTCAGCAATCCCTTTATTTTTCTGATCGTCGAACTTCGCCGAAATCCAGTAATCGAGTATTTCCGGGTGAATTTTTCGAAAGGTCGGGATGGGCATGTGGACGATGTTGTCTTCACCATTGCGGCCGCCGCCAAACGCCTGTTTCACCTTTTCCTGAACACCGATGACGGTGAAGAAGGTGCCGTCCACCGTGATTTCCTTGCCGATCGCGTTGCCACTGCCGAACAGGTCTTCTGCCGTATCGTGGCCAAGCACCGCCACGTTGTCCGCATGCTCTTCCTCGCGCTGGCTGAAGTAGCGGCCCTGAGTCATCGTTAAATCGTAGACGCCGACGTTGTCGGAGGTGACCCCCTCCAGAGACACGCCTTCACTTTTCGTCTTGCCGGATTTCACCGTGACCGAACCGCCGTCCCACTGAAAATCCTGATAGCGCAGGGACGGTACAACCGCCATGATATGCGGCAGTTCCTTGATGGCCATGGCATCGTCATAGGTGAGTTGCTTGCGGGTGAGCATCTCTGTCGTAGGACGGGTGGCGATCACGGGAAATCGGAAGATCCAGAAGACGTTGGTGCCCATGGTGGCAACCATGTCGCCCACGTTGTTGTTCAGGCCGTTGATGACAGACGAGATCGCAATCACCGTCACCACGCCGATGACGATGCCGAGGATAGTCAGGCCCGAGCGAAGCTTGTTGGCGCGGAGTTGGTCCATGGCCATGTGGACGGGTTCACGTACTTGTGAGAGTGCATTGCGCAGGCTCATCGGATTGCCCTTTCTGGAGCAGGTAGTTCAAAGTAGGCAGTTATAAGAAACAAGTAGGAATCGACGGGAAGTTGGACTTAAGATTTAGGAATTCAAAATAAAGTTATTGAACTACTTACTACTAACTAGCTCCTAGCCGTCCGCCCGCAAAGCCTCGATCGGATCCAGCATGGCGGCTTTCCGGGCGGGATACACGCCAAAGAAGATACCCGTGCTGGTGGCGACAAGCAGGCCGGCGATGGCGCTCCACAGGACGAAGGACGAAGGAAAGCCGAGCAGTACCGTGACCAGTTGCGCAACGACGATGCCGCCGGCCACGCCGATCAGGCCGCCCACCAGCGCCATGGCCGCGCTTTCCATGAGAAATTGCATCAGGATGTCTCGCCGCCGTGCCCCGAGTGCTTTCCGAACGCCGATCTCCCGGGTCCGCTCCGTCACGCTCACCAGCATGATGTTCATGATTACGATGCCGCCCACCACTAGTGAAATCGCCGCAATGGCAACGGCAACAGCCTCAAAGCCGGAGCTGATGCTTTTCCAGAGAGTGATGAAGGTGTCACTGGTTTCGATGCTGAAGCTGTCTTCCGCTCCGGGCCGGTCATGGCGCGCCGCGCGCATCAGCACGCGGGTCTGGTCCTCCGCGTCTTCCAAGCCGTGGGCACCAACTCCTGCCTTGGCGTAGAGGGTCACGGTCTTCGCGGTGCCATAGGTTTTCTGAAAGCTGCTGAGAGGGATGGCGACCCAGTTGTCCTGACTCTGGCCGCCGATGCCGTTGCCCTGCTTTTCACCCAGCCCGATGACGGTGTACGGCGCGCCGTCCACGTGGATTTCCTTGCCGAGCGGGTCTTCGCCCGGAAGCAGGTTTTCCTGCACCGCGGCACCGATCAGGCAGACGTGCGCGGCATGTTCATCGTCAGACGGTGTAAAACTGCGGCCGGCCACCACCGTCTGGTTCTGCAGCTGGGGCATGATCCAGGTGTTGCCACGAATTTGGGTGTCGGTGCTGGAGTGGCGGCCATTCACGATCTTGCCAATCGTCGCCTGCTGTGCGCCCACACCGCTGCAACGGGTGCAGTTTTCGGCGAGATAGCGGTAGTCGTCCAGATCGATATTCTTGCGCTTTTGGTAGCGCATGTGGTCCAGATAGCTGTTCACGATGGACGGGGACTTGGAGACGGTCAGCACGTCCGCGCCATAGGAATTCACCTTGGTCGCGACATAGGCGTTGGCGCCATTCACCAGGGTGACCACGGCGATCACGGCGGCTACGCCGATCACCACACCCAGCAAGGTGAGCACGGTTCGCAGCTTGTTGGCCCAGAGCGACTGCAGCGCGAGCTTCAGGCCTTCTTTCCAGTCCATTCGACTCCCTCTCTAACGCCAGACCTGTGATGGTGAGCGGTGCGGAACTTTGGCTGGCCCACATGCCACCGTACCGTGTCATTCTTTCCGGTGCTTCAACATTACTCTTTGCGATGCATGGCTGACGCATCGATCAGCTCAGCCAGCGCATCTTTCAAACCTGTGACCCTGCTCAAACCAGCCGAGTTCCACAATGGCATATGGCTCAATCCGGTTCCGACGGAGGTCGCGGCCACCAACAAATTGCTGCCCATTCTGAAAGAGCAATTCAGTAAGCATGGCGAACGCTTTCCACTTCGCACGCTGGGTCCCTTCCATACAGACGTTTCTGTCTATCAAACGCCTCCGGCCAGCGGGTTACGCATCACCCTGTTGGGTCATTCGTCTGTCCTGTTTGAGATCGACGGCACTACCTTGCTTGTCGATCCAGTCTTCTCCCGCCGTGCCTCCCTGGTGCAATGGTTCGGGCCGAAACGCTTTTTCGCACCGCCGCTGGCCATTGCCGACCTGCCGCCGCTTGATGCTGTCCTGCTCACGCACGATCACTACGACCACCTGGATACCGAAGCTGTCCGCCAGTTATCCAAACGCACGCCGCTGTTTCTTTGTTCCATGGGCGTGGATACGCACCTGCGGCGATGGGGCATCACGACACCTACTCACCCCATGAACTGGATGGACGAGTTCACGGTGCCTTCCGCCGGCGCCACGCCGTTGACGCTTACGGCCTTGCCGGCGCGGCATTTCTCCGGCCGCGGGCCCAGGCGCTATCGCACGCTCTGGTCGTCCTTCTTATTGGAAACGGCACACCACCGCGTATACCACGGAGCCGACTCCGGCCACCATCCCGCGTTTTGTGAGATCGGGGAACGTTATGGCCCGATCGACCTGGCACTGCTGGAGATTGGCGCATGGGATCCGCTGTGGAACGACATTCATTTGGGCCCCGACCAGGCACTGCAGGCCGCACAGGAGTTGAAGGCCCGGGCAATGATGCCGATTCATTGGGGCCTGTTCAATCTGGCCTTTCACGCATGGGATCAGCCCCCTGAGCGTCTGACGGAAGTGGCCGGTGCCGCACGTATGCCGCTCTTTGTGCCGGAACCGGGGCAGCCGACTGAATTCACCGGCGAGGCGCTCAACAGTCTCTGGTGGCGGCGCTACCAGTCTGCGCATCCTGTGACGAACCCCCGCACGGCAAGCAGCGTAGCCACTGCAGCGTCTCAGGGTTCGGCCTGAACACTCCAAGTCAGTCCTATACTGTGGAACAGGATTGAGCTATGCATACAGTTAACCTGGAAGAACTCGACGGTGGCATGATTGTCCGGCTGCCCTCAGACGTTGTAGAGCAGTTGCATCTTGTTGCAGGCGGGCAGATGACACTCGAGGCGGAGGGAGGGCATCTGAGGCTGCATCGCAGACGTACATCGCGCTACACGCTGGAGGAATTGCTTTCCCAATGCGACTTCAGTCTGCCCATCTCCAAAGAGGAACAAGAGTGGATGGACATGCCTTCCGTCGGCCGTGAGATCGTAGAGCCGTGATTCGAGGAGATATTTATCTAGTCTCGCTTGACCCCGCTGTTGGTCACGAGCAGCAGGGTGTTCGACCCGTCATCATCGTCTCACCGGATCAATTCAACTCCTCGGGAACACCTCTCGTTGTTCCAGTCACATCTGGTGGAGCTTACGCACGAACACGCGGCTTCACGGTTCGCTTTCAGGCGCAGGCACGAAGACCACAGGTGTCGTTCTTTGCAACCAGCCTCGCTCGCTCAACTTAGTGGCACGCAACGCGAAATGGCTGGAACAACTTCCAGACAATGTGCTGGATCAGGTGCTCGACAAACTTCTACTCTTGTTTGATTTTTAGCTGGCCCTTACACCCGCATGGAAACCACGCTCGTCCAGTTTGTCTTTCGCCGCCTCGGCTCTGGCCTTTGGCTGGATGCCGAGCCAGTCCCCGGTGGCCAGCAGCAGTTTGCCATGGACCATGTGCACCGCATGCGCGTTCGCAGCGAGGGTGACATGCTGCGCGCCCTGCAGGATGCCGGCGTGGGCCACTGGACAAGCTTTCCTGTCGATCCGATACAAGCCACTGTCACCCGCACGCAACTGCGTGCCATCGGCTTTCGCGGTAACTATTGATCTTTTGTTCTGCGTATTAGGAAGGCATTTTCATGCGATCTTCAGCGGCTTATTGGACGTGCAACGTGTTGGGTGCCGTGTTGTGTTTTATCGCGGCACGGCAGATTCTCCACTACGGACAGAACGATGGTGCACGGCTCTTCCTGCTTGGAATCGTCCTGCCTTTTAGCTGCGGTTTTGCTTTGTTTGTGCTGGCGGCGCAACTCAGGCGGCGGCGAAGCTAAGCACCATGCGGGCCCGTGGCGGAATGCGTTGGCGAAACGCACGTATACTCAACTGAGCAGGCGGGCTGAACGATCGCCGCCGTACGCAGAGCATTGCGTGCGGGGGAGGAAAGTCCGGGCTCCGCGGGGCAGTGTGCCGGGTAACGCCCGGGATTTGCGCGTCAAGGCGCAGAGACGGCCAGTGCCACAGAGACGATACCGCCCCGTTTGTGAAAGCAAGCAGGGTAAGGGTGAAAAGGTGCGGTAAGAGCGCACCGCGCCGGCAGTGATGCAGGCGGCATGGTAAACCCCACACGGAGCAAGACCAAATAGGCGGGAAGATCCGAGGATTTCACGGCTTTCGGGCCGGAGACCCAGGTGAGCGCATCGGCCCGGTGCGCCAAACTCGCGGGTAGGTCGCTTGAGCCTGGCAGCAATGCCCGGCCTAGAGGAATGATCGTTCTCGACAGAACCCGGCTTACAGGCCCGCCTGCTTCAATCTCTGTCGCCACTTACAGCTTCACAAGCTGGAAGATCAATCCGCACAGCAAACCGATGCAGCAGATGGCCGCAATGGCCTGCACGTGGTTCTTGCAACTCTGCAGTGCGTGACTGCACCGCGCTACCGCCAGCAGCAAAGCGATCAGTGCTCCCATGAACAAGGTCCCCGCCGCCGCAAACAGAAGAAAGTCCGCAATCGCATGCCTATTCATGTGCGGAAGCGTACACCGCCATGTACACAACAAAATCGCCTTTAGCCTTCAGACCTCTGCCGCTTCACGTCAGGAACGGCTTTAGACCGCCGTAGCCCGCCGCAGCCAGAGCATGACCAGGCCGGCCCGCAGACTCCATGCCGCGGTACGCACCCAGTTCGTTGCAACCAGCCTTGCGGCCAGTTCAGGTGTGTATCCCTGCTGCAGCGCGTTGTGCAGCGGGACCTGGATCAGCCCCGTGGAAACCAACAGCACTCCCACGAGGCCCAGACCGATCCAACTCTCCATGCCATTGACGCTGCCCGGCCGCAGCAGCGGGATGACAAGCGCGATGGCTGTCAGCAGTTCCGCCACCATGAGTGGCATGACCACAACGGTGGTCCGGTTTGCGTGTGAAGCGGCGTAGGCCCGAAAGCCTGCTTGGCCGACTCTTGCAAAGAGCGGGTAGTGCACCACCTGGACGAACCAAATCACGCCAAACATCGCCAGAGTCGAAGCGGCCTGCACCAGCAAGACGGCTGCACGACTCCGCGCCGCTGCGATAGATGACCGGCGGCCTGCGCCAGGCTTTGCTCAGCGGACAAGGTCCGTCCGCGCCACGGTATTCATCACCAGGATGCTCGCCGCGATGGTAAGACAATCCTCGACGACCGCCACCGGCCAGTCCTTGCCCACCCGCTTTGCCAGCTTTGTGCGCAGCCACCATCCACCAAACGTTCCCATCAACGCGCCAACGCCGCCAGCGAGTCCTGCAAGCACGGGATTGCCGCCGACCTTCGGTGTCAGAATCACGCCCACCGCCGTGCCAAACGCGGTGCGCCCGGCAATGCCCACGGGCGAGGTTCGTGATGGTGTGTTTGGCAGCTTGTCGCCGACGAATTCGCCCAGCGCCATAAGCGTAAAGACGCCCACACTGATGGGATTGCCGGCAAACGAGCGCCATCCCGTCAGCGGCAATGCCGGCGCACCGGTTCCCGTGTGGCTGTACGCAAACCAGCTCAACACGGCGATCGGCGTCAGCGTTCTCGACCCCGTACACACACCCAAGAGCAACACCGACTCATATCCCATGCCGGATAAGATGGTATTTCCTTCGCGTCAGTCTCTCGTGAGTCTGCCGCGGGCGCAAAAAGGACCTGTCCTTCTCTGGAAGGACAGGTCCTTTTTGTTGACGGACTCCAGGGCTACTTTTCCTGCGGCACCGGCATTTGCAGGATCATGCCGCCGCCATTGCCGCTTTGCACCGTGGGCAGCTGACCGTTCCACCGGTCGATGAAGGCCTTCTGGTTTTCCAGCCGGCGCAGTTCCAGCAACTGCGGCGTGATGCTGGTCTGGCGGATGCGATTGGCCTCCGCCTCGCCCTGCGCACGGGTCACGCTGCTTTTTGCCTCGCCGTCCGCCGCGGCAATCTGCTTCGCCGCTTCGGCCTGTGTTTTGGCCAGTTCATTGCGTGCCCGCTCCGCATCCTGAATCGCCTGCGCCTTTGATGTGATGGCGCTGGCAATCACCTGCGGCACACGCGGTGCACCGATGAAGCCGAATTGCTGCAGTTGCACACCCACGGGGTCCAACTGTAACTGGATCAGCTTTTGTACCTGACCCAGAAACTGCGTCTTCTGTTCCCCATAAATCTGTTCCACGGGGTAATTGGACGCGACCTGGTTGAGTGAATTCCTCACAATATCGCGCAAAATGCCATGCGTGAATTGGGAAAGATCGTTGACTCGATATTTTACATAGAAATCCGGTACCCGCGCCGCGTCGATCGAGTAACTCAGGCTTACATCGGAAGATATTTCGAGGCCCTCTTTCGAGTTGAAGCCCATCTCCTCATTGTTAGGATTGCCTTCTGTCAGGTCGTGTGTCCACTTGACAGTTTGGACATACGTGGGGAACTGAATGATCTGTGAACGCAACGGCGAGTAAAACACCCAGCCAGTGCGGATGGGAATCTCGTTTGCACCGCGCTGTGAACCGCTCAACACGATCTCAACCCCGACGTGCCCCGCGTCAATGCGCGTGACCGACAGGATGTAATTGAAGAAAACAATCAAACCGAGAAAGGCCACAAAGGCCAATGCCCCCAGCTTGATCAACCGGCGGCCCGCCGCCGCGCCGTCGTAATATTCATTGCTGCTGCCGCGTTCGCCGCGGAGTACCTCACCTAAATTTGCCATGGGATTCGCTCCGTCTCCATAGGAGCCGAATTACTGCTGCCGTACCAGCCACTGACGTTACCAGCAACACCGCACCAAGATACAGGGAGCGGTCGCTCGGCTTGTTCATCAGAGGCAACGCGACGATCATCAACTTGTAGCCAAGGACGATCATCAAAAGCGTAACAAGGACTTTTCCGTAATGCATTGCACGTCGCCTGGCCACTAACTCACCGGCCTAACAACACTTATAGAATAACGCTCTGCCGCAAGCTCCGTGATGGGCCGGAAGTGGTATGGACAAAGCCGGAAACCGGCGTACCATAGATATATCAGCTGTACATGAAAGTTATGCCCTGCAACGGCGGCAGGCGTATTCATTCCTTTCCATCGCGGAAGCTGCCAAATAGTGTATTCAGCGCCTCCGCCCTGGTCGGGTGGGCAAACATCGCATCGCGCAGATCTGTGTACTTCAGCCCGCCCACCATGGCAATCTGCACCTGAGCGGCGAACTCTCCGCCATCCACGCCAACAATGGTAAACCCAACAATCCGCTGGGTTTCCGGATCGACCAGAGCTTTCATCATGCCCCGTGGCTCGTCTGTTTCGTCTGCCCTGGCCATGGAGGACATGGGCATTACCGCCACGCGCACCTCCTGACCAGATTTCTTTGCCTCCTCTTCGGAAATGCCGATGCGTCCCAACTCAGGATCTGTAAACATCACATAATTGGACGGCCTGCCCGCCATGGAGGCATTGCCGTCCTCCAGCAGGTTCGTCCGCAGGATGCGGTAATCGTCATAGGAGACATGGGTGAACGCGGGACCGCCTTTGACATCGCCCAGTGCCCAGATACCCGGCACGGTCGTTTCCAGCCGGTCATTGACCTTGATCGAGCCATGACTTTTCTGATCGACGCCTGCGCGCTCCAGGTGCAGCGGTTCCACGTTCGGCGTGCGTCCCGTGGCTACCAACAAGTGCGAACCATGCAGCGTTTTCGGCCCATCGTCAGTCGTCACGTGCAAAGTCAGATCGCCTTCCGAACCGCTGACCTCATCGACGGAGGTGGACGTCAGGATTTCGATGCCATCCTGTTGCAGAATGCCGCGCAGGCATTCCGCGATGTCCGCATCTTCATGCGCGGCAATCCGCTGGCCACGCTCCAGCACCGTTACCTTCGCGCCAAAGCGTAGAAATGTCTGAGCAAATTCCAGTGCAATGTAGCCCGCGCCCAGCACAATCAGGTGCTCCGGCACGCTCTGCAACTCCATGATGCTGGTGCTGTCCAGAAACGGCACGTTTGCCAGGCCTTTGATATCGGGAACGACAGGCCGCTCGCCCGTGTTCAGAAAGATTCGTGGAGCCACCAACCGGCGCTCGCCACTGCCATCGTTCATGCGGACGGCGACCGCGTGTGAGCCGTCTTGGGCCGTCTCTTCCGCAAAACTCGCCTCACCAAACAGCAGTGTGCAGGCCTGTTGCAGGCCGTCGGTATTTTTCTGCCGCGAACTCAATACGATCTTCTGCTTGCGCTGCCAAACGGCGTGCATGTCGATGGAAATCTCGCCGGTGTGCACGCCATAATCCGCGCCGCGCTTGGCCAGCCAGGCCACACGCGCACTGGCCTCAATCGTTTTTGAGGGCGAGCAGCCGTCATTTACACAGGTGCCGCCAGCATAGCGCCGCTCCACCACGGCAACCTTCCAGCCGGCTTTGCTCATCGCCTTGGCCAGTGGATTGCCGCCTTGCCCCGATCCGATCACAATCGCGTCAAATTGCTCGTCCTGCATGACAAACGCCTCAACTCAAGCATAGGCCAAACATGGGCGGATTGGCCGTTCACCGCACCTGAGTCCGCGGCGTGAAATCACGCGATCAATACGCGAGCGTGAACCAGCCCATGGAACCGTTGTACGTCAGCACGCAATGCTGCAACACATCCCGGCCGATCAGCGCGTCAAAGTTCTGCACGGCGGACAGTTCAGTGGCATGAACGCGTAATGTTGGAATCGTAAGTGGTTCTTGGTCGGTAGCTGGTGGCTGAATGAGCAAACTGATGTTGAATACGTCAGTTCTCGATTTTTGAAAACCGGTGGAAGCTGTGTGCATTTGAACAGATCCGATTGCCTGCAGCCCGAGTGCAAACAGGACGGCAGGATCGACGCACGTGTGGCTCGCCCCAGTATCGATCAGTCCACGTATTCGCCTTGGGCGTGGCGGTTGCTGCCCTGATTGTTGATAAGCCAGCATCGACTTATAACTAGGCCCAATCGTCACTTCCAAAAACGGTGCGGACTGCTGGAAGAACAAGGTGAAGTGCGGCATTACTGATGAAGATTTACGAAAGGTACGGTTCTGGTAATGAAGACACCTTCATTTTCCGCTTCGATTTCATTGATCATAAATTTACCAAGTCCATACTGCCGGTAAGCTTCGGTCGTTGCTTCACCCCAAGTCGGAAAAAAGCCAATCACGTCATCCTCATGAATGAGTACGAATTGATGCAGACGCTCTCTCCGCCAGGATTCTAGATGACGGTTAAATACCGCCATCTCACGTTCAAAGTATTCCGACATTCTCATCTCCAGTACCGGCGATCCGATCACATAAATGCAGTCAGGTTGATGGAGAAATCTTAAACCCCAACCAGTTCCTCGTCCCATACTCGCTCCACGTCACCCTGCCGCAGCCACCCATACAACGGAAACTGGTTCGCTAACTTCGTAACCTCGGCATGAATGGCCTTAAGCCTGGCATCGTCGTTGCGATGCGTCAATGCTTCGGCAATCCACTCCGCGATTTGCCGCATCTCGGCTTCGCGCATGCCACGCGTGGTCAACGCCGGTGTTCCGAAGCGCACACCACTCGGCTTCAGCGGCGGGTTTGGGTCGAACGGTATGGCGTTCTTGTTGACGGTGATGCCGGCCTTGCCCAGCGCGGCTTCGGCCTCCGATCCCAGGATGCGTTTGGCAAAGGTATCCACCAGCAGCACATGTGTGTCCGTGCCGCCGCTCACAATGCGGTAGCCCTGATCCTTGAGCGCCTCGGCAAGCGCCTGCGCATTCCGCACAATCTGGTGGGCATACACGGCAAACTCCGGTTGCAGCGCCTCGCGGAAAGCTACCGCCTTGGCCGCGATCACATGCATCAGCGGCCCACCCTGCTGCCCCGGAAAGACCGACCGGTCCAGCCCCGCCGCAAACTCCTTTGTGCACATGGCCAGCCCGCTGCGGGGTCCGCGCAGCGTCTTGTGCGTGGTCGTCGTCACCATATGCGCATGCGGCACCGGCGACGGATGCGCACCGCCCGCCACCAAGCCGGCAAAGTGCGCCATGTCCACCATCAAGTAGGCACCCACGCTGTCCGCAATCTGCCGCATCCGCGCGAAATCCCACACACGTGAGTACGCGCTGCCGCCGCCCACGATAATCTTGGGCCGCTCCCGCTCCGCCAGCGCCTGCAGCACGTCGTAGTCGATCGTTTCGGTCTCGCGCTCTACCTGGTAGCCGACGATCCGGTACATCTTGCCGCTGAAGTTCAGCTTGTGCCCGTGCGTCAGGTGGCCGCCATGCGCCAGGTCCAGGCCCAGCAGCGTGTCGCCCGGCTGAATCAGCGTCATGTACGCGGCGGCGTTGGCCTGTGAGCCGGAGTGCGGCTGCACGTTGACATGCTCCGCGCCGAAGAGTTGCTTTGCCCGGTCACGTGCCAGATTCTCCACGACATCGGCATATTCGCAACCGCCGTAGTAGCGCTTGCCGGGGTAGCCCTCCGCGTACTTGTTGGTGAAGACCGTCCCCGCCGCTTCCAGCACGGCGCGCGAGACAAAATTCTCTGACGCGATCATCTCCAGCCCCTCGTGCTGGCGCGCAATCTCACTCTGGACCTGCGCGGAAATTTCCGGGTCTGCTGCGGCAAGCGTGCTGTTCAGGTCAATGGCCATGCTTGAATTAGAACAGCCG
>CAXTPQ010000014.1:0-12495 GCA_964246215.1 uncultured Terriglobus sp. | reverse complement strand
CATGCCGTTGGACCCAACCCGGCCTTTCCTGCCCATCCGCATTGCCGTGCTAACGGTGAGCGATACGCGTTCGCCGGCCAACGACCGTTCCGGCGATGCGCTGTGTGAGCGTGTGCGCGCCGCCGGCCATGTGCTGGCGCGGCGCGCCCTGGTCAAGGACGACATCGACACGATTGAGGCCAAGCTGCGCACCTGGATCGCCGATCCGAAGATCGATGCGGTCATCAGTACGGGCGGCACCGGCCTGACCGGCCGCGATCAGACGCCGGAGGCCTTCGCCCGTGTGATTGAGAAGGAAATTCCGGGCTTCGGCGAGATCTTCCGCATGCTCAGCTACGCAAAAATCGGCACCAGCACCATACACTCCCGCGCGCTGGGAGGCGTGAGCGGCGGGACGTATCTCTTTGCCCTGCCCGGCTCACCAAGTGCGGTGCGCGACGCCTGGGACGAGATTCTGGTGCACCAGTTCGACAGCCGCATCACGCCGGGGAATCTGGTGGATTTGATGCCACGGCTGCAGGAGTAACGGCGCGGTAGTCCAGGACATGTGCACGCGCCAGTCCCATTGATTCTGAAGGGGGTCGTAATCTGCAAGCTGCCGAAAGGCCCGCTATGCTAAATCCAACCCTCAGAACCAAGAATCAGGAGTCCATGGCGGCTTTGCGGTCCTCCTCGGTGAACACCGCCAGAGCGCCGCTTCTGGCGAGACGAAAAAACGATCCAGTTGAGGACATCGCGGCATCCATGCCGCCGGGTGTCGCTGCGTAGGTCAGAGAGGCATCCACGGAGATGTTCATTGTCTGTGCCACTTTGACCGCGTCCTGGTTAGCTCCCAGATAGATGAATTCCCAGCCGTACTTTTCCCGCTGGTGCTTCACCATGTTGGCTACGCGTTGCGCCGTGTAGTCGGTGCTGGCGTTCTCGTGGCCATCCGTAATCATGAGCACGATCACCTTCGCGGGGCGTCGCTCCTCCGGCATGGCGGCCAACTCGCGGCCAAGTTCCTCGATGGTGCGGCCCTGCGCATCCAGCAGCGCCGTGGAGCCACGGGGCACGAAGGTCTGTTGCGTCAGTTCCGGCGCGTCGTTGAGCGGTTTGTCAAAGACAACTTCGTACTGGTCGTCGAACTGAACGAGTTTGAGGGTGCAGTCTCCTGTCACATCCCGCTGGCCGCGGAGAAAGCTGTTAAATCCCGCGACGGTCGCCTCGCGCATACTTTCCATAGACCCGGAGCGGTCAAGCACAACGGCAATGCGGCTGCTGTTTTCCTGCATATCTCTTCTCCTTTTCTTCGATACCTGCTACGGTCAGCTTACCGCCTGCGTAAGGAATCGAAGCAGATTCTTGAGTCACCGACGCAGGTTACCGCGACGCGAAAAGGATGATCTTCTTCGCTAAGTGTGACGCTGAGGACTAGACCGCGGCGAATGCGCGAGTTACGGCTTGGCACTTGAAGCAGCGCCCTATGCCTTGCGACAGTGACGGACTCGAGACACTCTCTTGCTTGCCCATGAGAAGTCCCTACAGCGTCTTACGTTCGGCGCGAACGGAATTCTGGGAACTCGCACTTAGGGCTATCTCGATAGGCGTTTCGAACTACGCCGTTATGCAGACTGAACCTAATCCATGCAGACCGAACTGGCGATGCTTGCAGCACCCACCTGACAACTTAAGAAGTTTCGGTTCTTGAAGACACTCTAGCCCTGCTCGGCGTAGCCCAGTGCGTTGGCCGTTGGCGAGTTTTGAAGATCGCGCTGGATGCCCGCCGCGGCGTAAAGCTTGTCGAAGGCCTCGTGGTCGCGCAGGCCTTCTTCGCCGGGAGAGCGGGGCGTAGTGTTGTTTTTCATGCACTCGGCCAGGTGCTCGGCTTCCAGGCGTAGCTGTGTGTCGACCTTTGGCGAGCTCACGTCAAACCCCTGCGCGCTGCCGCTGCCCACAATGTGAATGCCCCCGTTGTCAAAGGCGTGATTGCCGAAGTCGAGCACACCCTTTTCGCCGTGGATTTTGAGCGCGCCCTGAATGGCCGCGCCGTAGCTGGTGGAGCAGCTGCTCAGCGCGCCGGAGGGCATCTTCATCGTCCACACCATAGACTGCTCCACTTCCTTGAAGCGGCCCGAAGTGGTGTCGGTCGTGGCGGTTTGCGCGGTGTAGCTGACCGGGTCCTCGCCGAGAAGGAAGCGAATGGCGTTGAGCGGATAGATGCCGACGTCGACGATGGGCCCGCCGCCGCCCAGCTTCTTCGTCAGGCGCCACACGTTCGGCTTGCTGTCGAAGCCGAACGCGCCCTCGCAGGTGGCGATCTTGCCCAGTTTGCCGGAGTAGATGATCTCTTTCGCCTGCAGGTAGAGCGGCTCGTACTGCATGCGGTAGGCGATCATCAGCTTCACATTCGCCTTCTTGCAGGCGTCGATCATGGTACGGCAGTCCTGCACGGTGACGGCCATCGGCTTCTCGCACAGGACATGCTTGCCGGCTTTGGCGCTGGCCAGGGTATCGCGCACGTGCAGCGCGTTGGGCGTGCCGATGTAAACGGCCTGAATCGCCTTGTTCTTTGCCATGTCGCCCATGGTGCCGTAGTTATAGATCGCGGCGTTCGGCACGTTGTACTGCTGCGACCATTGCTTTGCCTTGTTCGCATCGCCGGAGACGAAAGCGACTACTTCACAGGTTTGCGACGAAGCGATCTGCTCCATGAACGACTTGGAGATGGAGCCAAGGCCGATGACGGCGAAGCCGACCTTGCCGCTGCCCGTCTGGCCAAAGGCGGAAGCCGCTGTGCCCAGCCGAGTGGCGGCAAGAGTCATGGCGGAGACACGGGCGAAATCGCGGCGGTTCATGGGTACTCCTTCTGGGCGGTGCAGCGTGCGGGGCTTTCGAATCAGAGTTGATTCCAGCAGGCTGGGGAGCGTTGCCCTCCCGGGCGCTGAGCCTGCGATATGAACCGCCAGCGGCACCGCCCCTTGAACGCGTCTGCAGCTAAGATGGAGCCGTCGCCAGTGATGTCATCAGCAACCTGGCCAACCGGAGCGGCACTGCCTTGCACACCTCCCAGCCCACATCCCAGCACACGCCATCGCGATCTGACCCGGCATACCGCTCACTGGAGCGCGCGGGCCTTGCCATCACCGCTCTCATGTTTCTGCTGGCGTTGGCGACCAAACTGGTGGTCTGGAGCTGGTTCTACGATTCTGTCTTCCTGCTGGTGGCGATCTGCCTTGCCGCCGGACCATTCGGGTGGGCCACCTCCGGCTCCGCCACGGAACGCCCCGGCCCCCGGCCAACACTTGCGCTGTGGCTCTGCGCCTACCTGTGCACGGACAGCGTTCTGGATGCGCTGGCGCTGCTTCGCTCTCCCGGCCTGCTTCTGCTGCTCTATGCGGGGATGACCTGCCTTTACGGCACGGCTCTGATTTGGCGGCTCCGGGAGCGGGAGATCGTTCTGAGCCGCTTCCGGTGGAAAGCTCTTTTTGAGCAGCCGGCCCTGTTGCTCACCATCGGCACGCTGCTCCCATTGCTTTGCATGTATATGCCCATGCTGCGCGTTTACATAGGCTTTGTGGGATGGTCGGGCCCCATGGTGGTGCACCTGCCCGGCACAGTCACCATGGATGCCGGTCACGCTGTCAGGATCGGTGGCACCTACCTGCTACGGGGCTATGAGGTCAGCCTCGGCCACCTTGTCTGTCTTTTGCTGGCTTTTACGGCGATGCTGGCGGTGTTGCGCATGCACGCCATGATCCCCGCGGCACGGTCGCTTCTGTTCTCCCGTGCGGCGGCGATTCTGATTTTGCTCTGGTGGCTCGTTCCGGCCAAAGGATACAGCTCGCTGGGCAATCTCTACAACCTTGGTTTCCTTGCCGGATGTACGCTCCTGCTCGTTGCCGTTTTCCGGCCGTCCGGCCACGGCCAGGCTACCAGCGCTTCGTATTCCAGCGCCTCTTAGCGGTCACGCCGGACCTGTAGACGCTACCGCGGTGCTTCTACGCTTCGTCGCAGCCGCTGAAGCAACTGCGTCCGTCGCGGCAGACGGAGCGGTGGACAAAGTGCTCGTCCGGGCCGGCCTTGCCCATGGTCTTCAGGCACCAGAAGGTGGTGGTGGCGCCGGCGGCTTCCAGCAGTTCCTCATGGTCGTCGTGAAAGATGCCGTAAGAGGATTTGCTGCGCAGCGAGGCGCACTTGCCGGCGTTGGCGAGTTTGTTGGCGTCCGGGATCACGTGCAGGGTGCTGTTCATGCGAGAAGTCTCCTTCGCCGATATGGCGTTAGCCGACAGAGCCGTTTAGCCGATTGAGCTTGGATCGCGCCCCATCTGGCCGGCGGCGAGCAGGATGGTGCGATAGATGGCGGTCTGGAAGAGCTGCGTCTTGTAGCCGTTTTGTGAGAGCGGTGTCGCACCCTCCATGGCGGCCCTGGCGGCGGCGCGGGCGTTGGCTTCGTTGATCGGCTTGCCCTGCAGCATGGCCTCTGCCTTGGTCATGCGCAGCGGCGTGGGTGCGGCCACGCCCAGGGTGACGGTGGCTTTGCGGCACTGGTCGCCGTCCATCACGAGAACGATGCCGGCGTCGGCGATCGGCCAGTCGAAGCTCTCTTTTTCACCGTACTTCTGGTAGGCGGAGCGGGTGCCCTTTTCCGGTGCCGGGACCAGGATGGCGGTGATGAGCTCGCCGGGCTGCACGGCGGTTTCGTTGATCAGGCTCTTCTCGGGCGGGACGTAGAAGTCGCTCATCGCGACTTCCCGCTTGCCCTTGCGGGAGGTGAGTTCCACGCGGGCGTTCATGCCCAGCAGCGGCACGGCCGTGGACGATGGATGAACCATGGCGCAGGTGCCGTTGTTCAGCACGGCGTGGTACTGATTTTCGCCCTCGTGTGCGTGACAATCATCGCTGGTGCCGCCCTTCTTCTTGCAGTCGAAGTCCGACGAGCGGAAGTACCAGCAACGCGGACGCTGCATCAGGTTTCCGCCCACCGTGGCCATGTTGCGCACCTGCGGCGTGGCGGCGTGACCGGCGGCGTCGGAAAGGCCGGCGTAGTCGCGCTGCACGTCGGGGTGCATGGAAAGTTCGGTGAGCGTTGTGAGCGGACCAATGCGCAGGCCGTTTTTGGTGGCCTCAATCCCGCGCAGCGTGCCGATGTTGCGGATATTGACGAGCCTGGGCGGCGCAACGATGCCATCCTTCATCAGGTCGAGCAGGTCGATGCCGCCGGCCTTGAACGTGGAGTTCGCGTCCATCTCCCTGAGCGCCTGGTCGACCGTGGTGCAGTCCACAAAACTGAACTGGTTCATGCCGTCACCTCTTGTGTCTTGCCCAGCGCCGCCAGCACGTTGGCTGGGGTCATGGGGATTTTGCGCATGCGCACGCCCGTGGCGTTGTAAAACGCGTTGGCAATGGAGGCGGCCAGCGTGATGATGCCCGCCGACTCGCCGATGCCCGCGGCATCCGTGGAGCTCTGCGCGATGTAATTTTCGACCAGCTCGATGTCGATCTCCGGCACCTCGCGTGAGCCCAGGATCTTGTAGCCATCCAGATTGGCGTTCAGCATGTAACCGGCGTTGCGGTCCATGATGCGCTGCTCGAACAGGGCGTAGGAGATGCCCTGCAGCACGCCGCCGTTCACCTGGCTGATGACGCCCGTGGGATTGATGGGGCGTCCGCAATCGTGCGCGCCGAAAACCTTGTCGATGTGAATGCGGCCGGTTTCAGTGTCCACGGTCAGCTCCACATAGTCCACGCCGCCATAGACGATCTTGTCCTTCGAATACTCAGGCGTGCGTTTGGAAATGGCCGAGACCTCGTCCGTGTTCATCTTCGCGGCGACCTGCTTGAGCGTGTAGCTGGTGCCCGGCTTGTCGGTCACGATTACGTTGCCGTCCACCATCTTCAGCTTGTCCGGCGTGGTGCCCAGGCCCTGTGCCGCGGCGGCAAACATCTTCAGCTTGGCTTCGTATGCGGCGTTGCGGGCGGCCGGCGTGATGGAGCCGGCGGTGATGCTGCCGCCCGAGTCCGGGCCGATGGGGAAGCGCGTGTCGCCGATGCGGATGCCGACCGAGTGCGGCGGGATGCCGAACTCCTCCGCCACGATGAGCGCCAACAGCGTCTTGGTGCCGGTGCCCAGGTCCTGCACGGCGGACATGAGTTCGACCGAGCCGTCTTTCGAGACGCGGACCTCCGCCGAGGAGTTCATGTTCACAAAGCGGTACCAGACCGACTGCGCGATGCCCATGCCCTTCTTGATGGGGCCGGTGTCCGAGCCGGCGGGCCGGCGGTTGCGCCAGTCCGTCTTCTCCAGGATGACCTGCCGTTCGACGCGCCGTGCCGGGTTCTCATCGATCTTGTCACGGAGAGCGATCGGGTCCATGTTGAGTTTGATCGCGAGTTCGTCGATTGCCTGCTCCAGCGCAAACACGCCCTGCGGATGCCCTGGCGCGCGGAAGGCCGCACCCGGACCGGCGTTGATGAAAACGTCGTACTCTTCCGTGAGCAGGTTGGCGGATTTGTACATGTTGCCCGCGGGTCCGGCGGTGCCCGCGCCGGTGCCCACGCCGGCGGTGCCATAGCTGACAAGCTTGACGGCGGTGAGTGTGCCGTCTTTCTTTGCACCGATCTTGAGCGTCTGGTGGCTGTCCGGCCGGTTGCTGACGATGTGCTCCTGCCGGCGGTCGAGCATGAGCTTGACCGGGGCATTGGCCATGCGCGACAGGTTGGCCGCCATCACACCCTCATTGCCCGCGCCGAACTTGGCACCGAAGCCGCCGCCCATGTAATCCGTGATGACGCGGACCTTGTTGCGGGGCAGCTTAAAGAGATCCGACATCTCATTGCGGACGCTGGCCGTGCCCTGCGTGGAGGCGTAGACGGTCACTTCTTCCGGCTTCCAGTCCACCACAAAGCCGTGTGTCTCCAGGGCGGAGTGGGTCTGGACCTGGGTGTAGTACTCACCCTCGACGACCACATCGGCCTCGGCGAAACCGGCCTCCACATCGCCTGTCTTGCGGCGGTTGGGGCCGTGTACGTTGCCCACCTGCGGCACGCCCGCGGGACCGCCGCCTCCTCCCGCGCTGCCGGCGGCATCCGCCGGGCCGGGGAAGACCTTGGGAGAGTCGTCTTTGCGGGCTTCACCACGGTCGACGACGAAGGGCATCGGCTCGTACTCGACCTTGATGAGTTTGGCGGCGTCTTCAGCGACCTGCGGCGTGGTTGCGGCCACACCGGCAATCGGCTGGCCGGCGTACCGCACCAGCGGATAGCGCGAGGGCTCTTCCTGCTTGGGATCGCGCAATTCCGCAACGCCGTAGACGTGGTCGATGACGTACACCGCACGCACACCGGGCAGCTTTTCCGCCGCGGAGATATCGATCGATTTAATGCGGCCGTGCGGGATGGTTGCATCGACCATGCGGCCGTAGAGCATGCCCGGCAGGTTGATGTCGGCGGTGTAGCGGCCCTTGCCCATGGCCTTGGCCGGGCCGTCGTACCGCTCCACCGGCTTGCCGATGTACTTCAGATCGGCATTTGCGGGCATCGGGGGCGGCTCGCTGGCCAGCACCTCGCGCTGCATCGTTTTCAGCCCGTTTTGCGGGATGCCGTAGACAAAGGTGTCGGTACGTTTGGGGAGCTGCGGCTGCTCTGGCGCGGCGGGTGTGGCGGCGTCCTTCTTTTCGGCGTCGCGGGTCGGCTTGGCCTCACCCTGGACACCTTTCTGGCGGCCGGCTTCCGTGGTCTTTTCCTGCTGTTGCGGATCGGCGACTTCGCCTGGCAGGAACTCTTCTAAAAGCATCTCGGGTGCCATCTATGCCTCCCCGCCTGCGTTGAGTGTCACGAGTTGGGCCGCAGCATTCCTGCTCCTGGCCACATCCAGAGTTGCCGCAAAAATCTTGGGGTAGGTGCCGCAGCGGCACAGATTACCGCTGGTGGCGTGCTTTACATCCGCCAGCGTGGGATTGCTGTTGCGCTCCAGCAGGGCGGCGCAGCTCATGACCATGCCCGGCGTGCAGAAGCCGCACTGCATCGCGTCGTGCTTCACAAAGGCAGCTTGGACGGGATGCATCTCGCTGCCGTGGGCCAGGCCTTCAATGGTGGTGATTTCGCGGCCCTGCGCATCGATGGCGAGAGTCATGCAGGCAAGCGAGGGAACCTTGTCGATCCAGACCGTACATGCCGAGCAGGAGCCGCGATCGCAAACGACTTTGGTGCCGGTCAGGTTCAGGTTGTCGCGCAGGGTTTGCGCCAGCGTGTAGCGGGGCTCCACCTGGACGGTTTGCGGCTGGCCGTTTACCTTCAACACGATGGGCATCAGGCCAGGTCCGGCGGCCTGCGGCCCCGTCGCCATGTGTGCGGTCTCGCGGGTCAGCGCCTGTGCGGTGTCCAGCATGGTGCCAGCGGCGGCAACGCCCGCACCGCGCAAGAAACCACGGCGGGTAAAGTTCAGCTTCGGCTTGTCTGCCATGCAGGCCTCCAGGCAAGGGTGTATGAGAAAAAGATACGCCTCTATGTGTAGAGAGGTGGAGTCGATTTCCGCCATCCCTGGTGCTGAGCGCTTCGAACATCGCCCGAATGGCAGCGGATCGATGGTGAGAAGCTGAAGAAGGAGGCCCCTCGTGAAACGGAAGTCCTGGCGGGCGGTTCTTACCGTGCTTCTGGCGGGAGGCCTGGCCGTAGCCGCGAGTGTGACTTACTGGACGGTGCCTCGCGGTAACATGGGCGGCGGTCCGGTAGACGTTCTGCTGGTGCTCGGCTCGCCGGCGGAAATCGATGGCAGCGTCACGCAATTGCAGAGATGGCGCGTGGATGAGGCCATCCGGGAGTTCCGCGCCGGACAAGCGCCACATGTTCTGTTCACGGGGGGTGCCGCCGGCAACCGTTTTGTGGAAGCGGAGATCATGTCCCGCTATGCGCGATCGCAGGGCCTGCCGGACCGTGCCATCTGGAAAGAAGGGAACTCCACGACAACGCTGGAAAACCTGCGGAACAGCCGGCGGCTGATGCAGGAACAAGGCTGGCGCAGCGTGGAAGTCATCAGTTCACCGGACCACCTGCCCAGGGCCGCAGCGCTGCTGCTGTGTGTGGACCCCCGGCAGGAACTGCGATGGCGCGTGCATGCGGCATCCACGCCCGGCCGCAGCCGATTGGACCGTACCGTCGCCTATGCCGAGGGCGGCATTGGCACAGTAGCGATCCGGTGGTTCGGACCCTCGTCGGAGCCCGTGCTGCATCTGCTGGCGCTGACCCAGCACAGGATCGCCTTTGGCGTTCGCTGGGTGTACTACAGGTTGCGTGAACAGATTTCCCGCCATGCCGGATGAAGGCCTGGTGAACGGAAGTTCCTGTCCGGCGTTGCATGTGAACATCAATGCTACTTACATACAGTATTCATGCAGGCGTTGTTTTTTCCAGTGCCGCGGAATGTGGCGCAGACCTGCATGATTTATTCTGCAACTTTCTCGGTTGGCGATAAGTGGCAGGGTGGGATGCGATTGAACGTCTAGATTGCAGACGCGGCAAGTGCATCTATCTTCATCACTAGGGTTATAAAGCGTGCTGCGAAATTTGCAAGCGATTCAAGGTAACGGAATGCGCTTAACAGACCTTTAGTAACGCTTTTTGCAACTTCGTCCTTCGTAGGTCCGGGCTGGGAGCAGCGTAGTTACAAACTTGAGCTCTGAATCGCCTGTGTGCTTGCACGTAAACGGTTCTCGCTCATTCGCGCACCAGTGCCTTACATGAGCGATGGCTGTGTACAGATATACGGCCGCGCTTGCAAACTTTCGTGAACGTTCCATCCTGCAGTAAATCTCGGAGGCGCAGTCTTGTCTAAATACTCTCTGCAATCGCTCCTATCTCCCGCGGAGACAGTATCAGCGGAGCAACTCAAAACCGACCGCCAGATCCTTGCCTTTGACCGCGTTGTTCAGCGCATCAGCCGGCGCGGGTTTGTGGGCTCCATGCTGGGTGCCGCGGCCGTGGCCATGTCGGCCGGCGGCAGCAAAGCTTTTGCACAATCCGCCACGCCGCCCATTGTGGATGTGTTGAACTTTGCCCTGAACCTGGAGTACCTGGAAGCGAATTTCTATCTTTATGTGTCCACCGGAACGGGCCTGAGCTCGTCATTGAACGGCAACGGCGTGGCCGTGCAGGGCGCACCGGGCAAGCTGGCGCTGGACGCAAACACGCTGGCCACTGTTCAGGCGCTCGTCAACGATGAGGTCAATCACATCAAGGACCTGCGCTCCGCGGTGACTTCTCTGGGTGGCACTCCGATCGCACAGCCGCTGATCAACCTGGCGGCAAATGGAGCGGTCACCACGCAGGCACAGTTCCTTGCGGCTTCGCGGCAGTTCACCGCGCTGGGCGGTTCGGCGTACATCGGATCGGCACAGCTGCTTGTGTCCAACCCCGCGATTCTCACCACGGCCAGCCAGATTCTTGCAGCGGAAGGCCAGCACGCGGGTGTGGTGGACCTGCTCTGCGCAACCCAGGGTGTGGTGAGTCCGGCGATCGACGCGCAGGACGTTCCACCCTCCGCGACCAGCTACTTTATCCGCGATGCCGTCAACGCACTGCCACCCTCGCGCAACACGTCGCAGGTGCTGGGCGTAGCTTACAAGGTGAGCACGCCGGCAACGACCAATCCGGCCGCGGGCGTGATGATGGGCGGCTTTTTCCCGAACGGATTCAATGGCAACGTGAAGTCGACCTAAGCAGGCCTTTGCCTCTTTCGTTTCCCCTTTTCACGCTTACCGATTGCCAGGAGGCAATGTGATGCAAGTAGATCTTGGGCGTTCTGAGAACGCCATTGTGGATGAGATGGACCGGTTGATCAGCGGCCGCGCAGCAGTCCGTATGCAGCGCCGCGGTTTTCTATCGACGCTGGGCATTGCCGGCGCAGGTGCCGGTGTGGCGGCACTGACCGGGTGCAGCAATGATGGGCCGATTGTGCTGCCGACGGTGACGCCTTCCGTGCTGGATGTGCTGAATTTTGCCCTGAATCTGGAGTACCTGGAAGCCAGCTTCTATGCCTATGTGACGACCGGCAACGGCCTGTCGAGCGCCGATCTGGGCAGTGGCGCCGGTGCAGTCTCGGGTGGGGCAAAGGTAAACTTCAGCAACGCCGTGGTCGCGTCCGCGGCCAATCAGCTGGCAATGGATGAGCGTGAGCATGTGGAGTTTCTCCGCACGACGATCACGGCCATTGGCGGCACGCCCGTGGCGGCACCGGCCATCAACCTGGGTGCGGCCGGCACCGTCAACTCCGACGCAACGTTTCTTGCGGCGGCACGGCAGCTTGAAGCGGTGGGGACAAGTGCTTACATCGGTGGAGCGCAATACCTTGTCTCCAGTGCGGCTGCACTTACCTATGCGGCACAGATTCTCCATTTGGAAGCGCAGCACGGCGCGCTGATCCGTGCACTCTGTATCCAGTTCGGCGTCGCCTCACCGGCGGTGGACTCCCTGGATCATCCGCCCAGCCTCGCGCAGATTTTCGACACGGACAACACCACGGGCTTGTCTCCGGTGCGCACCACGTCGCAGGTGCTGCAGATCGTCTACGGCGCGGCCGGCTCAACCGGCGTAGCCAAGGGCGGATTCTTCCCGAACGGCTTGAACGGCACCATCGTGACTAGCTAGTCCACACTTAACGTTTTGTTCCGTCCGCTTCCCTTTGCCGGAGGCGGACGAGCTGTCACACAACTGTTCAGGAGATCCAAATGAAACACATGATGCCGCGCCTTCTTCCCGCGTTTTTGCTCGTTGCGGCAACAGGCGTTCACGCCCAATTTTTACAATCGCTGAAGGGTGGAACGGTGGCGATTGGTGCCACCGGCCAGTTCAGCACGCCGCTCACCAGCGGTCCACGCACGGGCACGTTCGGTGTGCCCACCGCATCCGGCCAGCTGCTCACCGAAACTGTATCGAATCAGCAGCAAAACACCACGACTTCGGCGGGCGTGCTGTTCCAGCTCGGCCTGCACCCCAAGCCATGGGCTGGCGTTGAGTTGAATTATGGGTACTCGCGCTACTCGGAGCTTTACAGCTTTAACTACACCAGCACGGCTGCAACACAGACGCTGCGTGTGCCCGTGAGTACCAACGAGGCAACGGCGGCCTACCAGTTCCATCCGAAGCACATTCCGCTGCAGCCTTTTGTGAATATAGGTGGCGGTGCTATCGACTTCTACCCGGCGTTTGCCAACAACCAGTGGCGTGCCGCTGGACTGGTGGAGACAGGTCTGGACCTGCCGACGCCGAACAAGCACATCGCTTTGAGGCTGCAGGGGCGTGCGCTGATTTATCGCGCGCCGAACTTTACCAATGCAGCGATCAGCACGCGAAGCTGGCGTTCGACGGAAGAGCCCAGCGCGGCCATTGTCTTCCGTTATTAAGAGGGAGAATGCTCCAGGAAGCCGCCATGGAGCGGCTTTCGCCGCTGGGATAGGCGGCCTTTGCTTCATAATTGCGGCTTCAGCTGCTGAGGATTCGATCTCGGCGGCTGAAGCCGCC
>CAXTPQ010000013.1:28758-64238 GCA_964246215.1 uncultured Terriglobus sp. | reverse complement strand
TAGGGGAGACGAACTGAGTTTGTACTCAATTGCAACTCAGTCTAGCAGAGGCCACCTTGGCCAAATCACGGACGTAAGTGGCTCCTGCAGTACGACGAATTGAGTCGTCCCGTACTGGACACCCTTTGCCATTGGAAGTTTTCCATAACGGATTGGACGATGCTCCTGTACCAAAGGTGACACCTGGTACCGGCCCGGTCAGCTCGCCTTTGCAGGCCGGCGCATTCGCTTTGGACGCGCCCTTAACGTCGAAGGATGACCGGTGGAGCTTTCTGGAACCCTGCCGCAAGACTCGCGGATTTTCAGCTCGGGATCGATCAGGATCGAATCCAGTGTGACCTCACCGGCGAGTTTTTGCAGCAGTACCGTGGCAGCCTGACGGCCCATGTCTTCCAACGGCTGCCGTATGGTGGTGAGGCTGGGAACCTGGAAGCTGGCAGACTGGATATCGTCGAATCCGATGATCGAAATGTCCTGCGGCACGCGGAGCCCTGCGTCGTGCAGGGCACGAATACAGCCGATCGCCGACACATCATTGAAGCAAAGAACAGCGGTGAAGTCCCGCCGCCGCATAAGCAGCTGCTGCACACCAGGGTAACCAAGTTCTGGAGTGTTGAGATTTTCCTGCAGGCGAATGGTGAGTTCGTCCAGTACAGGAATACCGAACTTTTGCGCAACGTCGACAGTACCCTGCCAGCGCGAGCGGGAATCCGAGCTGAACGGCTGGCCCTGCATGAAGGCAATCTTGCGGTGCCCCTGCCGGTACAGGTGACCGATCGCCAGTTCCGCGGCCCGGTCATGGTTCAACAGCACATCCGTCACACCGGGCAGGCTAAGGTGTCCAGCCACGGTGACGGTAGGCGAGGCAAGCGGCTCGGTAAGGTGGGTGTCGATGGCAAGAAAGCCCTCCACGCCACGGGCGCTCAGCAGGCGCGGATACTCCTCCACCAGGTCCGGCCGGTGGCGGTGATGAGCGGTGAAAAAGAAGTAGCCCTCGCGCATAAAGACATCGGCTGCGCCGCTCAGCACTTGCGAGTGGTACCCCTCACCGAGTTCCGGCAGCAGGATGCCGATGGTTTGTGTGCGCTTGCCTTGCAGTGAGCGCGCTACCAAACTGGGCTGGTACTTGAACTTCTTTGCAGCGGCCCGCACGCGCTCCCGGGTGTGTTCCGGGATGGACCGGTTGGGCGCGTTGTTGAGCACGAACGATACGGTGGCGGCACTCAGGTCCAGATACTCCGCCAGCATCTTCAGGCTGACGGGACGTCCGGTGTTGTTGGCATCGGGAATAGATTTGGGTGTGCGGGACATGTAAGGGCTGGGCAGAAGTGTAGTGGAATCACGCGCAATGGTCAGCACGCGGCTACGAAATGTGTTCACGCGCCTGATTGGTCAGGCCGCAGACAAGCAATAGCAGAGCCCCTGCCAATGTGACCAGCAGCCCGGCACGCAATGATCTGGAAGCCGCGGACAACAACCCGGTGAGCCAGGGCAAAAGGGCAGAGGCGATACCGGCAAGAAAGAAAATCGAGCCGGTTTCCCGGTAAACCAGAACTCGCGCGAGAAAGATCGGATACAGCGGACCGAGGCCGAAGCCAAGGACAAGTGCACAGATCAGCAAAGATGCTTCCGACCGGAAAAGAAGCATGGCGCCCAAACTGCCGGCGACCGCGATGAGCAGCACGGGAAGTTCCTGCTCAAGGCGCCGCTCCAGAGCCGTGAATGAGCCGAGCAGCCGGCTGGCCAGCAATCCTCCCCAAAGGCAGGTGGGTGCAGCGACGATGGCTAGCAGGGCGTGCTGTGCCCGCTGCGCGTAGGTGGCCAGCCATGCGCCGCCAGATGCCTCTATACCGGTGACCAGCACCGTGCAGAGCAGGAGCGGGAGCGGTATGCGGCGGAGTGCATACCAGCTCTGCCAGGAAAACCCGCTCTGGCGGTTGATGCGCTCTGCCGTCTCCTCCAGCAGCAGAACGAGCACGAGCAGAGCGGCAAACAGTACGGCAATCACCAGCAGCACCGCTTGCGTGCTGCCCGTGTGCAAAGCATGTGCGACCAGAGCGGGACAGACAAAAGCACCCACCGCCCACATCAAATTGAGCCGCACCAGTTCTACGCTGCGCCGGTGCGCCAGCCGCTGCTGCCGTTGCAGGCTGATGGCCGTCATGGTCAGGCCCAGGCCGAAGCCGTACAGCGCCGCCGCTGGAAAGGCCAAGATGGGGCCGCTGAAGGCGAGCATGGCTGCGCTGAGAGCCGTGCTGCCGCACCCGGCCACGATGGAAGTCCGGAGAACGCCGCGAGTGGCCAGCGCGCCGATCGACGAGCCCAGCCAGATCAGCAGAAACAGCGTGCCCCCGCCACTGTCGCTCAACTGCCATTGGCGCAGCAACGCGGGCAGCACGGCACCCGGCAGCGCGCAGCACACGCCGGTGAGTGCGAAGCCGAAGTAGATCACGGCGGACGATGCATCCATGCCTTTGTTTTGACTGATCGCGCGATGAGGGCTGGCCGGCATCCAGAGAAGGTATACACCGCACTGTGTGCATTGCGCGACGCTGACCGGGTTGGAACCGCAGCGAAGCATTCACGCCCGCATCATTGCCTCAGGCAGGGCGCTCGAGCAGATTGCTTCTCATCCACGCTTCGACGCCAGTTACAGAAATACCGTTCACAGCGTTGAACGTGTGAGCGAGCGGCCACGACACGCCCTTGCCTTGGACAAAGACGACGCGATATTTCCTGAGGGCATCCTTTGGGTCGAGAGCCAACTGATCCTGGAGCATGTCGACGCTCCACTCCTTGCGGTCGATCTTCCGGTCCAGAACTGAATCGATCAAATCTGCCAAGCGGCCATAGGTCAGGGTGTCGGCCGCGGTGTAAACAACCTGGTTGCGGATGCGCGGTTCCGTGAAGACGATTTGCGCGGTCAGCACGCCGATGTCCTCGGCGGTAGTCACCGTGACCGCCGTGTCGAAGCTGCCCAGCGCGTGAAGAGTGTTGCCGGCGAAGTCGACAACGCCAAAGGACGGTTCAAAGAGGAAGCTGGTGAACATGCCCGTGGGGATGATGATCCATTCCGTATCGTTTTGTCCGCGCAGCAGGTCTCGAACGTCGAGCTGTTCGTCGAAGAGATCCTGCGCGCTGCCGCGCCCGATAACGTCGTAATCCACACCGAACTGCCATGGAATATACCTCGCCACCTCCGCGTCCAGCACCGCCTGTGCGAGCTTGCGCTGTGTGCCGCTGCCACCCACAAAACCGGTGCAGCTGATCACCATGTGGAAGGTCTGAAAGATCGCGGCAAGCTCTTCTCGCGGAGAAGCCGCGATATCGCCGGGTACGAGACTGACGCCAAGTGAGCGCAACTCATCCACATCGCGCCGCTTTGCCGGATCTTGTGAAGCGATGGTGGCAGGACGCAGCAGGACACTCAACGTGGTGCCGCCCTGCAGCGCGGGATGCTTTGCGAGATTGCGGAGCACGGCCATGCCGAGTTCGCCCGCGCCCAGGACCAGAATGGAAGTGCCTTGCATGTAGGAAGCGATCCAAAGATGTTGGATGATAGATGAGCCGGCAACGGTTTGTCCGGCACGTCCGGCTTTGGATGAGGACTGATCGAGCAACGATGCGCTTCAGGGTGCCGCTGTTTCAGCAACAACCGCAATACCGCTTTACACCGTGAAGCGAGCGTCAGCAACGGTACAAGCGCGGAGCGGGCACCGGCAACGAAGCATCATTTCAACCGGAGAAACCTGCTGCTTGTCCATAGCTGTACAGATAGTGGCCCCAACAGCAGGTTTCTCCGCTGCGCGACCTGAGCTGTGACCAACGATGAACTTCCGTGAAGTCGCTCCAGTCGAAATGACGCTCCTACAGTGATATCGGAGTGCAGACAGATGCTCTTAGCGCGTCACCTCGAAAGTGGCATGTTCGGTGGCTTTGCTGTCGGTTCCGAGCCAAAGGTCGAACGTGCCGGGTTCGACGGAGACGGTCTTTGCCTGCGGACTCCAGAAGGCGAGATCGTCGGCGCGCAAAGTGAGCGTGACGGTGCGGTGCTCGCCGGCCTTCAGCGTGACGCGCTGAAATCCTTTCAGTTCCCGCACCGGGCGTGAGGCGCTGCCCGCGCGCTGGTGGGTGTAGATCTGCACGACCTCGTCCGCGGCCACTTTGCCGGTATTGGTCACGTCAGCACTCACCTGGACCGAACCCGTGGTGGAGAGGGTGGGCGCGCTCAGGTGCAGGTTGCCGACGGTGAAGGTGCTGTAGCTCAGCCCGTAGCCGAAGGGGTAGAGCGGTGCGCTGGAACCATCCCAATAGCGCGTATCCGGGTCGCTGGCGATCTGGGTCAGGTTTTTCGCGTAGTAGAGCGGCTCCTGGCCCACGGAGCGCGGCCATGTGAGCGGCAGCTTGCCGCCCGGAACAGCGTCGCCGAAGAGCAGCCGCGCGATCGCATTGCCGCCTTCCGTGCCCGGGTACCAGGCTTCCAGGATAGACGGCACGTGCTCATTCGCCCAGTTGAGTTCGAGCGGCCGCGAGTTCATCAGCACCAGTACCACAGGCTTGCCGGTAGCCACCGCAGCTTCTAGCAGCGCTTCCTGCCTGCCCGGCAGCGTGAGCGACAGCCGGGAAGCGCGTTCGCCATTCATATCCTGCGTTTCACCCAACACCAGCACGGCAACATCGCTCGATTTGATCAGGTCGATTGCTTTATTGAATTCGGTCTCACGTTCGGCGTCCGTCGTCAGCTTTGGCTTGGGGCTCTTGTACTGCTCGTCGAAAATGGAAGCGTTGCCTCGCTCAATTTCGACGCCCGTGGTGGTGACGATTTTCAGCCCGGCATGCGCGGCGGCGTAGGCGCGCATGCCTTCCACCACGGTCACGTTTTCCCTGGGCCGGCTGGCCAGGCTCCATGAGCCGGCGATGTCTTCCTTGGTGTCCGCCAGCGGCCCGATGATAGCTACCGTGCCAGAGCGCTTGAGCGGCAGCTGGTTGCTCTGATTGCGGAGCAGCACGGCGGCGCGCTCGGCAGCGGTTCGGCTGCTGCTGCGCTGTTCCGTTGTAAAGAAGGCTTTCTCGGCCTGGTCCACCGGGCTGTATGGGTTTTTGAAGAGGCCGAGCCGGTATTTCTCGCGCAGGATGTCCCGCACGGCGGCATCGATCTTGTCCTGCGTCACGCGGCCGTCTTTTACGGCAGCGGCCAGGTTGTCGCGGTAAACATGGGAGGTCATCTCCATGTTGGTGCCGGCGTTGGCGGCGCGGCTAGCTGCATCCGGAGCATCCTTTGAGAAGCCCTGCGTCACTGTGCTTTCCACGGCTGCCCAGTCGCTGACCGTAAAGCCGTCAAAGTGCCATGTGCCGCGCAGCACATCCGTTAGCAGGAACTTGTTCGCCACGGCCGGCACGCCATTCAGGTCCATATAGGCCGGCATGAACGATCCTGCACCCGCATGCGCGGCGGCGGCAAAGGGCGGCAGATAGACGTTCCACAGTTGCTCGTCGGAGATGTTGGACTCTTCGTAGTCACGCCCACCCACCGCGGCACCGTAGCCGGCAAAATGCTTGACGCAGGCCAGGATGTTGTCGCCGCTGTCGAGCTTTGGTCCCTGGAAGCCGCGCACCTGCGCCTCGGCCATGCGCGCGCCAAGGTAGGGGTCTTCGCCCGCACCCTCCATGATCCGGCCCCAACGTGCATCCCGCGCAATGTCCACCATGGGCGCAAAGGTCCACTGGATGCCTCCCGCGCGGGCCTCCCGCGCTGCCATCTGCTGGGAGTGCTGCACGGTCGCTGGATCCCATGTGGCGGCCATGGCCAGTGGAACCGGGTAGATGGTGCGGTATCCGTGGATTACGTCAAAGCCGAACAGAATGGGGATGTGCAGCCGCGATTCCTTCACCGCCACTTCCTGCAATTGGTGAATGCGGACCGGGTCCTGCACGAAGAGAAAGGAGCCGATGCGGCCGGCACGGACCTGGTCCTCCGGCGTGGTGGCCTGCGGCGTGTTGAGCGCCACCTGGCTCATCTGGCCGATCTTCTCGTCCAGCGTCATTTGGCCCAACAGGTTGTCAATGAACCGCTGTTCCTCAGAAAGCGCCTGCGGACTGATTTTGTACGCGCGTGCCTGGCTGTCCTGCTGAGCGAGGAGAAGAGGTGTGCAGCATGCGCCGGTGAGCAGAGCAGAGCAGGCCAGGCGTGAGGTGGAAGCAAAAATGCGGAGCGGCATGGAAAGAGGCAGTCGCTTTCTGAAATCGATATGGGGCATTGTCTCGCAACATGGGACCGCCGTGAAGAACGAGGTTGCCGTTCCTGAAACGGTGCGGGCTGAGGAGGTCGTGCGGGAGAAGTGTAGCCATGCAGGCAAACGTTTGTCCAATCTTTTGTAACCGGTTGCGAAAACATTTCTCAGAAGCGGATGATTCTTGGCAGCTAGCGGCAACTGTTCAGGCATGCAAGGCCGTCCAGCCCCGTTGCATGGTTCGCAGCCACGTGCAACGGCTTGCGGGTACAGTGGTGCAGTGGAAGCGCGGTGGGACGATCGGATCGGATGGCGGCGCTGGCGTATCGCCCTCTTGCTGGGGCTGGGCGTTCTGGTCAACTACATCGACCGTGTGAACCTGTCTGTGGCGCATGGCTCGCTGCAGGACCGCTTTCATATCAGCGAGATCACTTTCGGCTATCTGCTAAGCGCATATAACCTGACCTACTGCCTGTGCCAGCTGCCCATGGGCCTGATTCTGGACCGCTTCGGTGTAAGGCGGGTGGGACGGTTTTCCACCATACTTTGGAGCGTCGCTTCGTTTGCCGCGGCCGCCGCTCCCAGCATCCCGGCGTTCTTTGGAGCAAGATTTCTGCTGGGCGTGGGTGAGTCACCCATCTTTCCATCCAACGCGAAAGCGATCGGCCACTGGTTCCCACGGCAGGAGCGTAGCCTGGCGACCTCGCTCTTCGATTCGGCTGCCAAGCTGGCATCGGCCATCGGTGTGCCGCTGGTGGGGATTCTGCTGCTCAAGCTGGGATGGCGCGCAAGCTTTGCCTTTACCGGGATCATCAGCCTGCTCTACTTTCTGCTGTTCACGGCGGTTTACCGCGAACCGGAGCAGGATACAAAGCTGTCCGCGCGCGAACTGGCGCACATCCGCTCCAACCAGAGCCTGACGGAGGTCCCGCTCGGCGAGGACGTGCACCTCAGCTTTGCGCAACTGCTCTTGCAGCCAAAGGTGATCGGTCTCTCGCTCGGCGTGAGTGCGTACAACTACTCGTTTTACCTGCTACTCACCTGGCTGCCCACCTACCTTTCGCAATCTCTCCACATTGACCTGCTGCACTCGTTTCTGTACACGGGTTTCCCCTGGCTCATTGCAACCGTGGTGGACATCCTCGTCGGCGGCTGGCTGGTGGACGCGCTGATCCGCCGTGGCGTGCACGCGGGCAGGCTCCGGCTGGCGATGCTGCTGATCGGCATGGCCTTCGGCCTCGGCATCCTGGGCGCGGGACCGGCGCGCACGGCGGGGCAGGCGCTTTTCTGGATCACGATTTCGCTGGCGGGGCTCTCGGCCGCGGCACCCATTGTCTGGTCGGCGCCCTCGCTCATCGCGCCGCGCGGGAACGTGGCGACGGTTGGCGGCATTGTGAACTTCACCGGCCAGATCGGGGCCATCAGCGCGCCGATTCTTACGGGATACATCGTGCAGCGCACACATTCGTTTGCCGCGGCATTCGTGGTGGCGGCCGTGTATCTGGCTTTGGGATTTTTATCGTATGCCACGCTGCTGCGGTCAGTGGAGCCGATGAGGCTGAAGGCGACCCTCACATGAGTCGGCCCCTTCCAACACACAAGATGGCTTGACGGTTAGCCTAATCGTTCATACGATTAAGTGGATGGAAGTGGCTTACAGCCAAGCGAAGAGCGCCAGCAACTTACAGAAACATGGTGTCGCTCGCGCGAGCTTCGGCCTTCCCATCTCGAATCTGCATTGGTGGAAGTGGATGACGTGAAGATTACGGCGAGGTGCGGTATTTCGCCATTGGTTTTCTTGAAGGCAATCTTCACAGCCTTGTTTTCACCCTACGGAATGGCGGTATCCGCGCCATCAGTCTTCGCCGCTCCAATACCTAGGAAAGAACGATATGCCATCGAAAACTGAAATGCAGGATGGGGTTCCCGACCATGAAAACCCGGAGTGGACGACGGAGCGTCTACGTGGCGCAATGCGCTTCAGCGATCTTCCGGCGGAGGTGCAGGCTGCTGCCAAGCGCCGTAGCCGCGGTCCACAACTCCTACCGTTAAAGGAGCGTACATCCATACGCCTGTCGCCTGACGTGATGGCTGCGCTGAAGGCAACAGGGCCAGGCTGGCAGACCCGAGCAGACGACGCACTGCGAAAGGTGTTCGTTCGTCAGATGGAAACATCCTCGGTCGTCGCTAGGTAATGGCGTCAACGACCGCGCTGATTTGGTTACAGGTGCATAGCCCGCGCAGCATGGTAAGTCACGAACGCCGCCACATAGGCGAGCACCGTCATGTAGCTGAACTGGAAGAACGGCCACTTCCAGCTGCCGGTTTCGCGGCGGACCACGGCAAGCGTCGCCGTGCACTGCATGGCTAGGGCGAAGAAGACCAGCAGCGCCAGGGCGCCGCTCAGGCCGATGTCGGCGCGAAGCGCGTCGCCCGGGTGGACGGAGTTGTAGAGTGTCGACAAGGTAGAGACGACGCTTTCCCGCGCCACAAAGGCTGTCAGCAGTGAGATGCCGACGACCTTGTTCAGGCCCAGCGGCCGCAGCACCGGCTCAATGAATCCGCCGACGCGGGCCAGATAGCTGCTGCCAACATCGCCTGCCTGGCCATGATTGAGCGGCAGGTGCGCCATGCACCAGATCACCAGGTTCAGCACCAGGATCACGGTGGCCACCTGCTTCAGGAAAACCTTACTGCGGTCGACAATCGCGAGCGCGACGGTGCGCAGGCTGGGGAAGCGGTAGTTGGGCAGCTCGATGGCAAACATGGCGGCCTGGCCCTTCATCACCGACGAGCGCAGCAGGAAGGCGGTGAACAGCGCCGCCAACAGGCCGATGGCGTACAGCAGAAGGAGCGTCGCCGCCTGCAGGCCGAGCAGGTTGCCCAGAATCTTTGTGGACGGAATGAACGCCGCGATGAGCAGGGCGTAGACGGGCAGCCGTGCCGAGCAAGTCATGAATGGTGCGATCAAAATGGTGGCGAGCCGGTCGCGTTTGGAGGGGATAGCGCGCGTCGCCATGATCGCCGGCACGGCACAGGCATAGGCGGAGAGCAGCGGAAGAAACGACCGGCCGTTCAAACCGACGCGGCCCATGGTGCGGTCGGCGATGACGGCGGCGCGAGCCATGTAGCCGCTGTCCTCCAGCACCGTGATGACGAGAAAGAGGCACAGAATCTGCGGCAGGAAGCCGAGAATGGAGGCGACACCGTTCCACACGCCATCCACCAGCAGAGCGCGCCAGACATTGTCCGGCAGCAGGTTTCCGGCACGGATGCCGACCGCTCCCAGCCAGTTACTCAGCGCCTGGCCGGCCGGGTAGGCCACGCGGAAGATGACCTGAAAGGCGGCCAGCAGAAGCGCAACGCACAGGATGGGACCGAGGACGGGGTGCAGTGCCCAGCGGTCCAGCGCGCGGGTAAAGGCGGAGGGCTCCGGACGCCGGTAGGCCCCGGCGGCGGAGAGCGAATTGCAGTTGGGCGCGCAGCTTGCCGCGTTGCCGCCCTTTTGCAGCACGGGCAGAATCGTGCCGGCGGACTGATCCTGGTTGATCCATTTGCCGATCGAGTCCATGCCGGTGCCGTTGGCCGCGCTGATCAGGGCGGTGGGTGTGCCCACCTCCCTCGCAATGGCCAGCGGGTCGATGAAGCCGTTGCGCTTTTCGAGCTCGTCGGCCATGTTGATCAGCAGCATGGTGGGCAGCTTGCAGTCCAGCACCTCGCCAATGAGCATGCTGTATTTGTGGAATTGCGTGCCGTCCACCACGAGCAGGATGGCGTCCAGCTTGGGCAGGTTGGGCTGCTGGCCTTTCAGAATGGAGACGGCGATGCGCTGATCGTCGGAGTTGGGCGTCAGTGTCCAGACGCCGGGCAGGTCGACGACGGTCTGACCGGTGCCGCGCAGGCGTCCGCTGCGGTGCTCCACGGTCACGCCGCTGTAGTTGCTGACCTTCTGGCGCAGACCCGTGAGCCGGTTGAACAGCGTGGACTTGCCGACATTCGGCGGGCCGATGAGGCCGATGGTGTGAAAGGCCATAATTACTCCGGCCGGACCTTGACCAGCGTCGCGGTGCCGTCGCGCAGGGCGACGTCGGAGCCGTCCACACGTACGATCAGCATGGACTTGCGGGAAAGGTGGCGCACGATTTCGACCTCCGCGCCGGCAACCACGCCCAGGCCGCAAAGCTGGCAGAAGGCGTCGCCCTGGGCCACGCCGGTGACGGTGGCCCTTTGACCCGTGTTGAGTTCCGCCAGATGCACCTGCCGCCCCTCGCCGGAGCAAAATGCTCCATGCTTTCTAAAGTTTATCCTAACTCGGACAACTCCAGTCCTACATTGGACGCGCGGCGGTTTGCCGACGATGCATGTTCCTGAAGGCGTAACAACGAACGCAGAGTGCGCTGAGTTTACGCAATGTACGCGAAGGAGTCTGCGGGCGGCTCAGGTATAACAGTCGTACCCGTTTTTCACATTGCTTTGACCTGGAGACTCATGCGTCCTCTGGCAGTTCTGTCGGTTGTTGCCTCGCTTGCCTTCGCTCCGCTTTCTTCGCTGGCCCAGGCCGCCGTCGCGGTGGACCGCTCCAAACCGCTGCCAGGCTTTACCGCCGCTTCCTCCGCGACGGAGCGGACGTGGGAGCAGAAGTTTCAGGCCATTCCGGACGGCAAGCATGTGAGCGACAACATGCACGTGCTGGCGGCGCACCCGCACCACGTGGGGTCAGAGGCGCAGCGGGCCAATAGCGAGTGGCTGGTGAAGCAGTATAAAAGCTGGGGTTGGGACGCGAAGATCGAGCAGTTTGACGTGCTCTACCCCATGCCGAAAGAGCGCGTGCTGGAACTGACCGGCCCCAAGCCCTACAAGGCGCGGCTAGCCGAGCCGGAGGTCACGGAAGATCCCTACACGCACGACAAAAGTCCGCGCATTCCGCCCTACAACATCTACGCCAAGGATGGGGACGTGACCGCGCCGCTTGTCTATGTGAACTATGGCATGAAGGCGGACTACGAAGAGCTGGAGCGCAACGGCGTGAGTGTGAAGGGTGCCATCGTCATCGCGCGGTACGGCGGTGGCTGGCGCGGGTTGAAGCCGAAGCTGGCGGCCGTGCACGGCGCGGTGGGCTGCCTTATCTATTCCGATCCGGCGGATGACGGTTTCGGCGCGGGCGGCGTGATTCCCCAAGGGCCCATGCGGCCCAAGTGGGGCGTTCAGCGCGGCAGCGTGGCGGACACGACGCTCTACGCGGGCGATCCGCTGACGCCCGGTGAGGGCTCGGTGCCCGGAACCAAGCGCATCGCGGTCGCGGATGCGAAGGTCATCATGCCGATCCCGACGCTGCCCATCAGTTGGGGAGATGCCGAGCCGCTCTTAACCGCTCTGGAGGGCCGTACTGTGCCGCCAGGCTGGCGCGGTGCTTTGCCGATGACCTACAAGTTCGGACCGAGCACGGCAAACGTTCACCTGAAGGTGATCTCCGACTGGGGTACCAAGCCGGTGCTCGACGTGATCGCCACCATGAAGGGTTCCGAGGAACCGGAGACGTGGATCGTCCGCGGCAACCACTATGACGGATGGGTAAACGGCGCGGACGATCCGGTGAGCGGCCAGTCCGCGCTGCTGGAGGAGGCGCGCGCGCTGGGCGAGCTTGCGAAGCAGGGCTGGAAGCCGAAGCGCACGCTCATTTACACCGCCTGGGATGGTGAGGAGCCCGGTTTGCTAGGCTCCACCGAGTGGGCCGAAACGCATGCCGACGAACTCAACAAACATGGCGCGCTCTATGTGAACAGCGACGAGAATGGCCGCGGCTACTTTGGCGCGCAGGGTTCGCAAAGTGTCGAGTTGTTGATCAACGATGTCACACGCGAGATGACCGATCCCGAAACCAACGTAACGGTGTGGGAACGGCAAAAAGCCGCGCAGGCCATGGGCCGTGGGCGGGGCGCGGCCGCACGCGCCGAAGCGCCCAAGGAGCGGGCTACTATTGCGCTTGGGCCCGCGGGCAGTGGCTCGGACTACGCAGGCTTCATCGACCACCTGGGCGTTGCGTCAGTGAACATCGGCTTCGGTGGCGAGGATCACAGCGGTACTTACCACTCCGACTACGACACGCCTTGGCACTGGGACACCTTCGCCGACAAGGAAGAAGTCTACGGCAAGCTCTTTGCGCAGACCGCGGGCACCATCGTGATGCGCATGGCCGATGCCGAGGTGATGCCGTACAACTTCACCGAACTCTCACTCACAGTGAGGGATTACACAGACAACCTAAAGTCCGAACTGAAGACACTGAAGACCGAGGCGGAAGCGCGCAACAAACTGCTGCAGAGCGGAGCCTACAAGCTCGCCAACGATCCGAAGCTGCCCATGGCTCCGCCGCATGAGCTGCCCGTGCCGCCCGCCATGGACCTGACCGCGCTCGACGCAGCCATTGCGAAGCTGGATGCAGCGTCGGCGCACTACGCGGTCACCCGTGAAGCCTCCGCCAGCCTGCCCGCGGCGCAACGGCTGGCACTGAACGCGGACCTGGCCGTCTCCGAACGCAAGCTGCTGAGCGCCGATGGACTGCCAGGCCGGCCATGGGTCAAGCATCTGCTGTATGCGCCGGGTACCTACACGGGCTACGGCGCGAGCACCCTGCCGGGCGTTCGTGAAGCGGTGGAGGACGGCCGCTTTGCCGAGGCACAGCAGCAGGTGGCCGTGCTGAGCGATGCCCTCAACAACGAAGCCGCGTTGATCGAAAAATTGGCTACAGAAGCGGGCGGCAAGTAGCGTAGCCGAACGGAAAGTAGCGTAGCTTGGACACGATGGGCCAGCGGCGAGCGCCGCGCCCGGGAGGAGAGCACTTTGTTCAATCGCCGTGAGATGTTGAAGGGTACGATGTTTGCGATGGGAGCCGCGGTGTTGTCGCCGTCGGTCAAGATGTGGGCGGCTGCCGCGTCAGAAGCGGTCGCAACGCATGCGATCGGTGTGCTGCCGCCGCTCGGGTACGTGCCCGATGCGCTGGAGCCGTTCATCGATGCGCAGACCATGAGCCTGCACCACGACAAGCACCACAAGGCCTATGTGGACAACCTGGTGAAGGCCATTGGAGACAACTCGCAGCTTTCGGCCAAGCCGGTGGAAACGCTGGTGGCCAGCCTGGATACCGTGCCGGACAACGTGCGCACGGCGGTGCGCAACCAGGGTGGCGGCCATGCCAACCACAGCCTGTTCTGGCCGTCGCTGCGCAAGAACAACGGTGCCGTGCCGAAGGCGGAGCTGGCGCAGGCGATCAACACGAACTTCGGCACTTACACCGAGTTTCAGGCGCAGTTCACCAAGGCCGCCACGGGGATCTTCGGCAGCGGCTGGGCATGGCTGATCCTGAACCAGGGCGGCACGCTGAAAGTGACCACCACGCCCAACCAGGACAGCCCTCTCTCGCAAGGCATGCAGCCGCTCATGGGCATCGACGTGTGGGAGCACGCCTACTATTTGAAGTACCAGAATCGCCGGCCGGAGTATGTCACGGCCTTTTACAACGTCATCAATTGGGATTTTGTGACGGAGCGGTATTTGGCGCTGCGCAAGGCATAAGCAATTGATTCCTAGCTGATCCGTCTTACTACATCGTCATTTCGACCGGAGCGACAGCGAAAATTCCGTGCTGAGAAGTAACGCTTCAGTCGCGGAATGGAGAAACCTGCTGTTGTTTGATCTGCCGTGAGCATCCGGCAAACAGCAGGTTTCCCCCATTGCGAAGGACGATAAAGCTGTCCTTCTCCGGTCGAAATGACTTATCGATAACCAAGACACTTTCGAAGAAACGCTATCGCCTTGTGCTAAGGAGCCATCGACAGGCGCTCCAGCGCCCTTTCCAGCCGGACACCGCGTGATGCCTTCAGCAGGACCGCGTCGTCCTCGCGAAGATGTTCGCGGAGCCAGTTGCCGGCTTCTTCGGGTGTTTCGACGAAGATTGCACCTTCGCCGAAGCCCTCCGCTAGGCTTCGGGCGTGGCCGCGCACGGCAACGACGAGATCGATGCCCAAGGCACGCATGTGTCCGCCGCAGCAGCGGTGCAGGTGCGCAGCTTCGAGGCCAAGTTCCAGCATCTCTCCCGCGACGACAATCCGCCGCAACGCAGGGATGGCAGTAAGTGCGTCGACCATGCCGTCCAGTGCTCGCGGATTGGAGTTGTAGGTATCGTTCAGGATCTGCGCGCCATGCCAGTGCAGGATTTCTCCGCGCTTCTCGCTGGGTTGCAGTTGAGCGAGGGCAGCGATGCACTCGCTCAGCGGGATGCCGCACTCCAGGCCCACGGCGATGCCGGCCAGGGCGTTGTAGACGTTGTGTTCGCCCAGCAACGCGATGTGCGCGTCCGCATTGCCGCTGTCAGTGTGAACGGTGAAGCTGGTGCCATCCGTGCCTTCGCTTTGGACGTGGTCGGCTCTCGTGAGATTTGTGCTGATGCCATCCCACGTCCCAAAAGCGGGACGTGGGGCACCCCATGTTTCAGGCGCTTCTACGTCGGTTGTCTTCAACGAAGTGGAACGGCTTGAATCGTCTGGGAGTTTCAGCCGGGTTTGCAGGCCGAAGTAACGGGCGTGCGCTTCGCGGTTACGGCCAAAGGTGCGGACGTGCGAATCGTCGGCATTCAGGAAGGCAATGCCATCCGGCGGCAGTGCCTGCACGAGTTCATACTTCGCTGCGGCAATGCCGGTAATCCCGTCGGGAAAGTGTTCCAGGTGCACCGGTGCCACGTTGGAGACGACCGCCCAGTCCGGCTCGGCGATGCGGGCCAGCGCGGCGATCTCCCCGGCGTGATTCATGCCCATTTCCAGCACGGCAACCTCATGCTCCGGCTCCAGCTTGAGCAGTTGCAGCGGCAGGCCGAAGCCGTTGTTCAGGTTGCCCGCGGATTTCAGCACGTTGTACCTCGCCGAAAGAACGGCGGCAACGCATTCCTTCGTCGTGGTCTTGCCCGCCGAACCGGTGATGCCGATGACACGGCGAGGCTGGGCCTGGTGTGCCGCGCTGCTGTCTGGCGGGATGGCAGCCCACATGCGGCGCACGGCTCGAGCCAGCGTCTGCATGGCACGCAGGACGCAGTCTTCGCTGTCCGGCACGCGCAGCAGCTTGCAGGCATCCACCGTGGCGGGCACCACCCAGCGCGTGCTCACGACGGCAGCTGCCGCGCCATTGTGCAGGGCGGCTTCAACGAAGTCGTGACCGTCGAGACGCTCGCCGGTCACGGCAAAGTACAGGTCGCCTGCGGCTAGCGTTCGTGTGTCGATGGAGTAGCCGAAGACGTCCGTGGTGGAATCGAAGTCGCCTTCCGCGTGCAGGATGTCGGCAATCTGGCCGAGGGTGAGTTTCATGCAACTGCTCCCCGCCGCGCATCCGTGGCGTGCGCTTCCTGCCGGCGCAAAATTTCTGCTGCAACGGCTACATCATCGAATGGCATGGCCAATCCCCCGGCGGTTTGCGTCTTCTCATGGCCTTTGCCGGCAACAAGAACAACATCGCCAGGCTGAGCGAGGTGAATGATCTGCGCGATGGCAGCGGCACGGTCAAGCTCGATGAACGCATGACGGCAGCCGGTCTCGCGGACACCCGCCATGGCTTCTTCCGCAACAGTCGCCGGGTCTTCGCTGCGGGGATTGTCGCTGGTGACAATCACGATGTCGCTGCCCTCACCGGCGGCGCGGCCCATCTTCGGCCTCTTTGTGCGGTCGCGGTCGCCGCCACAGCCGAAGAGGGTGAGCACGCGGCCGTGTTTTTCTGAATCGCTTCCGGCCAGTTCGCGGGCAATGGCAATCAGGTTGCGCAGAGCGTCGTCTGTGTGCGCGTAGTCGATCACGACGGTCAGGCCGAGGGTGTTGGGTACGGTTTCAAAGCGGCCGGGCACGGGCTGCAGTCCGGCGGCGTTCTGAACGGCCGTGTCAAGGTCAAGGCCGCGTGCGAGTGCCGCGCCGATCGCAGCAATCAGGTTATAAATGTTCACCCGGCCGGTCAGGCGCGATGCGATCTCGGCGGACCCGTACGGCGTTTGCAGCAGAAAGCTCGTGTGGCCTGCGCGATACTGAATGCCGCTCGCATAAAAATCTGTCGAGCTTTCTTCCAGGCTGTAGGTCCACACCGTGGGGCAGCCCTGTGCGGCGGGTCGCATGGTGGCAAACCATGAATCGTCGGCGTTGAGCATGGCGACGCGCGGTGGCGCGGTTCCGATGCCCGTGAAGAGCCGTGCCTTGGCTGCGGCATACCGGTCCATGCTGCCGTGGTAGTCCAGATGGTCCTGCGTCAGATTCGTGAAAATGGCGATATCCACCGGCAGGCCGTAGACACGTTCCTGGTCCAGCGCGTGTGAGCTCATTTCCATCACGGCCTCCGTCGCGCCGGCCTGCACGCCCTCTGCGAAGATCTGCAGGATATCCCGGCTCTCCGGCGTGGTGTGCGCGGTGGGCCGTACCACGCCGGCAACGTGCGTTTCGATGGTGCCCAGCAGCACAGCCGTGCGGCCCACCGAGCGCAGCAGAGCCTCTGTCAGAAAAGTCGTGGTGGTTTTGCCATTCGTGCCGGTAACGGCCGTAAGGGCGAGCCGGCGCTCCGGGTGGCCGTAGAATGTTGCGCTGGCCTGTGCGAGAGCTTGCCGTCCGTGCTCGATCAGGGCAACGGGTAAGTTGGTGTCTTCGCAAAACGCAAAACTCTCGCGGCTATCGGTGAGAATGGCAACGGCTCCGGCGGCGATGGCATCGCGCACGAAACGGTTGCCGTCTGCGGTGCCGCCGCGCATGGCCACAAAGAGGCTGCCGGGAGCGCTCTCGCGTGAATCGTAGGTGACGGCAGTGATCTCCGGATTTGTAGCGCGACTGGCGGTCAGGTGAGCGGTTTCCGCAAGGATGCCGTGCCAGCGCATAGCTCGATTGTATGCAAGGCGAGCATGTTGTCATGAGGCATACAAACGCGTTCACGTGACGAAGCATCGGGTCTGGTTCTCTCCGGAGTTAGGCCACCGGTGAACCGTACCATTTCGTTAAACTGGAAGCACCCATGAAATTTCCCCTCCGGTGTGGCGTGTGGTTGCAGGGATTGGTAGTTGTGTTCACTCTCTCAGCCACTCATGTGTCTCCGTTGCAGGCGCAAATGGCCATCGCCGCGCTCTCATCGCAATCGCCCGCATCCATGCGGAACGTCAAATTGGGTGAAGTTGTATCAGGAGAGATGCCAGACGAGACTGTGGCGGATCCGGAACTGCCGGAAGCGCCGTCCTCTTCGCGCACTTTGGCAAGCTTTCCGGAACTGGCGAAAGAGGCCGTGCCGGACCGAGTGCCGCCCAGTCCACCCAACGCCCACGAACTCTCTGTGGACAACGAGATCCAACGCAATACCGCCTGTGATACCGGCGAGTGGCGGGGCAAGGCGTGCCGTGTGAGCTGGATCCGGATCTTCGGCAGCTCCATGTTCTTTATCTCCGCCCAGCATGGCGGCAATGTCGGCATGGATGATGACGCGCGCTACCATCTGCTGCACCACACCAACGGTTTTTGGGGTGACTACGTGGACACGCTTCACCGCTACCGTTACAACCGGTGGAAGGACGATGCACCCTTCGGCGTGGTGTACGTCGGCCACCCAATCATGGGTGCGATCACGAACAGCATTTACGAGCAGAACGATCCGAAGCAGAGGGCGCTGCTCTTTGAGAATTCGCGCCGGTACTGGATGGGCCGGCTCCGCGCCACCGCCTACTCCGAGTTTTACGCCGTGCAGTGGAAGCTGGGGCCCTTGAGTGAATCGTCCATTGGGAACATCGGCATCAAGACGTACTACAGCCCCTCACTCGGCCGGTACACCAACGAGACAGGGATGGTGTCGCTGGTGGTGACGTCGACGGGCGGTCTGCTGTGGAACATGGGCGAGGATTATATCGACCGCAAGATCTTCAGCCGGGTCGCGCGCAATGTCCGGAACCGGCCTGTGCTGGTCGCCGCATCATTCATGCTGCCGTGCAAGAGCGGCGCAAATATTCTGCGATTCCGTGCGCCGTACTATCGCGACCGGGACGCGGAGAGCTCGGTGCCGCTGCGGCCCTAACACCTTCGTTCGCTCCGGGTGCCTCATCCGGATGCTCATTGGGTAAGTCATCGCGCTACACTGAACCCACCTCGCGGGTGTGACCGTCGCGTTGGGCTGAAATGCCGGAAGCGGAAAGGTATCTACGCTCAACGTAGATACGGAAACGCCTCAAGGTATCCGGCCTTGAGGCGTCCCGTCGAGGGGTAGTGTTATGTGCTCTCCATGACGCTCTTGCGGGTTCAGTGGAAGGGGCACAGGATTGAATTGCCTACCGAGGTTATTCTTTACCTGTTGCTTCGCATACTCGATCACTGGCATTTCTAGAGCCGGTGATTGAGGTCACTACAATTGGGTTCCCGTCCGTCACTTGACGGGACTCTTTTGCGACGATTGCTCATCGCTACAGACATTCGATGCGAAATCTTCTCCGGAGTCAACAGGATTCTGCGAGGCACTTCCATAGTGCCTGTGCATCCAAGCAGCCATGCGGATGGTGACGGCAGCAGAGATGGCGGCGATCGACAAACGCACCGCCGAGGAGTTTGGCACGCCCTTTGGCGAACTGATGGAGCGGGCGGGCACGGCGGTGGCGGCCTTTGTGCAGGCGCAGTACCCGGCAGCAAGGCGCGTGCTTGTGCTGTGCGGCACTGGCAACAACGGCGGCGACGGCTTTGTGGCGGCGCGTGCCTTGCTAACGGCGGGCATTAAGGTTTCTGTCGCGCTCACGGGTGAAGAGTCTAAGCTGCGGGGCTCGGCTGCGGACGCATTTGGATTGCTGGACCGATCTGCGATTCGCGTCGTCGTGATGCGGGATGCGGACGAGTTCATGTCGCTGGCCGATGGTATGGATGTGCTGGTCGATGCCGTTGTGGGCACCGGCTTCAAGCCGCCTCTCCGGGGCATGCTCGCTGAATTGCGCGACGTGCTAAAGGCGAGCGCCATCCCGGTAGTTGCAGTCGATTTGCCTTCGGGGTGGGATGCGGACTCTTCCGCAGAGACAAGCGGGACAAGTTTTCGTGCGGATGCGGTGGTGACGTTTACCGCGCCCAAGCCGGCGCACCTCTTCGGCCATCTAACCGTGGGCACCTTCGGCCCGGTCGCCGTCGCGCCGATCGGAACGCCGGACGAGGCAATTCGCTCGGAGGAGCGGCTGGTGTGGACAGGTGCTTCGAAGCGCATCTTCGAGCAGCCCAGGCCGGTGGACTCGAACAAGGGCATGTACGGCCATGTGCTGGTGGTGGGCGGGGCGGCGGGCAAGCCGGGTGCGCCGTCCATGGCGGCGCTGGCGGCGCTATGCTTCGGCGCGGGCCTGGTAACGGCGGCGGTGGCCAGGTCGATCCAGCAAACGGTTGCGCTGATCACACCGGAACTGATGACGCTGCCGCTCGAGGAAGATGCGCAGGGAAGTGTGTCGCTGAGCAACGCCGAGCCGGATGCGCGGGACAGGCTGCTGAAACGCATCTCCGTGCTTGCGATTGGGCCCGGCCTGGGCACGGAAGGCGAGGCGAGCGAGTTTGCTCGCAGGCTCCTGACCGAAACAACGCTGCCCGTGGTCGTCGATGCCGACGGCCTGAATGCCTTTCACGGCAGGACAGATCTGCTGCAGGGGCACGGCCGGACGATGGTGCTGACGCCGCATCCGGGCGAGATGGCGACACTGCTGGGTATCTCAACGAAAGAGGTGCAGGCGGACCGTGTGAACCTGGCGCGGCGCTTTGCCGTGGAGCATGGGCTGACGCTGGTGCTCAAGGGCTGGCGGACGCTGATAGCACATCCAGACGGCACGGTCGCGGTGAACACGACGGGCAATCCTGCCATAGCGAAAGGTGGTTCGGGCGACATCCTGACAGGGATTGTTGCGGCCGCGCTGGCGCAACATCCGAACGATGTTGCGGATGCGGTAAACGCGGCGGTGTACCTGCATGGGCTGGCTGCCGACTTTGCCGCCCTGCAGCGAGATGAACATACCGTACTTGCGACGGATACGGTCGATCATCTGAGTGCGGCGTTCCGTTACCGCACGCGTGATGAGCATGGACTGGAGTGGGTGTGTGGTGTACGGAGTTGAACCCATGTCTCAGAAGCGGGACATGGGGCACCCAGCCGTATAACACTGTGGAAGGGTTGGACTTGATCGAAAAGCGGCTGAAAACAAGAAGCGTGAACGGCACCCTTGCACTGGGCGAGACGATCATGGAGTTGATGCTGCCCACGCCTCGCCTCTGCATCTTGCGCGGTGACCTGGGCGCTGGCAAAACCACGCTGGTTCGAGGCATCGCGCGTGCGCTAGGTGCGGCGGAAGACGATGTGACCAGCCCGACGTTCACTCTGGTGCATGAGTACCAGGGAACCAGGCGCAAACTCTACCACCTGGACCTCTACCGGCTAGAGCGTGAAGAGGAATTGCTGCAACTTGGGCTGGAAGAAATGGAAGCCGAACCGGATGCGCTGGTGCTGGTGGAATGGGGAGAGAAATTTGCTTCGGTGATCGCACGTGCCCGGGGTGAAGTGGTGATCACGCGCGGCGAAGAAGATGAGGAGCGGCTTTTCTTCCTACGCATGCTGTGAGCCTGGTGAGTTTTGTGGGCGCGTCCTGCATCTTATGTTGAGAGGCCCTATGACCATTGCAGAAACACTCCTGCTCGACTTTGACGCGGAGGCGATCGGCACCCGCCGTGTTCTGGAAAGGGTGCCGGCGGACAAAGCGGATTGGAAACCGCATGAGAAGTCGCGCACACTCGCCCAGCTCGCCCTGCACGTTGCGCACATACCAACCTTTGCCACGCCGATCTTTACATTGCCGGAGTACAACATGGCGACGCCCCGGCCGCAGCTGGCACCATTCACCACGGCAGAGGAGTTGGTAAAGATTGCCGCCGGTGCCGGCGCGGAAATGCGCACGCTGCTCGCCGGCATGAGCGACGACGAACTAAAGGCGGAGTGGACGCTGCGCATAGGCGAGCATGTGATCACGAAAGGTCCGCGTGCCCTGATGTATCGCAATCTTGCTTTCAATCACCTGATCCACCATCGTGGCCAGCTCACGGTCTATCTGCGGCTGCTGGATGTGCCGGTTCCGGGCGTTTACGGGCCGTCTGCGGATGAACAGCATCGCGCGTGAATGTTCGCCGCTGCGGTTGAGGTATGCTCAGCGCATCCGCATGAAAAATCTGGCTCTATGTGCTCTGTACTGTTCTGGTTTGTTCGCATCGTGGAACGTTGGCTTGATGGGTGCGCAGGAAGCCGGCGGCGTCGCAGGCCAGTCGCCTGAGCGCACCATCATCCTTCATGCCGCACGCCTGCTGGATGTGCAGGCAGGCCGCACTGTCTCGCCGGGCGAGGTGCTGGTGGTGGGCAATCGCATCCGTGAGGCGGGTTCGCACGTCGCGCATCCGCCGGGCGCGGAAGTTCGAGACCTGGGCGACACCACACTCATGCCTGGCTTGATCGACGCGCATGTGCACCTTTTCCTGCACGTCGGTGCGGAAGACTCGCAAACGGTGGACGAGAGTGTGCCGCAGCGTGTTCTGATTGCCGCCGGTGCCGCCAAAGCCGATCTGATGGCGGGCTTTACTGCTGAGCGTGACATGGGTACCGAGGGTGCGGGCTGTGCCGATGTGGCGGTGCGCAATGCCATTGATGCGGGCGCAATACCCGGGCCGCGCATGCGCGTTTCCTGCAATGCGGTCGACATCAACGGCGGCCATGAAGACAACTCCGGCCGCAACCCCGAGCAGCACCTGCTCAGCAATGCCGACCGCGCCGACTCTGCTGAGGACATCGTTCGCGTGATGCGGGAGCAGCACAAGCAGGGCGCGGACTTCACCAAGATTTATGAGACTGGCCGCGACCGGTTGAGCGATGGCGTCTTCACGACGCCCTACCAGTACACCGAAGCCGAACTGACGGCAGCCGTTGCGGAGGCCAAGCGCACCGGCGCCGTGGTGGCCGTGCATGCCACGGGGGAACCCGGCACCGGCTTTGCCGCCCGTGCAGGGGTGGCGTCTGTCGATCATGCATACCAGCTCTCTGCGGAGACGATGCGCTTGATGAAGCAGCGCGAGATTTACGCCGTACCGACCTTTGCCATCAGTGAGTACTTCGCCGAGCACGCGGCCACGCCCGCCATCGGAGCACTGCGTCATGCGGAGCTGGCCTATCACGCCGCGGAGTTCAAAAAGCAGATGGCCGCGGGTGTGCCGTTTGCCGTTGGCTCGGATGTTGGGCCGTTTCCGCATGGAACCCAGGCCCGTGAACTCACGCTCATGGTTCAGTACGGCATGCCGGCGGCGGAGGTGCTGCGCGCCGATTTGATCCACGGAGCGCGGCTCCTGGGCTGGGCGGAGGAGATCGGTCAGCTGAGGCCCGGGTTTCTGGCCGATGTCATAGCCGTGTCCGGCGATCCATTGCAGGACATCTCGGTGACCGCGCGCGTCGCGTTTGTGATGAAGGATGGCGTGGTCATCCGCTGAGTACAGACGTGCGAGTTCTACTGTCCGGCTGCTATGCTGGCTCACGCAACCATGCCCCACGCCGCCAAACCTCCCGCAGCTGACCCTCCTTCGCCAAAGCACCCGGATGCGCCGAAGCACCGGCAACGGTCGAAGCCTAAGGATCCGTTGAGAACGCCCTGCAGCCGCTGCGGCGCGCTCGGTTGGGAGCGGCTGGAGCGCACTTCGCTGTACGAGCGGCTGGTGCTGCCTTTTTTCGGTCTGTACCCGTGGCGCTGCGCGCTGTGCAACCGGCGTCGCTACCTTCCATACCGGGCTGACCCACGAGTCTCCGGCGACCGCGGCTGAACTGAATTACCCGACTTTTTCCGCTAGCTCGGCCCACCGGTCCAACACGCTTTCCACATTCGCCTTGGCGCGGGCTTGCGCGAGCAGAACTTCCTGCAGCCGTAGGGCATTGCTGGCGACTTTGGGATCGGCAAGCGTGGCCTCGACTTCGGCAAGGCGTGCTTCTGCCTCGCTCACCCGGTCTTCCAGGCCGTCCCATTCTCGCTGCTCCATGTAGCTGAGCTTCTTTTTGGAAGAAGACACCGTGGACTGAGTTGGCGGAACAGGGGCAGCGGTGACGGAAGACGAGCCGTCGGGCAGCGCTTCCGTGTTGCGCTCGCGCATCCACTGCTCCCACTGGCCGTAATCAGCGAAGCGCTCCGCGCCGCCCCATCCGTCGAGGCCGAGCACAGTGGTGCTGACGCGGTCCAGCATGTAGCGGTCGTGCGTCACCAGCACAAGCGCGCCGGGGTATTCCAGGAGGTTGGCTTCCAGGATCTCAAGCGTGGGGATGTCGAGGTCGTTGGTCGGCTCGTCAAGCAGCAGCAGGTCGGCCGGCTGCAGCATGAGCCGGGCGATGAGAACGCGGGCGCGCTCACCGCCGCTGAGCCGTTCGACTGGCTGATTGAGCTGGTCGCCCGTGAAGAGGAAGCGCGCGGCCCAGCTAGCCACGTGGACCAGGCGGCCGTTGTGAACGACCGAGTCGCCCTCCGGCGCGAGAGCCCGCCGCAGCGTGATGCTTGGGTCGATTTCACGCAGCTGTGAGAAGTAAACGGTGCGCAGTTGCGTGGCGCGTTTGACCGTGCCCGCGGTAGGTTCGAGTTCCCCGGTCAAGAGCCGCAGCAGCGTGGTTTTACCGCTGCCGTTCGGGCCCACCAGGCCAAGCCGCATGCCGTTGGTGAGCAGGAGGTCGAGCGAGTTCAGGATGGTGCGGTCGCCCAGTTCGCAGCGCACGCCTTCCATCTCGACGAGACGCTTGGTCTGGCGATCGGTAGCGGCAAAGTCGATGCCGGCAGTGGTTTTCTGGCGGCGCGAACTGGAATCGGCCAGCTCACCGATCATGCCATGCGCACGGTCGATGCGGGCCTTGCTTTTGGTGGTGCGCGCCTTGGGTCCGCGGCGCAGCCATTCGATCTCGGTCTTGACCTGGTTGCGGAGGCTTTCGTGCGCCTTCTCCTGCGCGTCCAAATGCAGCTCACGCTCTTCCAGAAAGCGCGAGTAAGGGCCGGCGATACGCAACGTGCCGCCTTTGTACATGCGGTTGAGCTCGACGGTGATGTTGGCGGCCGACTCCAGGAAGTAGCGATCGTGAGAGACGGTAACCGTCGCGAAACTCTCCTGCTCCAGCATCTCTTCCAGCCAGGCGATGCCGGCCAGGTCCAGGTGATTTGTCGGCTCGTCCAGCAGCAGGACATCGGGTTCGCTGATGACGGCTTCGGCGATGGCAAGCCGCTTGCGCCAGCCGCCTGAAAGCGATGCGGCTTCAGCGTGTTCGCTGGGAAAGCTGGTGCGGCCCAGCATTTCGCGGACACGCTGCTCGTGCTCGTCTGGCGGCACGTTGGAGCTCTTGAGCGAAGCTTCGAGCACGCCGCGGACGGTGCTGCCCGGGGCAAACTCGGAGTTCTGCACAACATAGGCCACACGGGCGCGGCGGCGAATGGCGACTTCACCGGAATCGGCGTCTTCCCGTCCGGCCAGGATCGCCAACAGGGTTGATTTGCCCGCGCCATTGGGGCCGATGAGGCCGATGCGGTCGCCGTCGGAAACGACGAAGGAGAGACCCTCAAAGAGGGTCTTTGCGCCAAAGCGCTTGCTCAGCGACTGCGCGTTTAGAATCGGCGGCATTTGTCTAGTTTACCGGGTCCGGAATAGAACGCGGAGGACGCTGAGTTCTCGCGGAGGGATGCCGCGTACCTCGCGAAGACTCCGCGAAACTCCGCGTTCTTGCTCTCGATTGACCTGTTCGCTACATCGCTACAGTGTTGAAGCCGCAGTCAACATAGGTAACTTCGCCGGTGATGCCGCTGGCCAGCGGTGAGAGCAGAAACGCAGCGACGTTGCCAACTTCCGCGGTGTCGACGTTGCGCTTCAGTGGTGCGCGTTTTTCCTGGTGGTCGAGCATGGTCTGGAGATCGCCGATGCCGCGGGCGGCCAGCGTCTTGATGGCACCGGCAGAGATGGCGTTGACGCGAATGCCACGGCTGCCCAGCGCGCCGGCCAGGTAACGCACCGTGGACTCAAGCGCGGCCTTGGCCACGCCCATCACGTTGTAGTTGGGAAAGACCTTCTCCGCGCCATAGTGGGTCATGGTCAGGATCGATCCGCCTTCGCTCATCAGCGGCTCCGCCGCGCGCGCCACCGCGACGAGTGTGTAGGCGCTCACGTCGAGTGCCGTACGAAAGTCCGCGCGCGTGGTTTGCAGAAAGCTGTTCTTCATGGCATCTGCCGGGGCAAAGGCGACGGAGTGCACCACGATGTCGAGCTTGCCGTAGGTGTCTTTCAACGTGGCAAAGGTGGCGTCGATCTGCTCATCGGCGGAAAGATCGCATTGAAACGTCTTCGCTTCGTGCAGTTCAGCTGCGAGGGCCTCCACGTCGCGCTGGAGCCGCTCCGTCTGGTAGCAGATGGCCAGCGTGGCACCTGCTTCGTTGAGCTTCTGTGCAATGCCCCACGCGATGGAACGCTTATTTGCCAGGCCGAAGATCACGGCCGTCTTACCCTTGAGATCGATCATGTTGCCTGTCCCTGTTCCGGCTCAATCAGCCAAGGGTAAGCATAGCAGCGCGTGCCTGCCTGGCTGCCGGACAGCTCGTGCAAGCCCGCGCTACTCCGGGTCCGTGGCGGAGGGAGGGATGTTGGGCGCGGGTTCCTGGTCGCCTTCCGGCGTGAACTTGCTCTCCGGCCGGGCATCCGGATGCATTTCGCCCTGCGGTGCAAGGTTGGTGTGCTTCTGGCGGTCGGCGTCCATGGCCGGGATTACGGCCGTGTCATTCGGGACGGGCTTTTCCTCAAAACTCGTTTGGCTCATGCGTCTCCTTCTTGCCTCTTTTCAGATGCGCAGCAGGAGCCGTGCGTGCTGCAGGCGGGCCAGCTAAAGGCCGATGGCCGCACGAACGTCCACCATGGTCGCATCCGCTCGCTCACGCGCCCTGCTTGCACCGCTGGCCAGAATGTCACGCACCAGCTCAGGCTGCGCTTCATAGGCACGCCGCCGCTCGGCGATCGGCTCGATCTCCCGCAGAATCGAATCGGCGCACCAGCCTTTGCACTCAATGCAGCCGATGCCCGCGGTGCGGCAGCCGTCGTAGACCTTTGCCAGCGTTTCCGGCGTGCTGAAGACTTTGTGCAGATCGCCCACGGGGCACACATCCGGGTTGCCGGGGTCGGTCCGGCGGATGCGCGCGGGATCCGTCACCATGGGCCGCAGCTTTTTGCGCAGCTCGTCGGCGCTGTCAGTCAGTCCGATGGTGTTGCCGTAGCTCTTGGACATCTTGCGGCCGTCCAGCCCGGGCAGCTTGGGCGAGGGTGTCAGCAGAGCCTTCGGTTCCGGCAGCAGTTCGCTTTCAATGACGTTTTCGCTGATCTCGGCTTTCAGCAATTCCTTGTCGGAAGCGGCGGCGGCGACCTCTGGCGTGACGGCTGAGCTGTACAGCTGGTTGAAGCGCCGCGCTACCTCGCGCGTGAGCTCCACATGCGAGACCTGGTCCTGGCCCACTGGCACAAAGTCCGGCTTGTAAAGCAGGATGTCCGCCGCCTGCAGGAGCGGATAGCCCAGGAAGCCGTGCGTGTTCAGATCTTTCTCGCGCAGCTGCTCTTGCTGGTCCTTATAGGTGGGCACGCGCTCCAGCCAGCCCAGCGGCGTGATCATGCCAAAGAGCGTGTACAGCTCGGAGTGTGCCGGCACATCACTCTGCTTAAAGATCGTGCAGCGCTCGGGGTCCAGCCCCGCGGCGAGGAAGTCCAGTGCGACCTGATAGGACTTCTCCCGCAGATCGCCCGGCGCGGCGTAATCGGTCGTGAGTGCGTGGATGTCCGCGATAAAGAAGAAGCAGGAATAGTCATCCTGCAGGCGCACCCAGTTGTAGAGGGCACCCATGTAGTTGCCCAGGTGAAGCCGCCCGGTGGGGCGCATGCCGCTGAGCACGCGCCGCTGTGTCGCTGGTGAATTCATGCCGAAGTCGAGCATAGCGGATTCCCGGGCTGCCGGGACACATCCACGTCGCACTGTCAGCATTTCGCTGCCAATTACTCAGTGTTGCTGTCCGCCACGGCAAAGTAACCCTTGCGTGCCTGCACCTTCGCATCCTTGCCGCAAGTAATGTTGATGTTGCGGAAAGTGCCATCAAGCGCGGGGTTCTTGGGAACGTAGCTGACCAGGTATTGCGTGCGCAGCTCGTCGGAGATCTGGGCAAAGGCGTCGTCCAGCTTGCGGCCGTTGCTGCCGATGTTGATCATGCGGCCGCCGGTTTCGCGGGCGAGCTTGTCCATCTCGCTGGCACCCCCGCCAAAACCGCCGAACATGCCGAACTGCGCGTCGCTAATGAGGATCACGTAAATGAGTGCGTTCGACTTCTGCGCCGCTTCGATCGCGTCGCGCAGCTTGAGTTGGGAGCCCTGGTCGCCACCGTCGGTCAGCAGCACAAGGACCTTGCGGCCGGCCTCCTGCCGCAGCTTGTCATGCGCGGCCAGGTACACGGCGTCGTAGAGTAGTGTGCCGCGCGGCGTGCTGTTGCCGGTGACGGAACCGGTGCCCGCGCCCGTGTTGATTTCAGCCTTGTCCATGGCGCGGCGCAGTTCCCGCGTGTTGTTGGTGTAATCGCTCAGCAAGTCCACGTTGATGTCGAAGCTCAACAAAAACGCCTCATCCTTGGGCGTGATCATGTCCTTCAGAAAAGCCGCTCCGGCCTCTTTCTCCAGCGGCAAAACCTGCTGCTGCGATCCGCTGGTATCCAGCAGGATGCCGATGGTGAGCGGCAGAGTTTTTTCCTGGGTGAAGTTGCGGATCGTCTGCGGCTCTTTGTTTTCAAAGATCTGGCAGTCGTCCTTGTGCAGTCCGGTCAGGTAGCCGCCTTTGTCACGCACGGAGAAGTAGGTGTTCACCAGATTGACGCGAACCTTGATTGTGCCGGCGCTGCCGTAGGTTTTCTCATCATCGGTGGGCGGCGGCGCGGAACTGGCGGGAGGCGGGCCACCGGGGGAGGGAGCTTCCTGCGCTCGGAGAGCGGGAGCGAGTGAAAGTGCGGCAGCAAACAAGGGCGCAACGGCAAGAGCGGCAAAACGGCGCATACAGTCATTGGACGAGCGAGGATGCGCCAGGTCTACCGTTGTGAGACGCTCGTTCGGAGATCGGCGTGAACCGCCGGCACAAAATACTGCAATCCAACTCACCCACGTCAACGTCTGAACGCGACAACGAAGCCCGCGTGCCGCGCGTCCAACCCATGTACCCTGACATTGTCGCAAGTTTCGGAACATGAAGCAGGGCTGGGGAGTTGGCTTTGAAGTCAGGAATTGCAGCAGGTTTGTTGGCCACGGCGGCGTTGCTGGGCGGTTGCCGGTCAGAGCGCGCGTACGCGCAGACATTGCCGGAGAGCCCGCGAGCGCAGCCCTCTGCCCAGCAAACGGGTCAACAGTCGGCGATTCCGGACAGTCCGCGGCCGCAAACCCTGCCCGATGCCGCAACGGTAACGCCCGGCAAGGGTGCAAGTGGCTCGCTGGATGCCGCGGCTGACCCAAATGCCCCCGGCACTTCGCTGCCGAGCAGTGCTTCAGCCAGCGGTGCCGCTGCCGCGCCCGACCCGGTGGACACGACTGCCCCGGACATCATCCCGGAAACCGGGGCAGGCGGGCGTACCCGGCCGTTACGGGTCCGCGTCAATTTTGTGGAAGTACCATTTACGGTCAAGGACAAAAGGGGTCAGTTGGTCCCGGCGCTTACCTGGCGCGATGTCCAGGTCTTTGAAAACGGCGTGCGCAAGCATTTGAGCCTGTTCACCACCGACCCGTACCCGTTGTCGGTTGCTTTCATCGTCGATCAGTCCCTGCCCTACGAGACGATGAACCAGGTGAATACGGCGCTTGGCGCGGTGCAGGGGGCTTTCACGCCGTATGACGAGATGGCGATTTATACCTACAACAACGGGACGCGCCTGGCGACGGACTATACCGGCGCGCAAAGTCCACGTATCAGTGCCGTGCTGGCACAGACAAAAGGGACTGGACGTGAGCATGTCTTCCCTGGTGGAGGCCCACTTGATAGCAACATCAACGTGAACAATGGTGCGCAGATAAATACCGATCCAAACACCAATACGTTTCACGGAACTCGGCAGCAAGGTGCGGTCCAGAATTTACCCAAGGAACAGCACCCCCTCAACGACGCGATCTTTGAAGCGGCCAAGTCGCTCTCGCGCCGTCCGGATGGCCGCCGCCGCATCATCTACGTTGTCAGCGACGGCAAGGAAGCTGGCTCCAAGGTGAAGAGCAAAGAACTTGTTAAGTTCATGCAGACAAACAAGATCTCGCTCTACGCCACGGTGGTCGGCGACTCCTCGACGCCGTACATCGGATTCCTGGACAAGTACCACATCCCGCTCACAATGCGGGAGAACATCCTGCCGCAGTACGCCTCCGCAACGGGTGGCGAAGCCATCTCAGAGTTCCTTCTGCGTGGCATCGAAACGAGTTTTGCAAAGATCGCCGAGGAAGTCCGCGTACAGTACACTGCCGGCTACTACAGCAACGAGCCGCTCACAGACAGCAAATACCGCACGCTGGAGGTTCAGGTGCTGAAACCGGGCCTGGATGTGATTGCGAAGAAGGGCTACTATCCGTCGCCGGAAGCCCAGCGCGGGCCGGCGGTGCAGACTCCGCAGTAGCGTAGGCGCTCAGCTTTACTGCCTGGAGCCATATGGGCGGTTAGACTCGTCTTGCACGCCCGTATGGCTTACCTTTCCTCCAATCTGATTGCCGCGAATGTCTCGCTTGGCCTGCTTGCCGCCGCATTCTGGGGTGGCGGCGATTTTGCCGGTTCGCTGGCGGTCAAGCGCTCCGGCGGAACGATCCGCGCCTCTCTGCAGGTGGTGGTGATTGGGCACTTGAGCAGCCTGTTGGCGCTGCTGCTGGCCGCGCCTCATGTGGATGGGCCTTTGCGTCTGGGTATACCGCTGCTTTGGAGCATGCTGGGCGGCCTAATCTCCGGCGTGGCCCTGGTCGCGTTTTATCTTGCACTCGCGGACGGACACATGGGTTCCGCCGCGGCGGTCAGCGGCCTGCTCTGTGCGGCCATTCCGGCGATCGTCTCCGCATGGACCGAGGGTGCGCCGGGCTGGGGTAAATTCCTCGGCTTCGCCCTTGCTGGTTTGGCGATCTGGCTGGTGGCCGGTTCGGGGCATCCTGGCGAGCGCGCTTCGCGGCAGGCGATGTGGCTTTCCACCTTGGGCGGCATCGGTTTTGGGATTTATTTTGTCGCGCTCAAAGTGGGCGGGAGCATGGGTGTGTTGTGGCCCACGGCTGCGGCCCGCGTGGGCAGCCTCACCATCTGTTCGCTGCTGCTGTGCGTCAGCCTGTTGCGACGGCCGCCCATTGGGGTCGACGCGGAAGCCGCTGGTGCACCGGCACATCCCTGGCTTAGCCGGCAGGCGCTGGTGTGGATTGTGACCGGCGCGGCGCTGGACACGAGTGGCAACCTGAGCTTTGTGGCGGCCTCACGCGCGGGACGCCTGGACGTGGCGGCCGTGCTGGCATCAATTTATCCCGCGGGGACGATCCTGCTGGCGGCCGCGGTGCTGCATGAGCGGACATCACGCCAGCAGAAGTTGGGCATGTTGCTGGCACTGCCGGCTGTCGTGCTGATCACGTTGTAACGCCTGGGCTGTGTACAGGAAGATCGCCTGCTCACCAGTTATAGGCATAAATGCAAAAAGGCGGCAGCGCTGCCGCCTTTTATCCCGGCAGGCGTTCTATTTTGTAACGGTGTCCTTCGGTTCAGGTGTGACAATGTGAGCGTCATTCTTCACATCGTCGGTGACACCCTTCATGCCTTCCTTGAAGCCGCGTAGACCTTCACCGAGGCCCTTGCCGAGCTCCGGCAACTTGCGGCCGCCGAAAAATACCAGCAAGACCACGGCAACCACCAGGAGATGCATCGGTTGGAACAGGTCACTTACCATCGGGAAACCTCCATTGCGGAGACCCGGCGGGCCTTCACGCAAACAGCACTATTGTCGCACAATCCTGGAAGGCCTGGGCGCATGGTGATGAAGTGCTTGCCGCCGCGTCGAACAGCCATTCACCCTGCTGTGCGGTATGCGCTCAGAACGCAAGCGGCACGGATGCCAGGCACAACGGTATATCGTAAAAGCAGTGCACCTGGTGCGCAGATCAAGCGGCCCGCGGCAGCAGCGGGTTGGCAAGACGCGGCCGCACGACACGTTTGGAGGACCATGTTCAAGATTCGCTCCCGGCACCGATCCGCCGGGCTGTTTTCGCCTGTTTCCGCCCGTTTTGTTGGCCGCTCTATCTTGGTTGGCGCACTTTGCGGTATTGCCGCGCTGACGCTTTCCGCGCAGAAAGACGTTTTCAAGCCACCTCTCCCCGTGACGTACACCGAAAAATATGAAGTCTTCGGCGGCGGAACGTTCATGAACGGCCAAGCGGGCCAGAGCCTGCCAAAGCGATACAACATGGGCGGTGGCGAAGCGATGTTTACCGATTGGCTCACGCCGAAGTACGGGATCGTGGGCGATGTGCGTTACCTTGCGGGCAGTACACCGGTGTTGCCCTCGGCACAGGCCACCCTGCCCCGCATCCAGACACGGCCGCTGGTGTCGCAGTTCATCGGCATGGGCGGTGTGCAGTACCACTGGCGCGGCAACCACTATGCGGGCATCAACTTTCATGCACTGGCCGGCGTGACGCATGGCAGCTTTGACCACAGCAATCCGGGGCTGAACAACTCTGACTTCACGATTGCCACGGGCCTGTACACCAACCGCACCTCAGCCATGGGTGTGGCGGGCGGCAGCGTGGACTTCAACCGCTCCGCCCACATCGCCGTACGGCTTTCGCCGGAAATCATCTTTGAGCACTTTGGCGATGAAACGCGTGAGTTCTTTTCCGTGTCGGGCGGGGTTATCTACAGGTTCGGAAACCGCTAGAGCGCACTACGAAACGGGGTGCCCCATGTCTCGCTTCTGAGACATGGGTTTGTGACTCGCACCGAACTCTGATGGCGTATCACGCCGCCATAGCCCCGGAATACACGGCCATGCCGGCCACTGCGTCGACACCCATGGCATCGAGCTCATCGACTTCAGCCTGGGAGCGGATGCCGCCGGCGACGATGAGCTGCTTCGCGGTGCAGGCCCGCAGGATGGCGGCGGCTTCGGCAGGGAACCCACTCATCGTGCCCTCCGTGTCCACGTGGGTATAGAGGAAGGCGGCGCAGTCGTTTTCCAGCCAGGTGACGGCTTCTTCCGGTGAAAGGTCGACGCTTTCTTTCCAGCCCTTCACGGCGACCCGGCCGTTCTTCGTATCGACCGAGAAGACAAGCTGCTCCTCGCCAACTTGCTGCCGCAGTTCCGAGGCAAAGGCAAGATTGATCACGGGGTGACGCTTGCGATCGGCTACGCCGTCGCCGCCGAAGAGCGTGGAGCCGTAGATGACGCGCTTCGCTCCGAGCTCCAGCATGCGCCGGCCATCCTCCGCCGAGCGCAAACCACCGCCCACCTGGCAGGGGAGCCGCCGCGTGAACTGCTCGATCAGGTGTGCGTTCGAGCCCTGGCGCATCGCCGCGTCCAGGTCAATGAGTTGCACGAGTGGGTAGGCGGAGAAGCGCTCGATCCAGTAGTTGAAATCGTCAAAGGCAAGTTGGAGTTTCTCGCCCTGCACCAGCTGCACGATGCGGCCGCCCAGGAGGTCGATGGAAGGGATCAACATGGTTCTAGGCTATCGCGGCATAAGCATCGGTGATCTACCAGTGTTCTAGGCGAAGCATCGGCACATGACGGAAGGCCTGGTCGCGTGTCACCAGCATGGCGTCCAGAGCAAGCGCATGAGCTGCAATCATCATGTCCAGTTCATGCAGAGGTGTACCTGCTTGCTCCAGATAGGTCCGGAGACGCGCGTACTCTGCGGCGGCGTTCGACTTCCACGGTAAGATCACGGTGCTGTCCAGCCACTCTTCGATTAGGTGTCTCAGCGCCTGTTTCAAGGGACGACGGGCAAGGCCAAAGCGCAATTCAGCTTCAACGACCACGGAGATAGCCGGCGTATGTTCCAGGAGCATCGCCTGGTATTGCGCGCGTACATCGTTGCGGCCTTGTCCGATAGCCAGAGTCACTGCATTGGTGTCGAGCAAACAAAGCATAAGTCGTCTAATCCAGCTGTAGATCGACCTTCGAGGAAGGCTGCCGATCTATACCGTTGAGTGACTCGCCAAGGCCCCCAAGCGAATCGATATCAGCCAATATCTCTGCGATGCTGCGCTTGGTGTGGGGCCGTTCCGAAAGGATCAGGTCACCAGAATGGGGATCACGACGGACATAAAGTTCATTGGCAGCGACTCGTAATTGAGCTGGCAGCCGCACTGCCTGGCTTCGGCCATTCATAAAAACTTTTCCAGTAAGCTGCCCGCCCGCAGGGATGGTACGCCCCTGCGTGGCCTTTCCGGCAGTCCTAGGTTTCTCCCGAGGAACGGCTTTGGACGAGGACTGCGTTTTGGCACGCGAATTGATTGCGAGGGGCATGAGAACCTCCAGACACCCTGCAGTATACCGTGGTCTAGACCGGCCCCGGTCAGACGGCCAGCAAACGCACAGGCACACCTATCCCGGCAAGCTCACGTTTGAGCGCCCATGAGTTTGTAATGCCGAAATGGAAGATGCTGGCGGCGAGTGCGGCATCGGCTTTTCCGCCCTGCGGTGCGTTGCTGAAAACCTGGGCGAAGTGAGCAGCGTTGCCCGCGCCACCTGAGGCGATGACCGGGATCTGCACGGCCTGGCTGACCCGCGCCGTGAGCTCGCAATCGAAGCCGGCGCGCGTGCCGTCGGCATCCATGCTGGTGAGCAGGATTTCGCCGGCACCGCGCTCTTCGGCTTCGCGCGCCCAATCCACCACGCGCAGACCGGTGGGCTTGCGTCCTCCGGAGACGTACACTTCCGCATCGCCGACTGGGTCCTTGCTTTCAGCGGAACGGCGAGCATCGATGGCAACGATGACTGCCTGCGCGCCGAAGGAGGCGCCGATCTCGCCGATGAGTTCGGGCCGGGCGATGGCGGCGGAGTTGATGGACACCTTGTCGGCACCCGCGTTGAAGACGGCGGCGGCGTCCTCCGCGCTGCGCACGCCGCCACCCACGGTGAACGGAATGAAGAGCTCGGCGGCGGTCCGCTTGACGGTGTCGAGCAGCGTTCCCCGGCCTTCGTGCGTGGCGGTGATATCGAGCAGCACGATCTCATCCGCACCGGCGGCGGCGTGGCGATGCGCCAGCTCGGCGGGGTCGCCCGCGTCGATGATGTCCAGGAACTGAATGCCCTTCACGACACGTCCGGCGCGGACGTCGAGGCAGGCGATGATTCGTTTGGTCAGCATGGAAAACCCTGAAGAGTGAACGCGGCGTACGCAGCGTGTTCCGCGGTGGACGCGGGAAAATGCTTAGCGCACTCCGCGTTACCACCGCGCACACCGCGTTCGCTCTTCTCCTTGAAGCGCATTAGATTTCCACAAAATTGCGCAGCAGACGCAGGCCGGTGTTGCCGCTTTTCTCGGGGTGGAATTGCACGCCCATGACGTTGTCGCGCTCGACAACTGCGGTAAATGGGCCGCCGTAGCTGGTGATCGCGGCGGTGTTTGCATCCACCGGCGCGCGCCAGCTGTGGGTGTAGTAGACGTACTCGCCGCTTTCAACGCCACGGAGCAGCTTCGAATCGGATCGTATGGATTCGAGCGAGTTCCAGCCGACGTGAGGCGACTTAAGCGATATGCCTTCGTAGTCGGCGGGGAAGCGCTCGCAACGTCCGCTGAAGGTGCACAGGCCGTCGGTGGATTCGGCTTCGGTGGAACCCTCGTAGAGCCATTGCAGGCCGACGCAGATGCCCAGGAAGGGGACGCCGCGAGCGATGGCTTCACGCGTCGCCTCGGTCAGCTGCAGGTCATGCAGCAGCTGCGTGGCGCGAAAGTGGCCGACTCCGGGCAGAACGATTTTTTCGGCGTTGCGCACGTCATCGGGCGACTGCGTCACATGTGTTTCCGCGCCGAGATAGTTCAGCGCCTTGACGACGCTGGTAAGGTTGCCGGCTTTGTAGTCGATGACTTGGATCACTTCGCCCAACCCATGATGAACATGTGGTGAAGCCAGAGAAAGTAGTAAGCAAAGTAGATTCCTAGATAAACCAGCGGAGCCGTTACCAGGACGTAAATG
>CAXTPQ010000013.1:20056-28658 GCA_964246215.1 uncultured Terriglobus sp. | reverse complement strand
GTAAGCAAAGTAGATTCCTAGATAAACCAGCGGAGCCGTTACCAGGACGTAAATGGCGCATATGAACTTCCATCTGCGACTCACAGCAGCCCCTTCGTGCTCGGCAGCAAATCCTTCATGCGCTCATCGCGGCTGACGGCGCCGCGCAGCGCCCGCGCGAAGGCCTTGAAAATGGCTTCGATCTTGTGGTGATTGCTGCGGCCGTACATCGTCTTCACGTGGACGTTGGCCCTGGCGCCGCGGGCGAAGCCGTCGAAGAAGTCGGTGACGAGTTCGGTTTGCAAGTCGCCGACGAGCGGCACCGTGACCTGGTCGTCGACGGCGTAGCTGACGCGGCCGGAAAGGTCGATGGCGGCGACGGCGAGCGTCTCATCCATGGCCATGACGAAGTAGCCCGCGCGCAGAATGCCGCGCTTATTGCCAAGGGCGCGTTCGACGGCCTCACCCAACGCGATGCCGACATCCTCCACCGTGTGGTGCTGGTCGACGTCGAGGTCGCCCTTGCAGGTGAGGTCAAGATCGAAGCCGCCGTGGCGGGTGAAGAGTTCCAGCATGTGGTCGAAAAAGCGGATACCGGTGGAGACCTGGTAGGTGCCCTGGCCGTCGAGGGTCAGGTGCAGGTCGATTTTCGTTTCAGTGGTGTGCCGGTGGATCTCACTCATGCGACGAGGTTCGGACCCATGTCCCGGGAGCGGACCATGGGGCACAGTTGTCTGCATGGCATCAGGGAGGGAAGCAGCGCCTGGAGAGAGGTGCAGGTCGCCGGCGTTGCTAGTGATTTCTTCGCCGGCTTCGAGTCCGGTGCGCTCACTCATACTCGCGTTCTCCTTCGGTGCGGGCCTCGGCGGATCCAACCGGTCTGGCCTCCGCCGGTGTCCACTGCATCTCTGCAAGAGTATCGCGCAGCGCGGTGATGCCCGTGTCCACTTGATCGTCCACGCCGACGGTCATGCGCACGCAGCCGAGGAGGCCGGGGTCGCTGGAGCGGTCGCGCAGCAGCACGCCACGGGCACGCATGCGCTCGATCAGTTCCTTGTGGCGCGGCCCAATCCGCATCAGCACGAAGTTTGCGTGGGAAGGCCAGCGGGGAACGCGCATGTGGTCCAGCGCGGCTTCAATGCGTTCGCGTCCGGCGCGGACCTGTGCGGCATACCAGTCCAGGTATTCGGTGTCGCCCACGCAGGCTTCCACCGCGGCCAGCGCCACGCCGTTCACGTTGTAGGGCGAGGCGGCTTTGCGCAGATGGGCGATCAGACCGGCGGGGCCGGCCAGCAGACCCGCGCGCAGGCTGGCCAGACCGTAGGCCTTGCTGAAGGTGCGCGCGATGATGAAGTTGCGTGGCAGAGCGGATGCTGCGGAAACCATTGTCTCGCCGGTAGAGCTGGCGAGAGAATCGGGCACCAAGTCTTGTGTTCCTGACTGAGCGTCTTCGATCAGATCCTCCATGACTGTCTCGCCGAAGAAGTGAAAATAGGCCTCGTCGACCATGACAAGCGCATGCGGAGCAGCTTGTGCGACCGCGTGGATCTGCCCGCGCGTCATCACCGTGCCCGTGGGATTATTCGGCGAGGCAAGAATGATCAGCTTGGTGCGCGGCGTAATGGCGGCAAGAAAGCGCTCAAAGGGGAAGTGCAGCGAGTCATCGGCCTGAATGCGAAGAACTGTTGCGCCCATGGCGACGGAGTTCACGTCGTACATGAAGAATGACGGGACGCAGAAAAGGGCCTCGTCACCCTCCTCCAGAAACGTAAAGCAAACGAGGTGGATCGCCTCATCGACGGCGTTGGTGAGCAGCACCTGCTCCGGCCGCAGGCCGAGGTGCGCGGCGACGACACGCTCCACCGGCTCGCGCTCCGGGTAGATGGTGAACGACTCCAGCGTGAGCTTCGCCAGAGCCTCTCGCACTCGCGGCGAGGGCGCATGGGTGTTTTCGTTGAAGTCGAGCCGCAGCGCGTTGCGGCCGGCCAGCGGCGGATGGTACTCCGGCATGTTCAGGATGGCCCGGCGAGGCTGGATGGCCAAGCTGTCCTTCATGCGGTCCGCCGGCTCATCCACTTCCGGCATGTCCAGATCGATCGGATTCACGGCCTTGCCCCCATGCGCACGCGGACGCTTTCGGCATGCGCTTTTAGTCCTTCCGCCTCTGCGAGTGCAATCGCGGGCGGCCCCAGTGTCTGCAAACCTGCGGCGGAGTAATGCTGCACGGTGATCACCTTCAGGAAGTCGGAGACGCTGAGGCCGCCGCGCATGCGGCCAACGCGGCCCGTCGGTAGCACATGATTCGGCCCGCTGATGTAGTCACCCATGCTCTGCGGCGAGTGATTGCCGACGAAGACGGACCCGGCGTTGGTGATCCATGCCAGGTCGTCCATGCTGTCGACAGAAAGGTGCTCGGGTGCAAGGCGATTGGTGAGTGCATGTGTTTCTTCCACGCTGCCGCAGAGAAAGATGGTGCCACGTGCCTTGATGGAGATTTTCGCGAAGGGATAAGACTTGGCACGTGCCTTGGTCAGCTTTTCGACTTGTTTCGCAAGCTTCTCATTTGCGGTGATAAAGATCGCAAGCGTCTCTGGATCGTGTTCTGCCTGCGCGACCAGGTCGGCCGCAATGCCCTGCGCGTCGCCGCGCTCGCTGGTGACCACGATCTCCGTCGGGCCGGCAGGCATGTCAATGCCGCACTCCGTTGAGGCGATGACCTTTGCGGCGGTGACGTAGAGATTGCCGGGACCCACGATCTTGTCGACGCGCGCAATGCTCTCCGTGCCATAGGCCAGCGCGGCTACAGCCTGTGCGCCACCGATGCGGTACATCTCCGTCACGCCTGCCAGGTAAGCGGCGGCCAACGTCTCACGCGCGGGCTTGGGGCTGACCACCACAATGCGCGGCACGCCCGCAACCCGCGCGGGAATCGTGGTCATGAGCAGCGTGCTGGGCAGCGGAAACCGGCCTCCCGGCACATAGCAGCCGACGCTGTCGAGCGGCCGCACGATCTGCCCGACCTCCACGCCAGGCGTATTTTCCGTTGTCCACTCGCTAGGCTTCTGCTGCTCGGCAAAGCTGCGGATGTTCTCAGCCGCGGTTTGCATCGCCGCGCGCAGTGTGTGCGGTGTGGCGTCCCAGGCCGCGTGCATCTCTTCTCGAGAGACCCGGATGCTGTGCGTCTTTGCGTCAAAGCTGTCGAACTTTGCCGCAAGCTTTGCCAAGACACGGTCGCCGCCGTTGCGTACCTCGGCCATGATCTTGCGCACGGCAGGTTCGACCTCCGCGGTCTTCACAGCACCACGGCGCTCCAGCGTGCGCAACAGTGCTTCTGCATCCTTTGCGCCTCGCCCTGTCGTCTTTACGAGCTTCATACTTTTCTCCTGTTTGCTAAGTGCGGCCAATGCTGTGGGCAATGCGTTTGATCTCGGCTTCCGCGATGGACGGGTCACCCCAGCCGAGCGCCACCGTGTCGATCGAGAGCGTCGGTGGGTCATTCGGGTCATAGCGGACAGGCAGTACCGTACCGAACGCATTGATTTGCGCTGCCTTTGCAGTTGTCGACACCGCGATCATCATGGAGCCGTCATAAGCGGCGGCCGATCCGTCCTGCGGAACGATATGCATAAAAATCTGCCACTTGCTGACCTGTGTACGCCGATACTCCGCTGGGAGTAATTGCTCTTCAGCTCGATACACAGTTCCTGACGCTTCAGCGCCATCGAAAAGGATGTCCCGAGCTAGAATGTTGCCGTCCAGGCGATTGCCGGTGCGTGCAATCTTTTCGCCGCCAGTCAATTCCGCTGGAAGTATGAATCCAGTACGTGGCGGGTTTTCCTGGTCGAGATGCAAAAAGACACGATCGCCTACGGCGAATTCTTTGGCGGAGGAGAAAGCTTGCGTGCAGAAGACCGGCTGCGGCTTGCTGCCGATGCGGACTACATTGACCAGAACACTTGATTCGCCGCCTGGAAGAGGCGTGATCTGCGCGATATCTCCCACATAGAGACGCGTTCCCTGATAAGGCGCTGGAGTCGTGGCCAGCGTGCGTAGACGTGCGCCCGCAGCGTCTTTGCGGCGCATTGCATTCCGGTCTGCAGGGTACACGCGCGTGGGGTTTGTTGAATCCACCACAACCAGTATGGGATCACCCACTTTCCTCGGTTGAGCCGGATCCAGTGTTTCCTTCCATAGCACTTCCTGCACGGAGCCGTCCGGCTGATCCACGGCGAGGGTGTAGCGCATATTCGGCTGGTGGCCTGTGCTGCCAAATCCATCGGCAATACGCACAATTTTTGCATTCGCGATCCTGCCTGTTCTTTCCACCCTGCGTCTGCGCATAGCGTTCCATACAGGCAGCACTAGGGTGAGTAAGAGCACAAAGCTTACGAACAGGACCGTCCAGCTCATAGCACAACCTTGCTCAATGGGTACTCCACAATGCCGCTGCCGCCCGCTGCCTTCAGCTTGGGGATCACATCGCGCACGGTCATCTCGTCCAGAATCGTATTCACGGCGACCCAATGCTCATCGCGCAATTGCGAAACGGTGGGTGATGACAATGCGGGCAGCACTGCGAGCACTGCATCGAGCTGTGCCTTGGGCACGTTCAGCATCAGCCCCACCTGGCTCATGGCGTTGATGGCACCGTTCAGCATCATGGCAAGGTTGCCGATCTTTTCTCGCTTCCATGTGTCCGCGTATGCCGCCTTGTTCGCGATGAGCTGCGTTTCGCTTTCCATCAACGTTTCGATGATCCTCAAACGGTTCGCGCGCAAGGATGATCCGGTTTCAGTGACCTCCACGATGGCGTCGGCCAGCATGGGCGGCTTCACTTCCGTGGCGCCCCAACTGAACTCAACGGTGACGTTGATCTTCTTTTCCGCAAAGTAGCGCTTGGTGAACTCAACCAGTTCGGTGGCGATGATCTTGCCTTGGAGGTCTTCGGGCCGCTGATAGGGCGAATCTTCCGGCACGGCCAGCACCCATTTCACCCGCTGGCGCGACTGCTTGCTATAGGTCAGCGAGGTGATGCGTTCCACGTCGGCCAGGTTCTCCAGTACCCAGTCATTGCCGGTCAGGCCGGCATCCAGTGCGCCGTGTTCCACGTAGCGGGCCATCTCCTGGGCGCGGACGAGCATGCACTCGATCTCGTCGTCGTTGATGGCAGGGAAGTAGGAACGGCCGTTGGCCAGAATTTGCCAGCCCGCGCGTGCAAACAGGGCGATGGTCGCGTCCTGCAGGCTGCCTTTGGGGATGCCGAGTTTCAGCTTCTTCGCGCTCACTTGCCGGCTCCTTGCGTCGTCAACTCAACCACCTTGGTGAAGCAGCTCACGGTTCCCTCATGGCAGACCAGCCCGTCGCCTTCCACCGCTACTTTGAAAAGCAGGGCGTCGGTATCGCAGTCCGTTGCGGCACTGAGCACGCGCAAGCGGTTGCCGCTGGTTTCGCCCTTCATCCAGAGGGTATTGCGCGTGCGCGAGAAGAAGGTCACAAAACCCGTATCCAGCGTTTTGCGATAGCTTTCCCGGTTCAGAAAGCCAAGCATGAGCATCTCGCCCGTGCCTGCATCCTGCACAATGCCGGGGACCAGGCCGCCCATCTTGTCGAAGTCGATGGCGACTTCTTGCCGTTCCGCCGTTTCCATTTCCACTCCTTCTTTGCTTTCCGGATTGTGGTCCGGACACAACAAAGCCCGCTTGCGGTGTGCGCATTAGCGGGCTGTTTCTGTTCGATCGGGGTGTGCCGTTACGCTGAAACACCCATCGCAGCCGCTGACGCGCTTGTCGCGTGAGGATGATGGCCGCGATGGAGATGCTGAGGCAACATACAGCTTTGAGGCTATCGGCAGAGTCCTGCCATGTCAACCGGAGTTCGCCCGAGCCTGTGTTGATCCGCCGATTCTTTTGTTGCTTTGACCGGCCATCGGCGATACCGTTATGCCGATACCAGCTTCGTGGCAAGCTCCGCTCCAGCCTTGCTGCAAGTCACTCCAGGGAGTCCTACGTCGATGCAGATCCGCCGTTTTTTCGCCACACTTGCCTTTGCACTCACCGCACCGTTGCTTCTGGCGCAGGCCAAACCTGCAACGTCGGCAACAGCGCCCACATCCGCAGCCAAATCTTCGGCTGCAGCCTCCACCAAGCCGGTCACCGCTGCCAAGCCCGCCAGCGGTCAGCAACTTGATCTGAATACGGCGACGCCCGACCAGTTGAAAGCATTGCCGGGCATTGGCGATGCTTATGCCAAACGCATCATCGATGGCCGGCCCTACACGATGAAAAACCAGATTGTGCAGCGCGGCATTGTTCCCCAGGCTACCTATGACAAGATCAAGGACAGCATCGTGGCCCACCGTCCAGCCGCCGCGAAGAAGTGAAGAAGTAAGGTCCACTGGCCGATGGTCCCGCAGGCTTCCCCATCCCGCAGAAGTGCAGTACTGCCACAAACCCACTTCTAAGGGCGGAGTCATCGTTGGAAGCAGTCATCCGCCATCAAAGCTGAATCCGATAGCTTCGCATGGATGCTTTGTACCCGTTGGGTAACTCAAGTTTCGCTATGGAGCTGTCATAGGCCCGGTGAGTCAGCACGAGGCGGTCGCCGGCAAAAATCTCCACTACGGAACGATCAAGGAAGATTCGCACTTCCATGCGCTCCGGCAAGGCAGTCGCGAAGGGAATCGGTTTACCCTTCCAGCTCAGAGGAGAACTACCGGACCAGCTTCCCTCAACGACGACGACCGGTCCGCTCTGGAATCTCTGTGGCTCGGGCAAAGGACCACTGACCGGACTGGTAAAGCGCTCAAGAGTAATGATGTTCTCGACTTCGGGATGTGCTCCGGAGGAGCCAAGAGTTACCGGCCCACGCAGTTTGTTGACCTGCTCCGCCGGCTTGAACCTCAACCACCCGTCTTCCAGCGTCAGCACCCGCGGCAGGCTCATGCATCCGGCCCAGCCCGCCTTGGCGAACTCCGCTTCTGGCCGGTCCTCGGGGATCCAGCCCCACAGGATGCGGTCGCCGTCGGCGTCGAGCTGCGTCTTTGGCGCGTAATACGGGCCATGGTTCAGCAGTCCCTCGCGCCGCACTGTGAACTGCATCGTGGACCGGTCCAGATGGCCGCTTTGCCAGACGGTTTCACGCCCATCCGCCGTGCCAACGGAGTGGATCAGCACATGGCCGTCGCCTAGCGGAAAGAAGTCGGGGCACTCCCACATCTCACCCGAGTCGACTGTGTCGTCCGTCTGCTTGCCATTCCACTTGCCCTGCTGAAAGACATGCTGGAACTCCCACCGGCGTAAGTCCTGCGACTTGTAGAGAAGGACGCTGCCGCCCTTGCCCTTTTCGCCGCTGGCCAGCAACAGATAGTACGAGCCGTCGCTCTCGCGCCAGGGCACTGGGTCACGGAAGCCGGTCACCTTCATGCCCTGCGGCGGCCGCGCAATGACCGGCTGCGGCAGTTTTTGCCACAGATCGAGTGCGGCATCTGGATCGGTACCTGCTGGCCGCAACGGCGTAGCCAGGCATTGTTGCTCGCGTTCCGGCGGCTTCGATCCCCAAAGCGTTGCAAGCTCCGGGCTGGAGGGCGATACGCAGGTGTACAGAATCGTTGGCACGCCTTTGTCCACCACCATGGTTCCGGTAAAAACGCCGTAGCTGTCCGGGCCGCCGGGCGTGGGTGCCAGCGCGACCGGCCGCTCGCTCCAGTGCACCATGTCCGTGCTCACGGCATGCGCCCAGTGCATGTCGCCCCACACGCTGGCGCCGGGGTTGTACTGGAAGAACATGTGATAACGGTCATTGAAGTACACCGGCGCGCACGGATCATTCATCCACCCGCGCAGCGGCATCAGGTGGTAGCGCGGCCGCAGCGGGTCATTGTCGATGGCGCTCTGCGGCGGGAACTCCGCCATGGCAAAACGGGGCAGGGCAGCCGCGGCGGTGCCCAAGGCCAGGCTTTGCAGCAGATTGCGGCGGGTGATGGGCATAGGCATGCTCCTGAGCCGGATGGCCTCGGAAGAAGCATACGGAAACAGTTGTCGAAGTGTCATCCTAAAGCATTTCTCGCATAGCTAAAGCTCTGTCATTTCGACCGAAGCGAAGCGAAGCGGAGAATCCTGCTTTTTACCGTCCCCAATCGTTTTCACGGCAGATTAGCGCAATACACTCAAGCGAGAAACGCTATAAGCCGAAGCCAAGGATCCGCTTTCTGTCAGGTATCCGCTCGTGCCTCAAAAAGAGATCTTCGTCGCAAGCTCCCAGATTTGCTACCGCTTCCGCCGTTTGTCCTTCTTTTCTTCCGGCGGCTCGGGATGCGCTTCCATCGGCGGCTGGGTACCCGGCGGCAGCACGCGGCGGGTGTTGTTGCCTTCCAACCGATAAGTCTTGAGGATGATCTGATCCGCGCGCGGCTTGTACTCGCCTGTTTGCGGATCGGGCGTCGGAATAGCCGCGCCGGCGGCAAGTACCTTGTACGTGTAAGCAGGGGCCGGACCCATGTAGGGGGTTCCACGCTGCGGGTTGATCGTGCCCGCGTCCACGCCGATCTTGACCGGTAAGAATCCCATGATGTTCTTGTCGCGGTTCGCGCCTTCATAGCGGTGCCGTTTGGTATTCCAGTAAAAGA
>CAXTPQ010000013.1:0-19956 GCA_964246215.1 uncultured Terriglobus sp. | reverse complement strand
TTCTTGTCGCGGTTCGCGCCTTCATAGCGGTGCCGTTTGGTATTCCAGTAAAAGACTCGCAGCTGATTGAAGTCGTAGGGCAGTCCGGCCTTGAACGGACTCAGCACGCAGACGTAATTGGGCACGTCCTTGGTTGCGCCTTCGATCTCCGGATCGTTCACCATGTTCAACACATAGGCACCCACAATGCGCTGATTTTCCGCATAGCGCGCCACGGAGTCGGGCACGTCCACGTCCATCATGCGGCTCAGCATCCAGCCAGTCTGGTTGTGCGCGTCGCGGACGAGCCACCAGTCCTCCATCGCGGGCGGCTCAGGCGCGCTTGCCTGTGCGGCGGTGGGTATCTTGACACCCTTGATGGCCGACTTTCCGGCAGGGGCTGCGGGCAGCTTGGTCCCCGGCAGGGGTGTGCCTGGTACACCGGGCTTCAGCGTGCTGGCGCGAGCCAGCAGTTTCAGCTTTTCGCCCTCATCCAGACGGTAGAGCTTATCGGTATCGCGGCCGGGCTTGCTGTGCAGGTAAACATCGTCGCGCACCACGCCGCTGGCCACGGGTGTGTCCTTCTCATGCGCCTTGCCCAGGTCGTCGAACTCCTTCGAGACCTGCTCGGTGGCGACAGCTTTTTCGTCGATCCATCCGACTTCACCCTTGTCGGTCCTGACCCGGTAAAAGCGCTTGTTCTGCTCCACAATTTCCAGCCGCTGCCCATTCACCACGTTGCCGGTGCGGTTGGAAACGGCGGCGATGCGGTCGCGCAGAAAAGTCGCTTTCGCGGTCACATACACGTAATGCGTCAGGATTTTCGGCTTCATGCCGGTGCAGCCCGCCAGCAGCAATACGCCCGGCAGACACAGACCGGAGACCCGGCGCAGCAAACTTGAAAAAGATATCGGCGCGTCGGCAGGGCAGTCGTTCATGTCCGGTTTCAAGGGTAGCATCGCCCTACGCACGAAGCCGGCAGCTCTCACGGTCAGTTGAATTCTAATGTGACAACGCCAGGATGCTCGCTGTCTTGCCGGTACTGGAGGAGGTCACCAGATTCAGCTTGCCCGCGGTGGTTCCGTCGAAGCCGAAGAGCGATATATCCGGCGAGCCGCCACTGTTGGCACTCAGCAGCCACTTGCCCGTGCTATCCGCACCGAGCGCGCTCGCGCCGGAGCCCGCCGCAAACGGCGAGCCGGCAATCGTGGTAAGCGCCGCACCCGTGCCGATGCCATAAGCCGTGATCGTGCTGTCGGAACGGTTCGCCACGTAAACATTCGTGCCGGTGTTATCGATGGCGATGGAGAAAGGCTGCGCTCCCGTGGCGTACACGGTGCTCGTGGTCGGCGTGAGCGCGCCGTTCGCCGCAACGGTGTTCACCACCAGCCCCTGTGACGTGCCGGAACGCGCGATGTAGAGGTAGGTCCCGGTGCTGTCCCAGGCGATGGCGTTGTCGCTGGTCAGCGCGGGCGGTTGGGTCTGGCCCAGAGCCGTGAAAAGGCCCGTAGCCGTGTCGAAGCTGAACAGCACTTCGCCCGCCGTGCCCAGAGCTGCCGCCACCGTGGTCCCGGCGGGGTTGATGCGCACCGCCCTGGGCACGACCGTTCCTGCCAGCTGAGGAAAGAGCGCAGGCGATGCCGTCAGCGTCAGCGTGCCGTCGGCATTGATCTGAAACAGCTCAATCTGTATGCCGGTGCTGTCCAGCACCATGAGCCACTTGCCGTCGGGCGAAGTCTGCATGTCCAAAGGACCGGCCGAGTTCACCAGCGCCGTGCCATTGTTCAGCGCCGCAATCGCTCCGGTGGACGAAACAGAAAATCCGAAGATTTGTGTCGGTGTGCCGACCCACAGAAAACCGTTGTTGCGGGAAACCGCCAGCGCCGTGGGTGTCACGCTAAAGGTGATGGGTGAGCCGGAAAGCGGAGAGAGCGTTCCCGTCGTGGAAATGCCCAGACCCGTGACGGTGTTAGTGCCCGTGTTGGCGACAAACGCGAAGTTGGTCGCGCTTGTGCCCGTGCTTCCGCCCGTGGAAGCAGCCGTGTCTTTATAAAAGAAGCCACCGCAGCCGCAGAGGGAAAGGAGGGACATGAAGCTGCCGAACAGGATGAGCCTGCGCCATGGTAAGAACGCACGAAACGAATCGGCACGCAGCAGCATAGCTCCTTGGACGTTTGCAACGCACTCGAGTCGCAAAGAAAGAAGTCAATTCAATTCGCGAAATGCTGCTTCAGTTCGCCTTGCCCTGGCAATCCGGGCAGACACCGATCACATCCAGGGACAGACGCTCGACCATGAAGCCGTTCGGCAAACGGCTGGATGCACTCAGGCCACCCGCCATGCCAAGCTCGTCATCCTCCACGTCCATCACATGTTTGCAGACCGAGCAGACCAGATGATGGTGGGGGCGATCGTTCATCTCCACGCGCAGCGTGCCGTGGTGCATGGAGAGTTCACGCAGCACGCCGCTTTCCACGAACAGGTGGATATTCTTATAAACCGTTGCCAGCGAAATGGACGGGATGCGTTCCTTCACCGAGGCGTACACCTCTTCCGGCGAAGGATGGCCAGGCATGCGCTGCATGGTCTCAAAGAGAACCTGCCGCTGGTGCGTCACGGCAATGCCATGCTCCGCGCAGAGCGCTCGAAAAGTAATTGCACCGTTTATCATGCTCTGCATAGTAGAAAAGAGCGGAACAGCGAAGTCAAGGGACTTTCCCAAGTCTTTGTACGGTGCACTTGCGGCCGCTTCTCCCAACAGCAGCTTTGTGTGGAGGTGCGCTCCATTTATCCTGACAAGGAATGCGCACCTTCACCCTGCCTGAGGCGCAACGGCTGCTCCCTCTCCTCGACTCCCTGCTGCAGCGAGCCCAAAGCGCCGCGGGCGTTGCCACCGCACGCGAGCACACGCTCCAGTCGCTGCACCAGGCGATTTTCCTGAACGGCGGCATGCGCGTCGACCTCCTCCAGGTTGGCCGGATCAAGGGTGAGCAGGAAAAAGCTGTCGAAGACGCACGCAACACCCTTGGCGAGATCAGCGAGATCGGCGTGGAAGTCAAAGACCTGCACACCGGCCTGCTGGAATTTCCCTTTCAGCTCGACGAGGAGGTCGTGCTGCTTTGCTGGACGCAGGGCGAAAGCAACATCACGAACTGGCGCAGCGCGGAGCAGAGCTTTGATGACCGCCAGCCCATTGACGACCGCTTCACCCGCGGGGAGCGGCCTCACTAGTTTCAGAACAGTGCGTATGGTCGAAGTGGGCCAACTCGCTCCGCTGCGATCCAACCGGCTCCGCTATGATGGAGAGCGATGCCGAGCCTGGGCGATTCCATCTTCATCTTCATGCTGGCGCTCATGCTCTTCGGCCCGAAGAAGCTGCCGCAGCTTGCCCGCCAGCTCGGCAAGCTGATGGCGGAGTTCCGCCGCGCCTCCAACGATTTCCGCATGCAAATGGAAGACGAGCTCCGGCTGGAAGAACAGAAAGAACACCAGAAGAAGGTGGATGCGCTGGCACCGCCGCCGTCCACCGCGCCCAATCCCGACATCCCCACGGAAGATCCATCGCACCCGCACATGCCGGCCCAGATTGAGGCAACTTCCGTCGAGCCGGTTCCTGTCCAGCCCATTGCGGATTCCGGCCAGCTCAAGATGATGCCGCCCTCCACCGGCCTGCCGACTGAAAGCCGTGGACGGAACGGGAGAGTCGCCGAGCCGGTGCACGCAGACGCTCCAGTGGAAAACGCCATCCCGGAGCACTCCATCGCGGGCGACCAGTTCACCTCCCACGCGGGCATGAGCAGCGATGAGCCGAGCGGCATGAGCGAGCCCGACGGCAACCTGTTCGCCCCACCGGCGGAACTCTTCGAGCCCGCGCCGGATCGCCGCCAGCCCGCCATGGCAGGAGAAGGGGAGCACGCCACCCATGTCTAACCGTATCGCTGGCGTGAAAGAATCGTGGGAGAAGGTACACCTTCATGCCTGACGTCCTCGACAACATGCGCGCCGCGGTAGGCGACCGGGCAGAGCTGCCCGGCATGTCGCTCATGGAGCACCTGCAGGAGCTGCGCAGCCGTCTGCTGCACTCGGTGGCCGCCCTGCTCATCGGCTTCTGCATCGCTTACTTCTTCCACGAGCGGCTCTTCGACATCGTGCAGCGGCCCATGAGCACGCTGCACTATGACCTGAACTTCACCCACCCCACGGACGGCCTGAACCTTTACCTGAAGACCGCGCTCTATGGCGGCGGCATGCTGGCCGCGCCTTACATCCTCTACCAGCTCTGGCTTTTCATCTCACCCGGCCTGTATGCGAACGAGAAGAAGTACGTTTGGCCGTTCATGACCGCGACCGTCAGCCTCTTCGCCGCCGGTGCATACTTCGGTTACCGGTGGGTTCTGCCCTCGGCGCTGCATGTGCTGATCGGTGATTTCGGCCACCGCTTCCATCCCATCATCACCATCGACGACTACACGGGATTCTTTTCCGCGATTATTTTCGGCCTCGGTGTCAGCTTTGAGCTGCCGATCCTGATCTTTTTCCTCGCGCTCTTCGGCATTGTGGATGCCAAGTTCCTGGTGCGCAACATGCGTTACGCGGTGCTCATCATCTTTATTGTGGCGGCCATCATCTGTCCGCTGCCTGACCCGCTGAGCATGTGCCTGTTTGCCGCGCCCATGCTTGTGCTGTACGCGCTCAGCGTGCTGGTGGCATACCTGGTGCATCCCACCCGCCGCCACCGTCAAGCGGCCAACGTTTAGCCAGGCATCCTGAGGCAAGCACGCTATGCCGGACGCCCATCTTTTGCACTGGATCGCCTTCCACGTCCTTCTGCTCGTCCTGCTGGGGACGGAGTGGCTATTGCTGCGGCGGCAGACGCCAGGCCGGTCCTATATCGCCACGGCCATGTGGCTGCTGGGCGCACTTGCCTTCACCGGCTTTCTCTATATCGCGTTGAACAAGGCGCTCAGCACGGAGTTTCTGGCAGGCTATGCGCTGGAGGAGTCGCTGTCGATCGACAACCTTTTCGTCTTTCTGCTGCTCTTCCGCAACTTCAGCATTGAACTCACAAAGCAGCGACGGGTCCTGTTCTGGGGCATACTAGGCGCGGTACTCATGCGTGCGGCGTTTATCGTGGCCGGCGTAGCCCTGCTGCACCGGTTTGAATGGGTGACCTACATCTTTGCCGTGCTCTTGCTCATCGCTGCGGTCCGGCTGGTGCTGCCGCAGAAGCATGGCCGGAAGCAGTTGCCGGCGTGGCAGCGCTGGCTTCAAACCAGGATCAACTTTTCGCAAAGCCAGGACGGCTTCCTCGTCCAGGAACATGGCCGCCGCGCGCCGACGGTCTTGCTGCTTGCGCTCATCGCCATCGCCTTCACCGACTTCGTCTTCGCGCTCGACTCCATCCCCGCCGTGCTTTCCATCACGCGCCACACCTTTGTCGCGTACACCTCCAACATCCTGGCGGTCATGGGGCTGCGCTCGTTGTATTTCGTGCTGGCGCATGCGTTGGAGAAGCTGCAGTATCTTCACTATGGCCTGGCGGCGGTGCTGGCCTTTGCCGCCATCAAGATGCTCGTCCAGCCCTGGTTCGCGATCAGTGCGGTGGCTTCACTGGCCACCATCTTCGGCATGCTGCTGCTCACGGTAGTCGTCTCGCTTGCCGTGCAGAGTGGGGAAGAGCACCCGGTCTGAGGAATATGCACCGGGTGCTCCACCTTCACGACGATGGAACTTTCATAAAGGTGGCGCATTCCACGCCAGTGACTTGCCGGAGAGCTTTACCTCACAGGCCGCGATAGCTGCCGCCGTCAACAAGGATCGTTTGCCCCGTCGTGCTGGCGGCCTGCACTGAGCAAAGCCAGACGACGGTGGCTGCAACCTCCTCCGGCGTGGCGATGCGGCCGATGGGAATCTCCCGTTCTGCTTCCGCGCGCACCTCTTCGATACTCCGTCCGGATTTGGCCGCGTCAGCAGCCAGCACCTCGCGGGAGCGTGCGGTGTCGGTAAAGCCTGGCCCCACGTTGTTGGCGGTGATGCCCTCCGGGCCGAATTCTGTGGCCAGTGCACGGATCAGGCCCGCAACACCAGGGCGGATCGCGTTCGAAAGCACCAGACCAGGCGCGGGCTGCTTGGCCGTGTATGACGTAACGGTGACAACCCTGCCCCAGCGCTGCCGCCGCATGTGCGGGATGGCCGCCTGCGCCATGCTCACCACGGAGCGCAGATTGTTCCGGAAAGCGCTGTCCCACTCGTCGATGGAGGTCTGCAGAAAATCCTTCGCCGGCGGCCCGCCCGCGTTGGGCACCACGATGTCCACCCGGCCGAACTCCGCCGCGGCCTCTTCGACAAAGCCGCGCACCGCCGCGTCCTCGCCCATGTCCACGCTGCGGGCGATCACCTTTACGCCGTGGGCCGCGGTGAGTTGATCCGCTACCTGCTGCAAAGGCTCAAGCCGCCGCGCGCACAACGCCAGCGATACACCCTCTGCCGCAAGCGAAAAAGCGATCGCCCGCCCGATGCCCTGGCTCGCTCCACCCACCACGGCTACTCGGCCAGCTAATCCAAAATCCATACCCGGATCATATCCATGAACGCGCAAGCATCTCGCGGTACGCTGGATGCATGAGCGAGTCATCTCTGGAAACGTCCGCAGCCGCGCAGCACCACAGCTTCAACACCATGCCTGTCGAGCAGATGAGCCCCAGCTTTCGCCGGCAATACATTTACGGCAAGGAGGCGATGCTGGCTCGCATTGAGGTCCTGAAAGGGTGTCTTGTGCCGCAGCACCATCACGTCAACGAGCAGATCAGCTTTATCCTGAGCGGCTCCATGCGCTTTGTGCTCGGCGGCGAGGAGCGCATCGTCCGTGCGGGTGAGGTGCTGGTGATCCCGGCGAACCTGCCGCACAGCGGCGAAGCGCTGGAAGATACCATCGGCTTCGACGTTTTCGCGCCGCCACGCGCCGACTGGATCAGTGGAAACGACGCCTACCTGCGGCGTTGATTCGCCGCCCTATTTGATTGTTCCGGTCTCGAAAATCTGGTCGGGTTTGGGACCGAGCAGACGGTACAGAGCAAACTGCCGTGAGCTCTGGTTGCGCACCTCAAAGAGCAGCGACGCACGGTTGCTGGCGTCCGGATCCACCGCGTCCACCAGGCGGTAGCGCGGTGTGCGGTCCAGGTGGGCCGTGTCCGTCACGCTGCGGAAGCCGGGCTGCAGCTTGCCATCCGGGTCCTGCTGCGCAATCACCGTCACAAAGCGCGCGGGTGAGCCTGTGCCCGAGGTGTGCGCGGTGTAGACGAAGGTTGGCGGTGCGCTAAATGTGAGTTGGTACGCTGCGAGCTGTTCGTCCTGCAGGTCCATCGACGCCGCCGCTGCGCTGGCCTGTGCCGGACGCGTGCGGCTTACCGTTGAGCCGGCGCGTGCGCCCGTCCGGCGCTGGGCTGCTGTCGTATTGCTGTGCGCAGACGCGGCGCTTGCTGCCGGCTTGCTGAACTCCGTCGCATCCGTTGCGAGCTTGGGATCGGCCAGCACGGCCAGCGCGAGTTGCTTCATGTTCGCCAGCGTCGTGGCGCGTGTCGCGTCGGAATCGAAGCTGTAGTGAAAGTCGTGCGCCGGCCGGCTCGCCGCGTCGGAAATGGCCACAGCCTGCTTCAGATCGGCCGGCATGCCCACAACCTTGCTGACCGCCTGCAGGTCAGGGGCGTTCGCCGCAAGCACGGCGGGTTTGCCTCGCCGCAGCTCCGGGCGGCTCGCGTCCGCCAGGCCCGGCTCCGCGCCGCTTACGGTGCCAGCCGCGCCACGTACGCTCTTGCGGCTGCCCAGGTCAGCGGGGTCGGGCGGCACGTCGCTGGTCGCGTCCGGGTGGTTGCTGTCCTTGTGCTTCAGCGTGGGGCGGTCATCGTCCTTGCTGGGGTCCGGCGGCGCTTGCGAAACGGAAGCCGTCACCTTCTCTTTTTTCTGCTTGGGGCCGCCATTCACGTCGGTGCTGCTGCGCTTGAGCGTGGGCCGGTCCGGGTTGGGCGTGTTTGGATCGTGGTCGTCGGGCAGGCTCACCTTCTCGGCGCGGTCTTCGGCCGGATCGGGATCAGCCGGACGGCCGTGGCGGTCGGTGGGCGTGTCGTCCGGTTTTGCTCCAAAGTGCGGCTTGCCATCATCCTGCACGGTGTAGGCGTGACCTGTGCTTTTGCCGTCATTCTTCGCCACGGTGGTGGCCTTCGGAACTTTCGGCGCGCGGAACTTTCCATAGCCGAACCAGCCATCGTCATAGGCCGTTTCGGCTTCCGCGCTGTTTTGCTTCAGGTTGCGCGCGTATTGCAGGTCCAGAAAGCCCATATCCTTGCCCGCTTGCTGCAGCTCGTACACATTGCCGTTCAGCAGGGCAAGCGGAATGGGTTGTGACAGGTAAGTGCCCGCGTCCTCAAAATGGCCGCCCAGATAAAGCGAAACGGGGATCAGCCGGGCAGCGGTGGGTTTCTGTAAATCACCCACGTATTCATAAACCGCCACGGCCCGGGTGACCGGCTGAGCTTTTTCCACGCGGTGGATTTGGGCCGATACCGGCAGCAAACATGGCAAAGCAGCCGTTGCAACGGCGGCGAGCGGAAAGGCGGAGCGGAGCTTCTGAACGAGCTTCATCTGCTGGTTTGGACGATACTTTCCTGCGAAAGGTCGCGCACGTAAGCTGCCATCGGGGGTGCTTGGCGTTTAAGAGGCAAGCATGACCGCATCGCCAACATGGACAGTGCCCGCAGTGACAGCTGCAGCGTAGACGCCAACACGTCCACCATGACGCCGGTCGATCAGCTTCATCAGCAACGGTGCCGGCTCGGCCGTTTCCGGATCGAGCGTCACCATGCGACAGCGTGGGTCGCGTTCGGTGATGCGCAACGCCGCTCCGCCTAGCAGAACGCGGCGGCCTACCAGGCTGTCCTCGAACAGGCTCCGTGCCGCGCTTTCCGGCATCGCTCCGGCCCTCGTGGGCTCTGCGGAAAACGAGAGCAGGATGTTGGCGCGGAAGCGGCGCGCGTCAACCGGTGCGCCAAATTCAGCATCAAGCCGCCAAACCGCCTCCTGTGAAAGCACGGAAATGGGCCGGCAATCCGTCAGTGGCCGATCGCTGCACACAAGGCGAAGCCGGTGTTCTCTGCCGTCGCGTTGCTGTAGGTGGGACTGCAGAACATCCAGCAGCGACGGGTCCTCAAGGGAGTAGTCCACTGCTTCTGGTGTGCGTACGAAAACCTGACCCTCCACCGTACGCGCTGAGTAGAGGAGCATCGCGGCACGTTCGCTGCCGGTGAGCAGCGGCTTTCCCGCGGGAGCTCCACTGCTTTCAATGGCGAATCGCCGGTCGCCGGCGATGCTGTCCGCGAGAATCTCCAGGCTCGCAACGGACTCACCGCGCATGCTCTTCACGGGGTAACGCCACAGCTCGGCCACTCTTGCAAAGGCGGAAGTATCCGTGCAAGCGCGGCTGAAAGCATGATCCTGCAATTGAAATGGCCCGGTCATTCTTGCTTTCGACGTAGCACAGGCCGCGACCAAGGGAGTGGAGGTGGGTCCCAGAGGGCGGCGGCCTGTCTGACCCTGGAACGGGTCAAGGAATACTACCAAGCTACGCCGGCCGCCGGGAGAGTCAAGCGAAATCGCATGGTGCCGAGCGAAAGTGCCCAAACGGCTGAAGAAAGCCGAAGCACTTTGCAGCATTTTTGCACTCTGGCCGGTGCAATCCCGGCATTGATTCAGAGCAAGCGGGAGTGCCTGATTTAGCCGGCAGCGCCCATCGTGGCAATCCCTTCAATAGCCTCCACCGCTCCAGCCAATCCGCTCTCCGTCTGCATCTGCCGGGAAAACGCCTGCGTCTGCTCACGGAAGCCCGGGTTTTCCAAAAGCCTGCGCAGGTAGGGCAAGGCCTTTGCGGCGGTGTATTGATGTTTCGCCATCTTCAGGCCGAGACCGAGCCGCTGGACCCGGGCGGCATTGTCCGGCTGATCGAAGCCGTGCGGCGTAATCAGCGCCGGCACACCGGCCCGCAGAGCCTCCGCCGTTGTGCCGATGCCGCCCTGGTGCACGACCGCTGCCGCGCTGGGGAACAGGTCGCTGTAGTTGGCGTAAGGCACGGCGACGATCTCCGGTGTTTCCAGCCGGCTCAGGTCCGCCCGGCCACCCACCAGCACGGCTCTGCACCCCAGCGCACGGGCCACCGCCGCGGACTGGGCGAAGAAGTCGCCCGGAGCATGCACCGCCGCCGACCCGAGCGTGAAGACCACAGGGGGAGGACCGCCGGCAAGAAACTCCGCCAGGCGCGAGTTGGCAATGGGCGGCTGCGGGTAGTACACAAAGCCGGGCTGGGCCAGGTGCGCCGGCCAATCCGGCTGTGGCGCGCCGAAGTGCCGCGAAAACAGGCAAAGGACCAGGCTGGCCGCGAACTTGTCTTTCAGAATGGTATTCGGGGTCTTTGGCAGCCCAAGCTCGCGGCGCAGATCGTGAATGGGCGCGGCCCAGGTCTGCAGGCGGCCCTGCACCGCCCGGCCCGCCAGCCGGTGCAGCCACGGCGCATGCCGCACACTGCCCAGCCAGGGGACGCCTGGAATGATCGAGGGATCATGCGCCGAAAGAAACGAGAAAGGAGAGAGGATCACCGACACCCAAGGCAAATTCCGCTTTGCCCCAAGGAGCGGAGCGGCAAAGACGACCTCGCCCGCCAGCAGCAGGTCGGCACCCTTGCATGCCTCGTCCAGTTCGCCGTACACACGCGGCAGATATGGCAGGAACAGCTTCCGCAGCAGAAACTCCGGTCCGCGGCGCAGGTCCATTACCTTCCGGATCATCTCCGGGTCGTCCGGCGAAAAATCCGGGCCAACGGGCACATAGGCCAGGCCGTGCCGCTCGATGCGCTCGCGGTAAAAGGGCGCTGTTGCAAACACCACATCATGCCCGCGCTGCCGCAGCGCAAGCGCAACGGCCAGGCAGGGGTGCAAATCGCCCAGCGAGCCTGCCGTGGCGACAACAATGCGTTTTGAGTGCGGGTGGTGGCTGGTCATCTCTCTGTATTTTCAATCGTGTAACGGTGGGCGAAGAGCGGCGGTCCACGTTGACCATGGCCGCTTGCGATTGGTATAACCATATGGATTGCTTCGGTTGGTTCGACCCTGTTCAGGGTTTGCTGGAGAGTTCTCCGGCGGTCAAACGGCAGCCCTCACGACCATCTCATGCAAGACATCCTCCATTCTCTTGGCCAACTCATGCTCGGGTCGATCCCGACCATTTGCCTCTTTCTGTTGCTGCTGGCAGCGTATGCCTTGCTGGTGCGCCGGCCTTTGGAGAAGACGCTGGCCGACCGTCATGCGCGCACCGGTGGTGCCATGGACGAAGCGCACAAGGCCATTGCGGCAAGCGAGGCCAGGACAGCCGAGTACGAAAGCAAGCTGCGCGAAGCTCGCGGGAAGATCTTTGAAGCGCGCCAGGCACATCAAAAGCAGTCCACGGAAGCGCGCGACCGTGCGCTTGCCGCGGCGCGCACCGCTGCGCAGAGGCGCATCGATGCCGCTCGTGAGTCCGTGGAGCGGTCCGGCGTCGAAGCTCGCCAGCAGATCGAGTCCGGCACCGAATCGCTCTCGCAGCAGATACTTGCGGCCATCCTTCCACACCGGTCAGAACAGCTGCTGCGGGGCACCGCTGGATCGCAGACGGGAGCGCAGCTTTGATTCGTTCGCTCCGGATGTGTTCGTCCCGCTTGCTTGCCACGTTACTGATTTGCGGCGCGTTGGCTGCTCCGGTTATGCGCGCGCAAACGCCTCCCCCGGCACCGGCTTCCGCCTCTACCGCTTCAGGAAACCGCGCCGAGCCGGAAGCCAACAACGGCCAGAAAAAGCAGGAAGCCGCTGAGGGTACCGAGGCGTTCCGGCACTCGCCGTCGGTCGTCAAGCTCGGCTCTATGGTCGGTCTGAGCCCGGCTGCTGCTTCGTCCGTTTTCGAGTGGCTGAACTTTTTGGTGCTTGCCGCCGCGATCCTGTATGGGCTGGCAAAGGCGCTGCCAAAAGTTTTCCGTGGCCGCTCTGAAAACATTCAGAAAAATATCGTGGAGGCCCGCACCGCGACCGAGCAGGCCAACGCACGCCTGTCCGCAGTCGAAGAACGGCTTTCCAGGCTGGATGGCGAGATTGCCGCAATCCGCTCCGAATCCGAGCGCGATGCGCTGGCGGAAGAGGAGCGCGTCAAGCAGCAAATCGCGGAAGAGACGCAGCGCATCCTGGCCGCCGCCGATCAGGAGATTGCCGCTGCCTCCTCGCAGGCGCAGCGCAGCCTTCGCGCCTATGCCGCGGAGATTGCCGTGGATCGAGCCGCAGGCAAACTGGTGATTTCACCCGAGGATGACCGCGTGCTGATCCAGAACTTTGCCGGCAAGCTCACCGAAGGGAGCCGCAACTGATGTCTGCCTTCTCCCTTCGCTACGCACGAGCTTTTCAGCAGGTTGCCGCCGCACAGCATCTCCACCGGGACGACGTGCGCCGGCAGCTTGCGGACTTCTCCGGAACACTCCATAGCAGCCGCGATCTTCATGAGTTCCTTCTGAACCCGTCGCTGGCGCAGGAGGATAAGTTGAAGATGCTGGACGCCCTGAGCGGCCGCATTGGGCTGGACCGGACCGTTCGCAACTTTATCGCCGTCCTGATGGAGCACCAGCGCCTGAGCGCGCTGGATGAAATCATCGCGGAGTACCAGACCATCGCGGACGAGGCGAACGGTGTAGCGGAGGTTGAGATTGTCTCGGCCAAGCCGCTTGGCGACGCGGAACGCGGCCTGCTGCAGGGCAAGGCGGGTGAACTGGCCGGCTCAGATGTGCGCGTGACCTGGAGTGAAGACGCCGCGTTGCTGGGCGGCGCGGTGATCAAGCTGGGCTCGCGTATCTACGATGGTTCGGTTCGCGCACAGCTACAGCAAATGAAACAGCAGATGGCCGGCACACAGTAAGCGGGCCACCACAAGTTTAGGAAGAGCAGAGAAGACATGGCACAGCTCAAGGCAGACGAGATCACGGAACTGCTTCGTCAGCAGATCGAAAATTACGAGCAAAAGATTACCGTTGACGAGGTCGGCACGATCATCTCGCTGGGCGACGGAATCGCGCGCATTCACGGCCTGGACAAGGTCATGGCGGGCGAGCTCATCGACTTTCCCAAGGGCATCAGCGGCCTGGCCATGAACCTGGACGAAGATCAGGTGGGTGCCGTGTTGCTGGGCGATTATACCGAGATCAGCGAAGGCGATCAGGTAAAGCGCACCGGCAAGATCATGAGCGTGCCCGTGGGCGATGCGCTTATCGGCCGCGTGGTGAATGCGCTTGGCCAGCCGATCGATGACAAGGGTCCGATCGATACGCAGGACACCCTCCCCGTCGAACGCCTGGCACCCGGCGTTATCGACCGCAAATCCGTAACAGAGTCCATGGCGACCGGCATCAAGGCGATCGACACCATGATTCCGATCGGCCGTGGCCAGCGTGAACTGCTCATCGGTGACCGCCAAACCGGCAAGACGGCCATAGCGCTCGACGCTATTATCAGTTCCGCCAAGAACAACCTGATTTGCATCTACTGCGCCGTCGGCCAGAAGCGCTCATCGGTGGCTCAGGTGGTGCAGACGCTTGAGAGCTACGGCGCGATGGCGTACACGATCGTCGTTGCCGCGACCGCTTCAGAGCCCGCGCCGATGTCGTACCTGGCTCCCTATGCGGCGACCGCGATGGGTGAGTACTTCCGCGACAGCGGCCGGCACGCGCTTATCATTTACGACGATTTATCCAAGCATGCCGCGGCTTATCGTGAAATCTCGCTGTTGCTGCGCCGTCCGCCGGGCCGCGAAGCCTATCCGGGCGATGTCTTCTATCTTCACTCGCGATTGCTGGAGCGATCTTCCCGTGTCTCCGACAAGCTGGGTGGCGGTTCACTCACTGCGTTGCCGATCATTGAAACGCAGGCCGGTGATGTGTCCGCGTACATTCCGACCAACGTGATTTCCATCACCGACGGCCAGATCTTCGTTGAGACCGATCTTTTCAACTCGGGCATTCGCCCTGCTGTGAACGTTGGCCTGTCGGTCTCACGCGTGGGTTTTGCCGCGGCCATGAAGGCGACCAAGCAGGTGGGTGCGACGCTCAAACTCGATCTGGCACAGTATCGCGAACTTGCCGCCTTTGCGCAGTTCGGTTCGGATCTGGATCCGGCAACGCAGAAGCAGCTCAACCGCGGGCAGCGGCTGGTGGAAATCCTGAAGCAGCCGCAGTTCCAGCCGCTCACCGCCGCGCAGCAGGTGTCCATCGTCTTTGCCGGCACCAATGGCTTGCTGGACGATGTCGATGTGAAACAAATCCAGAGCTTCGAAGCCGGCTTTCACCAGTACATGGGCACCACCGGCAAGCAGGTGCTGGACGACATCATGACTAAGAAGGCGATCGACGACGACATCAAGAAGCGCTTGACTGACGCCATCAACGACTACAAGGCATCTTTTAAAGATGCCGCGAAGGAGAAAGAACCGGCATTGGCAACAGCATAGATAGAATTGCAATCAGGAAGGGAATAGGAATGCGGCTTGAAGTCATACTTGCAGCACTCGCGGTTGCGCTTCCAACCATTTCGGTCTTGGTGGGTATTCTGCTTTCTCGCGGGGACTACAGCAAGCTAGATGCACGGCTCAGCTCAGAGATTAGCAAGCTAGATGGCCGCATAGGCGGCCTCGAAAACCGTCTCCACTCAGACATGATGCAAGTGATCGGTAAATTGACGGAGCTTGAAGTGCGAGTCGCACGGCTCGAAGAGAAGCAAGTTAGATAAATGGCAAACGTACTCGATCTCAAGCGGCGCATCCGCTCTGTCAAAAACACGCGGCAGATCACCAAAGCCATGAAAATGGTCTCGGCGGCCAAGCTGCGCCGTGCGCAGGAGCGCGCGATGCAGGCCCGGCCGTACGCGCAAATGCTGGCAAACGTTCTGCAGTCGCTGGTGCGCCGGGCCGACCTGTACGGTGGCGATGGTGTGGATGTGCTGCATCCGCTGCTCGTCGAACGTGACGAGAAGAACGCCCTCGTGCTGGTCATCGCCGGGGACAAAGGTTTCGCCGGTGCGTTCAATGCCAACGTCGGCAAGGCGGCTCAGAAATTCATTGACGCACACCGCGCGCCACGGCAGGCCACGGAAGAGCACCCCGCTCCCGGTGAGCAGAACATCGACATTGAGACCGTCGGCCGCAAAGCTCGCGACTTCTTCAAGCGCCGCTACCCGGAGGCGCATTGGGAGCACAAGGAAGTTGAGTATGACAACGGCCTCTCCCGCCATATCGAGGACATCCGCCATCGCGAGCATCCGGTCGAGGTCACGCACGATCTTTCCAGCCTGCTTGCCAAGCTGAACTTCTCTGAAGTGGATAGCTGCACGCACTCCATCATCGACCGCTACGAACGCGGCGAAATTGATTCGGTCTACCTTGTCTATAACGAGTTCAAGTCGGTCATCCAACAACGTGTCGTTGTCGAAAAACTTTTGCCGATCCGCAAACTCGGCTCGCCGGAAATCACCGCGTTGGAGGAGATGACCGAGGAGCAGAAGGAAGCCGCGGGGCGGGCCGCCGCAACTGCCGGTATCTCTGTGGAAGAGGCAGAGGAGGGGCCCGAGGAGAAAGAAGCCAAGACCTTCGGCACGGCCGATGTCGACTACCTGTACGATCAGCCGCCCGCACAGATCTTCCAACATCTGCTGCCACGCTACGTGGCCACGCAGATCTATCATGCGCTGCTGGAGTCATCGGCCTCAGAGCATGCCGCCCGCATGACTGCAATGGACTCGGCCAGCAGCAACGCCAGCGATATGATTGACGACCTGACGCTGACGATGAATCGCGTGCGGCAGGCGGCGATTACGAAAGAAATCATCGAAATTGTGAGCGGAGCCTCGGCACTTTAGAAACGGCCATCGCTCGTTGTGATCGGAAGCCGTTCGCCAAAAGCTCCTCACCTGCAACTTCAGCTTCCCAGTGATCACCGAGAGTCTTCTCTACGTTCCCTGGGGAGCCTCGTCCAACTCGGCGAAGATGTCGGCTACGGCGATGCCAACGGGCGTTCCAGGCAGCAGTAAGTCGCCGGTGCTGAGCGGTACCGGCCCACCCGCACCGGCTACGGTCCAGATTTCTCGTGAGATCGGGTCGATGATCCAGACGTGCGGCACGCCCATACGTGTGTATTCCTGCACCCGTTCCAATGTGCGGCTGAAGCGATCCTCGGGAGACAGAACCTCGACACAAAGCAGCGGCGCGGTCCGCAGAACGCCGGTGAGTGGTTCATCGGAGCGCACCACGCATACGTCGGGAATGCGAAAGCGGTTGGGTGCCACCTCGATGCGTTGCTCGGTGATGGATCGCAGACCCCATTCATGCCGGCGCACTTTGAAAATGGCCGCAATCATGCTCTGAATCAGGCCGTGCCATTGCTCTCCCAGATTTCGCTCCTGGACCTCACCCTCGACATAATCACAATCCGGCCGGAAACTGGTTTGCAGATATTCCTCGACGGAAATGTGTACCTGGGTGGTCATAGTGACAGTATGCCGCAGCAGTGCAGATCGTGGCGACCGCAACTACCGCCTTCACACCTCAATCCGCTCAGGGCAGGTTCACGGGGAAGACGTCCGTCTGCGGCTCCTTCACCTGAATTCTGAAGATCATCGGCTGAGCACCCGCACCCGGCCAGACCTGCAGTGTGTATTGGCCCGCCGGGATATTCTGCAGCACAAAGAGTCCATCGCCTCCGGAGCGGACAGGATTGGATTGGCCGATCGATCCGCCGCGCAACGCCACGGTGATGCCTGGGCGTGGTTGGCCGTTGTGAACGACTTTGCCCCGCACCACCGACGCATGCAGAACTGAGGGCAATGTCAGCACGGCAATCCAGCGAAGATTTGTTTTCATCGCGCACCTGCCGTCACTGGAACCGGTGATTCCGTTGGCGCATAAGCGGCCTGTTTCTGCAGCTTGACGGCTTTGAGCTTGATGATTTTGTCCGTCGTATCCCAAACCGGCTTCACTGGACCTGCGTTGGAGGGGTCCGGGTCGAGATCGATGGTCGATCCCAGGTATCCCTCATGACCGATCGACAGCTTGGGATAGTCATTCTGGCTGGGTGTGGCCGTCACGGTGACTTTAAAGTAGCCATCCATCGGTGCTCCCGGTCCTGGATAGACGCGGATATCGTTTGTGGTTAGCAGCGCCATCGGATTGCCCGCGTCGTCCAGCACGGAGCCTTCCACGGTCCATACTTCCGGCTCCGGCTTGAAGTGGGGCTTATAGATCGGGTAGGTTGCAACGGCCAGCAATGCCGTTGCGAAATAGGCGGCAAAGGCACCGCCAAACTTCATGTCAAAGCCCTGCAGCGGCCCCGACGCAATGGCTGTCGACTTCAGCACGGAGAAGAAGAAGGCCGCCGGCACCATGGGTGCCAGAAAGATTAGAGCAAACAACATCAGTGTCGTCATTTGCGGAGCATCGATAAATGCATTCATCATCCGCCTCTTTCCATTGCCTGCATTCCTATATGCGAGAACACCGGAGAGAAAGTGACAATGCGGAGGAAGCTGGCTATGGCCTGCCGGTTGGAGGCTGAAAACTCCGGCGATGCCGATCCAAAGCCGTCGCAGTCCGCACACGTTCACACCGCTTCCGTTTACACTGGGTAGGCAGATCTCGTTGGAAAGGTTTCATGGCAGAGAACATCGGTAAAGTCATTCAAATCAGTGGGCCGGCTGTCGACATTCAGTTCGACGAAAAGCACATGCCGCCCATTTATCAGGCGCTTCGCATCACCAGCGAGGGCTTCGACATCCCCACGCCCATGTCCGTCATTGTGGAGGTGCAGCAGCATCTAGGCGAGGGCCGCGTGCGCACTGTCGCCATGGAGGCGACGGAGGGCATGGTCCGGGGCATGAAGGCGATCGACACCGGCGGCCCGATCATGGTTCCGGTGGGCCGCGAGACGCTTGGCCGCGTGCTCAATGTGATCGGTGAGCCGGTAGACCAGCTCGGTCCCGTGCAGACGGACAAGCGCATGCCCATTCATCGCCAGGCACCCGCCTTTGACGAGCAGGCCACGGGAGAAGAAATGTTCGAGACCGGCATCAAGGTCATTGACCTGATTCAGCCGTTCTTGAAGGGTGGAAAGATTGGGCTCTTCGGCGGTGCCGGTGTCGGCAAGACGGTGCTGATCCAGGAACTGATCAACAACGTCGCCATGCAGCACGGTGGCTACTCGGTATTTGCCGGTGTCGGCGAGCGTACCCGTGAGGGCAATGACCTCTGGATGGAGTTTCAGGAGTCCGGCGTCATCGATCCGCACGACTGGAAGAAGTCAAAGGCCGCATTGATCTATGGCCAGATGACCGAGCCGCCAGGAGCGCGTCTGCGTGTGGCGCTCACCGGCCTCACCATCGCCGAGTACTTCCGCGATGTGGAGCATGCCGACACGCTGCTGTTCATCGACAACATCTTCCGCTTCACGCAGGCCGGCTCTGAAGTTTCCACGCTGCTGGGCCGCATGCCTTCCGCCGTGGGTTATCAGCCCAACCTTGCCACGGAGATGGGCCAGCTCCAGGAGCGTATCACCTCCACGAAAAACGGCTCCGTCACCAGCGTGCAGGCCATTTACGTGCCCGCCGATGACTTGACTGACCCCGCACCAGCGACCACCTTTGCCCACCTGGACGCGACGACGGTACTGAACCGCGCTCTGACGGAAATTGGTATCTATCCGGCTGTCGATCCGCTCGCCTCCACCTCGCGTATCCTGTCGCCGCGCGTTGTCGGTGAGGAGCACTACGCCGTGGCTCAGCAGGTGAAAAGTATTCTGCAGCGCTACAAGGATCTGCAGGACATCATCGCCATCCTGGGAATCGACGAATTGTCGGAAGAGGACAAGATCACCGTCAATCGCGCGCGCAAGGTGCAGCGGTTCCTCTCGCAGCCCTTCCATGTGGCGGAGGTCTTTACCGGCAACCCCGGCAAGTACGTCAAAGTCGCCGACACGGTGCGCTCCTTCAAGGAAATCATCGAAGGAAAGCATGATGACATTCCCGAACAGGCCTTCTACATGAAGGGCGGCATTGAGGAAGTGCTGGAAGCCGCGGAAAAGATGAAGGCAGCGGCCTAGCCATCGCCAACTTCAGGAGCTGTCCGCTTGCGGCTCCTGGAGCGCACCAAGGTGAACCAACAAACCGGAGAACGGCCGTGTCTTTGACCGGCCTGCATCCTACCCAGCGCTTTTAGCCAAAGCTAGAAGCCAAGAGCTAGAAGCTACCCATGGCAGAGACACCACAAACCGAGCCCACCTCCGGCCAGCTTGCCGTCCGCATTGTCACGCCGGATCGCGTGCTGATCGACACCACCGCGGACGCGATCGAGCTGCCGGCCATCTCCGGCTACATGGAGGCGCTCTACGGTGCGGCTCCGTTGTTGGCCGAGCTCGGTGCCGGCGAGGTCCGGCTGCACGGCGGCTCCAGCGGTGATGCCAAATTCTTCGTTGCCTGGGGCTTTGTGGAAGTCCTGCCGCAGCGCGTGACGGTGCTGGCCGAAACTGCCATGAAGCCAGAGGAAATCGATGCCGGGCGAGCGCAGCAGGAACTGGATACTGCACAGAAAGACTGGAACGAAGCTGGTGATGATGCCGAGAAATACGACTATGCACGAGCCGGCATTCGGGTAGCAGAAGAGAAGATTGCCGCCGCAAACGACAGATAAACGCTTCTGCAAGCGCAGGACCAAGGGCCGGGTAATTACCCGGCCCTTCGTTTTGGCTTGAGTAAGAGTTGCTTGAAGTTCCTTCGCTTTGGGACAGAGCGGCTTCAGCCGCTGAGATCGCCGATAAACCTGGAAGACTCCGGCTTTAGCTCTCGGGATTCGAATCTCAGGGCCTGAAGCTCGCAGATCTGCAAAGTCCTG
>CAXTPQ010000012.1:13428-69445 GCA_964246215.1 uncultured Terriglobus sp. | reverse complement strand
AGGGCGAATGATCCCAGGCGGTTTTTGGAAGATGTGGCTGACTGAGGTCTTGTGTGAATCATGCAGACAGAAAAGCTTCTGCCTGAAGGATACAAGTGCCATGGCTTATTTCGAGCTATGGCACGTAGCATTGCGGTTTAAGACTCTCCACGGCCTGGGCTAGCATCGATGCATGGCGAGACCGAAAAGTCAAGAAAAGCGGCAGGCGATTCTTCAGGCGGCTGTGCAGGAGATCGCGCTGACAGGTCTGGGCGCTTCCACCGCTAGGATTGCGAAGAGCGCGAACCTGGCCGAAGGAACACTGTTCACCTATTTTCCGACGAAGCACGACCTGCTAAATGAGTTGTACGTCGAGCTGAAAAGCGAAGTGTATCGCCGCGTGAACGCCAAATTTCCCTACAAAGCGAATCTGTATGAACGCGCGCGGCATGTGTGGGTGGAAACCCTGCACTGGGCGATTGAAAGACCGGACGAGCGTAAAGCTTCTCAACACCTGAATGTTTCAGGTGCAGTGACGTCCGCAACGAGAGAGCGCATCGGTTCGCAAAGCGGCACCGTGGCACAGGCAATGAGTGAGTTGGCCAAGCGAGGCGCGTTTCAGGGATTGCCGCCGGAATTTGCCTCCTCCGCGATCACCGGTATGCAGGACGCCGTCATCGAGACAGTCGCCCGCAAGCCGAGGCAGAAGGCAACGCTGATCGAGAAGGGATTTGAAGCTTTCTGGCGCATGGCGAAGTAACTTATGAATCACGAATAAATGAGCAACCACTCACTCATTCTGGAATCTATTAAGCAGGAGATTGAACATGGCCAAAGTCTGGTTGGTGACGGGAAGCGGCAACGGCTTGGGACGCGACATCGTGGAGGCAGCTCTTGCGACTGGAGATACTGTCGTGGCGGGAGCACGGCGGCTTGAAGAACTAAATGCTTTGGTGGAGCGGTACGGTGAGCGTATTCGCCCGGTCAAACTGGACGTTCGCGACGAAGCGGCCGCCACGGCTGCGGTGCAGACAGCCGTGGACACGTATGGGCGGCTGGATGTGCTGGTGAACAATGCCGGCTACGGTCTGTTTGCTCCGTTTGAGCAAATGACGTCCGAACAGTTTCGCGGCATCATCGAGACCTGCCTTTTCGGTGTGGTGTACACCACGCGCGCAGCGGTGCCGGTGATGCGCAAGCAGCGGAGCGGCCATGTCTTTCAGGTATCGTCCATCGGGGGGCGCATGGCGATCCCGGGCAACTCTCCCTATCACGCGGCCAAGTTCGCTGTGGGCGGCTTCAGCGATTCGCTCGCGGATGAAGTCGCTCCCTTCGGTGTCAAAGTGTGCACTCTGGAGCCGGGTGGCATTCGCACGAACTTCGGGCAGAGGGCGAGTGCGAAATCGCCGGAACTGCTGCCCGAGTATGAAGCATCGGTTGGCGCGCTCTTCAAGGCATTGGCTGTTCTGCGCTCCGGCGGTCATGAGGGCGATCCTAAGAAGATTGCCGACGTGATCGTCAAGCTGGCGAGTATGAAGAAAGTTCCAAAGCGGCTGATCCTGGGCAAGGCTGCCGAGGCCTACGTGAAGCAGGCCGAGACGGCGCGCGCGGAAGAGGCGGTTAAGTTCCGCGACTTGACGCTATCGACTATGTTTTAGATGCGCCCGGCGATCCGGATTTGCTGAATCGTTAAACAAAAATCGAGTTTGGCAGACCCGCCTGCGGTCGCTTACCATGCGGAAACACCTGACAGGAGCGCCGGCATGATCGCGACAGCGCACGGAACACCGATCACTGCGGAAGCGGCACAGGGCCGTGCCTGGGGCAGCTTTTTTTTTATCGGCTTCGGCTCGCTCTGGCTGCTCACCGGTTTGCGCAACATGGGCAGGCTCTCTCTGGGCAGTGAAGCCGCGGTTTTTGCCCTGGGCCTGCTTGCGTTGGCTGCGGCAACCGCGCTTCTGCGCATGGCGGGCAGGTTGCCGCACGCGGCCGTTGACCCGGAGGAAGAAGCCCGCGTGAAGCGCATCTTCACCGCGGTCAACATCATTCAGTGGGTCGCCGTGGCCACCGCGGTGATTGTACTCATTCTGTTGCGCATCCCGGAGTACATCGTGCCCGCCATTGGCATCATTGTGGGGCTGCATCTCTATCCGCTGGCCGGGGCTTTCCGCTACCCCATGCACACCGTTACGGCAACAGTGCTGGTGCTGTGGTGCGCCGGCTGCATTGCGCTGGTCTCGCGCCCAGGGCTGCCGGGCGTGGGTGCCTTTGGCACGGGAGCGATTCTGCTGGGAAGCGCACTGATCACGCTTGGCCTGGCCTGCAGCCGCGCCCGAAAAATCACACCGCAGGCCGCTTTGGTATGAGCGGACCCGGGCAATGGTTCAGGGCAGCTTCTGCACCTGAGTGTTGGCCGGCAGCTTGAGTTCAAACTGGTCGTCTTCCAGCTTGGGGTTCATCGCCAGCTTGGTGATGGTCATCTTGAGTTGGAGCTGGTCGAGCGGCCGCTGAATGGTGATCGTGGATGGAAAGAGCTCGTCGCCAAATTTCTGGTAATTGTCATAGATCGCCACCGTCACAAGCTGGCCCTTTTCGTCATAGGTGTCCTGCTGATAGGGCAGCAGCGTGGAGCGGCCAATGTGCACCACACGCTGGGTTTTCAGCTCCAGCCCGGCACTCGCCCGCCGGAAGATGCCAAGGTCGTATTCCGGCTCGTCCACCACATACTTGCGTGTCGGATCGGGCTGGTAGATGCGCTCATCGGAGGTCAGCGCGACCAGGTCCTCCGCTCGCGGTCCGCGAATCAGCAGCGAGTCATAGAAAAGCTCCGGCCGGAGATTTTCCAGCGGCTTGTCGGACGGCGTGGTGATGGCATTGCTGCCCGTAATGGCCCGCTTCTGGTAGGGGATGTGCATGGTGAAAGTGGTGCCGTTCGTCACCATGTCAATGGCCTGCACATGGCCCACCGGCGTGAACAGCAGCACGCGCAGATCGCCCGGCTTGCGCAGCAGCAAATAGCCTGGAAAGGCGCTATAGTCCACCACTTTGCCGTTCTTGCCGCCGCCCGTCGAGACCTGGATTTCTATGGAGGCATTCATGGAATCGATATGGTCGTAGCGGCTGTTGGCCGACTGCACCAAATCGCTGAAGGAGGCAGAGAGCACCTTGTCGGGCGCATGCGTCTGCATGACCGAGCGTGTGCTCTGAAAGCAGCTCTTCAAGGGAATGAGAAACATGCCCAACCCAAAGAAGCCGCCCAGCCGGGTTCGCGCGAAACTTAACAAAGCCGCAGTATACCGCCCGTTCCGCCCTGCCTTATCCCCTGGCCGCAGGCAGGAACGGCGCGGCTGGCCCGTTGGTCCCGCAACTCAGCCATAGCGTCGCAGCGCAGGGGCGCATCGCGCAGCCGCGTTCCCGCTGCCTGAACGCGCACAGGTAGGCGTGCCGCGGACACTACTCGGCGGCGTCGTGGATCGTGGTCAGCTTCAGGATCTCCATCTCGCGATGGCCGTTCGGCGTCACCACCGTCACGGTGTCGCCCACTTCCTTGCCCACCAGCGCGCGGCCAATGGGGGACGTGGTGCTGATCAGCCCCTTGGTCACGTCGCTTTCTTCGCTCGTCACCAGCTTGTAGCTCAGCTCCTCGTCCTTGCTCTCATCGTGGACGACCACGGTGGAGCCAAAGCCGACCTTGCCGTGCGGGATGTTCTGCAGGTTCACCAGCGATAGCTCAGCCATGCGCTTTTTAAGCTGGCCCAGCCGGGCATTCACAAACTCCTGCCGCTGCTTGGCGGAGTGGTACTCGGCATTTTCGCTCAGGTCGCCCAGCGCCACGGCCCGCTTGATCTCGGCGGGCAGTTCAGTGGTCAGCTCGTATTCCAATATTTGAATCTGTTCCTGCAGCTTTTTGGTGATATCCAGCATGGTGGGTCGTTGTCTCGAGTTTCTTGGGATAGAAGTGCTGAGCTGCCATGGCAGGTCTGGCGTCCCGGAGGATTCGCGGAGCGCACCGGCCTGGCCCCGAAGGAGCCGGTTGGGCGCGAACATCTGATTATAACGGGAGCCGGCTGGCCGGTTCTGCCAGCCCACACGGCTCGTTTGTCACACTTCCTTCGACAAATTTTCCAGTTTCCGGGCAAGCGCGTGCAGGCCAATGGCCGTGGTGGTCGTGGATGTCGGCTGGAGGTACTGGTTACGAGTGGTGCATGTCGATGGTTACCCTAACCTTGCAAATCGAACACACCGTGTTCAATTTGCAAGGTTCACGAATCTTTCCGAGGAACTCACTAAGTTCCTCAGTGAGAATCGAGTGATCGTGATTTTGTCCCCTGGAAGGTAATCCTGTCGATAATGGCATCGGGATTCACCGCCGCAGTCTTGAACGTGACGAGGATAGTGCCACCCTTGATGTCGGGCATATCGTAGCTGGCGGTAAGATCCTTATCCGCCGGCTCGTGGTTTGGCGCCGCTTTCTCTATGGGCATGGGAAGTTGCTCCTGCCCGAGGAGCTTCTCTAGATCTGCCCGACTTTTTCCTTTTGTACCTTCTATCTCGGGGTACAGCAGAGTGTAAGCTGCCAGACGTTTACCGTTCGCAGCAAATTGCGGCACGGTGCTTACGCTTTCGATATCAACGATGATTGTATTTCCGTTACGCAACGTAAGGTATTGAGGTGTCTTGCCAACGAGCAATGCCTCTGCCGCAGCTAAGTCCGGAGCGACTGCAAGCTGCTCCGCAAGTGTCCGCTCCGCTGATAACGTCAGGACTCGCTGCTCCACAGAAAAGGGCACAGAGGCATAGGGTCCGATCTTGTATTGGAAGGTGCTGGTGCCATCATCGGCCGCAGTGACGCTGGTCGGTTCGCCGAGCGACTCCCGCACTTGATCTTTGGTGAAACCGACTTCAATATGCCCACGCGGAACGGGCGGACCTTTCGGTCCATTCAAGACGTCCGGATCGATATGCACGTCAAGGACGCGATCAATAACTACGTATTGTTCGTATCCCTTAACGGTTAAGATCGCATCCCTCGGCAGAAGTACGGTCGTGGTCGCATGGAAGTTCGCGGGAATTTGAACGACTTCCTGGAACGTGTCATGCACCAGGTTGGCCCGCAATCGGTCAGTTCCGGGCAGGTCTTCAGTGATAGAGCGGAATCCGGGGAGGAATGTGCCTGTAAGTATGTGGGCAGAATCCCGGAACGCGGTATTGTGGATCTGACCGACGACACTACCAGTCGCAATGGTATTTAGAACCGCACCGAAGACCTCAATATATCGAAGCGTACGATCAACGCGTTCCGTTTGGTTATCAAACGAATTGAGAACAGTGCTGAAATTAATTGGGGAGATGCGCGCCGTTTGTTCCAGCCCGTAGCGGAAGACAGAGCAGCTGCGAGGCGTGCCTCGTTTCTGATCAGCGACATAATCAGAACAGGACTCCTGTGTCGTAAAATTGGAGTAGTACGGATTGAGCGGGATCAGATCAGCTGATAAAACGGACGCAGTCTGACGAGTTTTCTGCTTATATTGCGCCGCAGATTCCTTCAGATCGACGTCGAACCAGATTGCGCTTTTATTAAATTGAAGCTTATTACTTGTACGATTCACCGCATCGAGTTGAATTGCAAAGTAATGTTGTGCAATCATTGCGCCGAAATTCTTGTGAACAGTCTCCTGGTCCATGGGCGTCATTGTGACATCGATAAGCGACTGCTCGGAGGCGGGCCGGTTTGTCCGTCGCGCGATAAATACTCGAGTATCCCGGTTGACGCCTTTGCTCCCAGACTTATCTCCAGCGTTTTTGCTTTCGGTTCTAATCGAAGGGGGCTGACTTGGTTCTGCTGACTTGGGGGCGCCCTGGTTTTCAGTCTTGGGTGCTACTGGACAGGTAATAGAAATGATGGGCGGCGCTTCGCCCGCGCGTCCTGTTACACGTGTGAAAAGGATGTCTCCATGCCGGGACAGCAGATCGATGCGGGACGCGATGGATGGTGAAAGCGATTTTAATTCTGCAGTGCTCGCGTCACATACTTCCTGAGAATTAGCGGGTGCTGGACCCTGAGAATTTGCGGGTAATGAACCCTGAGAATTGGGAGGCAATTGATCGAAAATCTTCGCCAAGTCTGTAGCGATGTAGATGACGTCGGACGAGATTTCCGGAAGCGCAGGTGTGAAAGGGAAGGTAGCTGGCGTCTCTTTCTCTGCCGCTGTCGATCGATGTTTGAGAACTAACCAAGCTGGATGGAACGTCGACTGCGCTGAGAATTCAATGTCCGCCAGTCCCGGCTGGAGTCCGTGCACCAAGACAGGCGTGTAATTTGCGCCATCTCCCTCATAAACATATCCCTCTATGTCGCTTTTGGCTATTCTCTCGCCTGAACTGCTGGTGCCTACCTTCTGGCCTGGATCGCTGTGGGGGATTTGCTGGTCTGAGAACAACCCCGTCGCGCAGTGTGAGCTTGACGTGGCGCGGCAGAAGTCTCCGCTTACAGTGAGCCGGCGCTTTTGAAGTTCATTGTCTGCGTTCACCGGGGTGAATGGAATCCGAAGAGTGGTCTTGCCAGTGAAAATGTATACAAATGCCGGGGCGGGCTGGCCGGGCACCAAAGTGTAAGTGACTTTAAGTTGGCCGGGGGCCAGCAGAACCGCAGGCGTATCTTTCGGTTCCGCAATAATGGTGGTATCGCTAGCGACAACGCTGGCTTGTAACGGTGTATCTGCCTTTAAATCGCCAAAGTCACCGGTAAGCAGCACGATATGCTTTTGGGGAGTTGGGGCAGGTGCTCCCGATGGATCTGAGTTTTTTGGCGCTGACTTTGTATTTGCTGAGTTTCTCGTAAGGTTCTTGGCATGTGACACATTGGTCTGGCCAAGACACAGGGAGCAAAGACAAATAGACAGAAAAACAGATAGCCAACGAGCAGACATAACTTGCAGCCTCGGGGGAAGTCGTTTGGCGGAACGAGACGACTTTACGCGAGTTTGTAAGCACTGGATGAACAAACGGTTTAGCTGTGGGCCATCGGCGATGATCAGTTTAGTAGCGTTTGTCATGTGCCGAAGCACGAGATGTGTAGCTGCTACCTAGTTCGGCGGCGAAGCTGGCTGCTCCGGTGAAGCAATGCGGTGCAGTCTCTTATCCGACCTAGCTCTCTCAGCAGCTTTTCTCTCTTCCGCAGCTTTCGCTTTCCGCTCTGCGTCGGCCTTGGCTTTGGCCTCGGCACGCTCGTTTGCTACTTCAGTGGGGCTCTTCACCAGAACCACGCCGATGCCCTCCGCGCGCTTCCAGCGGTCGAAGCCCTGGTAGAGGTTGTCGACGAGCAGTTGTGCCACGATCACCGCGCCCTGCGGTGTGGGGTGGATCAGGTCGGCCGTCACCAGCCGCGGGTTGGCGGCATACCAGCGGGCCATGGTGCCGTCACCGCCCATGGCTTGAAAGGTGTTGAAGAAGGCGCAGTGGGTGTCGGCCGCGGCCTTTTGTTGGATCGCCACGATCTGCGGGATGGCTGGGTTGGTGCGGATGTCGGAGCCGCTGTGCTCGCCGCGGTCCATGGGACTCATGATCAGAATGGGCACGCCGGGCGCGGCGGCACGGGTTTTGCCGATCGCCGCGCGCAGCTCCTTGTCGAGCGTTTGCACCAAGCCGCTGAACTGGCTCTCATTGGTGCCGTAGTTGATCACGATGAGCGACGGGCTGGCCTGCTTCAGCTCCGCCGCCCAGGCCTCCGGGTCAAAGGTGCGGGAGATCACCGTCGTTGTTGCGCCATTCAGGCCGAGCGAGTCGTAGAGAATGCCGGAGTCGCCGTGCCGGAAGTCCGCACCGAAGAGCTTCACGGTGCCGCTCGTCACGGCCAGCTTGACCGATTCCGTTCCGGGCGGCAGAGGCACGGCGGTCGACGCAGGCCCCTGTGTCTCCGCGCCCGTGGCGATGTTCACGACGGAGGTGTCGCCGGAGGAGACCGTCAGCGTGCCCGCGCCAGGTGAGGCGTAGTAGCTCGCCACAACGGCCGTGGGCGGCGTGGCTGTCGCGTCTTTCAAGGTGTACACGGTCTGCGCGCCCGCGCTGCCGGTGAAGATGCCCCCGCCCAGGCCGTAGATGCTCTGCTTCATGCGGCCCACACCGGTAGCGTCTTTCTGTGAGGAAGCCCAGCCCTTGTCGCTGATCTCCACGTCGCGATGGCCATACCAGGCCCACGGCTTTGCGCCCAGGTTGAATCCATGGCCGGCATCGCCAAAGCGCTCCTGCAGAATGGCGCGCACATCGCCCGTGATCAGGTCGGCGGTGGTGGGCGAATCACCGTAGTGCAGCACGGTCACGACCTGCGGCTGTTTGTGCTGCTGCAGCGTCCAGAGCTGCGCGAAGAAGGGACTAAGCGCGCGGCTGTCATCGATCAGAACGGGCGAGATTGTATTTGTCGGGACAGATGAATCTGACAGGTTGCGCGTCTTCGGGCCGTTCGCCGGGCCCGTCATGTCCAGTGAACCGGAGTTGGCCGGTAAGCCAGTGGCTGGGCTTGCCTCCCTGCGCGTCAGCTGCACGCCGTTGTAGGGCAGTGACGTTACGAGGGGCTGGGGGCGCTGCGGCAGCTTGAGTCTCGCGGCTTGGCGAACCATGCCGGGAAAGCTCAGAAAATCGATGCCGCGCGACCGGTTCCCCGCGCCATCGCGCCACCAGTGCGCGCCGAAGAGAAGAACAACCGCCGTTCCAAGCGCCAGCGCTGCCTTGACCGGGACGCCTCCCGCCGGCTCGCTTGCGCGCTGATCCGCCGGCTTGCTGCCTGCGTTAGAAATTGCCATACACAAACCCCGACGATCCCTGCCCCGCGAGTGCCTGGATCAGCAGGACCACGCCGGCCAGCGCCGCTCCCTGCGCCCAGAAGGGAACACGGTCGCCCAGCCGCGCGCAGGCTGCAAACCACTCCGGCGGAATGCAGTGTGCCAGTGCCGCAAAGACAAGCACGCCGGCCAGCAGCGGCGTCACGTTCTCCAGGCCCGCGGTGTGCGAAGCAATCTGCCGCAGTACTAACTTGGCCGTGGAGAGGTCCTGCGCACGAAAGAAAATCCAGGTAAAGCAAACAAAATGAAAAGTCAGCAACGTCGAGGCGACCCGTCCTGGAGAGAACCGGGTGCCCCACGTCTCGCTTTTCAGACGTGGATTCTTTCCCCGTTTTCGCAGCCAAAGCGTAAGCAGGTAAAAGCACCACAACCCAAGTCCATGTAGCGCACCCCAGATCAGAAAGTTCACCGTCAGCCCATGCCACAGGCCGCCCAGCAAAAAGGTCAGCACAAAAGCATAGCCATAGGTCACCGGCGGAAAGCGGCGGCTTTTTGGGAGCGATTCGAACAGGTAATCCGTCAGCCAGGACGAAAAGCTGATGTGCCAACGCTTCCAGAAGTCCTGCAGGTTGACGGCAAGATAGGGCGTGCGGAAGTTCTCCGGCACGGTGAAACCCAGCAGCAACGCCACGCCGATGGCGATATCCGTGTAGCCGGAAAAGTCCATGAAGAGCTGCAAGGCGTAGCCGTAGACCGCCAGCAGGTTTTCCGCGCCACTGTATAGAGTGGGCGTGTCAAAGACGCGGTTCACAAAATTGTCGGCCAGGTAGTCGGCCACCAGCAGCTTTTTGACCAGTCCGGTGCCGATGAGCAGCAGCGCCGCGGCGGCTTGTTCGCGGCTCAGAGCAAAGGGCTTGGCCATCTGCTTCAGCAGTTTTGTGGTGCGGGGAATAGGCCCGGCCAGGATCACCGGGAAGAACAGCGCCACGCCTAAATATCGCAGGAGATCCGGTTCCGCCTTTGCTTCGCCCCGGTACAAGTCGATGGTGTAGCTAAGTGACTGAAAGCAATAAAATGAGAGACTCAAGGTGAAGAGCCAGCCCCACGCATTCCCCCGCAAAAGTGGGAGCAGTTTGAACGAAAGCAGCAGTCCAAGATTCAGGAGAAGTGATAGGCTAACCAGAGTTTGGCGGAACCGGGGTGAGTTTTTCTTCCCGAGTGCGCGTCCAAGCCCGAAGTCGATCGTGGCCGCCACTGGCAGCAGCAGGTACACCAGGCCGAACTTCGCCAGGAAAAAGAGATTGCACAGCAGCAGCACCACTTGCTGGGCTCTCCTGAACCGAACAAGCGCCCAGAAGAGCGCAACTCCACACAGAAAGAAGACGAAGAAAACAGGGGAACTCAGGGACATCGTTTGGGCCGGATTTACCGTGCGCGTTTTCTTTCAGGAAGGGCGCCGCAGAAGGCTCAGCAGAACAGCGTCCCTGTGATCAAAGCAACATAGAACCTCGTTCCAATGCAAGTCCCCATTGCCGCTTCGTCTTGCAGGTATCTGCTTGATCAGCAATCGTTCCGGAAAAGACCCGGTTGTCACAGTTCCCTCCAACCTCGCCAAAGGCTTGCAGACCCTCTCGCCTTCCGGCACACGCTCCGGTCTGATCACCGGCGCACCTTTCCCGGCATCTCCGCGACGCCACTCACTTCAGGCGCTCCGCGAGTCCTGGCTCCACCTCCGCCACGCTTTCCGGCGTACTCAGCGCGAAGGACTCTCCCGGGCAGTTCTGGTGGCCAGTTGCATGTCCGCCGCCAGCATCGGCGGTGTTTTAGCGACCGTTCACCACGTTCACACCGCGCGGCATTATCCCCTTGCACTCGCGCGTCCGGTTGAGCCACCGTCCGCCGCCCTGGCAAAAGTCCGCAGGCAGAATGCCGGAAGCCGCCTGTTCAACCGGGTCATCCATGCCAGCGTCTTCCACACCAATCCGCTCAGCGGCATCGCTTCCTGGTACGGCTCCGTGCTGGAAGGTCATCACACGGCCTCCGGCGAGACCTTTGCCGAGCACGAGTTGACCGCGGCGCATCGCACCCTGCCCTTCGGCACGCTGGTCCGCGTCACCGACCTGAACACCAGCCGCTCGGTGGTCGTGCGCATCAACGACCGCGGCGTGCTGGCCCCCGATCGCGTCATTGACCTTTCCGCCGCGGCCGCCAATGAATTGGGCATTCTGCGTAGCGGCCTGGCAAAGGTCAAGCTGGAGGTTCTTCAGCGTCCTCACGCCGGCTGACGAAGTGCAGGCGGCAGCCGGCGTCCGTCCTTTGATAGAACCGTTTGGCACAGGCTGACCGCCGCATCACCCCACTGCCTTCGACGTTCTTACGGAATCTTTACAGGCGTTTGCCTTGTAATGGTGAAGGTTCAAAGGACGGCGTTAACTCATGTTGAAGTCTGCTGTATGTTTGGCTTGCGTGCTCACTTCCGGCACCATCTATGCCCAGGAGCAATATACTTCGTATTCCACGGCGAGCCTGGTGGCACCCTCGGAGATATCCTCCAGCGTCGATGGGCAAAGCGGTCCCGGTGTCCAATCCGAAAAGAGTGTGATCCCGGATGCGCATGGCAATTTCTTTGCCCGGTTCGCGCGCGCTTACAAGGAAGACTGGCATCCCACACAGCCGCCTTCGCCCGCTCCCAAACGGCGCGGTTATGACGGCCCGCTGGACTCGCCACCGTTTCCCGCGAATGACTATTCCGTTGGCGGAACGCCGGTCATTGGCGCGCCGGACACGCAAACCTACATCTTGATGCAGGCGATCAATCAAAATAAGTCGCGCATCAAGGTCTACGGCTGGCTGAATGGCGGCTTCAATGTAAGTACCTCTAACAAGGGCATTGGTGCCAACTCTCCGGCGGCTTACTATTACAGCCCGAACCGCACCACGCTGGACCAGCAAGTGCTGTACATCGAGCGCTTGCCGGACACCGTGCAGACGGACCACATCGACTGGGGCTTCCGCGTCGCGCAGCTGTATGGGCAGGACTACCGTTACACGACGACAAAGGGAATCTTTTCGCAGCAATTGCTGCAAAAGAATCACCAGAACGGCTATGACCCGGTCATGGTGTACGCGGACATTTACTTTCCGCATGTGGCCAAGGGCATGAACGTCCGCGTCGGCCGGTATATCTCGCTGCCTGACATTGAAGCGCAGCTTGCCCCGAATAACTACACTTACTCGCACTCGCTGCTGTACACCATCGACCCCTACACCCAGGAGGGCATCGTTTCCAGCATCAAGCTTTCGGACCACTGGCTCATTCAGTTAGGGATCTCGGATGGAAATGACGTGGCGCTGTGGACCAAGGACGCCAAGCCGACCTTTACCGGATGCGTGGATTACACCTGGCACAAAGGTGGCGACGCGGTGTACAGCTGCGTCAACTCTCTGAATAGCGGTAAGTACGCTTACAACAATCTGCAGAGTTACTTCACCACCTGGTACCACAAATTCAATGCCAAGTGGCATACCGACACGGAGACCTGGTACATGTATGAGCGCCAGGTGCCCAACATCGCGGGCAACGTCGCCAATCCAATCACACCGGAGATTGGTGCCAATGGTGCCTTTTGTGCCGCCGGCAAACAGACCTGCTTTGCTCCGGAAGTGGCGATCACCAACTATGTGGAGCGCGAATTTAACGCGCACAATTACCTGTCCATCCGCAATGAATTTGTGGACGACATCAAGGGCCAGCGCACGGGTTACGCCACCAAGTACAGCGAGCACTTGATCAGTTATGGCCACTGGATTGGTTCCACGGTGTTGTTCCGCCCGGAAATCCGGCTGGAGCATAGCTACGACCTGCCCGCCTATGACCTCGGCACCAAGAAAACGCAGTTCATTGTCGCCGGTGATGTTACTTATCACTTTTAGTTGGGAGGAGGCCAGAGGTGAAAGTTCTCTTGATCGCTCTCTTACTCGCCACGACAGCAAGCATGGCGGCACAGGAATCTTCGCAGGGTGCGCCGAATTCGACGCACTCCGCGAAGGAACTGCGCACCCTGCTGAAGAATGCGAAAACACGCGATGAGTTCAAGGCGCTTTCAGAGTATTACCGCCTGCAGGGCAAGGCCTATGAAGTTCTCGCCAGGGAACGGAAGAGGGAGTGGCAAGCGGAACTGAAGCATCCCTCGGCAGGGGGCAAATACCCCACCGCCGCGGACCGCGCGCGGCAGTTGTATGAATATGCGCAGTCCAGCGCGGATGCCGCCTTCAAGACGGCAGAATCCTATGAGGATCGCGCCAAAGCTGTGGAAGCACCGAACGCAGCAGCCACGGCAAAGTAAGGATCGCATCCAGACTCATTGCATCTGCTGCGGATACAAAACACTCTTGATCGCAACGTAAACAGGGAACCGTAACGGAGAGGAATGTGAGCACGATGGAAACAAACAGAATCATTCCCTGGTTATGGGCTCACATGATGGATCCCGTTGCGCCGCGACTGAATCAGTGGCACGCTGACGCCGTGCCGCGGTACATCGCCTGGGCCGCGACACCTTGCCAGATGTACGGTAGACTGCACAACGTGGAGACTGCGCTCAATTTGCTCTGGCTGTTGGTCGCGGCGCTGCTTTGCGGCACCTGTGCCATGGCGGGCCGGCGCGGCAAGCTGCGCATCTCCCTGCGGATGGGGCTGATCTGTTCCATGCTACTGGCGATGCTGTTGTTCCCGGCCATCAGCATGACGGACGACCTGCAGGCCGCAAACTCCGAAATCGAACTGAGCCTGCGTCATGTCTTTGAGCCGCTGCCCGCGCCGTTGCTGCCCTCCACGCTGGACGGGAGTGCGTTGCTGTTGACGTGTGCCCTGGTGCTGCTGGTACGCCAGCGGCTGGCCGTGCGCATGGTTCTGGAAGGGCGTCTGCCCGCCCGTGTGCCGCGGTTCCGGCCGGCAGCCATACGCCCGCCCACGTTTCCTGGCTTCGCGCGTTAGACTTCGCCGCCATGTCTTCTTGCATGGTGTGTTATGCGGCATGGATGTATGCCGTACAGGTAGCTTCGCCGCCTTCCGGTTCTGCTTTCGTGGCATGGCTGTGCCGCGCTTTTGTGAGGTCCAAACGAAATGCGTCTTAAAATTCCAGGCGGATTTTCTGCCATGCCCGGATCCGTGTCCGCTCAGGTATCTGCCGCCCCTCGTTTGCGGCTAAGGGCCATGGCTCCACTCTGCCTCACAGGCCTGCTGCTGACCGGTTGCCATGCCAAACAGAGTGAAGCCGCGCGTGAAGCGCAGGAGGCACCGCCGTCCAGCGCCGCCGTTGTGCCCGCTTCGGCCAGCGGCACGGTCACGGTGGACAAGCCGGCGCAGTTCCCGCTGGTGTACGCCACCCTGCAGCAGCTGTACAGCACGCTCAATGCCACTGGTTCGGTCAACCCCGATGTGTCCCGCGAGCTGCCGGTGCTGTCGCTCGCCAACGGCCGCGTTGTGAACCTGCGCGTGCGGCTGGGTGACACGGTGCACAAGGGCCAGCCGATCATGGATGTGCAGAGCCCGGATGTCGCGACCGCCTTTGGCAATTACCTCAAGGCCGTCAACGACGAGCACCTGACCCGCATCACGCTGGACCGCGACAAGCTGCTGTTTGGCAAGGGAGCCATCGCGCAGACTCAGCTGGAGATTGCCGAAAATGGCGAGCAGGATGCCGCCGCGCTGTTGCGGGCCAGCGAGCAGCAGCTCCGCATCCTGGGTGTGGACAAGAACAAGCCAAGCGATACCGTGACCATCTACGCGCCCACCTCCGGTGTGGTGATCTCGCAGAATGCAACGGCTTCGGCGGCGGCCGGTGTGACCTATGCGGGTTCCACCGGATCGCTCACCATCGCCGATCTGTCGCATGTGTGGATCGTGTGCGATGTGTATGAGAACGACCTGGCCACCATCAAGCTGGGCGAGCAGGCCGACATCCGCCTGAGCGCCTTTCCCGGCCGCGTGGTGAAGGGCACCGTGAGTGACATCGGTGCCATTCTCGATCCCTCGATCCGTACGGCCAAGGTACGCATTCAGGTGCCGAATCCGGACGGCTCGCTGCGCCTCGGCATGTTCGCCAACGCGACCTTTCAGAGCGCGAAGCAGTCGGCCGCGGTCGTTGTTCCGGCGGATGCGGTGCTGCATCTGCATGACCGCGCCTTTGTCTTTCAGCCGGCGGGGCAGACGGCTGCAGGGCAAGCGGCCAATGGCTCCGGAAGCTTCCGCACCACTGAGATCAAGACGGGCCGGGCGCTCAGCGGCAATTCGATTGAGGTGCTCAGCGGTCTGAACGCAGGACAACCCGTTGTCGCGAACGCGTTGGAACTGCAGAATGCGGCGGTCCAGTAATGATCCGCCGCCTCGTCGACTTTGCTCTCGACAACCGGTTCATTGTGCTGGTGGTCGCCGTTCTCCTCTTTGTGTGGGGCGCGATCTCGTTTCACAATCTGCCGGTGGAGGCATATCCCGATGTCGCCAACAACTACGTGGAAGTGATTACGCAGTGGCCGGGCCGCGCGTCGGAGGAGGTCGAGCAGCAGGTCACCGTGCCGGTCGAAATCGCCATGGCGGGCATTCCACACATGACGAGCCTGCGGTCGTTCTCGCTGGCCGGCCTGTCGGACATCAAGATGACCTTCGACGATGACAGCATTGACGACTGGAATCGCGAAAAGGTGCTGGAGCGGCTCTCCCTGGTGACGCTGCCCACGGGCTTGAATCCGCAGATCGGCACGGACTGGAGCCCGGTCGGCCAGATCTATTGGTACACGCTGGAAAGCACAAACCCGGCGTACGATCCCATGGCGCTCAAGAGCCTGGAAGACTGGACGCTGGAGCGGCAGTTCCGCAGTGTGCCGGGCGTGGTGGATGTGGCGAGCTTTGGCGGACCCACGCGCGAATACCAGGTCATCCTCGATCCGGAAAAGCTCATTCAGTACGGCCTGACCGTGGCGCAGGTCAAGCAGCAGCTGCAGAGCAACAACATCAACGCGGGCGGCAGCTTTATTGAGTTGGGCCAGCAGCAGATCAACGTGCAGGCGATCGGCCTCTACCACACCACGCAGGACATAGCGCAGACCGTGCTGAAAGCACAGAACGGTACGGCGCTGCGCGTGAGCGATGTAGCCAACGTGGTGGAAGGGCCCAAGATCCGGCTTGGCCAAATTGGCCGCATCTACAGGCCGGACGGGCCGAAGGGCAAGCTCGTCGAAAACCAGGATGCTGTCGAGGGTATCGTCCTGCTGCACAAGGGCCAGGACTCCGACTCCACGCTCGAAAATATTCACGAGAAGGTGAAGGAACTGAACGAGCACATTCTGCCGAAGGGCGTGCGCGTCATCCCGTTCCTTGACCGCAGCGATCTGCTGCACCTGACGACGCACACCGTTCTCCACAACCTGACCGAGGGCATCATCCTCGTTGTCATTATCCTGTTCCTCTTCCTGGGGAACCTGCGCGGCGCGCTCATCGTCGCCATCACCATCCCGTTCTCACTGCTCTTTGCGTCCATTTGCCTTGAGCAGAAGCACATTCCCGCCAACCTGCTCAGCCTGGGCGCGCTGGACTTCGGCATGGTGGTGGATGGCGCGGTGGTGATGGTGGAAAACATCGTGCGCCACCTAAGCCATGGCAAGCGTGACGACATGACCGTGATGCAGCAGATCCGCGAGGCCGCGTATGAGGTGCAGCGGCCCGTCTTCTACGCCATCGGCATCATCATCACGGCCTACCTGCCCATCTTTACGCTGCAGTCCGTCGAGGGCCGGCTCTTCAAGCCCATGTCGTGGACGGTGGCGTTTGCGCTGCTGGGCGCGCTGATCTTTTCCATCATTCTTGCGCCCGTGCTGGCCAGCTTCCTCTTTCGCAAGGGCACCTCCGAGTGGGAGAACCCGGTGCTGAAGTGGATCACGCGTGGCTACCGGCACTCCGCGCAATGGGCCATTGAGCATCGGCCGGTCACCATCGGCGTGGCCGTCCTCGCCTTTGCGGCGACGATCTTCCTGGGCACTTCCGGCGTGGTCGGTTCGGAGTTCCTGCCGCACTTGGATGAAGGTGCCATCTGGGTGCGCGGCACGCTGGCGCCCAGCACCGGTCCGACAGAGAGCAAGGCGGTCGCGGACCGCGCGCGCCGTGTGCTCATCTCCTTCCCGGAGGTAAAGCAGGTCATCAGCCAGATCGGCCGGCCGGATGACGGCACCGACGCGACCGGCTTTTTCAACACGGAGTACTTCGTAGACCTGAAGCCCAAGGCGGAATGGCGCAAGGTCTTCGATCAAAACAAGGAAGATCTGATCGGTGCCATGAACCGCGAGCTTTCCAAGTCGCCGGGCGTGGTGTGGAACTTTTCACAGCCCATTTCAGACAATGTGGAGGAGGCGGTGAGCGGCGTGAAAGGCGAGCTCGCCGTGAAGCTCTACGGTACCGACCTGAAGACGCTGGAAGCCAAGGGTGACGAGATTGTGGGCGTCATGTCGCACATCAAGGGCGTCGCCGACCTTGGTCTTTTCCGCGTCATCGGCCAGCCCAACCTGAACTACGTGATCGACCGGGAAGCCGCCGCGCGCTACGGCATCAACGTTGCCGATGTACAGGATGCGATTGAAAGCGCCGTGGGCGGCAGTTCGATCACACAGGTGCTGGAGGGCGACGCACGCTACGACGTGACACCGCGCTACAGTCCGGCTTTCCGCGGCACGCCGGAGGCCATCGCCAACATCCGGCTGGTCTCGCCCAGCGGCGAGCGCGTTTCATTGGCGCAGGTGACCAAACAGCAGATCCAGGACGGGGCCGAGGAGATCTATCGCGAGGGCGGCCTGCGCTATGTCGCCATCAAGTACAGCGTGCGCAACCGCGACCTGGGCAGCACCGTCGAGGAAGCCATTGCCACCGTGGACAAGCAGGTCAAGCTGCCGCAGGGCTACAAGCTGAACTGGGCCGGCGAGTATGAGAGCCAGAAGCGCAGCTCACGCCGGCTCATGATCGTGCTGCCGCTCACCATCATGCTGATCTTTCTGATCCTGTACACCATGTTCGGATCGTTCAAGTGGTCCATCCTGATTTTGGCCAATGTGGCCATGGCACCCTTCGGCGGCATGCTCGCGCTGCTGCTCACGCACACACACTTCAGCGTGTCGTCGGGTGTCGGCTTTCTGGCGCTCTTCGGTGTGTCGGTGCAGACCGGCATCATCATGCTGGAGTACATCAACCAGCTGCGCGCGGCCGGCCGGAATCCGGAGGAGGCCGCCATTGAAGGTGCAATCCTTCGTCTGCGGCCCATCATCATGACCATGCTGGTGGCCACGCTGGGTCTATTGCCGGCGGCCACATCGCATGGCATCGGCTCGGATTCGCAGCGGCCCTTTGCCATCGTTATCGTCGGCGGCTTGGTCGGCGCGCTGCTCATCAGCGTCTTTCTGCTGCCCACGCTTTATGTCTGGGTCGCCCGCCCGACGGACAAGCTGCCCAAGCCTGAACTGGAGTTCGAATCGTGATGCCGCGCCTGCTTATTAAAAAACACATCGCGAAGATGCTGCTGCTCACGGCAGCGGTGACATTGAGCCTGCAGCTTGCCCAGCCCACGCCGGCCCAGGGCGGTGGAGGCGGTGGTGCCGGATCGGGAGGCGGTGCCAGTTCAGGCAGCGGTGCAGGTTCCGGCGGCGGTACGGGCGGCACGGGTGCAGGCTCCGGCGGAGGTGTTTCGGGCGGAGCTCCGGCGGGCGCGCGCGGGTCGGCAGCCTCGGCCACCAGCGGTGCGGCCGGTACATCCCAGGGCGACCGCGGCGGCACAAACGGCCAGCAGGGCGTCAACGGCAGCCAGCCGCAATCACCCTCTGCCTATGCCGCCGGTGCGTCCCCCGGCTCCGACCCGCGCAAGCCACCCGCCGCCAAGCCGGGGGCCTACACGCTGCAGCAGATTGTCGACATGACGCGCACCCGGAACCCAACGCTGCTGGCCGCACAGCAGAACCTGCTGGCCACCCGCGCCCAGGAGCAGCAGGCAGCCGTGCGGGCAAATCCGTACCTCGGCTTCAGCGGCACCAGCCTGACCCTGCCGTTTGACGGCGGACAAGGCAATCCGCCATCGGAAGCCATACAGCTGTCGCGGCTCTTTGAACGCGGCCAGAAGCGGCGCTACCGCGTGGACAACGCCCGTGCCACCACCACGCAGACCCAGGCACAGCTGGACGATGCGGCACGCCAGGCGGTGCTCGCCGTCAAGCAGGCGTTTACCCGCATGCTCATTGCCAAGGCTTCGCTCGAACTGTCAGAAGCCAATCTGGCGGACTACCGGCATGAGGTGGAGATCTCCAACGAGCGCTACAAAGCGGGCGACCTGGGCAAGCTCGATTTTGAACGGCTCGATCTGCAGCTCGGCAACTTTGAATCGGACGAGGCAACCGCCATCATCACGCTGCAGCAAGCCTCCGCTCAGATTCAGACACTCATCGGCATTGAGAACCCATCTGCCGACTTCGACATTACCGGCAGCGTGGTGCCGCCGGTGCTGCCGCAAACCGAATCACAGCTCATGCAGGCAGCCCTGCAGGGCCGGCCGGATCTCCTCGCGGCCAGGGCCGGCGTGCTTGCGGCGGAGGCGAATGCACAGCTTGCCATCGCGAACGGCAAGGCCGATCCAACGCTCGAAGCCGAATTTGAGAAGAGCGGTGCTTACAACACCTTTGGGACAAGTTTCAACATCCCGCTGCGCCTGTTTGACCGCAATGCTGGCAACAAGGAAACGGCACGCCTGCAGGCCGATGCGAGCCGGATCACCGTGACCGCGACACGCAACCAGGTCGTCTCCGATGTGGCCCAGGCGTGGGTCGGCTACACGCGCGCGAAGGCTCTCTCCGATCGCTTCTCCGGGCACTACCTCGACGAGTCCTCCGATGTGCTCTCCATCGCCCGCTTCGCCTTTGACCATGGTGGTTTGGCCCTGATCGACTACCTGGATGCGCTGCGTGACGCGCGCTCCTCCACCAGCGATGCCTTGAATGCCTTTGCCAATACCTGGAACGCCGTGCACCAGCTGAGCGCGGCCAGTGCGACGGAGGTTGCGCCTTAAGCTCCCCGTTTCGGATACACTCATCGGCGCGGTATGAACGGCCTTCTCGCCGTCCGCCGCATCTTCGGGAAAGGCACCAAGGACTTTGAGACATGCTTCCCTTTGATCGCCGGCCCTGGGCCAGGTCGCTTGCACGGATCGTGATCCTTCTCACGATCGTTGCTGTCGTGCTTTACGCGGTCGCCATCACCCGGGAACGTCCGCTGGATACAGGGGAGAAGGCCATTCTCGCGCTCCTGCTGCTGACGGTCATCCCGCCCAACGTCGTAATCCTGCGTAGAAAAAATGGGATACCGGGCTAGTCGTGCCCGCTCAAAACTTTGTCAGCCGGTAAAGCTGGATTTTTCAGCCGATGAAGCTTGATTTTCGGCCGCCGATGAAGCTGAGTGCCTCGTCCTTTGCAGCTTTAGCAAAGGTGGGTTCAGTAGCAGCGATGGTATTTGAAATCAAGCCAGCGAAATCGCAGTCGGGTTGGCTCTCTGCACTGCAGCTTGCCGAGAAGTGCCATACCCCCGCAGTGGGAGGTCCTCTAGCCGGAAAGTGTCATGGGCCTGCCGCGAGTGGCTTTGTACTCTGGCCACGTTCATGCTCAAGTGGATCCGCTCCGCGCTCCTCTTCGCTGTCTGTCTGGCCGCCGTGTGTTCGCTCCACGGCTGCGGCAGCGGCTTTGCGTCCGCGAACGGGTCATTCATCAATCCGGTCCCAGCACCAACGCCCACGCCGGGACCCACTCCTACGCCAGCACCCACGCCAGCACCAACGCCCACCCCACCCCCAACGCCCACGCCGACACCAACGCCGACGCCCACTCCCACTCCAACACCTACCCCGACTCCAACTCCGGTCCCCGTCGCGGCCTCTCCCGTGGTCCTGTCTGTCATGCCTGCAAAGGTCATGGCCGGAACAGGAAGCACGGCCGTCAGCGTTAGCGGAACCAACTTTACCGCAGCCTCGGTTGTAGAGCTGGGCACCGTCGTCCTGCCTACGACCTTCGTCAGCAGCACGCAGCTTGCTGTTACCGTACCGGCTTCACAACTGACCAGTGCGGCAAGGCTGCCGGTCGTTGTTGCGGATGGAAGCGCCAGCAGTGCGGGCGGCACAGCGGTTTATCTTGAGGTCGACAATCCGTCTCCCGCCATTCAGCAGCTCTCGCAGGCCAGTCTGGCAGCTGGCTCTGCAGCCACAACCATCGGCGTCACCGGTGCGGGTTTCCTGCCAGCCACTCTCTTTCAGGTCAATGGCTCGGCGCGGACGGCAACAGTTGTCAGCCCAACACAGGCGACCCTGCAACTTACGGCCGCCGATCTTGCAGCTGCAGGCAGTCTGAGTGTAACCGCCATGAACCCGGCACCGGGCGGTGGCACGTCCATGGCAGCGTTCCTCACAGTGAACAACCCCGTTCCGGCGGTGCTCTCCATCAGCCCAGCCTCGGTCTACCAGGGCACCACTACGCCGACCACCGTAACAGTACAAGGATCCAACTTCCTGCCCGGCACCACGGTCCGGGTCGGGTCATCGCTGCATCCCGTGACCATCGCCAGTCCCTCGCAGCTAAGCTTTGCGCTCACGGTGGCGGACCAGGCGAATGCCGCCACGCTGGAAATCACCGTTGCCGCTCCCGCACCGGGCGGAGGCTCGGCCCAGACCACGCTCGCCGTCCTTCCTTCCGTGATGCCCGTCCTGGAATCTGTCTCGCCCGTGGCGGCACCGATCCATGCGGATGTGCAAATCTCCCTGAGCGGCTCCAACTTCTTGGCATCGTCCGTCGTGTCCTACAACGGACAGGCGTTGCCGACGGCCTACCTAAACCCCAACACACTCAGCGTTACCCTGCCTGCTGCCTTGATTCAGCAGCCAGGCAATGGCAGCTTTACCATCGCAAACTCCGGGCCGGGCGGCGGCACCAGCGCTCCGGCAAACTTCACGGCCTACATCGCGCTGGCCAACAACAGTGTCGTCTTCAACCCTGTGACTCAGTTGCTGTACGCCTCGGTTCCCTCCGCCGCCGGGCCGCCGTATGCCGATTCAGTCGTCCCGATCGACCCCGCCACTGGACTGCCGGGTACACCTATTCCCGTCGGCGGCAATCCCAACCTGCTGGCGCTCACCAGTGACGGCCGCTTCCTCTGGGTTACGCTGGATGGCACCGGAGCCGTGCGGAAGGTCGACCTGACCACCGGCACCGCCGGGCTGCAGTTCGCCCTGCCGGGCAGCGGCGGCAGCACGCGTGCCACGGCCATTGCGCTTGCGGCCCTGCCCGGTTTCACGGATTCCGTGGTGGTCAGCTCCACTTCCGGCACGGACCGGCTCGACATATTTGACAGCGGTACGCCCCGCCCCACTTTCATCGCGCTGTACTATCCCATCACAGCACTTGAGATCGACGCGTTGAACCGGCAGGTGTACGCCGGAGACTTCACTCAAACAAGCGTGTACGCCTATGACGCTGCCGGGCTTACGCTCAAGCCTGGCATGCCGGCGACTCCGCTACCTGCGCCCGGAAGCAACCTGCAGATCGCGGGTGGCAATCTCTACAACGGCTCCGGGCATGCCTACGATGTACAAACTGGCGCACTGCTCGGCACCTTTACTGGTGCGGCTGGGCCCGGCTCACCAGCTGAGGGAGACGGGTATGCGGACCTGCCCACCGGCAGGGAGTTCATCCTCGATCCGCAGACGATCAGCGACTACTCTCCCGCGGCCATTCAGGCTTTCCACCTGTACGATTTCAGCGCCACCGGTCAGATCGCGGTGGGCGTTCGCGTGGACGGAAACTCCAACACGGCGACAGCACTCCAGTTGGGCCGCTGGGGAGCGGACGGCCTGTTCTTCCGCGATTCAGAGGCCGTTTACGCGGTGCGCTCACCGCAAGTCAGAGACCTGACCGGGCCGTCCGTGGATTTGCAGATCACGATCACCGGCAGCGGTACAGCTGCCGGTGGCAACACGACATATACGGCGACGGTCACCAACGCAGGGAGTGCCACGGCCACGAACGTTACCGTCTCCGGCTTCCCGCCATCCACCGGAACGCTCGTCGCCATCACGCCTTCCGTGGGCACATGCCATACGGCGGGCGGGCTCACCTGTAGCCTGGGTTCGCTGCCCAGCGGAGGCATGGCCACCGTCACCTGCACTGTACAGCAGAACGCACTGGGCACGGCCATGATGACGGTACAGGTGAACGGATCGGAAAACGATGCAATGCCCGCCAACAATCAGGCAGTCAGCACACTCACGATCACTCCATGAGTGGTCAGAACGTCTCGGCCAATTCCAAACTTTGCGAGTGAGCCGTCGTCTTTCAGATCATTGCTGATCAGTAGCTGACGGCGTTTCCCCGAATCGAGCAAGCTCAGCGATCCATGCAGGAGTTGTGGGCTTAAAGAGAGGTATCGCGCGGCAGCCCTGCATCCTGTGTAGGCTGGGCACATGCAGGAGCAGCCGCGCATTTTAGGTCTGGACATCGGCGACCGCCGCGTGGGCATTGCGATTTCAGACGCATTCGGCCTCACCGCGCAACCCGTGCTTACGCTGGTGCGGTCCACTCCGCGGCATGAGCTGAAGTCCATCGGCCGGCTCCTGCGCAAACATGCCGTGGCTGAAATCGTGGCCGGCAACCCGCTCTACATGAGCGGCGACCTGAGCCCGCAGGCGATCAAGGCCCAAGCCTTCGCGGATGCGGTGCGGCAGGAGTTCGGCCTGCCCGTTCATCTGTGGGATGAGCGGCTCAGCACCACGGAGGCGCATCGCCATCTCGACCACATGGGTCATGCATCGATGGGACGCAAAGGCATCATCGACCAGGTGGCCGCCGTGCTGATCCTGCAATCCTTTCTGGACGCCCGCGCTGTGCAGAGGAAGTCGGCCGAGCAGCCATAAAACCACCGCCAGATGGCCGCGTGGCAAGCGCGGCCAAGGCTTGCTCACAGTTCTCGCATCTGTGTAACGAACGTCATCTCGACCGAGCGGGACAGGTCCATCATCCCGCGGAGTGGAGAGGCTTGCTTCTTGCTCCTCCGGGCATCGCATCTCACCAGTGAGACAGCCCTGACGGTTGATTTGCGATCTTTCCGAAGCTAAGCTCACCGGTAAATGATGATTCGACGCTGCCTGCCTGATGAAAATGAAGCCATTTGCGCCATCATCAATGAAGGTGCAACGGCGTACCGGGGCGTAATCCCGCCCGACCGTCTGCACGACCCGTACATGCCGCTGGAGGAGCTTCGGCGCGAGATCGAGGCAGGTGTCGAGTTCTGGGGCGACGAGCAGGACGGAGCGCTGACGGGCGTGATGGGCATCCAGCATGTCCAGGACGTCACCCTGATCCGGCACGCCTATGTTCGCACCGCGATGCAGGGCACGGGCGTAGGCAGCCGCCTCCTCTCGCATCTGCGCCAGAGCACAGAGCGGCCCGTGCTGATCGGCGCATGGGCAGATGCCATATGGGCGATCCGCTTTTATGAGAAGCACGGCTTCCGCCAAGTTGATGAAGCCACCAAGACACGACTGCTGCGCCGCTACTGGAACGTGCCGGACCGGCAAATCGAAACATCCGTCGTGCTTGCAGATAAACGCCAGAGCACCGGCTGTACGGACACCCCGATGCGGGACCATACCTTCCCGGGAACGGAGCGCAAGCGCTCGGCGATGTAACAAAGAAACATCCGATTCCCGTTTGATGACGGCGGATGAAGTTGTCCAGGCTGTCCTGCTTCTTATGGAGAATGAGGGCGATCATGGTGAGACGATCCACGTTGATTGCGGAGCACGGCTGGTCGAATGCTTGCGCGGCATAACTGGCTTGCTACCGGCGCTTTGATCTCAGCAGGCTTAGGAAAAGCTGGCGAAGAAGGCCGCCGTGCCAAGTACCGGCAGAGCATGGCTGGCAGCGTGTGCCCCCGTTCAAGGCAGGGCAGGCGAGAGTCTTGTCGCGTTAAGTGATCGAAACCCGTTTCTGCGGCTTACGAAGGTTCTCGTCCGCACCGTGGCCGCTTTCAGATGGCAACAATGGCTCGACAAGGGTTTCGATGATTTTCGCCATCTGCCCGGCCGGCCGGCGATCTTTTGTCTGCGCCCAGCGGCTTGCGGCGCCAAAGATGGCCCAGGCGAGGGTTGTTGCGAAGGTCTCCAAATCAACGCCAGGCGTGAGCATGTTGCCGTCAACACTCTCGCGGAAGAGAGCTTCCAGGACCGGGATCACGAAACGATCCTGCGGCATTTTGCTCAAACTGCTCGGGCACCCCAAAGCCTTGGCAAGGTAATCACACACGCCGAGCGCAATGGCGTACAGCGCACCTTCGCCCCGGGGTGAGGTGATGCCGCGCTTTCGCAGCATCTCGCCGAAGCGCTCGGCAGACATGGCCTGCAGCAGTGATCCCTTGTCGGGGTAGTGGAGATAAAAGGTGGCCCGGGTCAGGTCCGCTTCGTCCACGATTTCCTGCACGGAAAGCTCATTGAAGTCTCTCTTCCTGAGCAGCTTCCCAAGTGCGTCGATCAACATCCGCCGGCTGCGAAGCACGCGCCGGTCTGTGGACGCAGCGGCTTCGGGGGGCTCGGTCAGTTCGGGTTGCGCTGGCGCAAGGGACATGCCTAAGCATAGCTTTTCTGAGCCCTTCCGCAAAGCCATACATCTGTCTATTATTGCTGGTAGACAGATGTCCATGAGTGGCCATCTGTGTTCACGAAGGAGAATAACTATGCCTACCCTGCTTCATGTCGATTCGAGCCCTCTCTACGGTGTGTCCATCTCCCGCGAGCTGACCACGGCGTTCGTGACCGAGTGGAAAGCTGCACACCCCGGCGCGACCGTAGTGGATCGCGATCTGAACGCTACCTCCATGCCGCCGGTGACGGGCGCGTGGGTTGCGGCTGCTTTTACGCCCGAGCCGTCGCGGACTGAAGAGCAGAAGCAGCAGCTCGCCCTTTCCGACACGCTGATTGCGGAATTGCAGCAGAACGATGAGTGGGTCATCGGCGTCCCCATGCATAACTTCAGCATCTCCTCGCCCCTGAAGCTCTGGATCGATCAGGTGGCGCGGGCGGGCAAGACCTTCGCCTATGTCGATGGCAAACCGCAGGGCCTGCTTGCCGGCAAGAAGGTGACGTTCGTTGTGGCCAGCGGCGGCATGTATGACGCCGGCACGCAGATGGCCTCGTTCAACCATGTGGAACCGTACCTCAAGGACGTGTTCGGCTTCCTCGGCGTCAAGAACGCGAAGTTCCTGACCGCGGGTGGAACGATGGCACTCCGCCAGGGCAAGGACAGGAACGAGTTCCTCGCGCCACACCTCCAAGCGATCCAGACGCAGGCAAGCCAAATCCAGTAAGGAGTGTGCCGGCTTCGGAGGACATGCCCTTGGAAGCCGGCCGTCATTCTAGGAGACGAACGTGGTAGATCAGGACTTTCTCACCTTTGGAGCGGTTCATCTGGAGGTCAGAGACCCCGAACGGACCGCACGTTTCTGGCAGGAGCTTTTCGGCTTCGAGCGACGGCCGAGTGACAGTGGCAGCATCGCGGTCGGGACCGCGGAAGAGTCTCTTCTTGTGCTCCACGGCGGTGCCAGCGCTCCCTTCAGAAGAGGTCACAGCGGCATATATCATGTGGCCGTTCATCCGCCGGATTCCCGTGATTTCGCGCGCATTCTCAAGCGGCTGATCGACCACGGATATCCAATCTCTCCGACGGACCACACCTTCTCAAAATCGATCTACCTGGATGACCCGGACGGCATCAATGTCGAGATCACGCTTGAAACTCCGGAGCGCTTCCGGGAGTGTGTGCCTGGTCCCGGCAACCGGCTGACCTTCGTCGGTGCGGATGGCGTGGGACGGCCAGGAGCGTATGCGCTCGACCTTCATCAGGTGTTTGAGGCTTACGAGCCAGGTTCCGAGCAAGAGCCGGTGGCCAGGGGAACCAAGATCGGGCACCTTCATCTGTACGTCGGTGATCTTGAAAAAGCCCGGGAGTTCTACACCGGCCTCGGCATGAAATTGGCGCGGTGGTGGCCTCCCATGCAGGTTGCCGATTTCGGCGCGGGCGGACCGTTCACACATCGCATCGCCATCAACACCTGGCAAGGAATCGGCGCTCCGCCGTCGCCCGCGGGCACGGCCCGGATGCGTCACTTTGAGGTACGCTTCGCCACGCCGGAACACCTGCAAGCTGCGTTGGCGGCAAACCCCGCTGCAATCGACACCGGGACCACCTACGAAGTCACGGACCCTTCTGGCATAAGTCTGCGTCTCGCCAAAGAACCCAACAGGCAGACTGGCGGAATCAGCGGGAAAGCTGCCCGGCCGGCGTGATCATCAGGACGATCACGAACGGCAAGTCGTGTTGAGCTGACTCGTCCAAATCTTCTTGGCTTCCTGAGAAGAACGGGCCACGATTTGGCGTATCTGCAATGGGGACCGCTCGCTCACCGCCGCTTGAGCCCAAGCAGGCTCAGGAAGAAGCTGGCGAAGAAGACCTCCGTGCCGAGCATCAGGCAGAGCATGGCCGGCAGGGTGTGCCGCATCATCTGCACCGGCGGCATCGGGCCGTAGCCGGTGTGCGACCAGTCCATGACGGAGGACACCGCGATGCCCACGCCGGTGAGCAGCAGAAGCACGCCCACGGCCAGGCCGGTTTCGAGCGTGATGTAGCGGAACCAGCGGTCAAAGCTTGCATCTTCTGGCAAGAGGCCTTCGGTGATGGCGAAGACCTTGGCCGCAACGCCGAAAAAGACGAGCTGAAAGCCGAGCAGGATGGCGGCGGCGGCGTAGGCCAGTGTGTCCACGCCCAGGTTCATGTGGCCCAGCGGGCGCTCCGCCGGCAGCAGCCACGCCGTCAGCGCCGCGCCCACCAGCATCAGCAGCAGACCCGGTGCCAGAAAGAGCCAGCGCGGCGAATACATCAGCAGGAAGCGGAGGTGACGCCAGCCATCGCGCCAGGTTTTCAGGTGCGGCGGGCGGGAACGGCCGTCTTTCTTGAGCGTGGTCGGTACCTCCACCATGCGCTGGCCCAGCAGGGACGACTTGACCACCATCTCACTGGCAAACTCCATGCCGGTGGTGCGCAGATGCAGGCTGTCGTAAGCCGTTCGCGAGAAGGCACGGATGCCGCAGTGAAAGTCGCCGATGGGCGCGCGAAAGAGCAGCCGGCCCAAAAAGCTGAGCACCGGATTGCCGAGATAGCGGTGCAGCGGCGGCATAGCGCCGGGGCCGATGCCGCCGGCAAAGCGGTTGCCCATCACCAGGTCGGCACCGCCGCGCAGCTGCTCCAGAAAGCGCGGAATGTGGGCGAACTCGTAGCTGTCGTCGGCATCGGCCATGAGGACATACCTACCATGGGCGGCGGTGATGCCGGCGTTGAGCGCCGCGCCATAGCCGCGCACCGGTACCGGCACCACGCGGGCACCATGCGCCTCGGCAATGGCCTGCGAGCCGTCTGTGGAACCGTTGTCGGCCACCACGACTTCGCCGTCGATAGCGTTCTCGCGCAGCGCCGCCAGAGCCTTGTCCACGCAGACAGCCAGCGTCTCGGCCTCGTTCAGGCAGGGCATCACGACGGTCAGCTCGAGGGGGGGCGGGAGAGCTTCGGCCATCGGACGGGCGATCTCCATGCCTTCGGTGATGCTTTCTCTCATAGAGCTTGTGCCTCCGCCCAAAAAGAACTCTTCATCGCGAACCGCCCTGTGCGGGAGTGAACTTGTAAGTGCCCTGAGAGTGCAAGGGTGGTGAAGGCACCGGGCCCGGCGAGACAGCGCTCGGCATTCCGGGCAGGTTCAGAGGCAACGCAAAATAATCCGTGCTGCCCAACCTCACCCAACCTGAAGCGGCAGCACCCGCCGACTGGAGGTGCCCCGGCTCAAAATGCCCCACCAGCACGCGCGCTCCCTCCGCCTTCACAACGCGAAAGGCTTCTTCGCGATTGGGCATGGCCTGCAAGTCCTCGGCGAGCCGGTCGTCGTTCACGAAGATCTCCGTCAGATTACGCACACCGGCGGCGCGCATCCAGTACGGATCGTTGATGCAGGCGATGCTGCCGATGCAGGCGACTTCATCGCCGGACTGCACGCCCATTTGACGCAGGCTCTGTGCCACCTCCAGCAGGGATGTCTGTTGCCAGCCCTCGTGAAAGCCGCGCAGGCTCTCCTGCCGGCGCTGCTCGGCGGCCATCCGCACCGACTCACCCATGGCGAGAAGGGCCAGCAGGACCACACAACCGGTGGCGATGCCCGGCAGCGCATGTCCTCGATCCACCTTCTCTGGAAGAAAGCCAGAGGGAACAATAGGATTGCTGTCCGCGGGGGAGCGGAGAGGGTGTGGCTCACCCGAAACGGCCGCAGCGCTGCCGATGCGGAGCAGCGCAAAGAGCGGCAGCACGATCAGCAAGTAACCTATCGTGACGTAGCGCTCCTCCACATTTACCAGTCCATATATGCCCCACACCGCCAGGCCAAGCAATACCGGCAGAAGCGCAAATCGCAACGCTCCCAAACTGTTTCCTGTTTCCTGTTGCTTGTTCCCTGTGATTCGCGCGCCCATCCAAACGAGCAGCACCAGCAGAATGGAGGCTTCAGGATGGTTCAACAGGTAGCGCAGGACGAGCACGGCGTTGCGTGCATCTCTCGGCAAAAGCTGACTCAGCCGTAGATGCGTCACAATGCGCTCGTTGAAAAAGCTTGCGTCGAACCACGGTGGCAGCGTGCCGTAGGGCTGAGCCTTGTAGCTGTACACACCCGGTGACGCGAGCAACTGCCGCTCCGGATGGACGAGGTGCACGTCGGAGCTGCCGAAGGAACCGGTCATCCACGGCTCCAGGTGGAACTTTTCCGTGCCGCCCACATACCAGGCATAGTTCAGGCTGCCGGAGTCGCCAAAGTCGAGCCTGTGCTTCTGGTAGGAGAGCGCCGCGACATACGGCCCAGCCACGACGGCGAAGCAGGCGAAGGCCACGGCTCCGGTGAGTAAGACCGGCAGCCAACCTCGCCGGAGCGCCCATCGCTGAAAAAGGACAAGCGCCGCGACGGACAGCAGTGCCAGCAGAAAGGCAAAGGACTTGGTCAGGTAAGCGAAGCTGAAGGCCAGGCCCATGGCTGCCGCCCAGCCTAGCTGGAAGCGGAGCGATTCCACGCGGCACACCGCCAGCATGCCGCTGAAGCCGAAGAGCAGCAGCGCCTGCAGCAGTCCATCCGGGCGCACCTTGCCCAGAGTCAGCTCACGTTGCGACGCAATCACCAGCAGGGCCAAGCCCAGCAGCCGCAATCCGTCCAGCCCCAGCACATACGGCCTGCCCACCTTGTCTGTTGGAGTGCCTGGGTGCCCCATGTCTCGCTTCTGAGACATGGGTTCCACATGTCGATCAACAGCGGTCAGCCGTTCCCGAAGCCGCCACAGCGCCGTGGTGAAGCAAACCACCGCCACAGCCTGTAAAAGAAAGATCAGAAAGTTGATTTTGTAATACGCGCCAAGCTCCGTCATCCGCGACGGATGAAAGAGCTTCAGGCCCACCAGCAGCATGGCCGGGTACAGCGGGTGCCAATAGGCGTTCACCACGCCCGCCCAGCGGTGCGCGCCAATGAGGCCGGCAATGTCCATGTAGGAAACGGCATCGCCGTCGATGGCATACGGATCGAAGCGCATGGCGAACCAGGCTACCGGCACCAGCAGCACGCAATAGACCAGCAGGAGCCGTCGCTGGGCCGAACTCTTCAAAACGGCGTCTCCCCCTTGCCGTCGGCAATTGCCCACGCCATCTTTGAAGCATAACCTTTGCAGGTCTTTCGCCGGTAAGAGTTGCAATCGGTTCTTATGCCACGAAGGGGCCGACGTTCTCCACAAAGGCGCCATTACCTCAAGCCAGTTCACAGAAGGACATTCCGGCACAATGACGTATGCGCCGCCACCTTCCGCTACTTCGTGCCGCGATGCTTGCCTGCTTCAGCATTGCGCCCCTGCTCGCTCAGCGAGAGCAACTCCGCCCGCACAGCATGTACGAGCCGCCCGCGGCGGCTGCGGCCTCGTCGCTGGCCGGCAGCGCGCAGGGCGTGCCGCCCGATCTGCTGACGCCCGGCGAACGCTCGAATTGGGAGACGACTGCGCCGTATGCAGAGGCCATCGCGTTTGCGCGCCGGCTTGAAGCTCGCAGTCCGTACATACAGAGCATCCCCTTTGGGACCACGCCGGAAGGCCGCACCATGTATGCCGTGATCGCCAGCGGCGACCGGGCGTTTACGCCGGAGGCCGCCCGCAAAACCGGCAAGACGGTCATCCTGATTCAGTCCGGCATTCACTCCGGTGAGATCGAGGGCAAGGACACCGCACTCATGCTCCTGCGCGACATGACCGTGGGCCGAAAGGCGCACCAAATGGCTTGGCTGGACCGCGCCATCTTTGTCGTCATTCCCGTCTTCAATGTGGACGGCCATGAGCACCGCTCGCCCTTTCACCGCGCCATGCAGAACGGCCCGGCGGAAACGGGACTGCGCAATACCGCGCAGAACCTGAACCTGAACCGCGACTACCTGAAGGCGGACACGCCGGAGATGCGGGCCTTCCTGGCGCTTTACAACGCATGGCTGCCGGACTTCATGTTTGACAATCACGTGACCGATGGGGCGGACTACCAGTACGACGCGACGTACGACATTGCCCACAATGACGACATCGGCCCGGCGAGCCGGGATTGGGTGCGCAACCGGCTCCTGCCGCAGTTAAACGCTCGTATGGAGAAAGATGGACACCGGATCAGTCCCTACGGCGAGCTTGCGGCCAACCCAGCCACCGGCAAGCGCGAGTTTTTTGTGGAGGTCTTTTCTCCGCGCTACTCGCACCTGTACTCGGCCGCGCGCAACCGGCCCTGTCTGCTGGTGGAGACGCACTCGTTGAAGTCGCCGCGCACCCGCGCCTGGTCCAATTACGACATCATGTTTCACACGATCGACATCATCACGGAGCAGCCCGGAGTCCTGCACAAGGCCGTGCGGGAGTCCGATGCCGCCGACATGGCAATGGCCGGCCACCGTGACCAGTCCCTTTTTCTCGCCGGAAAGACAAGCGCCGGCGGCCATCCGCTCACCTACTATTCGCTGAAAAGCGAGCAGGTGCCCAGCCCCATTACGGGGCAGACGGTCACGCGATTCACGGCGGAAAAGGACGACCTCCAAACTGTTACGCATGACGGCGTGGATACGACCGTTTCCGCAGCCATGCCGACGGCATTCCTGATCCCGGCGGCCTACGGCCACATCGCCGACCTGCTGAAGCTGCACGGCGTTCAAATGACGCGGACCACGGCCGACCTGACGCTGACGGTTCCCGTACAGAAAAATGTGGCAACGAACCCGGGTGCCCCATCCTTTGCAGATTCCTCGCACAGGGTGGGTTCCACTGACACCTCCGTGTCAGCAGATTCCGGAGCGGCCAAAAACCAACCGGCCTTTAACCTCTGGCGGTTTACCGAAGTAAAAAAGGCCACAACCCCATTCGAGGGCCACACCTTCACGGACTACAAGTTGCAAGAAGTCACGGAAACCGTGACGCTTCCGGCGGGCAGCTACCGCGTGCCGCTAGCGCAGCCGGAAGCGCGGCTGATCATGGCTCTGCTGCACCCGGCCGCGCCCGATGCGCTGGCGCGTTGGGGCTACTTCGACGCGGTTTTCGAGCGGATGGGCCGCATCGGTGCGGGCGACTACCTGAGCGTTCCCATTGCCGAGAAGACTGCCGTCGATCACCCCGAACTTTACAGCGAGTTTCAGGCAAAGCTGAAGGCCGAGCCGGCCTTTGCCGCCGATGCACAGGCCCGCCTGGCATGGTGGCTCGGCCGTAGCAGTTATCAGCCGGATGAGGTGAACCGCTATCCCGTGGTGGCGGTCTGGTGAGGCACGCAGCCGGAGGGAGATGTCACGTTTCTGGTTCCGCTTCCACCAAAGTGTTAGAGCGATTTGTGTGAACAGACCGATAATTTGGACACACTGGCACGCCAACAGCAATTTTGCGGAGGACACCCATGATGAGCTCGCCACTCAACGAGGTCGCAGTCACCATTCGCCTGGACGGTTCCGAAATGCTCGTCAAGGCCCTGAACGATCACATGGCCACCTGTGCCCTTGCCCGCGATCTTGCCGTGGAGCGGGACAAGCTGCGCGAGGAGATCACGGCTCTCCGGTTGCGGTATGAGGGAAGCAAAACGGATTAGTAAGGCGGAGCTGAAGCGATGGCCGGGCATGAGGGAGCCTTTGGTCTATGTGCGGACACCGGAAATGGGAGGGAGCAGTGGCCTTCAGGCCACTGACTTTGCCTGTCATGGAAGTGGGCTTTAGCCCAGGGCTTTCCGCCGCAGCCACGGCGGTGCAGGCTGCACGATCGCTGGCAGGCTTGCTGACGAATACGCGTAGTCAGCAGCATCCGCAGCTAAACCCTTCCGCACGGGGTTCTGTTCAATGTACCGCTTGCAGGCCTCGAAGGCCTCCGCGTCTGCGATGCGGCTCTCGTTATAGCCGCGTTCCCAGACATCCAGCTTGCTTTTGAGGAGGAACGAGAAGCCACCCTTCAGGAACTGTACTGCCTTTTCCAGTGAGACATCCGGCCCAGGAGTGAGCAGCAGATGTATGTGATCGGCCATGATCACGAAGCTATACAGGTGAAAACGGCCCTTTTCACGTTGCGTGTGCAGCACCTGGAGAAACAGTTCTGAATTGGCTTCCACTTGAAAAAGCCGCCTGCGCTGCGCCGTGACAAAGGTTAGAAAGTAGGTGCGAAGCTCTTGAGGGGCGCGGTGCATGACCGCAGCATACCGAAGAGCCCCGGGCTAAAGCCCTTTTGTCTGAACCTGCGGATTCAGTGGCCTGAAGGCCACTGCTCCCTCCGGATCCTCATCGCTTGAGGCGATCATTATTGCTCACGCAGCAGCAATGCCGGATCGACCCGGATGGCCCGCCTTGCCGGGAATACGGCGGAGGCGGCACCCAGCGCGACCATGGTGCCCACCACGGCGAGCAGCACCGCCGGATCGGCTGCGGTGGCGTGGTAAACCACGTTGGCGAGAAGCTTGCTGGCGGCAAAGCCGAGCAGCAATCCAGCTACGGAGCCGGCGGCCAGCAGGGCGAGTGTGCGGCCCAGGGCAGCGCGCAGCACGTTCCACTGCTGTGCGCCCAGGGCCACGCGGATGCCGAGCTCGCGCATGCGCCGGGTGACAGTGTAGCTGGCCACGCCGAAGAGCCCGGTGACGGCGAGCATGACGGCAAGCGCGCCCATCACACCCAGAGCAACGGTGGCCGCCCGCGCCGGGAAGGTCACGATCCCGAGTGCGTCCGGCCAGGAAGAGACATTGAAGATCGGAATGGAGCTGTCCACGCCGTTGATGGCGGCGCGCATGGCCCGTACCATCTCGTCGGAGCTGCGCGGGGAGCGGACGATGAGGACCTGTGTGCTGTCGGGGTACTGCAGCATGGGCCGGAAATAGGCGGCGCTCGGCTCTTCCGACAGGGACTCGTATTTGCCGTTTTTGGTGAGGCCAACGACTTCGATCTGCTTGGCACCATCGCCGCTGGGGAAGTGTTTGCCGATGACGTCTGTGGAGTGGAAGACCTGGCGGGCCGCTGTCTCATTCAGAATCGCGACATCGGGGGCTTTGCTGTCATCATGTTCCGTGAAGGCCCGGCCGGCCAGCAGTGGCGTTTCGGTGGTCACGAAATAGTTGGGCGACACGGAATAGATCAACGCGGTGGAGGCCACATGCGCGTTGTCGAACTGGGTCGTGCCCGGAGCATAAAGCGCGTTGGAGGAGGTGTTGACGGAAAGCGGCTGATTGTTGGAGTAGGCCGCGGAGGTCACGCCAGGAAGCGCCCTCACCGCTTCCAGCAGCTTTTGCTGCATAGCATCGCGCGCCGCGTCATGGTAGCCGGCGAGATACAAATCCACCGTCGCCAGAGTGACGCCTTCCGGCTGGAAGCCGAGCGGCATCGTGAATGTTCGCTGCAGGCCGCGGAAGGCGACGAAGGAGGCCGTAACCAGCAGGCAGCAGAGGGCGATCTGAATTAGCAGCAGCGCCGAGCGGAAGAAGGAGCGATCCGCCCCGACAGTGGTTCCGGCGGCGCGCATGGTGCGGTTTGGGTCCGTTCGCCAGATCTGGCGGGCGGGCAGCATGCCGAAGAGCAGACCCGTGGCGAGTGCCAGCAGCAGTGCCGCGGCGTACACCTTCCAGTCGGCATCCACGATGATCTGCAGCGGCAGGTCAGAGGGTGGCCGCCACTGGCTCAACAGGTGCAGCAAAGCTGTTGCTAGACCGGAGGCGATGGCGCCGCCAATCAGGGCAATCAGAATGGCCTCCAGGCCAAGCTGACGCAAAATGCGCGTGCGGCTGGAGCCGATGGCGAGGCGGATGCCCATCTCCCGTGCGCGGTCGACGGTGCGTGAAGAAAACAGTACGCCCAGGTTGGCGCAGGCGGCCAGCAGCACCAGCAGTGACATGACGGCGACGCCAGCGATGAAGGCGCGCACCGGGCGGCCCAGCAGATCGCCAATCAGGCCCGGCGTGGCGGTGTGCCAGGCGGTGCCTTTGTCCTCTGCGGGGTATTGTGCGGCCATCTGTTCGGAAACACGCCGCAGGTCCACATCGGCCTGCTCCCGCGTGATGCCGGGACGGAGCCGGCCAAAGACCCAGGAACTCTGGCTGCCTCGGCTTTCATACTGCTGGTAGCCATCCACCTGCTGGCCCTGGTGGAAGGGGAACCAGACCTCCGGACGGAAGAGCAGCTCCGTGCCGTGAAAGCCGCGCGGCGCGACACCGATGACGGTGTACGGTGTCTTGCCGACGGGGACGACCTTGCCGACGATTTGCGGGTCCGCGTGGAAGCGCACGCGCCAGCAATCGTCGCTCAAGACCATGGTCGGGCTGCCGTTCGCGGCGATATCGTCCGCCGGCGCGATGAAGCGGCCAAGCTGCGGCTGAATGCCGAGCATGGGAAAGTAGTTGCCGCTGACCAGGAAGCCCCACGCCGGCTGGGCCGTGCCCGCAACGCCGATCGACATACGGGTAAACCGCGCAATGGCAAGATCAGAGAAAGTCGCGCGCGTGCGGTCGCGCACATCGCGGTAGTTGGGGTACGACCAGGAGATGCCCTGGCCGGGGTTCTGCACCTGCAAGATCTGCCGCGGCTCCGGCACGGGCAGTGAATGAAAGATGACGCCGTTCGCCACGCCGAAGACGACCACGTTCGCGGCAATGGCGAGTGTGAGCGTCAGCACGGCCGTGAGCAGAAAGCCGGGCGAGCGCCGCAGCTGGCGCAGCGTGAGCCGCAGATCGTCCAGAAGCGTTTGCATGCAGCAGAACCTCGGTGTACATCGCATTGCATGTTGCGCGCCAAATCGTGAGCGGCGGCTCACGACGGAAAAGACTGGAAATTAGTACGTTTGGGAGTCCGCACCTTGCGAGCATGCACTGGAGCGTGTTCAGGAATGGCCACTCTGTGCCCGGAGATGGACAGTTCGCCTGCAGATCCATCCATAAATGAGGAAGGCCGATGAGATTTCATTTCCGTGACGCGATATGGCAGCATGGTTGTTTTTCGTAGGCCAACTTGGAAGTCGTTTCCCTGCTCTCATGCATTGGGAAACATGGCTGCAGGTATCGACCCGAAAGCCACTCCCTCCCACACAACAACGCAGGCCGGGCGGCCACCCTCATTCGAGCTGTTGGACGCGTGCCTCCATCCCCAAACCTGAAAGCAAACTGAGGACGAAGCATGCAGGAAAATCTCACCACGCTGGTGTGCCTGTTCCACCACGATGACCAGGCGGCCGCCGCTGTTCGCGATCTCCGCGAGGCTGGTCTTCCCGAATCTTCCATTTCCATCGTCGGTGGCAACAATGCCGCGGCCGATGCGCTGGACAAGTCCGAACTTGCTTCGCTCGGCATGCCGGATCGCGATTATGACCATTTGAAAACGGGCATCCGCGAGGGCGGCTCGGTTGTGGCCGTGACCTCCATTGCCGATCACGTCGACACGGTCGAGCGGATCTTTGGCAAGCACAGAGCTGAAAAGATTGATGATGTGGAAGCGACGAACCGTGAGCCGGTGCTCGCTGCCGCGCCGGTGGCCCTGGCGGAGCCCGTGATGGCGGAAGGTGCTATCCCGGTGGTGGAAGAAGATCTGGTGGTCGGCAAGCGCACCGTGGATCAGGGCGGCGTCCGGCTGTACCGCCGCATTGTGGAAGTGCCTGTCGAGGAGTCCATTAATCTGCGCGAGGAGCATGTGAATGTCGACCGTGTCGCGGTGGACCGTCCCGTCACCAACGCCGACCTGGCCTTCCAGGACCGCACGATCGAGATGACCGAAACGGCGGAAGAAGCTGTCGTTGCCAAGGACGCCCGCGTTGTGGAAGAGGTCGTCGTCAGCAAGGGAATGACGGAGCACAATGAGACCATTCGCGACACGGTGCGCCGCACGGAGGTCGAGGTGGAAGAACTGCCCGGCACCGACACGGTGGCCACTCAAACGGCCGGCACAACACGCGGCACCTACTAAGCTCCTGACTAAGCTCGATTGAAAGTGAGAACCATGGCTGACCGCGTCAAAGTTTACGAAGAAAAGAAGAAGGCCGGCATACCCATCTGGGCCTGGCTCCTGCCGCTGCTGCTGATTTTGGGGCTTCTGGCATTTTTCCTGACAAGGCATCGTCCTGAATCCACGGCTGCCGTTCAACCGGCGGCGGCAACCCCCACACCGGCCGCGGCAAACGCCTTTCCGGATCTGGGTACGGTCAAGTTCGACACCGACAAAGCGACGCTGACGCCAGAAGACCAGGCAGTTCTGGACCGGGCGGCGGACGCGATGAAGACCAACCCCAACGTGCACCTGCGCATGGAGGGCTACACCGACAGCACTGGAACCGATCCACATAATCTTTCCCTCTCGCAGCAGCGCGCCATGACCGTGGCCAGCTACTTGAAGAGCAAAGGCGTGGATGGAAACCGTCTGACTGGCGAAGGTTTCGGCAAGAGCAATCCGGCGGACACAAACGCAACCGACGCGGGCAAAGCGGACAACCGCCGCGTTGAACTCTTTTCACAGCAGCAGTAGCGTAAAACAGCGCAGATCCACATTCCGATCAGGAGAATTCATTATGTCGAAGACAGTGGTAGGTCTCTTTTCCAGCACGGCTCAGGCACAGCAGGTCAAGCAGGCCCTGATTTCCCAGGGGTATGACTCGAGCGACGTCAAAGTCATGGCGAACGATGGCGACGATTACGGAAACTCCACCAGCGGCGAGAACACCGGCATCGGTGAGAAGGTCAGCCATTTTTTCAAGTCGCTGACCGGTGGCGATGAGGACGTGCATAGCCACTATGCCTCTGGCTTGAACCAGGGCGGCGCGTTGCTGAGCATCAAGGCGGATGATGACCGTGCTCATGAAGTAGCAACGCTTCTGAAGCAGCATGGTGCACGCGATATCGAAGGCGATACCGCCGGCGGCAGCTACTCGACCACCGACCGAACGTATGCCGGCGATCAGTACGGCACGGGTGCGGGCTCGTTGGGCTCCATCGGCACGGGTACCGCGGTGGGCACGGGTTACGCGGCGGGTTCGACCGGCTATGCCGACACCGCCCGCACCGACATTGCCGGCCAGGAAGCCCTCTCGGTGGTGGAAGAGAATCTCGTCGTCGGCAAGCGCGAAGTGGACCGCGGCGGTGTGCGCATTTACTCGCACGTGGTTGAGGAGCCGGTCAGCGCCGATGTTTCGCTGCGCGATGAGACGATCCAGGTCGAGCGCCGCCCCGTCAACCGTGCCGCAACCGCGGCCGACTTCAACCCGGGCAACCGCACCATTGAAGTGCGTGCCATGGGCGAAGAAGCCGTAGTGGGCAAGACCGCCCGCGTGGTGGAAGAAGTGCTGGTGGGCAAGGATGCCACCGAGCGCACGGAAGCCATTCACGACAGCGTGCGCCGCACGGAAGTGGAAGTCGAGAAGATCGACGGCACCGAAACCCGTACCGGCACGACCACGGGCACCGGCGTCGCCACGGGTACTGGAACACCGACTCGTACCAGCGGTTACTAACTCAAGCCAGGACGAAGGGCCGGGTGGAGACGCCCGGCCCTTTGCCATTGCACGATCCCTGCAGACTTTCCCTTTCCCAATTCGCTTGCGATGCATGGAATGCATCCCTGGAGTGCCATGACCTCGCCTCAGACTTTGCCGGACGACGCAGTTCCTTCCAACGTTCTTGTTGCCATCGGCGCTTTCAATCCTTCCGTGGCGACCACGGAACTTCGTTTTGCCGATGGCCGGGTGTTGCGCTTGCCCACATCGGTTTTGGAAGAGACAACAGGGAACGCCGCGGTCTTCCCGGCGGATACCGTTACCGCGGGTGCCGCGGAAAGAAACGTTGTGCCGATCGTGGAAGAGGTGCTGACCGTGGGCAGGCGCGTGGTGCCCACCGGCACGGTTCGCTTGAACAAAACAGTGCAGGAATACGAAACGGCCCTGAATGAACCGCTGGCCGTGCGTACCTTTGACGTCGAGCGTGTCGTGCTGAACCAGCCGGTGGAGGCTGCACCCGCTATCCGCCATGAAGGTGACACGACGATCTATCCGCTCATCGAAGAGCAGCTGATCCTCACCAAGCAACTGGTCCTGAAGGAAGAGATTCGTGTTACCAAGCGGGATACGGAACGCGTCGACACGCAAACAGTGACATTGCGCCGTGAGCATTTAGAGGTAGTGCGGGAGCAGGCTTAACGGCGGCTTCTGGAAAAGTCTTTCCCGGCCGCGCCCATCCTGAGGCATGATGGTTGCTAACGCTGATGCATTCGGGAAGGGCACCTGTGCTGGGACGGATTTGCCGTGTGGGATTGCTTGTTGCTGCCGTTGGAAGTGCCGTTCTACCATTGCCGGCGCAAACCACTGTGAACGGACCGCTGCGGAGTGGCGCAGCGTCCAGGCTCGCCCTGATGCCGATGCCGGCACAGTTGGAGGCGAAGTCAGGAAATTTTCTGTTGCGGCCCGGCATGACCGCCGCCTTCTCCGGCCCGGCTTCACCCCGGTTACAGGCCGGCGTTCTTCGCGCGTTGAAGCGCATTGAGGATAAGTCCGGTATAGCTCTGCCACGAGCCGTTGCCAATGGCGGCAGCGCACAGATTATTGTCGCGGCCGCATCGGACGGGGCTGCCGTGCAGGGTATCGACGAGGACGAGAGCTACAAGCTCGACGTTTCCGCGGAGGCGATCCACATCCAGGCACCCACGACGGCTGGAGCGCTGCATGCGCTGGAGACGCTGGTGCAATTGGTGCAGCCGGCCAGTGGTGGTTATGCCATCCCGGCCGTGACTGTCCAGGATCAGCCGCGCTTCCGCTGGCGCGGGCTGATGATCGATTGCAGCCGGCACTTTGAACCGATGGATGTGCTGAAGCGGAACATCGATGCGATGGCCGCCGTCAAGCTGAATGTCTTTCACTGGCACCTGACCGATGACCAGGGCTTTCGCATGGAAAGCAGGGTCTTTCCGAAGCTGACGGAGATGGGCTCGGATGGCCTGTTCTATACGCAGAACGATGCGCGTGAACTGGTGCAGTACGCGCGCGACCGCGGCATCCGCGTGGTGCCGGAGTTTGAGATGCCGGGGCACTCGACCGCCTGGCTGATCGCCTACCCGGAGTTGAACAGCGGGACGCAACCCACAGCTATCCGCCGCGAATTCGGCATCTCCGACATCGCGATCGATCCCACGCGCGAGGAGACTTACCGCTTTCTGGACAGGTTTCTGGGGGAAATGGCCACCATCTTTCCGGACAGCTACATGCACATTGGCGGCGATGAAACGCCCGCGCCCGACTGGAAGACGAACCCGCGCGTTCTTGCCTTCATGAAGGCGCACAAGCTGAAAGACAACGACGCGCTGCAGGCTTACTTCAACACGCGTGTCCTTGCGATTTTGACAAAGCTCAACCGGCGCATGCTCGGATGGGATGAGATCTTCAGTCCGGGTCTGCCGAAGGACATCGTCATCCAGTCCTGGCGCGGCGAGGCATCGCTGGTGAAGGGCGCGCAGCAGGGCTACCAGGGCGTGCTTTCCGCGCCGTACTACCTGGACGCCATGAAGCCGGCGGGCGTGGTTTACCTTTCGGACCCGGTGCCGGTCAACACCACGCTTACGCCGGAGCAGCAAAAGCTGATTTTGGGCGGCGAGGTCTGTATGTGGGCCGAGCAACTGGATGCGCGCGACATCGGCTCGCGCATCTGGCCGCGCACCGCGGCAATCGCGGAACGATTTTGGTCGGCTCAATCCGTACAGGACGTCAACGACATGTATCGCCGGCTCCAGCCTGTTTCGCTGGAACTGGAGACGCTTGGCCTGCGCCACCTGAGCAGCCGGGATGCAGCCTTGCGCAGCCTGATCGACTCCGAGCACATCGCTTCTTTGCGAACCTTCTCACTGGCTTTTGAGCCGGTCAGCTTCAGCGACAGGTATCAGGGGCAGCACACCTCGCAGCTCACACCGTTGACCGGGTTTGTGGACGCGGTAACGCCCGATCCGCCGATCCGCCACGCGCTGGAGCGGGACGCGGAAGTCCTGCTGCTTGACCCAAAGCAGTCGTCACCGGAAGCTGCCGCCGCCAGACTCGAGATGCTGCAATTCTTTCAGGCGATGAGCGCCGCCGTGCCCCAGGTGCAGGCCATGCTGCCCGGTGCGCCGCGCCTGCAACCCATGGCGCAACGGGTCACTCAGTTGAAGCAGCTTGCCACCATCGGTCAGGAGGCAATCGACGCGGTTACGGCCGCCAAGGCGATGCCCCCAGAATGGAAAGCAGCGAGCCTGCGGCACATTGAGGCGGCCAAGCAGCCGTCGGCCCTGGTGCGGTTTACGTTTCTGGAGCCGTTGACGAAGCTGGTGCAGGCAGTGCCCTGAAGACAACTAGGTCTATCGCGCCGCGGCTGGAGCAGGACAAGCAGCAATCTCCTTGTCCAGATGCGCCTGAAATGCTGGAGTCATTTCGAACGGCGGCGCGAACTGTTCCTTGTGCGTCTGCAGCGGCTTGATCTCGGCGGCAGTCAGGTGATCGGCAAAATTCTGACTTGCACATTCGCAGAGTGGAAGGGCGGCGTCGCCAATGCCCGGATGCGCGGTATTGACCTGCCGCTCGCAAGTGACCAGCCCCATTTTGGCGGCAGCATGGCGCACGATCAGTGGGTCATCGTGGTACGGCAGAAAGTTACTCATAAGGTAGTACGCGATCCCGAAGAGGACCAGAACAACCGCAAGAACCTTGAGGTTTCTTTTGCCCGTTTCAGCCATTGCCTGGGCACTGTTCTGAGGGTTTCCAGTGAAATCCTGATTCATGCCACGTTGGGATGCCGCGCGCCACAGACGGTTTGCCCAACAAGATGTAGGGCAGAACGGCTCACAGCGTGAGCAGGTCGCGCGTGCGAAAGAGGGCCGCGGCATCACGCAGAGCCGCGGACCATCGCTCGTCCGCCTCCACTGCATCCACGCCCACGCCTTTCACATACAGGGTCAGCGCAAAACCCTCACGCACACCCTCCAGATCCACCACCGCGGGCCGCAGAACGCCTTCCAGCTTGGCCAGGCTGTGCGGCAGATCGGCGGCCAGGCGCTCCAGCCGGTAGAGGGACTGTTCCGCCCGGTGGCGCGACGCAAAGACGGCGCGGTCGCGCCACGGCAGGTCCACGTAACAGCTCATGCCTGCGGCCGCCACACTCTCGTCCAGCAGCAGCTCCTCCCGTGTGGCCGCAAGCTCGTCCGCGTCCATCTGCCACACATCGCACTTGGCGGTAAAGACGGGCGAACGCGCCGCGTTGAGCGAACGAAGCGCCTCCAGCAACGCCGGGTGCTCATCGGCCTCGCTGACACTGTCCAGCGCGTCCGGGTCATTGCGCAGGTCGACCCAGCGGAGCTTTCCATCCTCAGAGTGCCACGGCACGACCAGCACCGGATCGTCCGCGCCAAAGGCGGTGGAGATGTCCATCAGCATGCGGAGGCGGTCTCCCATACAGGCGCTTGCTGTTGTGGTGCTAGCTGTGATTGGGTGCTGGCAAGCTGCCGCACAAACCGCAACAGCTTGTCTTCCGCCCACAGGCCGTCATAGCCTGGCGAAGGATTTTCAACAAAGGCGCAATGGCCGCCGTGGGGCGGTTCCACCAGGAGGATCTGCGGGTTGGCTTGCAGCTTGGCACGCGTCGAAGCAGTCAGCCGGATGAACGGATCGTCCATCGCGTGGACGACGAGCGTGGGCACGGCGATCTGATCCAGCACGCGTGCCGCCGAAGCGCGGAAGTAGTAATCGTCTGCCCCGTGAAAGCCGCAGTGCGGCGTCATGACAAACTCGTCAAAGTCGCGGATCGAGAGGACACGCGACAGCGGCTCCCGCGAAAAGACGGCGGGAAAGAGCTGTGTTTTGCGAACGTAGCGCGCCCGCAGATTGCGCAGGAAACGCCGCTCATAGATGCGGTTGGTCCAGTGGTGCAGCGCGTCGGCGCTCTCCCGCAAGTCGGCCGCTGGCGAGATGGCAACCACGCCCAGCAGCTCCGCGGGTGCCTCCGTGCCCAGCTCCCCGGCGGCTTTCAGCACCAGGTTGCCGCCCATGCTGTAGCCGGCCAGTACCACCCGCGGCAGCTCGCGAGCCATGCACCACCGCAGCACCGCCGTCACATCACTGGACATGCCCGAGTGATAAAGCGACGGCGAAAGCGCATCGGTCTTGCCGCAGTTGCGCATGTTCATGCGAACCACATTGCACCCCGCATGCCACAGCCGGTTGCTGTTGCTGATCACGTATTGCGAATGCGACGAGCCTTCCAGCCCGTGCACCAGAATCACGGTCACCGCATCTGCCCGCATGGGCTGCCAGTGGCAGTGGCATAGCACGCGGCTCGGCATCACGCGGTCCAGCGCCACGGCCTCCGGCAGCTCACGCATTTCCGGCGGCAGCGGAACATCGACAAGCTCCGTGGCCGGTGCGGGAAGCGTGTGCGGGCGCGGCAGGAAGTTGCCAGCGATCGTCTGCAGGTGGCCGCTGCCCAGTCCACGGCGCGGCTTGAAGTCGATGGAGGTGATGTCGGCGGCGGGTGGCACTTGTTCTATTCGACCACAGGCGCTGATTCTTTCGCGAGTGGGATGGATCTGCCGGAACGATGAGCGATGCACATATGAAGTCATGCGAAAAGAGCAATGCAAAGCAGCCCTTGCTCCGCAGGCAAGTGACCCCGTACACTGAACGGAGTGTGCGATCAGCTCCTTGCAGGCGGCACAACGCACACCCCGCTGCAAGAAGGTTGTGCAGCAGCATCACGCAGGCGCGTAGCTCAGTTGGTTAGAGCGCTACCTTGACACGGTAGAGGTCTCCGGTTCGAATCCGGACGTGCCTACCATTCCTTCCATCCAAGCTTGCTGGAGCGGCTTCTACAGCCGGCGCACATTTCTGGCCATCGTCTTTGTCGCGGTGTCGCTCGCCCGGGTGCTTACGGCCATAAGAGTTGCCGCTGCTTCCTGATGTTGCAGAAGGCTGCCGTTCTTCCCGCCTAGGCGCGTGTCATAAAGGGGAGCAACTGGCAGAGTACTCATCGGAGTGTTTTTTCAAAGAACGGCTTCCTCGTTGACCTTGCTGAGTTCCATACACATTCTTCGCAACCCTCATAGTGGCGCATAACGTTCCAAGACAACGCGTATTGTCTCGATTCAGTCCGCAAGGGTGGCCGGACGTCCTGTCATGTGCGCGGCCGCGCCTGTTCCATGAACAATGCGGCGCTGTTTGTATGACGTTTCGGCACACGATGAACTAGCATCAGATTCATATATGGCGCTTCTGGTAGCGGATGAGAATGGTCGGCAGGCAGTGGGAAGCGACTTTCCGTCGTCTTCTGGAGAGATGTTTGGCGGTTATTTCGCCACGCAGAAGACCTGGAACTTCAAGAAGACGGGCTTGCTGGATACTCGCGCCCGGCGGATTTTCGAAGGCACGGCGCTTGCCGTTGCGTCGGATGCGTACCCCTTTCACATGCCGCTGGAGGCGAAGGCCGGCCCATGCGTAACCGCCGACGGCCACCAGATGCTGATGATGTCGTCCTATGACTATCTCGGCCTGATTGGCGACTCGCGGATTGACCGGGCAGCCACGGCGGCCATTCATCAGTACGGCACCAGCACCAGTGGCGCGCGGCTGTTGACCGGCACGCTGGACGTGCATCGCCGCATGGAAATGGAATTGGCCGCGTTCAAGGGCACGGAAGATACCCTGACCGTCAGCTCCGGCTATATGGCAAATCTCGCCGTCATCTACGGGTTGTTTGGCCCTTCTGACCGCATCATCATCGATGAGTTGTGCCACCGCAGCCTGCTGGACGCGTGCCGCATGGCCGGCGTGCAGTTGCAGCGCTTCCGCCATAACGATCCGCAGTCTGCCCGGGAGGAGTTGCAGAAGCCCACAACTGCGAACCGGACGGTGCTGGTTTCCGACGGCGTCTTCTCGATGGACGGCGACATTTGTTGTCTGCCCGAACTCATTGCGCTCAAGAAGGAATTTGGCTGCTTTCTGCTAATGGACGAGGCGCATGCGTCCGGCGTGCTGGGGGCCACGGGCCGCGGCACGGACGAGCACTTCGGCATTGCGACGGAGGACGTGGATATCTGGACGGGCTCGCTGGCCAAGTCCATCCCTTCCAGCGGCGGCTTTGTCGCGGTTTCGCAGGAGGTTGCGATCTTCCTGCAGCATGCTTCTTCGCCGTACATCTTTTCGGCAGCCATGGCGCCTTCTTCGGTCGCGGCCATCCGGACAGGGCTTGCGATTTTGCGGGAGGAGCCGGAGCGGGTCGGGCTGATCAAGCGGAACGGCGACTATCTTCGCGCCGGCCTGCAGGAGCTCGGTTACGACACGGGCCTGTCGGAGACGGCCGTGATCCCCGTCATCCTCAAGGAAGAAGCGACCACGGCGCTGTTTGCGCGCAAGCTGCGGGACTTCGGCATCATTGCCGCGCCGGTGATGTTCCCGGCGGTGGCTCAGGGCCAGGCCCGGCTGCGGCTCTGTGTGACAGCGGCGCACACGCTCGATCAGCTGTCGTTTGTGCTGGACGTCTTTCGCCAGATGCAGCAGCAGAACTGACTTTGTGAGGGCCGTTGTCACCGGTGCCAGCGGCTTTCTGGGCGGCCGGCTTGCCCAGATGCTGGCGGAGCGTGGCGATGAAGTGGCGATTGTCGCCCGGAGCAGCTCAGACCTGCGCCATCTGCAGGGGCTGCCCATCCGCGTGGTGCAGGGCGACTTGCGCGATGCAGCTTCACTGCTTGCGGCGGTTGTGGGCGCGACGCATCTTTTCCACTGCGCGGCGTGCTCGACCGATTGGGCTCCGTTGGAGACCTACATCGCGGCAAATGTCACCGGCACGCAGAACCTGCTGATCGCAGCGCGAAGCGTGCGCGGGTTGGAGCGTTTCGTACACGTGAGCACGACGGATGTGTACGGCTATCCGGACACACCGTGCGGCGAGGACGGCCCGCTGGTTGAGACCGCTCTGCCGTATAACCGGACCAAGGTGCAGGGCGAGCGCGCCGTGTGGGAAGCCATGCAAGCGCACGGCTTGCCCGTGACGGTGATGAGGCCCGGAACCATTTACGGCCCGCGCGGCAAGGACTTTACCATCGACATGGCTGCGCTGCTGCGCCAGCGGCTGATGGCCGTGATCGACGGAGGAACGGCCGCTGGCGGGTTTGTCTACGTGGATGATGTGGCGCAGGCAATGATTGATGCCGCTTTGAGTTCAAGCGCCATTGGAGAAGCCTATAACCTGGTCGAGGGCGCGGGCGTGACGTGGCGGCAATACCTGGCCACGTTCGCGGAGATGCTGGGAACCAAGCCGCCTTGGGTCGATCTTTCTTTTCAGACCGCGATGCGGATCGCGGCGGCGATGGAAGCGCCGCACAAGTACCTGCGCGTGCCCGGCAAGCCGCTGCTGACGCGGCACGCGGTGTATCTGCTGGGCCGCAGCCAGGAGTTTCCGGCGGACAAGGCGCGCGCAGATTTTGGGTTTGCGCCAGCGGTCGGGCTGGAAGAGGGCCTGCGGCGGTCGGTGGAGTGGCTGCGGGCCTCCTCCTACCGCTCCCCCATGAGCTAAGTTCCTGATTCCATTGGGGCCGCCGTGCAAGATCTTCATTTGATGAGGCTTGTGGCTAAGTTCCTCGATTGGAAGGAGTTGCGATGGGCTTGCAAGGCAAAAGCGCCAGCCTGGGTGGGCTGACGCTTTTGTTTGTTGTCTTCTTCTATTTTAACAAGCCGAGGAGGGGGATCGTGCCAAGCGTATCTGCAATGGAATGAAGCAGTTCGCGGAAGGCTGGCTTGACAGGGGCAGCTTCAGTACTCAGGAAATATGTATGCTGTCCACCTATTTACCCTGCTGTCCACCTATTTACCCTGTCGGTCGCCACGGCTCTCGGATTAAAGCTCCAGACGCAGCAAGGCCGCTTCCGAAGAGACGGCCTATAGATTCTATTTCTGGGAACCACGCACACAGAGGGCGCGTTTGTTCGTGTAGAACGTGACCTCATCGCCGTCGAACGATCGTCCTTCGTTGAAGTCGAAGCGCCACGCCCAGCCCGAAGGGTGGCCACGATCATCATTCTGCTGGCTGCTGCTCCATTGATTGCCGGTTAGGTACAGATTGCCTTTTACATGCCATTTGGCAGCGGTTCCTTTGCCGGAAGGTCCCATAAGTCCGGAAGCGTTGGCGTCCTTATCGTAGATGCCTTTCAGCTCTTCGAGAGACGCCAGCCGCCAGTCGGAGTACCCAGTCAGTCGGAGATCGCGGCAGTAATTAACCGCCTTCTTCCAGGTCACATCTCGACCGTTATCCCTTCCAGCCCACATCAGGCCAGTGGATGGATCAGTCCAGACGCCGCCCGCAGGAGTTTCCTGCGGGCGACTATCCGGGGCTAACTGAGCGCCACCCTTGAGGGCAGCAACAGAGAGCAGAAGCACAGCGATCTTAGCCCAACATTTCACGATCCATGCTCCTACTTCCAACTGCTTGCGTACCACTGGAACGCGTTGACGGCTCCGAAGAACAGCCCCATCTTGGCTCCCTGAACTCCGCCAGCATTTCGGATCAACTGGTTATTGCTCTGAATCAGAGCCTTCGCCGTTTCAGGAGATACGTGCAGGCCGAAGTAGTGACCAGTGTTCTGGATCGTGATGCCGTTGGTGTTGAAGTTGTAATCGTGGACGGATGCCGCCCAGTCGCCCTGACCTGCCGGCGGCCCCATTCCACCCGGTCCAGCCCAGTTGTCCTGAGAGGGATCAAGAGGACCGCTAACAAGCTTGTTTAGCATGCCGCCGTGAAGCGGTTCCTCTCGGCCAGCTAAGAACTGGATATATCCGCCCAAGCCTCCCGAGACGCTGTTGCCTACAAGCTGGCCTGAAAGCCAGTCAGCATTCGCGTACGAAAACCCAGCACATCCACTGGTGCAGGCAGTTTCATCGCCATTGAACTGGGTCGTTGCGCCCGCCCCGAACATCGTGTAATCGACCGTGGCGCTGCTTCCCGTGCCGTTGATTGAACCCACTTGGAACATATTGGTGGTGTTGTTGAAGTGCGCCCAGCTCTCATTCACATAGCCGGGTGCCCAGCTTCCGCCATTCTGCCCACACTCGCCGGAGTTGCTGCTGTGGTCGATAGATTCGACATCGTTTCCAGCATCGTTCGCGTACACGCAGTCGAGGCCGGTTGGGTCGATATTGCTCAGCGGACTGTTCCGAGCATAAGCGTACAGGTTCCAGCTCTGCGGGTCTGCCGGATTTTGAGCCAACAGGCCGCTTGGATCGGGACTCATGAACCGTCCCATGCTGGATCCGTAGTAGCGGGCCCCGAAGTAGTCAAGGCCCGACTCGAAATCTCGTTCTTTGCCGGTGAATCTGTAGCGGTTGTCCGTGCCGTTGGTTGCGCCGTTGGAGAAGTAGTAGGGCACGGCGTCCAGTTCCTGGCCGAAGGGGGCGAAGTCGCCACGCCAGAGCGGCGTGCCGGTGGCGGAGAACTCCATTTGCGCGGTTCCGACTTGATCGGCAACGTAGAACGTGGTGGTGGGAGTGGAGCTCTGTTGAACGAGCAGGCCGTCGTTGGCGCCGGTGCAGCTGTCCAGTGGGCCGTGATCGTCGACCGCCTGGCCATTGAAGATGGGCGTGGCCGTTCCATTACTGCTCACGATGGAGGCATTGGACAGAAACATGTCTGACGTGCCGGAGCCACTGGACGTCGTGATGGGCCAGAAGCCGTTGATGGTCTTGCCGACGCTCGGGCCAAGGTCCACGACGCGTTGCTGCACCGATCCGGTGGTATCGGCGAAGGTGTAGGCATCGTTGCCCGCGTTGAAGGGGATGAGCAGCAAGCCACCTGAAGTGCGGATGAGGCGGTTCAGTGGCATTGTAGTCGTACTACGTTGTGACGGAACACGCATCGGTCTTGGCGAGCAGGTTCCCGTTTGCGTCATACCCGCCGACGCAGCTCTTATTGCCGGAGGCTCCGTAACAGATGGTGCCTGTTTCCGGGTTGCTGGCGGTGATCAGCTTGCCGACAGCATCGTACTGGAAAGCTCGTGTCTGACTCCTCGCATTGACCAGCCATACACTTGAATGTCACCGGGCAGAGTTGGCTTGCCCGCGCGCACCGCACTGCATATGCTCAAAGGTGAGGACATCATGGACACAGCAGCAGCTCCCAGCACCGCGCGGCGCACCGAAGACATCGCACTCGACCTTTTGAAGTTCATCGCCGGCAGCACTAACGTGGTAAAGGCCACGGGCACCACCGCGGGTTTTGGCCCGGCCAGCGCCACCAAGCCTGACGATCAGGTCACGCAGTTGCTGGAACTCTACAGCCGCTGCCGCAAGGCCGTCGAAAGCAAGCTTTAGTTCAAGGAAGAGGCAGCCCATGCGGCACGAATTCAACGCAGTCTTTGAAAAAGACGGTGATTGGTATGTTGGCTGGTCGCCAGAGATTCCGGGTGCGAACGGGCAGGGCCGGACCATTGACGAATGCCGTTCCGATCTGGCAGCCGCCATCTCGCCTCGTTCTTCAGGACAGGCTTGAAGATGCATGCGAGGTGGGCCTCCCAATGCCATTCGCGATGTGGTGCAGGTCGGGTGAAGCGGGAGGCGTTGCTTCGTCTGCTGCGCTTCCACGGCTGCTTTCTTAAACGGGAACGTGCGTTGCACTCTATGTGGACGAATCCTTTGACAGGGCAAACGCAGGCTGTGTCCCGGCACACTGAAATCGCCGAGATGCTTGCCCGCAAATCTTGCGCGATTTGTCTGTAAGCAATGACCGCCGTTCGTAGTCGCCGGCGTAGGTTGAGGCAGTCTTGAACATCGCTGTGATCGGTGCCGGAGCTTTCGGCCGCAATCATCTCCGGGTCTATCGTGCGCTGGAAAATGAGGGCGTGCCCGTACGCCTTGTAGCCGCCGTCGATCCGAATCCGGAGATGCGTGGGGGCGTGGCGGCGGAGTACTCCATTGCCGTTTTCGCAAGCGTGCAGGAACTGATTGAGAGCGGTCTTTCGGTTGACGCGGCCAGTGTCGCCACGCCCACTTTGCAGCACACTTCCGCTTCGCTGCCCATGCTGGCGGCCGGGGTAGACCTGCTCGTTGAAAAGCCGATCGCACCCACACTCGCCGAAGCCGATCAGATCATCGCAGCCGCACGGCAGCATGGCCGCATTGTGCAGATTGGGCATCTGGAGCGCTTCAACCCTGCTGTCACGGCAGCGCTGCCGCTGTTGAACCGGCCCATGTTTTTTGAGGCGCACCGGCTCAGCATTTTTACGCCGCGCTCGCTGGACGTGGATGTGGTGCTGGACCTGATGATTCACGATCTGGACATCGTGCTCACGCTGGCAAACTCGCCCGTGCGCGAGGTCCGTGCGGTGGGCTTGCCGGTGCTTTCGCGCAAGGTCGATATCGCCAATGTGCGCGTCGAGTTTGAATCCGGTGCCGTGGCCAACTTCACGGCATCACGCGTCTCCACGGAGCGCGTGCGCAAGCTGCGCTTCTTCCAGCCGCACCAGTACCTGTCGCTCGACTTTGCCCGGCAGGATCTGCTCATGATCGACGTCACGGCTGCCGCATCGCTCACGCCGGCGCAGCTGGAAGCCGTCTTTGCTCACGCGGCTCAAGGTCACAAAGGTGCTCCGGCCCACCCGTCACCCGGCCTCTCCCTGCGCAAGGTGCCCACGGAAGCAGGCGAGCCGCTTCGGCTGGAGATCGAATCGTTTCTCCATGCGGTACAAACGCGCGAAACGCCATGGGTGAGCGCAACCGATGGCCGCAGCGCTCTAAGTCTCGCGCTTGAAATTCAGTCGGCTATTCAGGAGCACACCCTTCGCAGCGGACTTACTTCCTTCTGAGCACGAATCTGCTACAGCTTCGTCTGCGATGGCTTGCTGCAATGAGTGGCTCTGTCAGCTTGCGCCGGGGAATCGTATGTGGTTCATACACACTCGAGTGAGCGCGGGTCATCCAGCTCCAGACAGGCCTTGGCTCGACTGCTCATACCGCTCCACCCGTGCCGTGACAAGAACCACTAGCAGCGTCACAGAGGTCACGGCAGCACTCGCAAAACTCAGTTGGCGGTAACCGTAGCCGGCCGTCAGCACAAGCCCGCCCAGGCTGGCACCTATGGCGTTGCCCAGGTTGAACGCGCCCTGGTTCAGCGTGGACGCGAGATTTGGCGCGCCCTTCGCCTGCTCCACGATGCGCGCCTGCAGCGGTGAGCCGGCGGCGAAGTTCACCGCGCCGAAGACGCACACCATTACGACCGCGGGCAAGAGCCGGCCCTCCGCAAAGGGCAGTGCCAGAAAGACGAGCAGGAGCGCTCCGTAGCCGGCGAAGAGCGTGGGAATCTGCCGCCAGTCGGCAAAGTGCGCGCCGATCAGATTGCCCACCGTAATGGAGACGCCAAAGCCCACCAGCACCCACGTGACCGCGTGCGGCGAGAGGTGCGTCACAGTCTCAAGAATGGGTGTGATGTAGGTAAGCACGCAGAACATGGCCACGCTGGAGAGCGTGCTGATGGTGAGCACCAGCTGCACACCCGGCCGCAGCACCGCGCGGAACTCACTGCGCAGCGCGATGGGCTCCGGCTGCTGCCGCGGCACGTAGCGCCACAGCAGGGCTATTGCCAGCAGACCAATGGGCAGCAGCGCCACAAAAGCCGAGCGCCAGCCGAAGTGCTGGCCCAGCGCCGTGCCCGCGGGCACGCCCAGCACGTTGGCCAGCGTGAGCCCGGTGAACATCAGCGCAATGGCGCGGGTGCGCTGCTCCGGCGGCACCACGCTTGCCGCCACAATGCTGCCGATGCCGAAGAAGGCGCCATGGCTCAACGCCGTGAGCACGCGGGCAATCATCAGGAGCGGATAATTCGGTGCGGCCGCGCACAGCGCATTGCCCACCAAAAACATGCCCATTAGAAAGAGCAGGGCGCGCTTGCGTTCCCATCGCGAAACCAGCAGCGCGATCCACGGCGAACCCAGCGTCACGCTCAGCGCATAGGCCGTCACCAGCGTGCCCGCGCGCGGAATCGACACATGAAAATCATGCGCCAGGTCCGGCAGAAGGCCAAGAATGATGAACTCCGTTGTGCCGATACCGAAGGCGGCCACCGCAAGCGCCAGCAGCGAGCTACGCATCGCGGAACATCCGCGTGTCGAAGCGAAACGGCTGCGGATTTGCCATGGTGATCTGGGCGAAGTCAGGGTGCTCGGGATTCAGCAGCACGTTCCAGTCACCCATCACGGCGGCGGAGGGGACCCGCAGAGCCACGCTGCGCCGGCTGGCAAACCACTCCATGCCGATTGCCTGAGTGAGCTTGATCTCTTCCCGCCACGCGGAGGGGAGTGTGCCGTCCTGCAACTCCTCTGGCAGCAGGTGGACAGGCAAATTGGCTTCCATCAAAACCAGGTCGAGCGGTTCAGCAAATCTGTTGATGTTCACGAAGACCTCTACGGAAGCGAGCGCGATGGAAGTCGCCGTGTACACCATGCGTGCCCCGTCGTGCCATCGTCCCGGCACCAGCAAGCTGCCGTTGCCTGAGAACGCGGTGGCCGCGTAGGAGTTCTTGCAAATGCGCCAAAGCTGCATCAGCTGAAAATGCCGTACTCGATGCGGCCCAAAATCGTTGTTACTTCCCGCACGCCCGTGCTGGTGTCCATCAGGTTGAGCGGGATTTCTCCATTCAGCGCTGGGATGGGATGCTGCATCCATCCGCGCGCGGCTTTGGTGCTGCCCAACACCTCCGCGGCATAGGCCAGTGTCCGTGCAATCTCTACCAGGCGGTCGGACTCCGCTTGTGACAGGCGGGATTCATGACTGCGCCGCCGGCTGAAGGTCCGGCTGGAAATACCGGCGGCGCGCGCCACTTCCTGGTCTGGCATGTCGAGTTCACGAGCCAGACTGGCCACCGCACTGAACGGCAGACCTTTGCGGGTCAACTCCCGCAACTCCGGCTCGTTTATCACACGGGAATGGAGGGATTTGCGCCCGCCCAGCACATCCGCAATCGTTGTCACAGTCATGACGCCACCTGTCGTCGATTGTACGCCACATGGCATAAAAGGCTTCAGCACCAGACTCACACCGGCCAGCGATACCGGCCCATGGCCCGGTGCGCATGAAAGGCCGCAAGTTCCGTTTCCTCCGCGCCGCGGCCGATGTTGTGGACCACGCTGGCGCGTCCGGGTGTGGCTTCCGCAACGACGCCCACATGGGGCAGCGAACCGCCGATCAGCCAAGTGACAAAGTCGCCGGGCCGCATGCCCGGGCCGAAATCATCACCGGCGTTGAAACCGCCCAGGCTGCCGGCCCATGCGCGCGCCTGCTGCCGCGTCCAGAAGGTCTGCAGGTTCAGCACGCGGCGATGATCGATGTTGGTGTCCGGGTGCGCCGCGCCCCAGCTGTGCGGATACGCGCGAAAGTTCTTCGCCATGTCGGCGTGCACCAGCGCCTGCAGGTCCAGTCCAAGCGCGTCGCGGCACGCACGCACGATGACATCCGCGCAGATGCCGGTGGAGCGCGGCACATCACCGAGCGGAAAGGCGATGCGGATGTAGGCCGGATCGTAGCCGGTGGTCACGCCGATTTGGGCGCGCGCCGCTTCCAAGAGTTTGGGCGCAGCCATCTGCGGAGTGGTGCCGGCGAGCAGCGCACTGCCCAGTTGCAGAGCGAAGGAACGTCGAGTGGTGTGCATCGGAGTCAGACGGGTGCCTGTTGTGGGATAGACACCGGTCCCCGCTCCTTTGTGCCTGCGCTTCACTTCGAATACAGGCTGCGTTCCATCAGCATCCTGTTGCCTCATTTTTCCTGTAGACACCCGCGACGGCATGTTCTAGGTTGGTGCGCTGTAGAGCACTTCACTGAACCGAGAGACGGAGCGAAGACCCCATGAACGAGACACTGGCAACTCACCCAAGCAGTTTCGTCTGGTATGAGCTGATGACCACCGACTTGGACGCGGCAAAGGCGTTTTACAGCGCCGTGGTGGGCTGGAAGATTCACGAGGCCGGCATGGGCGGGCCCCGGTATGAGATCTTCGGCAATGAAGGCATCGACGTGGGCGGCATGATGAGCTGGGCCTCCGTGGGCGAGTCCTTCCCGGCCGGCTGGATGGCGCACATCCACACCGCCGACGTGGATGCGGAAGCGGCCGCGGTGCAGGCCGATGGCGGTGGCGTACTCCGGCCGCCGTCGGAGATCCCCGGCGTGGGCCGCTTTGCCGTGGTGCACGACCCGCAGGGTGCCGGCTATCTGCTCTTCCAGCCAAATCAGGCAGCGGCTCCGCCCAGGCTTGCACCGCCCACGCCGGGCAGCGTGGGCTGGCATGAACTGGGCACCACGGATTGGGCGGGCGCGTGGGAGTTCTACAGCAAGCGCTATGGCTGGCGCAAAGATGTGGCGGTCGACATGGGGCCGATGGGCACTTACCAGACCTTCAGCGCGGGCGAAGCGGGCGGCGGCATGATGACCGTGCCGCCGGCGATGCGCCCGGAAGGCTTCCGGCCGGCCTGGCTCTACTACTTTGTGGTGGACAGCATCAACGCAGCGGCGGAACGTGTAAAAGGCAACGGAGGGGAGATCACGTACGGCCCGGCACAGGTGCCCGGCGGCGGATGGATTGTGCAAGCCATCGATCCGCAAGGCGGAAAGTTCGCTCTGACGGCGATGCGTTAAAGCGTCGCTCCTAGCGGATGAGATGAACTCGGCAGGGAAGTCTGAGAGTTGCCCATACCCGGTCCGTTGTGTAGACGTCAAAATCCAGTTCCAGGGCAAGTGCCAGACATGCCCGGTCTCCGAGCGAGAGTCCTGCACTTCGCGTGAGCGGTCGTAGCTGAGCCGCAGTTCGTGCCTGCTGCTGTGTGAACGGTTCAGTGCGGTCCAGCAGACTCAGCACAGCGTGCAAACGATTTTGCACAGCTGGCCCCAAATCCCCCACCTTTGTAAGCACTTCGGCCAGATTGACCGTGCTCAGCACCGCGCCGGAGATGACGTTTAGATCTGCCGGTTCGTTCTGAGCGGCCGCCAAAAGAACAGAAGCATCCAGGACAGCTCTATTCACGAGCTGCTTCGGCTCGCCGCTCCGCAATCAGCTCTGCTACCAAGTCGCGTCCGGTCGGATTGGCCGCATGCACCTCTTTGCGAAATGCATCGAGAATCGATCGAACCTCGTCAGGGCTGCGACGCTGGAGAGGTCGATCCATTTGCGCGGCTGTAAGGGCAGCCTGCAAAACAAAGCTGCTGACAGAACGGTGTTCCCGTCCAGCCGCCTCCTTCAAAATGCGGCGCTGATCCGGGGTGGCGCGTACGCCAAGCGGCTTGGGAGCATTTGTTTTGGATTTGGCAGGGCCCGTCATCACCAAAGTGTAACCACTCTGTAGACACGCGTCGAGGGCATTCTCCTGGAGAACCTCGCCGGGGCTGCGCTCTTCTCTGATCGCGGCTCAATCCGGAAATCCATGCGAAAGTATAGCCCGCTCCCTGGGGCATTTCTCGCATACGTAGATTTCTGTTATTTCGACCGAAGCGAAGCGAAGTGGAGAAACCTCCTTTCTTCCCGGCTCAAATCTTTCTCAAGGCAGATGAGCGCAACGACACTCAAGCGAGAAACGCTCTGTAATGAGCGCAGGTGCCTTCACG
>CAXTPQ010000012.1:0-13328 GCA_964246215.1 uncultured Terriglobus sp. | reverse complement strand
AGCGCAACGACACTCAAGCGAGAAACGCTCTGTAATGAGCGCAGGTGCCTTCACGCTTCGTTCGAATCGCGTTATGCTTCCAGGCTCGCCCGCAGGCCGCTGAAGCTCACCTTGCGCTGCTCATTTGCCGCAAAGGTTTTCACGGTTGCCATCTGCTGAGTGACTTCGTCCTCACCCAGGATCACGATGTGCCGGGCCACGCGCTCGGCCGCCTCGAAACTCTTCTTCAGCCGGAAGCTGCCATCGCCCACCTCCACCCGCAGACCGGCCGCGCGCAACTGGCGTGCCAAGGCCAGTGCGGCGGCGTTCTGCGCCGGGCTGAGCGGCGCAACGTAGGCGTCGAGCTTGGGTCCGGCGGCGATCGCACCGCTGCCGGCCGCCTCCGCTTCTTCCAGCGCCTGCAGCGTCAAGATCAGCCGGTCCTCCCCGATGGCAAAGCCGATGCCGGGCGCGCGCGGGCCGCCCAGCATCTCTGAAAGGCCGTCATAACGGCCGCCGCCCAGCAGGGCGTTTTGCGTGCCCAGGCCCAGGTCCACCGTGAACTCAAAGGTGGTGCGCGTGTAGTAGTCCAGGCCGCGCACCAGCCGCGGGTTCACCGTGTACGGCACGGCGCACGCGTCCAGCGCGGCAAGCACCTCGGCAAAATGCTGCTTTGAGCTTTCGTCCAGATAGTCGGCGATCTTGGGCAGCGCGTCGATGATCTCCTGGTCGGCCTCGTCCTTGCTGTCCAGCACGCGCAGCGGATTGGTCTCGGCGCGGCGCTGGTTCTCCGGGCACATGCGGTCCTTCACCGGTTGCAGGGCTTCGCGGAGTGCCGCGACGTAGCGCGGCCGGTCCGTCGCGCTGCCCACGGAGTTCAGCAGCAGCTTCCATCCCTTCCATTCATTGGCGGCGCTGGCGCGTGGGATTTCAAGCGCATCCAGCAGCGCCGCCAGCATTTCCAGCACCTCGGCATCGCGCAGCGGCGATTCGGAGCCGGAACTTGGCGGCCCAATCACCTCCGCGCCGATCTGGAAGAACTGTCGGTAGCGGCCCTTCTGCGGGCGCTCCCGCCGGAACTGCGGGCCCATGTAATACAGCTTCTGGAGCTGGCCGGTGTCGCCCAGTTTGTGCTCGATGTAGGCGCGGACGACGCCGGCCGTGTTCTCCGGCCGCAGCGTGAGCGATTGCGCCTTTTCGCTGGCGGCGCGGGCGCGATCCTCCCACGTGTACATCTCCTTGCTCACGATGTCGGTCTCTTCACCCACGCCCCGCGCAAACAGCTCCGTCGCCTCCAGCACCGGCGTGCGGATCTCGCCAAAGTTGTAACGCGCAAATACCTCGCGGGCACTGCGCTCCACGCGGTTCCACAGCGCGGTTTCCGGCGGCAACAGGTCGCGCGTGCCGCGGACCGCTTTGATCGTACTCATCACCTCAGTCTAGCGAAACGGCCAAGTGCCACATCTCGGCAGGGGAATGTCGTTCGCAGGCCAGACTACGCGGCGGCCACATGCCGCACCAGCAGATCCTGCTCCCGCTGCGACTCCGCGCCGATGGTCATGGCATCCAGCACGCCGCTCTTCAGCGCGTAGCGGATCGCCTCCGACGGGCGGTCGCGCAGGTCGCCCTGCCCCAGAATCTTCATGCCCACGATGCCTTTGCCCTGCGCCCGCATCTGCTGGATGATTGGGATCACCGTCTCCGGGCCGGCGTCCATGTGCGAGCCGATCGGGTTCAGCCGGACCAGGTCGACCTCGACCCAGGGCGACGCCGCCGCGGCCTTCAGCGCCGAAAGGCTATGGCAGGAAACGCCGTGCGCGCGGATGACGCCCTTCTGCTTGGCCTCGGAAAGCACATCCATCACGCCGCGATAGCGCGTCGTCCAGTCATGCTCCGTCACGCAATGGATGAGCACGATGTCGATCTGCTCCACGCCGAGCTCACGGCGGAAGCGGTCCAGGTCGGCACGGACGCCGGCGGGGTCGCGCGTGTCCGTCTTGGTCAGCACGGTGACTTTGTCGCGCGGCAACTGATGAATCGCTTCTTTCACATAAGGATGGCTGCCGTACGAGTCGGCCGCGTCAAAAAAGCGCAGGCCGTTCTCGTGATAGCCATTTAACAGCAGTTTGGTGAAGGGCGAGTCGCCGAGCCGGGTCTGGTTCGATCCGCCGCCGTAGCCAATGGTGCCCGTGCCCATGGCAAGCCGGCTGGTGCGGATGCCAGTTTTGCCCAGAACGATCTCGTCCTGCGCTCGTACTTTGCCGGCAAGCGGTTCCGGATCCACCAGAGCGGCATGGGCAAGGGAGCCGGGAACAAGAGCGGCGGCCAGTGCGCCCGCCGACCGTCGAAGAAAATCTCGTCTCTTCATCGTGGGGAATCCTCTGCACCACACATTACGCCGGTTTCCGTGGCGCGGGCTGTTGCAAGTGCGCCATTTTCCGCAAATTGTCCGGATCGACGCAGGGTCGGCGGAGATCGATGACCCTGAAGCTGCGAAAAACTTACGTTAACGGCCGGCACCTGCTGGCCGGATGGTGGCGGCACCACCACTGGCTTCCGGGGTCTGGATTTGCTCGCTGTACATGCTGATCAGCTGGTTGAAGTCGTCATTGAGGGAGCGAAACTCGCTGTAAAGTTTCTCGCGTTGCTCCCGCGGTGTGGTGTTGGGACTGGGTGTCTGCAGGAAAGTTCACATCCCGTCCGCGTGCAAGCCGACGAGGATGACGATGCAAAAACGAGGCGGTTCTGCATAGGGCGTCAACTGGCTCCGTGGTTCAGGATGCCTCGGCGCCTCTGGGATCCGGCAAGCCGGACGAAGGATATGTTGACGCGGCATCGTTCTGACCCACTGGGCGGCTACACCGGACCCGCGGCTGCCAGGGGCGGGGGCGGCATTCGCTCCTCGGGCGGTGCTTGGTACTTGATCAAGCCGCACGCGCGGCAAAAATGCGAAAACGAAGTCTGCCGCGTGTGGCAGCGCGGACAATCGTCAAAGACGAGCAGGCCGCAGTGCATGCAGAAATTTGCCGACGGATCGGCAACATCGAGGGGCCGCTCGCAAGCGGGGCAGATGCGCCGGGAGAGCCGCATCTGCGCCATCTCATACCCAAGATCTTTGCGGCGCTCCTCCTCCGGCCGCTGCTCCGCCGCTTTTTGTGTGTCCAGGTATTTGCGCAAGGCACCGATCGCGTAATTTCCTGCCCATACCGTCAACGCGATGCCGACGATGTAGCGGAAATAGCCGCCATAGCTCGGCAGGTAGGGCACCAGTTCAAAGAAGAAGGTAAACAGCGCAAAGAAGATAAAGCCCCAGACAAACGGCCAGCGCTGGCTCTTCCGGCGTTTGAGAAACAGGTACACCGCCAGCAGCAGCAGCGGCAGCGTGAGTGCCAGCCGCAGCAGAAAGACCTTCAACTCATTCCGGTTGACAGCCTTGCGGTATCCGCTCTGTCCGGCATCCTCCAGGTCTTGCTCGTTGGTGTGCAGCGTGCCGCTTTGCGCCCGCATATCGTTCAATTGTGTTTGCAGACTTTCGACCTTGATTTCGGCGTTGCGTTGCACCAGGCGCAGGCTGTCCAGCTTTTGCGTGCGTGCCAACACCTCAGGATTCTGGCTGCTCTGCTGCGTCGCGGTGCGCGTGGCAATCCAAGCATTGAAGCCTTCGCGTTCGCTCTGGGTCGCGGCCTTGGCATGCTCGGCTTCCAACGCGGCACGTTCTTCGGCGTCCACGGCATCGCTGAGCTTGCGGTCGTTCTCTTTGATGTCGGCGCGCAGTGGCCGCAGCTTCGCCTGATCCATAAACTGCTCGGCATCCACGGGCTTTTCTGCCTTGGGCAGGTCGCCCACCACCAGGCTGCCCAGGCCGATCAGGAAACCCGCAAACAGGATGGCGATCAGCCAGAGCCCCCATTGGAACCACTTCTCGGAAAGCCGCAAACCCTTCGCCACTCGTTCTCTCCTGTCGTATTCTGGCGTTGTGTGAGCATCCGATTCAAAGTGGCGGCAGGCGGGATGCCTTCACGCGACGAAAGATGACACCGTTCATCGTTCAGTACGCCTCACCGCACCTGCTAGCATCCCTCAGACGATGCAGGACAGCACCTATCCGCGGAACGGAGCCAGGCAGGAAGGCAAGCCGGCACGGAATCCGGTGCGCGAACTGCGCCCAACCAATCCGTTGCTGGTCTTTGCCTTTCGCCGCTTTATTGCCCGGCGGCGTCTGCGCGGGGCCTTCCGTGCGTTGCGTGCCGCTCATCTGGAGCGCATGGCCGCCGTGGACGCGGCAATACCGCTCATCGTGTATGCAAACCATCCCTCCTGGTGGGATCCGCTCACTGCCTTTGTGCTGGCACCGCATGTGATCGGCAAGCGCCGGTTCTATGCGCCCATGGAGTCGGCGTCGCTGCGGCGTTACGGTGTTCTTTCGCGGCTCGGTATCTTTCCGGTGGAAGTGGACACGCCCAGGGGTGCCGCGCAGTTTCTGCGCGCGGCGGAAACGGTCCTTTCGCGCGGAGACGTTCTGGGCGTCACGGCACAGGGCAGCTTTACGGACATACGCGTGCAACCACCGGCGTTAAAGCCCGGTGTCGCCGCGCTGCTGGCGCGCTTTGAGCGAGCGGGCCGGCGGGTTGCCGCGGTTCCCCTGGCGCTGGAGTACACCTTTTGGGATCAGCGGCTGCCAGAAGCGCTGGCCTGCATCGGCCAACCCATCCTGGTGGGGGAACGGCCTGTTGCCGGCGTGGTGAGTCATAGCCCGGCCGCAACCGGTCCGGAGCAGGCATCAGCTGCCGCGGATAATTCGCAGACCGCCACCGAGCGGTGGTCCGCCCTGCTGGAAGAGCGGCTCGCCCAGACACAGAAAGAGCTGGCGGCGCTGGCGATGACCCGGGATGCGGGCAGGTTCAAGACCGTGCTGCAGGGCCGGCGCGGCACCGCCGGCTTGTACGGCAACTGGCAGCGCCTGCAACGGGCACTGCACGGCGAATCTGTGGGAAACCAGGATCATGAGTCGCATTCCGGACGGAAGTTGCCTCCATCTCCACGGCAATAGCACCGGCGTTTGCTGGAAGTGGTTACTCCTGTTCGTGAAGTCCGCGGCTGTTCCTTTCCTGGCAGCAGGGATTTCCATCAGACTTAGGAAAACAAGATGGGCCGCGACGACGGCACCACACCTTCCGGACACTTACCAGAACGACTGAGCACCTCCTGCCCCCGACCAAACGGGTTGGGTTCCGGGGCCCGTCAAGGGCCCTGGCGCGTGGCCCGCTGTTGCCGCGCCGCTCCTGGCTGTGCGGCTTTGTCTGCCATTTGTCGCCCTTTCCCGTGAGCGACAATTAACTAAAGACAATGCTTCTCTTCCTTTCCTTCGTGAGTACCTGTTGCGCCGCTTTGCCGGCGGCGTTGACGCTTTCCAATTTGCGCGAATACGCCCAGCCCCCCAGCGCTGGCGGCTCGCTCCCCGCCGTTGGCGTGATCGTGCCCGCGCGCAATGAGGAAGCAGGCATTGCCGCATGCATCGGCAGCGTACTGCTCTCGCAGGGGATTGACCTCGAAGTCTTTGTGATCGATGACGGCTCCACTGACAACACCGCGGCGATTGCCCGCGAGCTGGCCGCTGCCGATCCCCGCCTGCGCCTGCTGAACGCTCCACCCCTGCCCTTCGGGTGGAATGGCAAGCAGCATGCCTGTGACACGGGTGCGCACGCGGCTGCCACGCCGCTGCTCTGTTTTTTGGATGCGGATGTCCGTCTGCATCCTGAGGCGCTGGCAAGGATGGCGACCCTGCTGGTGCACGGCGGCGGTCAGCCGGATGAACCGAAGAGCCAGGCCGCCCTGGTCAGCGGCTTTCCCCTGCAACAAACGGGCACCGTGCTGGAGTGGCTGCTGTTGCCGTTGATTCACTTCGTCCTGCTCGGCCTTTTACCGATCCGCCGGATGCGCCTGCGTACAAGCCCCGCGTATGCCGCCGGATGCGGACAGTTTCTGATGGTGGATCGCGAGGCCTACTTTGCCGCGGGCGGTCACGCCGCCATCCGCGAAACCATGCATGACGGCCTCTTGCTGCCGCGGCTGCTGCGCTCCGCGGGCGGCTACACCCGGCTGGCAGACCTGACAGCTCTGGCGACCTGCCGGATGTACCACTCCGCCGCCTCCACCTGGAATGGCCTGGCGAAAAACGCCACGGAAGGCCTGGGCTCTCCCCGGAGCATCGTTCCCATGACGCTGCTGCTGAGCCTGGGGCAGGTCCTGCCCATTCCTCTGCTCGTGATTGCCTCAGCCACGCGGGCGACCACAGCGCTGCCCTGGGCCTGGGCAGCGGTGGTGCTGAGCTATCTGCCCCGGCTGCTGGAGGTGAAACGCTTCCAGCAGCGCCCTATTGGCGCGGCGCTGCACCCCATCGGCGTGGCCACCCTGCTGGTGCTGCAGTGGTACGCGCTGGGCCGCAAGCTGCTGGGCCGGCCCGCCGTGTGGAAGCAGCGCGCTTACCCGGCCAACTGAGCGTTTCTCGCTTGAGTGGAGTTGCGCTGATCTGCCGTGAGAACGGTTGGAGCGTGAAAACAGCAGGTTTTCCACTTCGCTTCGGTCGAAATGACAGAGATTTACCTATGCGAGAAAAGCTCTAAGCGGCCGGAATGTGTGTCTCGCGGCTTTCGCCTCTGGAAAGAACGCCGTGGCTTCTCACCTCTTTCCGCTCCCTCCGTCTTACTCCCAACCGTGAAGAGGCTCGCTGCTCGTGTGTGGAGTGCGGACGGCGGATACGGCAGATGATGCGGTTTGGGGAGTTGTTTTGACACAAATGGGACGAGTTGGCGGTAAAGGCATGCGGTGCGCCAGGTGGATGGCTATCCTGGCTGGCAGCACGGCGGTTCTGGCGCAGGATCGTCCGCAGACCGGTGAACAGGTGAGAGAGGAAGTGAGTTCCAGCGTCGCCGGGTTGGCCGGCTCACCAGGTGCTTCGCTGATGCCACTGGATGATTCCGCTGGCCGGGCTTCCGCCACCGGCACAAGCCAGGCTGCCCAGGGACGCGGCACACGCGCACCCTCAGAGCACGTGCCGGAGATGAACCTGACCATCGGTGCCACGGCCCAGCTCACCGCAACCCGCACCGCCAACCAGTATGGGTCGCAGTTCATCCAGGGCACCACGCCCACGCTCGGTCTGCTGGCCGGTTTTCACCACCAGATCAAACCGCTGGAAGGCTACAACGTGAACTTCGGCTACACGCGCCTGACGGAAAACTACCAGCGCAACAACGGTACGACCAATCCGGCAACGGGCGTGACCAGTGGCTCCTACACGCGTGGTTCTGTGCCCGCTGACGTGTATGAGGTGAGCGGCATGTACGTGGTGAAGCGGCCCCAGATCGGCCGGCAGTACCAACCCTTTGCGGAGGCGGGCGGCGGCGCGGTGATCTTTGCGCCCACCGCCGCACCCTTTCAGGGCCACACCAGCGTGCGTGCCGCCTTTGTCTTTGGCGGCGGCGTGGAGTACCGCATCGGTTACCATCTGGGTGTGCGCGCCGAGTATCGCGGCCTGATGTACAAGTACCCCGACTTCGGCGACGTGACCTCTCAGGTGCCGGTGAGCAAATTCTTCACCGTGACCAGCGAACCCGCGGTGAGCCTGATCTATCGCTTTGGCCGGCACAGCGGCATGCAGTAGTCCTGTGCATGTCCGCGATCCGGCAGAACTTCCGATGCAGTGCCGGACGGCAATATTTTCCGTAAGTGGTGAGAAAACAACCACGCCTTGACACCATCTGGACCACCTGCTGGACAGGACGGCTTCCTATACTGGAGATATGTGGTTGCGCACATGTTGGCAGTTGCTGAGCCTGTTCCTGTTCGGTTTGGCCCTGCATGCCGAGAGCTTCCACGCCGGCCTGACGGAGATCACCTTTCATCCCACAGCCCACCGGAACTGGCGCGGAGCGCAAACCGAGGCGCTGCACTGCCTCCTCTGGTACCCGGCTGTGGCCAGCGCGCCGGAGACCGCGCAAAGCTTCACCCCGGCCGGCATGCCGCCCATCTTTCGCGCCGGCAAAGCCGCCCGGAACGCTGCCGCTGCCACATCGCCCGGCAAGCTGCCGCTCATCGTGATGAGTCATGGCCTGGGCGGCAGTGCCGACCAGTTCGGCTGGCTGGCACCGGAGCTGGCGCGCCACGGCTACCTGGTCGTCGCCGTGAATCACCCCGGCAACAACGCGCTGGAGCCCTACACGCCGGAAGGCTTTCTGCTGTGGTGGGAGCGCGCCACCGATATCTCCGAGGTGCTGGACGGCATGCTCGCCGACCCGCGCTTCGGTGCGCGCATTGACCAGGCCCGCATCGGCGCGCTCGGCTATTCCATCGGCGGTGAAACGGTGCTGGCCCTCGCCGGTGCGCGCATCGACCAGCCCGCCTTTGTGCAGTTCTGCCTTGCACATCCGGAGCAGCCAACTTGCCATCCACCCTCACTCGCTGGGGCGCTGTCTCCTCAAGAACTTCTCAGTGCCGTGCAGCTCTCCAGCGCGGAGTCTCTGGCGCGCTCCGGCGAGTCCTACCGCGACGCACGCATTCGCGCCGTCTTCGCGCTGGCACCCGCGGCTGGCCAGGCGTTTCACGCATCCAGCTTTTCCGCAGTGGACGTGCCCATCACCATGGTGGCGGGAGCGGCGGACACCGTAGCTCCACCGGAGGTGAACGCCGAGCAGTTTGGCGCGTGGATGCCGCAGGCGAAGGTCGCCGTGATGAAGGGCGTGGGCCACTACACCTTTCTGGATTCCTGTACGGCGGAAGGCACGCAGTTTGTGCCGCAGCTCTGCGCGGAGCCGGCCGGGGCCGACCGCGAAGCCGTTCATCGCAAGACAGTCGCCATGGCCGCAAGCTTTTTCGACAAGAACCTGCCCGCCGGCACACCGGAGTACGCGATCCGACGGCATCTGGACAGCAGGCCCAGCCCAGGCCAGAGCCTGACGAAGCATTGAGCAAGAGCAGTTGCGGCTGCTCCGGGATTGGGGGGATCGACCTGAAGGGCAATGAGCTTCAGTACCGGTCAACGATCGGGCCAGCGATCCGGCTCACGTCAAGACCCGGCAGTGCAGCCGAAGGTGGCCCAGCCGCGTCATAGCTTCCTGTAAAGCGTTATAGAAAAATGAAGTGCAGGAAAAGAAAGCGGGACTCGCCATGGCAGAGCGCGATGAAGACGATTTTGTAACGGTGGCTAGCTACTCCGAAGTGGGCGATGCACAGGTAGCGCAGTCCGTGCTGGACGGTTCGGGGATCGACTCTTTCCTCTCTGGCGAGGAGGCGAACATTCTGCTGCCCATGAGCGGTGCCCGTCTGCAGGTGCGGGTGAGTGATGCCGAGACAGCGCGGGAGTTGCTGAACACCGTGCCCGCGGGCGGTCTGCAGGACTCGGAAACCACCATCGGGGCGAACACGCCGCGCGGCGCCTCCCTGGCCGACAACGGGGACGATCTTTAGGATGGTGCCGGTGGAAAGCGGCGGAGGAGGTACAGGCGGGAGCAGTGCACAGGCGAGCGGCCGGCCGCTGCGCGAGAAGGCGGTCGTCTGCCTCTCCGGCGGCATGGACTCTACGGTGTGTGCGGCTCTGGCGGCGCGCGACTTCGAGGTCTATGCGCTGCACTTCTCCTACGGCCAGCGGACCGAAGCGCGGGAGCTGCAGGCAGCGACTGAAGCGGCGGCCACGCTCGGCTTTGCGCAATTCCTGCCGCTGCGCATGGACCTCTTCCGGATCATCGGCGGCTCGGCGCTGACAGACAGCAGCATGGACGTTCCGGCTGCCCCGGCGGATGGCAGTGCGATCGGCACAGAGATCCCCGTTACCTATGTCCCCTTTCGCAATGCGCATTTCTTGTCCGCGGCCGTCAGCTGGGCGGAGGTGCTGGGAGCGCGCACTATCTTCATCGGTGCCGTGGAGCAGGACAGTTCCGGCTATCCGGACTGCCGGCCGGCCTATTACGATGCCTTCAACGAGCTGATCCGGCAGGGCACAAAGCTGGGCGACATCCGTATCCTAACCCCGCTCATCCATCTCCGGAAAAGTGAGATCGTGCGGCTCGGTGTTGAACTGGGCGCGCCATTGCATGTAAGTTGGTCATGCTATACGGCAGAGCGTGTGGCCTGCGGCGTGTGCGACAGTTGCGTTCTCCGGCTCCGGGCGTTTGCGGAAGCCGGCATTCCGGACCCCATTCCCTATGCGGATGGAACAAATCTGGCGGCGCAACTCCCTCACCCCACCGTGTTGACATCTTAAACAGGTACCGGCACACGCCGGCAGACCAGGAGCGACAGGAACATCATGAAATCAGCATCGACCTTCCGCACGGCGGCCCTTCACCTGGCGCTTTCCGCCACTGCCGTCACCATGGGCACCGGTTTCGTTACAGGCATCGGCTTTGCCCAGACTGCCACACAGGCAGGCAGCATTCATGGCACAGTCAACAACCCTGCCGGACAACCGGTCAAAGAAGGTGTGGTGAAGTTCACCACCGACCGCACCACCCAGGACGACAAGGCACGCAAGTACCAGTACACCTTTCCCGTGGATGCCGAGGGCAACTATAAGGCAGACGGCATCGCGCCCGGCGACTACGTGCTGTTCTACCAGGTGAACGACAAAACCATCGATTATGTGGAGCACGTGGTTGTGAAGGCGGGCGACAACCTGACCGTGAACGACGACATGTCGCGCGCGGATTACCTGAGCAAGATGACTCCGGAGCAGCGCAAGCAGATTGAGGAGTTCAAGAAAAAGAACGCCGACACGGTGAACGCGAACAAGACCGTGGCCAACCTGAACACCCTGCTGACCAAGGCACGCGACGAGGAAAAGGCCAAGAACTACGATGCCGCGGTGACCGACATGCAACAGGCCACCACGCAGAAGGCCGACGAAGCCGTGCTGTGGCTGGAGCTCGGCAATGCACAGCTTGGCCAGGCCGGCGTGGAAAAGGACGCGGCCAAGAAGACGCAGGAGTTGAAGGATTCCGCAGCCAGCTACCAGAAGGCCGTGGATGCCAACGCCGCCAGCAAAAAGCCGACACCCGCCTTTGCCGGGGCCGCCTACAACGGCATCGGCCAGGCCGAAGGCAAGATGAACCAGGTGAAGGAGGCCGGCGATGCCTATGACAAGGCCGCTGCCGCCGAACCCGCCAAGGCCGGCATGTACTACTTCAATGAAGCGGTGACGCTTACCAACGCCGGCTCCAGCGACGCCGCCGGTGCCGCCGCGGACAAAGCCATTCAGGCTGATCCGACAAAGGCCGACGCCTACTACATCAAGGGCCAGGCGCTGGTGGGCAAGAGCACCACCGACGCCAAGAGCGGCAAAATCGTGCCGCCTCCCGGGTGCGTCGAGGCCTACTCCAAATACCTGGAGCTGGCACCCACGGGCCAGTTTGCCCCGGCTGTGAAGGAAGTCATGGCCGCCTTCGACGAGAAGGTCGTGAGCAGCTACAAGGCAAGCAAAAAGCGGTAAAGCCTGAAGTAACGGCGGAAACCGATCTGCCCGGAGCCCGAGCTCTGGGCAGATTTGCATTTGTGCGTCACCCGGCGTTGCGCAACCATTGGGTGACTTTGGTGTTCCAGGCTATGAGTTGATCGACGACAAAAGTGGCCGTGCGGCATCTGAGCTTACCGGTGGGCGGGAGAAATCGGCGATGCGAGTGATGAGTGGAGCACGGCTTTCTTTGCGGGGTCTGGCGCTGCTCGGTGCGCTGGGAGCAAGCGCGGTTTTCACGGACGGCTGCAAAAACAATGCATCGCTGCAGCAGGCCCCCATTGTGGATGGCAATCCAAACAACGATCCGGCCGCTGTGAACATGGCCGATGCGGGTGCTGCGGGCGCGATGCAGGTGCCCGCAGCGGCGCAGCAGGTGCCTGCATACGGCACGGGCATGCCTTCAGCGGTCCGCACACGCCGCGGCGATACCCGCGTTGCCGGGTCGGCCTACAACGATCAGGCGCAGAGCTCCGCAGAAAGCTACGACCAGCAACCCTATGCGCCACAAGGAAACGCTCCGCGCAACGAGGCTTTTAAATACAACCGGCAGGCGCCCCAAGCCAACTACGGTCAGGGAAGTTACAGCGGGGAGGGCTACGGCACCGCAAACAGCAGCGACGACCAGCTCTACAGCGAACTGCTCGATCCAGGTACGCCGGAAGCCCAGCAGCCTCCACCGCCGCTGCCCGTCTACGAGCAGCCCGAGGCACCCGGACCGGACTACCTGTGGACGCCTGGCTACTGGAACTACGCACAGGCCGGCTACTACTATGTTCCGGGCAACTGGGTCTCCGCGCCCTTCGCCGGTGCGCTGTGGACACCCGGATGGTGGGGCTACCGCGACCATGACCACGGCTACGGCTGGCACCATGGCTATTGGGGCCGCCACGTGGGCTACTACGGCGGCGTGAACTACGGCTTCGGCTTTGTCGGTGTCGGCTACCAGGGCGGGTATTGGGACAACGACCACTTTCACTACAACCGGTATTGCAACCATGTCGAGCCGCGCGTGGTGAATAACTACGTTTATCAGCGCAATGTCACGGTGGTGAACAACACCTACGTCAACAACACGCGCACCAGCTATTACGGCGGGCCCGGCGGGCTGCAGCGCCGCCCCCTGCCCGCGGAGTTTGCCGCGGCGCGCGAAACGCACCTTAACCCGTTGGGAGCGCAGGTGGCCGCGCGGCGTGAGGCGGAAGGCAATCGCCAGCAGTTCTTTTCGGCCAACAACGGCCGGCCGCAGATGCTCTTCGCCGCGCACCCTGTCATCGAACGCAATGTCGCTGTACCGGCGCAGCTCGCCCGGCCACAGCAGTTTCAGCGGGTAGGCGTGAACGGTCAGACAGTGCAACCCAACCAGTTGAATCTGCAGCAACAGCGCGCCTTTGCCGAGCAGCAAAACGGGCAGCTTCTGCGCAACCAGCAGGAGCAGCAGCGCCTGCAGGTGCAGCAGCAGAGCAATCTGCGGCGCCAGCAGGTGGAACAGGGGCACGTGCAGAATCAGCAGCAACTCCGGCAGCAGGCGGAGCAGCAGCGGCTGAGCAATCAGCAACTCAACAATCAGCAATTGAGCAACTTGCGCTTGAACAACTTGCAGCGGCAAGAGGTTGAGCAGGGGCGTTTGCAGAACCAGCAGCAAGGGCGCCAACAGGCTGAGCAGCAGCGCCTGCAGGTGCAGCAGCAGTCGAACAGACAGCGGCAACAACTTGATCAGCAGCGGTTGCAGGTGCAGCAGCAGGCAGCCGTGCAGCGCCAGCAGCAGGATCAGCAGCGCTTCCAGCAGCAACAGGCGAATGCACAGCAACAGCACCTTGAGCAGCAGCGGTTGCAGGTGCAGCAG
>CAXTPQ010000011.1:63893-73877 GCA_964246215.1 uncultured Terriglobus sp. | reverse complement strand
TATGTGCGGCTGAAGGTGTACGAGGCGCAGCGGGTCAACGGTGTTTAGCGGTGAGAGATCAGCGCGGGTAAATCGCGGCTGCCGTGCACGACTCGTTCGATGCGAACGCGGTCGTCCAGTACACGAAACATCACAACATAGGGCTGGACTGTTGCAAGGCGGGCCCCTGCGCCGATTTCAGGACGGAGTTGATAGATTGCGGGGCGGTCTGCGATTTCCCTCATAGCTGCTCGAAGCCTCCGAACGACCCGCAGAGCCCGATCCGCGCTGTCTTTTGCGAGCCATGCTGCAATGTCATCCAAATCCATCGCTGCGCGTGGAGTCACTTCCAACCGCACTATTGCAAGGCTCCTTGTGTATCTGCCATCGCCTGATATTTGCGTTCGAGTGCATCAAAAACATCATCCGCGGGCACTCCGGGTTCAGTGCTCGCCGAGCCCTCCTCCCACAATTCTTTCAAGCGTGAAACGGCACCCCTCTGCCGGAGCAATCGTTCGCTGGTCCATGCCTGAAGCGCCTCGTGTACGATTTCGCTTGCACCTTTGTACTCGCCATTCTCGACCGCCTCGCGAACTTGCTCCAGCATCTCCGCACTGACTGCAATCGTAAGTTCTTCAATAACTTGCAGCATAGTTGCCTCCGAAAAGTGGATGAGCTAAGAAGGTCTCAGAGCTCCTGATAACGAACATCTTAAACGCCGCGTTTGGCGCTGGCCAGCGGCGGGGCATAGGGAGACTTGTGCTTTTTCAGCTTGACCGGCGGAGCCAGGTCGATGGGCTTGTCCGCGCGGTGTGCTTCCACGGCGTCCGCAATGGCGTACTTGAGCGGCTCCAGGCCTTCGCCGGTGACACCGCTGATGGCGTAGAAGGGCAGCTTGCGGCGCTTTGCATAGCTTTGCAGTTTTTTCAGCTTCTCCGGGTTTGCGGCATCGATCTTGGCCGCGACGACGATCACCGGCTTGTCCTCCAGACTGTGGCCGAACTCCGCCAGCTCTTTTTCAATGGCCTTGTATTCCTCGACTGGATTCTCACGTCCGCTGCCGTCGGAGATGTCCACCAGGTGGACAAGGATGCCGGTGCGCTCAATGTGGCGAAGGAACTGAATGCCCAGGCCCGCGCCCTGGCTGGCGCCTTCGATCAAGCCGGGCATGTCCGCGATAACGAAGGATCGCTCATGGGGAAAGTCGCCAATTTTGACGACACCCAGATTCGGCTCCAGCGTGGTGAAAGCATAGTTGGCGATCTTTGGCCGGGCGGCGGAGAGGCGTGAGATCAGCGTCGATTTGCCGACATTCGGGTAACCGACCAGGCCCACGTCGGCCAGCAGTTTCAACTCCAGGCGGAAGTGGCGCTCTTCGCCGGGGCGGCCAAGCTCGTGCTCGCGCGGAGCCTGGTGAGTGCTGTTGGCGAAGTGCTGATTGCCACGGCCGCCACGGCCGCCTCGGACGATGCAGACTTCCTCATCGACGCGGGCAAAATCATGGATCAGCTCGCCGGTTTCATCGTCGTAGACGACCGTGCCCACGGGTACCTGCAACACCATGTGTTCGCCGGCGGCACCGCTCATGTTGGAACCCATGCCGTGGGTGCCGCGTTCGGATTTGTACTCGGGGTTAAAGCGAAAGTGCACCAGCGTATTGTGCCGCTCGCTGGAGCGCATCAGAATGTCACCGCCGTGGCCGCCATCGCCACCCGAGGGACCGCCGCGCGGCACAAACTTCTCGCGCCGGAAAGCCATACAGCCATTGCCGCCGTCGCCGGCCTTTACGCGAATTCTCGCCTCATCTATAAACATGCTGATTCTTTCCTTGATCTTACGCTTCATAGCGTGAGGGCAGATGCGGAGTGCGCGCCGGCGTTCATTCTCCGTTTACGCAAAGATGCGACTCTGTCGTGGATCGAGCATGCCTGGCAGCGACGCGTCTTGAGCGTCCCCGCACTTGTAGCGGTGGTGGCATTGCGTGCGATCGCGTGTGTGAAGTGCGGCGATGGCAGGGAATGCAGCGCAAGACTGCAGGAAGTGCCGAGCTGAATCCAGTTAGGGAGAGCAAGGATGCAAAAGTTGTTGAGAATGATGTTAGCGGCGTCGTTGGCCATTTCTGCCGTCGGTATGGTTCATGCGCAATCGGCTGTGGACGGTGCAATCGGCGGCACGGTCCGCGATGGCTCGGGTGCGGTCGTTCCCAAAGCTGTGGTGACTGTCCGTAACAATGGGACAAACGCCACGCAGACGCTTAGCACGGACGATTCGGGATTCTTCCGCGCGCTTCAGCTGCAGTCCGGCGAGTACACCGTGCACATTGAGGCGCCTGGGTTTGCCGCGTATGAAGCGCCCAAGGTGACCGTCAGCGTGGGTTCGCTGACCAACGTGGAACCCAAACTGGGCGCGGGCGGTACCAGCGAGGTGGTGGAAGTGAGCGCGGATGCGCCGCTGATCAACACAACCAGCAACGACTTTTCCAACACCATCGGCCTGAAAGAACTGGAAGACCTGCCGGTGAACAACTATCGTTGGAGCTCCTATGCATTGCTCACGCCGGGCGTGGTGGAAGGCGGCGGTTTCGGCCTGTTGAGTTTCCGAGGCCAGTCGACCTTGCTGAACAATGTGCAGTTCGACGGTGAAGACGACAACCAGGCATTTTTTTCAGAAGAGCGCGGACGGACGCGCGTGGGCTACTCCACGGCAAAAGCGTCCATTCTTGAGTTTCAGGTGAACACATCCAATTACTCGGTGGAATACGGCCGCTCGGCCGGAGGTGTGGTGAACGCCGTCACACGCTCCGGCACCAACAGCCTGCACGGCGAGGCGTACTTCTTCGATCGGGATGCGGAGTGGGGCGCGAAGAATCCGTACACCACGCAGGCGACACAGACGGGTACAGCCGCGAACGGATCGCCGATCTTCAATCCGGTGGTCTTTAAGCCAAAGGACTGGCGCAAGCAGATGGGCGTGGGTGTGGGCGGGCCCATCATCAAGGACAAGCTCTTCTACTTCTTTGCGTTTGACCGGTTTTTGCGCAACTTTCCGGGCGTGACTTCCTACGGCAACGCCAACACCTTCTTTGCGGCAGTGCCCAGCGCGGCCACGGGCACGGGCGGCACCTGCGCCGGCACTACGCAGAACACGACCGGCGGCGCGGTGTGCCAACTTGCGGTCAACCTGAATAAGCTGGCCTCACTGAATTCGGTTACGGGCGCGCAATACACTGCTGCTTACAACACGTACACCACCGGCATTGCGCAGCTGACAAGTATTGCCGGTCTGGCTGCACGCACCGGCGACCAGTACATCTTCTTTCCAAAGATCGACTGGCAGGTGAACGAGAAGAATCATGTGACGGCGGAGTTGAACCGGCTGCGCTGGACCTCGCCCGCTGGCATTCAGACGAGCTCAACGCAAAACTACGGCATCCGCAGCTATGGCGATGACTTCGTCAAGGACACCTTCGGCATTGCGAAGCTGAACACCACCATCAGCCCGACGCTGCTGAACGAGGCGCGTTTTCAGTATGGCCGCGACTTCGAGTACGAGTTCAATCAGACACCGACTCCGTACGAGAATACTGCGCTCGATAACGTAGCTTCCGGTCCGAGCGCCGGCTACAAAAACCCTTACGGCATCCCACCGTTTGTCGGCATCACCAACGGCTTCCAGTTCGGCACGGCAACCTTCCTGAACCGGCCTGCTTATCCGGATGAGCGCCGCTGGGAAATCTCTGACACGGTCAACAAAGTCATCGGCAACCACAGCCTGAAGTTCGGATTTGAGTATCTGCACACCAATGACCTGAGCCAGAATCTGAGCTCTGTTTTCGGCAGCTACAGCTACGGAACGTCGTCGCAGGGCGGCGTGACCAATCAGTTCTCGCCGTTCGTGTCGTACTTCACGGACCGCAGTGTGGCGAACGGATGCGGCCCCAACGGCAACACCACGCAGCATAACCAGGAGTGCTACACGGCCTATGCCCAGGGTTTTGGCCAGCTTGGTTTTGAGTTCCAGACAGCGGATTACGCCGGCTTTGTTCAGGACGAGTGGAAGGTGAGCCCACGGCTGAGCCTGACTCTTGGGCTGCGCTATGAGTATGAGCAGACGCCGAAGACGCAGATTCCGAACGCCGCTACGCCGAATTTCCTGAGCGGCTCGACCAATATCTTTCCGGATAACCGCATCAACATCGGCCCGCGCGTCGGCTTTGCCTGGGATGTACATGGCAATGGCAAAACAGCCGTTCGCGGTGGTTATGGGGAGTTCTTCGCACGTTTGGAGAACTCCACGATCTACAATGCGCTGGCGCAAACCGGCAATCCAGCGGGCCAGAGCCAAGTGACCGCGGCGAACAGCACCACGACGCTGGGCACTGTGAATGGCGCAGCGGTCACGGCACCCATCTTCCCGCAAATCCTGGATCCAAATCTGTTTAAGCCCAATGCGGCTTCGACGGCAGTAATCTATTTCGACCGCAACTTTAAGGTTCCCGAAATCCACCAGGCCGATCTGACCATCCAGCAGGACCTTGGCTACAACACTGACCTGAGTGTGACGTGGCTGGCCGCGTTTGGCCGCCGTTTGCCCGACTTTATCGATAACAACATTGCCCGGGCGTCACGGTCGGTCACGTACCAGATCGGCACCGGCGGCCCCTTCACCGCCGGTCAGAGCCTCACGATCCCTTACTACACCAACCGCATCAACACCGCCTACGGCTCCACTACGGATGTCTTCAGCGGCGTGAATTCCAATTATGAAGGCGTAGTCTTCCAGCTGGCGCACCGCACCACGCGCAACCTGAGCTTCAATGCGAACTACACCTGGTCGCACGCGTTGGACTACGGCGAAAACAACACGACCTTCTCCAACACGAATTCAGTACTGGATCCTTACAATCTGCGTCTGGAGTATGGCAACTCGAACCAGAACATTCCGAACCGCATCGTGGCTTACGCGATCTATAACACGCCCTCCGCCTTCAAAGGCCTCACAGGCCTGCTGCTGAATAACTTTGAGGTGTCCCCCAGTTTCAGCGCACAGAATGGTGCGCCGTATTCGGCGGGGCTACAGGGAACCTATAACCCTGTTCTGGACAACGGTTGCAGTGTGAATGGCGCGGTCTGTCCTTCGACCGGGGCCAAAATCGTTTCGGCAAGCACGTCCGGCGGTGTGAACGGCACTGGCGGTACGGCACGCGTCCCCGGCTTTGACCGGAATATCTTTCAGTTCCGGCGGGAACTCATTCTGGACATGCGCGTCTCCAAGCGTTTCCGCGTAATGGACAAGGCGGATGTCGAATTGCTGGGTGAGAGCTTCAACATCGCCAACCACCTGAACCAGACAGGTGTGGGCAGCACAAATGCCTACGGCGTTTCGAACGGAACAGCGGCAAACTCGATCAATACGCTGACCAACAATGCGGCGAATTTCGGTGTTTTCGATCCAACGAAGTTTCTGGGCAATGCCAACAGCAATTTCATCTACACGCCACGGCAAGTGCAGCTGGGTGTCCGGGTGCAGTTCTAAGCAGCACCTTTACCGCAAGGCAAAGGGCGGTAGCTTCGGCTGCCGCCTTTGTTGCGCGACGGCAGTTACACTTCTGAGTACTTTTCATTTTTCCGGGAAAGTTCTACGCTGCTGTGCAGGTGGTGCCAGATGTAAGGGATGCCGCTGCCCCTCTGTTCCGGACTTCTCCATGACCGTGTTCTGAACGATGTCCGCCGCGTCCGTGGCGTGCGCCGGTGCATGTGGAGAAGCTTTTGCCTCTGTTTTGGAAAAGAACTGTCGCGGCGCTGTGTGCTCCCGCCGCGCTGGCGTGGGCGCAGGACGCCACCACCGGTGCGCTCGGCGGCAGGGTGACCGATCCGGCGGGGCACGCGATCGTGGCGGCCCGGGTGAATCTGGAGGAGACTTCGACGCATATGCATCGTGAGGTGGGCAGCGATGCTCAAGGCGAATTTCTGCTGGGAGCCTTGCCGCCGGGTGTTTACGTGGTAGAGGTGCGTGCGGCTGGGTTTGCGCCCGAAACCGTGCGGCAAGTGACGGTGGTGCTTGGGCAGACGCCGCGGCTCGACCTCCGGCTGATGCTCGCGGGCGCTTCGGCTGTGGTGAACGTTTCCGCGGATGCGGTCGAGCAGCCATCGCTGGCGGAATCGCCTCTCAACGCAACGCTGGTTCCGGAAGAGCTGCAGGCGTTGCCGATCGATGGGCGTCGCTTCCAGAGTTTTGCATTGCTGACTCCGCTGGTGAACCTGGTGGATACGCCCAGCGACACCGATGTCGAGGCAGCGGGCGAAACCACGGATGCCGGGGCCGATACCGGTCTGGGCAGCGATGCGGTGCGGCTGAGTTTCCGTGGGCTGGACCCTTCGCAAAACAGCTACACGCAGGATGGCTTGGCCAATACGCGTGCGTACGATGGTGAGCCGCGCGGCGGTGCGCCCGTGCCGTTCACCGTTCCGCAGGAGGCGGTGCGCGAGTTTCAGGTGCGGGCGCTGAGCCCGGGAGGCGCGCGCGGGCGGGATGTTGGTGGCACGGTGAATGCGGTGAGCCGCCGTGCACAGGATGCGCTGCATGGTTCGGTCTTTCTGCAGGTGCGGAATAGCGCGGCCGGTGCCAGCGATCCGTTTGCCGTAGCAACGCGCTACAACAACGGCGCACCCACCAGCACCTATGTGAAGCCGCGCGATCTGCGCGAGCAGTTCGGTGGATCGCTGGGGCGCACGGTGCCGGGGACGCAGGGGCGGCTTGGGCTATTTGTGGCGGCAGAAGCGCAGCGGCGCAGCTTTCCGGGCATCAGCTCGCCGGACAACCCGAAGTTCTTTCAATTGACGGCGATTCAGCGGGCACTGCTGGCAAACCGGGGCGTATCGCCCGCGCAAACCAGCCAGGCGCTTAGCTTCATCGATAGCCTGGGTGGCGAGGTGCCGCGGCATGGCAATGAACTGGCCTGGTTCCCCCGGCTGGACTGGCAGCGGGGTTCGCGCAGCAGCGTGACCCTGACCTATGACCGGGTGCGCTTCGACTCGCCCGCTGGGCTACGAAGTCTCGCGGTGGTGCCGCGGTCACGCGACAACTTCAGTTCGCTGGCAACGCACACTGATACGTTGACGGCACAATGGCTGCGGTCGCTGGGATCGCGCTGGCTGAACCAGGTGCAGGTGCAAGCCTCCCGCGACGGGCTGTATGTGGAACCGGCGGCACCGCTGCCGCAGGAGCCGCGGACGGCGCTGAACAGGGCCGTGCCACAGGTGAGCATCGATCTGGCAAACGCGGCCACGGGCGGGTCGTTCGTCTTCGGCACCCCGGCCTCCGCGCAGAAGCGCAGGCTGCCGCTGGAAAAGCGTGGCGAGCTGGAAGAAACGTTGACCCTTGCCGGGCGTGGCCACAGGGTGACACTTGGCGTGAGCGGCAGCCTGATTGATACGTCTGTTGACATCGGCGTAGCGGCAAACGGAGCCTATCGTTTTGCCAGCGGTGCCGCGAATGGGCGCGCCGGCGGCTTGGTGGATTTCATCACCGACTTCACCTACAACTCAAGCGCGTACCCGAATGGCGGCTGCCCGTCGATCTACGCGGCGGTGCACCTGTTCTGCTTTTCCAGCTTCACGCAAAGCTTCGGTACGGGGCAGACGGTGCGATATCACACGGCGGAAGGTGCGTTCTTTGTGCAGGACGCGTGGCGCCTGACGCCGCGGTTGCGTGCCGATGCCGGCGCGCGTTATGAGTACTTTCGCATGCCGTTGCCGCAGCACCCCAATGCGGACCTGGACGCAGTTTTCGGCAGCTTTGCGGCGACGAATGACCTGCCGGGCGATCCGGGAAATCTGGCACCGCACCTGGGCATTGCCTATGGCCTGAGCGAACACACGGTGGTGCGGCTGGGTTACAGCGTGCACTTTGGCCGGGTGACCGGCCGCGTGCTGCAATCGGTCCTGCAGAACACCGCGCAACCGCTCACCAGCCTGAGCATTCATCTGCTGCCGCGAACGGAGGTGGAGCCGCAGTGCGCATCCTCGGGCACAAACTTCGGCTATCCGGCGACGTACAGTTGCACGCCGACGGGAACGGTCGCGCGGACGAGCTCGGCCACGCTGCTGGCCCGCCGATTTCAGCTGCCAATGGTGCAGCAGGCGGAGCTGACACTGGAGCACCGCGTGCGGCATGGGCTGACGGTGAGTGCGAGCTATGCGCTGTCACTGGAACGCGAACTGCCCAACACCATCGATGTGAATGTCGCGCCATCGACATCGCGTGCCGCCTTTCAGATTCAGCGAAGCGACAACGGCGGCGAGCCGGGCGTGCGCAACGGCACGACCTTCCATGTGCCTCTGTATACCTCGCGCATTTCGCCACTCTTTGGACCGGTGACGGCCGTGCTTTCCAATGCAACAGGCACGGACCATGCGGGCATTCTGCAGGTGACGCGCGTGTCGCAGGGCGGGCTCACGCTGCGCTTTGCATACACCTTCAGCAAGGCCGTCGATTCGGCGCGGTACACCGGCTCGGCCGTGGATCAGGATGCGCAGTTCGACCCGGAAGACGTGAGTTATGACAAAGGTTTGTCCAACTACGACCGGCAACAAAAAATTGTCACGAGTATGGTGTGGGCACCGCGGGTAAGTACCGGTGAACGGCTCCTGCGAGCGGCGGCGAATGGTTGGAGCCTGTCGCCGATCCTGTTCGCCACCACCGGACGGCCCTACAGCTACTTGATTCAGGGCGGTACGCAGCTGACTGGTGGACGGCTCAGCATCAACGGCTCGGGCGGGGCAACGTATCTGCCCACGGTGGGCCGCAACACGCTACGGCTGCCGTGGACGGAAACGCTGGACCTACGGCTGCAGCGGGCCATTCCGCTGGAAAAAGATCTGCACGCGCGGCTGTCGGCGGAGACATTCAATGTGCTCAACCACCGCAACCTGACCGGCGTGCAGCAGCGGGCGTTTCTGGCCGGTACACCAGTGAATGGAGTCACGCCGCTGGTCTATCAGGACAGTTCGGCCATCGCGGCGGAGGGGCTGACGACCCGCGCGTTCGGCGTGCCGACTGCCGCGAGTGCGCCACTCACGCAGCAGCGCCGCGTGCAGTTTGGGCTGCGGGTGGATTGGTAGATTCCTCTCGCTACGTTTGCAAGACGAGCGTACGATTCGGCCATGAACCATAACCCCGGGAACTATTGCGCGGCAGTGCTCTTCTTCCTCTGTGCTTTCCGGGATGAGTTTTTTCCTGGGCGCTTCCAAACACACGGCGGACAAGGTGACGCCTTGCTCTGGGCCGTCCTGAGCGCGATCTGCCTGCACATGGCGATCTCGCGCACGCGGACCTCGCGAGTTCTCAAGCAACAGGCATCTAGCTAAGCGGCTCGGGGCGCCACGCTGGAATCCAATGCCGTATGACCTATTTTGAAGTATTCTCACTGCCGCCCAAGCTCCGCATCGACACTGCCACGCTGGAGAAGAACTTCTACAAGCTTTCGCGCGAATACCATCCGGATCGCTTTGCTTCGAAGCCCGCCGACGAGCAGGCCGCGGCGACGGAACAATCGTCCCTGCTGAATGATGCGTACCGCGTGTTGCGGGACCCGATCCGGCGCACCGAGTACCTGTTGGAGCAGGAGGGAATCGAACTGGAAGAGCAGTCGGTGAAGGCGACCGAGGCCGCGCGTTCCTCCGGCCGGGAGAAAAAGCAGATTGTGCCGCCGGATTTGCTGGAAGAGGCCTTCGAACTCAATATGCAGCTGGAAGAGATGAAGATGGCGCGCAAGATGGGCGACGACGATCCGCAGTTGCGTAAGGATTTGGAGGCGGCCAAGGCGAATTTTACGTCGCTGCTGGAAGCTTCACAGAAGTCGCTGGAAGGCGAGTGGGATAGCTGGGATGCCGCTGTGGACAGTGGAGATGATGGCGCGAAGGATGCCGCCAAAGATGAAATGATGGCGCTGCTGAACCGGCGGTCGTACCTGCGGAATTTGCTGCGGGATGTGAGTGAGTTTGT
>CAXTPQ010000011.1:61967-63793 GCA_964246215.1 uncultured Terriglobus sp. | reverse complement strand
TGCTGAACCGGCGGTCGTACCTGCGGAATTTGCTGCGGGATGTGAGTGAGTTTGTGTAGACAGATCACAGGCGCGAGCGGAAGATTCTCGTGCGACCGGTTTGTACGTGCCCACCTTCGCTAAGCTAAGTTGGTTCTTACGTTTGAGTAAGTTTCCCGTTAAAGGTACCTACCTTAATGACAACAAAACCATCGTGACGATGGAGCATCCAGAATCTGAACCATCGTGACGATGGAGCATCCAGAATCTGAAACGATCAGCGCTTTGGCGAAGTAATTGTGAGTACCGCGCCAAAGTATTACTTGAGAGGGTCGATCTTTGAAGCTTTATTTCGGAGGAGCTGAGCCGGGCTGCGCCGGAGTGCTCTTTTCCGGTGTTGTTTCCTTCTGGATCTCCTGGCCGTTGTAAATAATTCGGGCGCTCGACCGGTACTGCCGGTAATCCGTGTACTTGACCATTGATTTGACATGGATATCTGACTCCGCATAACCCTCTCCCGGTGGGAAGTGCAGTGTGCCTTCGGCCTTGGTGTAAGTGGGAAACCAGTACTTGCCGTCGACCTGCTCGTAGTAAGTGGTGAAGGGCGGCGACAGATTCTCATGGCCACAGCGCACATCATCCGGAACGCTTTTGCCGCTTACCAGCACAATCTGCAAATCCTGCTGATCGAGCCATATCTTGCCCTTGTAGTAGCGGCGGTTCTTCTCCATGGTCTTCGGAGCGACTTCAAAGACGTACGTGTCAAGTTCGTCGATCCTCTGCCGTCCCACATACGTCAGGTCATACTCGGGCAGGTCCTTGGCCGTGAGCACGAAGGGGAGCCGCTGCTCGATGTCGTCCATATCCTGCTGGGTCAGGATGACGCGCTCAATGGTGTTGGCAGGAGCGAAGAGGACGTTCTGAGTGCGGCGGCCGTCCTTGGTAAAGCCGATATCGGTGACTTGCTGGTACTCGCCGTCCGGTTTGTTCGTGTCGTCGTTAATCGTCTGCAGGCGGACGGATTGCTTGAAGACGTAGTTATCGCGCGCCAGCGCAAAGGCCGATTCCTTCTGCCCCATGGCCTGGATGATCTGGTCGACGCTCTTGCCGGAGGGCGGCGCGGGGTCCAGCTTGCCAAAGCCCTCCTGCGCGGCGGCGCTGACGGCCACGGCTCCCAACAACAGCAGACTGAATGAACGATGCATTCCGTACGACTCCCTGAATGTTTAGACGGCGATTTAGGCCGGAAGAGTGCAGCCCCTGAAAGCAGCCCACTGTGAACTCTGTATAACTGAGCGCATTTTGCGTTCGCTCTTGCTTGCCCATGCCAGAATGAGCCATGCCCTTTGGCAGGCCCAAACGCGCCCGCGAACCGCTCACCGAGACGGAATTGCTGGACTACGCGGCAAAATCGCTGGGCGCGCGCATGCAGAGTGAGCGTGACCTGCGCCGCAAGCTGCTGGACCGCGCCGAACCGGGCCCGGCCGGTACCGCGCATGCCGATAGCGTGATCGCGAAGCTCAAAGAATTGCGTTACCTCTCTGACGAGCGTTTCGCCGCCGACTTTACTCGTCTGCGCCAGGAGAACCGCAGCTTTGGCCGCCGCCGCGTGCAGCAGGATTTGCAGCAAAAGGGCATCCACGGGGAGCTGATTGCGACAACGCTCGACACTGCCTACGAACATGTGGACGAGGCCGCGCTGGTGCGGCAGTACATCGAGCGGAAGCGACTGAAGCCACCGACGGACGACAAGAGCACCGCGCGCGTCCTGCGTCGATTGACGGGCGCGGGGTTTTCATCGAAGTCCATTTTCAAGGTATTGCGTGAGCTGCGAACCGGGGAAGTGC
>CAXTPQ010000011.1:57654-61867 GCA_964246215.1 uncultured Terriglobus sp. | reverse complement strand
TTTTCATCGAAGTCCATTTTCAAGGTATTGCGTGAGCTGCGAACCGGGGAAGTGCTGGACGCTGCGGAGGCTTCCATTGCGGAGGACTGATTCGCGGCGGCTGTGTTGCTGCATCGAACGCATGTGATCCCGTCCGCTCCTACAGCTGTGATTGCCATTGATTGGTCAGGGCGTGCGGACGCCGCGGGTCAGCGGCGGCACATCGTCGCGGCTACCTGGCAGGCGGGCAAGGTGCGGATTGAAAGCGGCCGCACGCGCGACGAAGTCGCCGATTGGCTAATCGCTTTGGCGAAGCAGAACCCGGAGCTCGTCGTCGGCTTCGATTTCTGCTTCAGTTTTCCCGCGTGGTTTGTGCAGGAAATGGGCGCTCGGGATGCCTTTGAGTTCTGGCGGGCGGTGCAGGCGCACGGCGAGCAATGGCTTGCCCGCGAGAGCCCCGGCGCGGTCAAGGACCGGCGATTTTGGGGCAAGCCGCACAAGCGCCCCGCCGAGTTCAGCGGTGATCAGATCCACCGCATGCTGCGCGCCACCGACATCGATTGCAAGCTGGCAGCCCACATTCCCGACGAGGAGCGTGCCCTGCGGGTGAAGGGCATCACGCCCAAGTCGGTCTTTCAGATCGGCGGCTCCGGCTCGGTGGGCACGGCCAGCCTGCGCGGCATGCCAGTGCTGCTCCGGCTGCGCGCGGCTGGCTTCCACATCTGGCCGTTCGATCTGCCGGCACCCGGGCAACCGCTGGTGGTGGAGATGTACACGCGGCTGAACACCGGGCCCGTCCACAAATCGAATCCAGCCGCACGTGCCACTTACCTGGCCGCCAAACGCAACACCGATCCGGCCTACGCCGCTCTGAGCAGGGCAGCGCTGGCGAAAGCCAAGGCCGGTGAGGACGCCTTCGATGCGCTGGTGAGCTGCATGGTCATGACTGCCCAACGGGAGAACTTTTACACACTGCCGCAGCCACGAGATACCAAGTACCACATGGAAGGATGGACCTGGGCGGCCGATGCAGCGGAAGCTTGCTCCTGACGTCATCACCGCACGGCGCTCGCTGTTATTCTCAGCTGCAGCGCAATCGCAGGCAGTTCGCATATTGCGGCGAGCTATGGAGCGGGCTGGTTGCACCAAGGAGTACCGATGATTCACATGGACCGCCGCCGTTTTCTACAATCCTCGCTCGCCACTGTCACCGCCACTGTGGCCGGTGGTTACAGTGTTCCGCAGGCGTTGTTGGGCCAGGCCGCGCCAGCCTCGCCGAGCACGGCGCGGCTGGTGCAGATGAAGGCTGCCGGCGCGCAGGCAAAGATTTCCACGCAGTCTTTGCGCGGCGGCGTCAGTGTGCTCATGGGCTCTGGCGGCAACATCGCCGTGCTGCCGGGCAAGGACGGCAAGCTGCTGGTGGACGCAGGGTTCGCCAGCTCGCAGCCGCAGATCGCAGAGAGTCTGGCCGTCCTCAGCGCCGACCCGATGACACACCTTGTCAACACGCATTGGCACTTTGACCACACCGACGGCAACGCGTGGATGCACGCCGCGGGCGCGGCCATCACGGCGCACACGAACACGCTCAAGCGCCTGAGCACGCAGCAGGTGATCGCCGACTACAACATGCTTGTGCCGGCAGCACCGGCGGGCGCGCTCCCCACCGAGTTGGTCGACGGCACACGCACGTTGACGCTGAACGGCGAAACACTGCACCTGACCGACTTTGCACCGGCGCACACCGACTCAGACCTGTCCGTGCACTTTCAAAACGCTGACGTCTATCACGCGGGTGACACGTGGTTCAACGGGCTGTACCCATTCATTGACTACTCGACCGGGGGCAGCATCGACGGCATGATCCGCGCTGCCCGCGTCACGCTTGCGGCCACGTCGGCAAAGACGATCCTCATCCCGGGACACGGCCCGGTCGGCACGCGCGAAGAACTCCAGCGCTTTCACGATATGCTGGCGGGCACCCGCGAGAACGTGGCCAAGCTGAAGAAGCAAGGCCGCAGCTTCGACGAGATCGTCGCCGCCAAGCCGACGGCAGCCTACGACGGCCAGTTCAAGGCCGCTGTGGGACCGGTGGAGTCGTACATCCACCTGGTCTATGAAGGCGTTTAAAGCAAGTAGGAGGCGTTTAAGGCAGGTAGGCGGAGACGCTTTTGCTCGTGGATTCGTTGAACGGGTTCAGGTAACGGACGCCCTCGCCGATCACGGGCCGGTCCTGCAGGTCCTCTGTCAGAATCGTGGTGCAGCCGCTACGCCGCGCCGTGGCCCAGAGCATCGCGTCCCAGAATTGGACAGGGCGCTCCTGGTGGACAGCAAGAGCGTTGGCGAAATCGTCGCTTGTTGCTCCGACAATCAGAAAACTCGCCCGCAGGATAAGCAGCATCTCAACGACGTCGTTCAGGCCATCCGGGCGTTTACGATGTACCGCGTTGTACGTCTCGCCCAAGGTTTGCACGGTCAAGATACAGTTCCTGCGTCGGCCAGCCACAAGCAACGCCTGTGCGATCAGGTGCTTTGGCCCTGCATCACGTGTGATCGCGTAGAAGAGGATATTCGCGTCCAACGTGTAGCGTTCACCGTTCATGCATCTCGTTCTTGGTGGGCGGTTGCGCGCCCAAGGGTAGCCCTCTGCTCAAAAATGACATCATCCGTTCCCAACGGTATTCAAGATCGGTCGTGTCGTTGGCGGGATTCTGAGTCGAGGAAGTTTGAGCGGACGACGCCAACGGCAAAATGTACGCGACTTCCTGGCCACTCTGCACCAGCGTTACGCTCTCGCCTGCCTGGGCGCGGGCGACATATTCCAGCAGCTGGTCTTGGCTATCGATCGTGACTTGCATCCCTTGCCTCTGCGATCATATTGTCACGAAATGCTTAGCTTTGGCTTAAAAGATACCGAAGCGCCTACGCCTGCTTAGTGTTCCGCCCGGATCGCAAAGGCACACCGGTTCAGCATGAATGGCGTAATGCTGATTGTCCATTTTCGCGTAAAGCGATGTCTGAATCTGCAGTGAGCCGCTGTAGGTGCTGACATGCTGTGTGTCCGAGCGATGGACCATGGGACTCGCTGCCGTTCCTGGTTCGTTCAGATAGTATGTGACGGCAATCGGGCAGGTGCGCGGACCGGTGTATTTATTTACGCGCCAGTGCTTCACGAACTCCACAGCACTTGCCCGCAGTAACTGGGGGCCGCTCACGACGTCGGTCGCGGAGATGGACCCATCCCGCTCCAGCGTTGCCAGGATCAGGACAAGACCCTGCACATGTGCGGCCTTCGCGATCGCGGGATAGACCAGCTTCGCTGCGTTGTCGTCCACGGCGGTCAGCCCGCCGCAGGTGTTCGCCTGCGCTCGCGACAGCACGGCGAAGCTGCAGGTCAGGATCAGCACTCCAACGCTTCGAAGCACGGGCACCTCACTGCTAGACTTTAGCAGCCATGCAATACCGATCCGGGAACCAGATTCGCGAAGATTTTTTGCGCTTTTTTGAAGAAAAAGGCCACCGTCGCGTGCACTCATCGTCGCTGGTGCCGCACAACGATCCCACGCTGCTCTTCAGCAATGCGGGCATGAACCAGTTCAAGGACGTCTTCCTGGGAGCGGAGCAGCGCAGCTACTCGCGGGCGGTGAGTTCGCAGAAGTGCGTGCGCGCGGGCGGCAAGCACAATGACCTAGAGAACGTCGGCTTCACCCGCCGCCACCACACGTTTTTTGAGATGCTTGGGAACTTCAGCTTCGGCGACTATTTCAAGCGCGAAGCCATCGAGTACGCGTGGGAGCTGCTCACCAGCCCGCGCTGGTTCGGCATCGACCCCGCCCGGCTCTACGTCACAATCTTTGAGGGCGACGCACAGACGCCGCGTGACGATGAGGCCGAGCAGTTCTGGCTTGGGGTCGGCGTGCCGCGGGAGCGCATTTTCGCACTGGGCGCGAAAGACAACTTTTGGCAGATGGGCGAAACCGGTCCGTGCGGGCCTTGCTCCGAGATCTACTACGATCTGGGTCTTGCGGCTGGCGAAGCCGGGCCGGACGGCGTCATTCAGGACAAGCCCTTCGGCGAGGACGACCAGCGCTACATGGAAATCTGGAACCTGGTCTTCATGCAGTTCGACCGCAGCGCCGAGGGTGAGCTGACGCCGCTGCCCAAGCCGTCGATCGATACGGGCATGGGCTTGGAGCGAATTGCCTGCGTGCTGCAGGGCAAGCTCTCGAATTAT
>CAXTPQ010000011.1:56448-57554 GCA_964246215.1 uncultured Terriglobus sp. | reverse complement strand
GAACAAGCCCGCGCCCGCGCTTCCTGGAAGGGCGGCTCGCAGAAGTCCGCAAGCCCCGTGTACCGCGATCTGCCGAAGACGGACTTCGAAGGCTACGGCGCACTCCGCATCGAGGGCGCGAAGGTGCTTGCGCTGGTGAAGGACGGCATCGGCACAAACGAACTCAAGCCCGGCGACGAGGGCGAAGCCGTGCTGAACGCCACCAGCTTTTACGCCGACTCCGGCGGCCAGGTGGGCGATACCGGCTGGCTCTACTCGCCCGATGGCACACAGGTGGTCGCGGAGGTGAGCGGCTGCACCAAGCCGGTGCAGGGTGTTTTTGCGCACCGGGTCACGGCGAAGCAGACGATTGCGGTGGGCGACACGGTGAATACCGTCGTGGATGGCGCGGAGCGGGCCGCGACGATGCGCAACCACACCGGCACGCACCTGCTGCAGGCGGCGCTGCGTGAGGTGCTGGGCACGCATGTGAAGCAGGCCGGCTCGCTGGTCAACCGGGCGCGGCTGCGCTTCGACTTTTCGCATTTCGCCGGCGTCGCGCAGGAGGAGCTGCAGGAGGTGGAAGACATTGTCAACCGCGAAGTCCTCAGCAATACCAAGGTCGAAACCTTCGTCGATGTCCCCATCGACGCCGCCATCAACGACTTTCACGCCACCGCGCTCTTCGGCGAGAAGTACGGCGACCGGGTGCGCGTGGTGAAGATCGGCGACTTCTCGACCGAGCTCTGCGGTGGCACCCACACCGGGGCCACGGGCGAGATCGGCCTGCTGAAGCTGACCGGCGAGTCAAGCGTGTCGTCGGGCATTCGCCGCGTGGAAGCCGTCACCGGCACCGGCTCATTGCAAGAGTTCCGCCGCGACGCCGCCGTCGCCCGCGTCGCCACAAACTGGACGGGCGGCCTCTCCGACTCACCCGCCGCCGCCCTCGAAGCGCGGCTCTCTCAAACCGAAGAGGAGATGAAGCGGCTGCGCCGCGAGCTTGATCAGGCGCGAATGAAATCCGCCTTCGCCGCGACGGCCAATGCAGCTGACTCTGCCGTGGAGGTGCAGGGGATCAAGGTGCTCGCCCAGCGCGTGCAGGGGCTGGACAAGGGTCAGATGCGCTC
>CAXTPQ010000011.1:53334-56348 GCA_964246215.1 uncultured Terriglobus sp. | reverse complement strand
GGATCAAGGTGCTCGCCCAGCGCGTGCAGGGGCTGGACAAGGGTCAGATGCGCTCCCTCGTGGACTCGCTGCGCACCAAGCTGGGCAGCGGTATCGTCGTGCTGGGCGCAGCTACGGATGACGGGAAAGTCGCGCTGATCGCTGGCGTCACCAAGGACCTGACAACGCGCATCCTTGCCGGCAAACTCGTCGGCCTGCTCGCCGCCAAGGTTGGCGGCAAAGGCGGCGGCCGCCCGGACCTGGCCGAAGCCGGCGGCAGTGACGCATCGCAGCTGGATGCGGCTCTGGCGGCAGCGCCTGAAACGGTTGCCGCGTTGTTAGGCTAATTGTTCCCATGAGAAAAAACCCATGTCTCAGAAGCGAGACATGGGGCACCTAACATCCTGATGCTGCGGAGTGGGTGGTCCCACCTTTGCGAAGCTAAGGTGGGTTGTCCTTGCCCTTAAGTTCCGGCGTGACTGTGGAGTCCGGAACCCACCTTAATCGCAAAGAACGCGATGAAGGTGGGGCACCCACTCCACTCTGACCCCAAGATACTTGCCCGATTGACGCGGAAATAACGCGACTCTGAGCCGGCTGCTGCAGCCGCCCGCACAGGTATACAGGCGAGTACGCCCCACTCTTCCACCGCAAATGGCCCGGGACGCCTCGATAGACTGGAAGTGCCTTGCGTTGCCGTCCCCCAAACCGCTGGCTTGCTGCCCTTGTGTTGCCGGTGCTGAGCACCGCGGCACTTCAAGCCACGCCGAAGAAGAAGCCGCCGCCGGAGACACCGTGGTCGATTGCCGAGGCCGCACGTGCGCAGCTCGCCGCCATCCTTCCAGAGCAGCGCACCGTGGCGGACTACCGTACCGTCATGGATGCCTACCGGTTGATTTACCACGCCGATCCGGCGGACCTGCACGCGCCCGAGTCCATCTACGCCGTGGGCAATCTGCTGGCGGAGGAGGGCATCGTGCTGCGCGAGCCGCATGCCCTGCAGCTTTCGCTGGGTCAGTATGAGTTTCTGCGTAAGCAGTACCCCACCAGCAGCCTGCGCATCGCCGCGCTGCTGGAGGAGGCGCATGTCGCCGTCGCCGGCCTGAAAGACAGGCAACTGGCGCGCGAGAAATATGTGGAGTTTGTGAAGGAGTACCCGCGGTCGGCACGCATTCCCGAAGCGCAGGCGGCGCTGGCGGCGTTGAAGACAGGCGCGCTGCCGACGGTCGAGTCCGGGCCGCTGGCCAGGCAGCCGGAAGCGGCTTCTGCATCCAGCAGAGTCGCGCCATGGACGGTTGGAGCGCCGGGCATGGCGAACGCCGGAAGTCTGGGCGGCCCGGCGAAAAGCGGTGAGCCATCCCCAACCTTTGCATCCACGATTGCGCACGGCACGGCTAGCAGCGCGGCATCGAATGGCGTGCCGGCAGCGGCGGTTGCGCCGGGCGAGCGGGCGGAGGCAAGCCTGCTGGCCTCTGAGCGCAGGGCGACGCCGGCAGAAGCAGCGGCCGCTCCCGCAGCGAGCGGCAGGTCAGCGGATTTGCTCGCGGGTGCGGGTGGAAATGCCGCTCCATCCTCTGTAAGCGCTGAGACTGCAACCATGGCGGCCAGCGCGAGCAACGCGTCAAACGCGGCGAAAGGGCCGACTCATACGCGCGGCGGCATGGCGCTGGTGACGGGCATTCGCCACTGGTCCACGCCCACGTACACGCGCGTCGCCATTGACCTGGGCGATGCCGTGCAGTACCAGGCAGCGCGTGTGCCGCGCCCGGATCGCATCTTCTTCGATCTGCATGGCACCCGGCTGGCGACGGAACTGATCGGCAAGAGCTTTGAAGTAGTGGATGATGGCTTTTTGAAACGCATCCGCGCCGCGCAATACACCGGCGACAGCACGCGCATCGTGCTGGATGTGAATGACGTGACGGAGTACTCGGCGTTTTTGCTGCCCAATCCTTACCGGCTCATTATCGATATCCATGGCGGGGAGAAGGGTGGCACGAAGGCAAGTGCCGCATCGGCTGGGCAGGATATGCCGGAGAACGCCCTGGCGAATCCCTCTGCGAGCAGTACCGCGACCGCTCCGGCAAAAGACAGAACCGCCGGCTATGCATCCGCGCAGCGTGTGGCCGCGGAGGTTCCCAGCACCGTTGCCGTTCGCAACACCTCCAACGTTACGCATGAAGTAAATGCGCTGAGTCAGCAGACGGACAAGGTGGAGGCAACCCCGGCACCAACGTCACAGCCGATCACCGTCGTGTCAAATCCAAAGGCCCTGGCGAACGATACAGCCGCGCGCAAGGGCAAACGTGCCGCGCGTGACAGCGCGGGCAGCGCACCCGTGAACGCAGCGACCGATGTTTCGGCGCAACGGACAGCCGCACCCACCACCGAGGGCGAACGGTCGCTGATGCGCGCGCTGGGACTGAAGATCGGCCGCATCGTGATCGACCCGGGCCACGGCGGCCATGACGCGGGCACGCTGGGGGCGGGCGGCATTATGGAGAAGGACGTGGTGCTGGACGTGGCGCTCCGCCTGGGCAAGCTCTTGCATGACCACCTGGGCGCGGAGATCATCTACACGCGCTCGGACGATACATTCATTCCACTGGAAACGCGCACGGCCATTGCGAACAAGGCGGAGGCGGACCTCTTCATCAGCGTGCACGCGAACAGCTCGCCCGACGCCACGGCGCGCGGCGTAGAAACCTACTACCTGAACTTCACCTCGCAGCCGGACGCGCTGGACGTGGCGGCGCGCGAAAACGCGGTGAGCGACCAGAGCGTACATGAGCTGAGCACGATGGTGAAGCGCATTACGCTCAAAGACAAGATCGACGAGTCGCGTGAGTTCGCGCAGGATGTGGAGCAGTCCCTCTACGACGGGCTGCAGCACGGCAATACGGGCCTGAAAAATCGCGGCGTGAAGAAGGCGCCGTTCGTAGTGCTCATCGGCGCAAACATGCCAAGCATACTTACGGAGATCAGCTTCGTCACCAACCCGCAGGACGCCGCCGAACTGCGCACCGGCGACTACC
>CAXTPQ010000011.1:30808-53234 GCA_964246215.1 uncultured Terriglobus sp. | reverse complement strand
ATCAGCTTCGTCACCAACCCGCAGGACGCCGCCGAACTGCGCACCGGCGACTACCGTGAGCGCGTGGCGGAGTCGATCTATCGTGGCATCGCGCGGTATGCGCAGGGGCTGGGCGGCATGCGCGTGGCTGCGGCGGCACCAACTCTGCCAACAAAGCCGGACAAGAGCTCGCAATAACCGAGAGGGTCAGTCATAGTTCAACTTCCGAGCTGCGGCCTTTGAGGGGAGTAAACGAAGCGCTCAAGCTAAGAGCTCATTCCGCACTGACTACCGTGCTTGGTGGCCCGTTAAGAATTGCTGATAAGTCTCCTCGATAAACTCTTCGTTGATCGTTCCTGAACCGAGCAGCAGCCGGTAGTAAAGCGACCCGTAAAGCTGGTCGATGGCGGTGTCGATATTGAAGTTCCCTCGTAGAGAGCCTTCCGAGATCGCCGCTTGCATTTTCTGGTGTACATCCGCCCGTCGCGGATAAAGCCAGCGGTTGCGGAAAGCTGTGGCAAGCTCTGGGTCTGACTGGGCTTCCGATACGAGTGAGCGGATGAGATTGCCGCGAGAACCGCTGAAGAAGGCAGCTTGCCGGTGCAGCTGCCTCCGGAGGCTTTCGAGCGCGCTGTCCGCTTTGGGAAAGGCCGTTTCCCCGCCAATCAACTCAAGCAGCGCATCCATCACCACGGCTGCTTTATTTGGCCAGTGCCGGTAAATCGTCATTTTTCCGACACCCGCCTCGGCTGCAATCTCGTTCACACTTACAGCACGGAAGCCGCGCTTGGTTACCAGGTGCAAGGCAGCCGTAAGGATGGCAGAATGAGCTGCCTGGCTCCGAGGTCGCCCTATTGTTCCCATGTTGTCTCCACGCTACATCTGCAGAATGTATTTTCAACGAGGCTTGCAGTGTCTTATTATCAAACAAACGATACCGTGAGTATCGATAAGGAGAGAAGAAGTGGACAAGATCGTGATCATCACCGGCGTAGGCAGCGGGCTTGGCAAGGCATTTGCTCAGGTCGTTCTTGAGGCTGGATTTCGAGTTGTAGGTACGATCCGCAAGCCGGAAGCAGCGCTGGAGTTTGAGCGGCTGAAACCTGGAGCCGCGTTCGCACGAACTCTCGATGTGACCGAACCTCCTGAACGGCTGGCTTCGGTCGTCGCAGAGGTTGAGAAGAATGTCGGCCCTGTGTATGCGCTTATCAACAACGCCGGATACGGCCACGAAGGGACGCTCGAAGAAAGCTCCATGGGCGAGCTGCGCCAGCAGTTTGAGGTGAATGTCTTTGGTGCCGTCGCTATGATCAAGGCGGTCTTGCCCTACATGCGCGCCCGGCGTGAAGGGCGCATCCTCAACGTCACTTCGATGGGAGGGCTGATGACAATGCCTGGGCTCTCGTACTACCACGGCAGCAAGTTCGCACTCGAAGGGATTTCGTCATCGCTGGCCAAGGAAGTACGGTCGCTCGGTATTTACGTCACTGCAATTGAGCCTGGCATGTTCCGGACGGAGTGGGCCGGCCGCTCCATGGTGCGTTCCGATCGCAGCATCTCCGATTATGACGCTATTTTCAACCCCATTCGTGATGCGCGGAAAGCGAGAAGCGGGCAGCAGCCAGGAGATCCGGCCCGGGCCGGAAAAGCGATCGCAGATTTCCTGATGGATCCGGAACCGCCTCTCCATCTCCTGCTTGGCCCGGACGCCTTTGATCATGTGCAGAAAGAGCTTGAGTCGCTTCGGTCGGAATTTACGGCTTGGGAAACAGTGACCCGGTCAACAAACTTTGAACAGAACGACTGAGGAAATCCTTTGAACACAATGAAGTCAATGCGCACAATGGTCGGCCGTACAGATGGGGACCTGAAATTCCTATTGTGATGCCATGTAGACGCGCGTGAATGGGCTGACAGTGTGGCGCTACAGACATTCACGCTAGTGCGTTTGCTTGAATGAGTCTCGACTAATTCATCAACAGCGGGATAAATCACGACTGAAGTTATTTTTGCTTCATCTTGTGGATAGCGCTGCTAAATTCTGCACTATGCTTTCGCGATTGCAGAGCGTCTCTCTACAAAGTTCGCCGGGGCGGGATACAGCGTGGTTGATCGGTTTCACCGCACTGCTGCTCCTGCCCATTCACTTCTACATAGGCGACGGCTACGGCTTTCATCGAGACGAGTTGCAGTTCCTGGATGACGCGCGGCATTTGCAGTGGGGCTTTGCGGCGTATCCGCCGATGACGAGCTTTTGTGGGCGATTGGCGATTGCGTTGTTCGGCATCAGCCCACAGGTTTTCCGGCTGCCGGCGGCTTTGCTCAACGCGGTGTCGCTGGTGCTGGTGGGGCTGACGGCGCGTGAACTGGGCGCGCAGCGGCTGGCGCAGATCTTTGCGGTGCTGGCGGCGTTTCCTGTGGCGCTGGCCTTCAGCTCGGTGCTGCAGTACAACACGCCGGACATGCTAGCGTGGTCTCTGCTCGTCTTCAGCACGGCGCGTGTGCTGCGGACAGGCAACGAACGCTGGTGGATGGGTGCGGGTGTCGGCGTAGGGCTGGGTGTGCTGTCGAAGTATACGATTGCTCTGCCGGTACTGAGCTTATTGGGCGGATTGCTGCTGCTGCCTTCGGAGTGGCGGCACCTGCGCAGCCGGTGGTTCTGGTATGGAGCTCTGATTGCGGCATGCATTGCCGCGCCGAACCTGCTCTGGCTGCTGCGGCACAGCTTTCTTACGCTGCAGATGGAGCACGCAATTCATCTGCGCGATGTGCGGCTAGGGCGGGCGAGGGGTTTTCTTACCGACCAGATCCGGTTCACCATGCTGGCGCTGCCGCTCGCAATCGCCGGACTGGTCACACTGCTGCGAAGTTCGCGTTTCTGTCTGCTCGCTGCACTTTATCTCGGGCCGTTCGTGCTGCTTTTATTAATGAAAGGGCGCGGCTACTACCTGGTGCCCGCGTATCCGGTGCTGTACGCCGCCGGTGCGGTCGTGCTGGAGGGTGCTTTGGCCCGTTGGCAAGTGCGTCCGGTGCTGCGGCTGGCAACTTGTGCCGTGGCTTGCTGCGCGGTTCTAGTGGGTGCGGCTTTTGTGGGCTGGGCATACCTGCCGTTGTGGCGCGTGGGCTCGGCTGCATGGACGTGGCAGATGCGGAACAACGCGGACATGGCCAATGAGGTGGGCTGGCCGGAGATTGTGGCGGAGGTAGCTGCCGTGCGCGATGGCTTGCCGCCGGAGGAGCGTAGCAGCTATGCCGTGCTTGCCGACAACTTCGGCGATGCCGGCGCGCTTGCCCTCTACGGGCCGAAGTACGATTTACCAGCACCGATCAGCCCGGTGAACAGCTTCTACGATCGCGGCTATGGGCCTCCGCGGGAGACGGTGATCGTGCTGGGCAGCCGGTTGAGCGATGAACGCAACTTTCAGAGCTGCCGCGTGGCCGGCCACGTCCACCTCTCCAATGGTGTGCGCAATGAGGAGACAGACGAGCACCCGGAGATCCTGGTCTGCCATCATCTGATGCTGCCCTGGCCGGAGGCTTGGAAAGAGGCGCGGCGTTTTGGTTGATGCCGCGCGTTCCACGCTTTCAGTGTTTCGATCAGCCGGGATCCCATGTCTCAAAAGCGAGACATGGCCGCCATGTCCAATCCCAGGCGGACCGGGAACATGCCATGACCGGGTGGTGTCTATCGATGTAACGTATCTCTTGCGCAGGTCGTCTAATTCCTATGCCTTTCCCGCGGCACTTCTTTGCTTCTGTTCCGCTGGCGCTGCTGCTTGCGGCAACCTCGGCTGTTCTGGCGCAATCGGCCAAGCCATCCGCCGCATCCACCACGCTCTCGGTGCCACCCGCCCCATTGCTGCCGGATCATTTCGGCCCATGGCAGGCCGCGGGGGTGGCTGACGCTGCGACCGAGAATGCGATCCGGCTCGATCCAACGGTGGCAAAGGAGTTGCTGTTCCAGCGAGACGACGTGAAAAAGTACACGGCGGAAGGAAACTCGGCAACCATCTCCGCGGTGCAACTGGCCGACTCGACCGGTGCCTACAGCGCCTGGACGCTGCTGCGGACGCCGGAGATGCGGCCGTGCGCGGGAGGCAACTCGCTCGGATCGGACTGTGCGGTGGGCGCTGGCAAGCTGCTGTTCTGGCAGGGCAACACGCTGGTGGAGATTGCGGCATCCGGCACAAAGGCCCTCTCCGCCGGAGCTTTCAGCGACCTTCTGACAACGCTGCCCAAGCCCAGCGGGGCCAAAGGCGCGCCACCGCTCTTGCCCACGCGTCTGCCGCCGGCTGGATTGCAGAAAGAAAGCATGCGCTACGCCGTGGGCCCGGCGACGTACGCGGCGGAGGGAGGCGAAGTTCCCGCATCGTTGATCGACTTCAGCAAGAGCGCCGAGGTGCTGTCCACGCGTTATAGCGGGCGCGCCGGCAATGGCCTGCTCACGGCGATTTTCTATCCCACGCCGACGATCGCGGGCCGTGCGCAGCATGCGCTGGAGGCAGCGATTGCCGATGGCTCACTGCCCGCCGCCATGAAAGTGGGCACCACTGCCGTTCGACGCTCCGGGCCGATCGTTGTTCTGGCTTCCAGTGGATTCAGCAAGGCGGAGGCCGCCAAGCTGACCGATGCCGTCAAGTACGAAGCACAGGTGACGTGGAACAAGCCCGAGGGTTACGCTGACCAGTTCACCATCAGCCGTGCCTCCAACGTGATCGTGCAAATCATCATCCTCGTGATCACGGTTGTGATGGCTGCATTGGTGCTGGGCCTGGTCTTCGGCGGCGGCCGCGTGCTGATCCGAAGGATGCGCGGCAAGCCGGCATCGTCACTGGAAGACCTGGAGATTATCCGGCTCGATCTGCGCGGCCCGGCTCCAAAGATTCAGCAGTAAGAAGCGTACAAAAGGCGAATATGGCGTGATGTGGCCGTGCTGCGCTCACAGCTTAGGGGCTGTGCAATGAGCAACTTACGAAAACGCTTGACTTCGCCGTACCTCCCTCATAGGATTGCGCCAGAAAGTTCTGATGGCTTTGCCTCCGTCCGGACTATTCTCCCTGAAGAAAGGGCTACCCTGTTGCCGGGTGGCCCTTTCTGTTGTGCAGCAGCACGCCTGGCAGGCTGAGAGTGGAACCCATTTTGCACATGAGCAGTGCTGCCCGTAGAATGGCGGAGAGGCCGACGTAGCTCAGTTGGTAGAGCAGCTGATTCGTAATCAGCAGGTCAACGGTTCAAGTCCGTTCGTCGGCTCCACAACGGCCTGAAGCGTGCGAATAGTAGCAGTTCAAGTCTGTTCGACATCTCCACATTGGCGTGAGCGGCTGGCAAATAGGCCTTACGGCGGGGCTTTACATCTGCCCCGTCAGCCTCGATAGCCAACGCACCCTGAATCGGCCAACCATCATGCCTTCAACTGCGGGAAAGCCGTGATGCGCAGCTTTGCCGCCGCGTACGGGATAAGTGTAAGTGACTCGTCTGGTTTGCTGCTGGCGACCGGGCTTGGCGGCAACGGCAGCGCGACACCATCTTCGGAACGCCATGCGTCGAGCAGCCGGCCCCTCACCTGCAACTTTACCGGCGCACCCTCAGCGGAAAATGGCCGTGCGCCCACGGCGTACTCCTGCACGTGGATCGCGGCGGCGCTGCTCTCGTCGATGGCCAGGGCGTAGTTCCAGCGCTCGGTGGGGAAGACCTGCCAATCGGCGGTAAGATCTCGATCGCGGAGCTTGACCCACTCACCGCCCGGCTGCCATGAGAAGACCAGCGGGCCGCGCTCCAGCGCCACGGAATTCTGATACCACCGCGAGAGGCGGGGCTGCATCGGCAGTTTCACTTCCACGGCATCACCGGCGCTCCACATCCGCTCCACGCGAGCGAAAGCACCGGCGCGAACCTCTGTTTCCGCTGGCTTTCCGTTCACCAGGATGCTCGCCTGAGCTGCCCAGGCAGGGATACGCAGCAGGAGCGGGAAGCGCATCGGCTTTTCCGGATGGACAGTCACGCGGATTGTTTCGCGAAAGGGATAATCCGTCTCCTCCGTCAGGTAAACGGTGCCGCCACGCAGTTTCGTCCGCACGCTGCAGGGCGAGTACAGCACCGCCGCCAGACCGTCGTCCGGTGTTTTCATCCAGAGACTCGACGTGAACTTGGGCCAGCCCTGGTGGAAGTTCGCGGTGCAGCAGCCGAAGTGCGGCTCAAGCCCGTACAGGTTTGATTCCGGGCCGTTGGTCGACCACGGCTTCGAGTTCAGGCTCACCTGCACCTGGTTGGGCTGCTGGTCGTACTGGTGCGCCCACATGTCGTCGGTAAAGGTGCCGGGAAGCGCGTTGAAGGCGAGCTTCTCAATGCGATCACCGATCACCGCATCGCCAAACGCCGAAAGCGCGACCTCCATGCTGAACATGGACTCGACCACGCTGCACAGCTCAGACCCGTGGCTCGTGTTGGTACCCGCCAGGTGCTCGTCACAGGAGTACATGCCGTTGGGCAGGCCGTGAAAGCGGTCCAGAGTGCCAATCTGCTTAAAATAACGGTCTCGCTCGCTCCTGTCGCCTGTCATGCGGTACTGCACGGCCGCCGTCTTCAGAGCCTGGGCGTGGTTCACACCGTGCGACTGCAGGCCAAACTCGTCCCCGGGGTGGTCGTGCGCGCTGAAGCTTTGGTGAGTGATGGGCTCCGCGTACTTGAAATCGGCAAAGGACGCTTCCCAGTCGTAGCCTTGCTGCTTGAGCAGGCCGCACAGCTTCAGCAGATCGGGGTCATGCGTCTGGTCGTGAAGCCACTCCACCACCAGAACTTCATCCTGCCAGCGGTATTTGCCCCAGCTTTCCAGGGGACGGCCCGGCATCTCCGCCAGTTGGTGGTGGAAGTACTTCGTGAGCACCGGAATCACGCGCGGATCAGCGGAAACCTGCTGGTACTGCATGAGCGCCTTCACCATCACCATGCGCGGCCACCAGTCGTTGTTGGTGGCGGGGCCGATCATGCCGTTGGCTGCCTGGTGCTCCAGGGTCCAGTTCACGAACTTCAGTGCCTTGGCCTTCAGCACATCGTCGTCCAGCAGGTAAGCCAGCGGCACCAGACCGTCCAGAAAGTAGGGGCCGCGTTCCCACGACTCGCCCGTGCCGCCCAGCCACCCGCTGTTCGGGCCGACATCGGGCCAGAACTCGTCCAGATGTCCACCCATGCCGTCGGCCTGAATGCGGAGCTGGCGCGCCAGCCATCCGGCTGGCCGCACCTCACCCAGCGGGAGCATCCGCAGCGCGGGCGGTGTCAGGCCGGTCGAGTTCCGGACGGTTTCGCCGAAGAGAGGACCCGTGCATGCTGCCAAGGCAAGCCCGGCCGCTCCGCTCGACGTTGCTTTCAGAAGTTGGCGCCTGGTTGTTCGCATGCTCGTGTCTTCTCCCCTCCAGCACCATAGCTGAGCCGTGATGTCACTGGCCAGTGATAGCTGGAAGATTCGTCATCGGCAGATGGCCCTGTACAGATTTGCCGGGAGCGCTTAGGATTCCTCCGTTTGGATGAGCAACACAAACGCGGCGGTGAAATCGACACCGACCGCGAACCAGAATGAACGACGACACTTGAAAAAGGCCGAGGAGTGGAATGACCCAACCCAACCAGCCACATCACACAACCAGCGCGATGCGTTCGCGATGTGCGTCCAGGATCAAGCTCGCGGCTGCTGCCGCAATCCTGTGCACGGCACAGGCATTTGCCCAATTCAGCGCAAGTTTGCAGGGAACCGTGAAAGATGCGAGCGGTGCCCTGGTGGCCAGCGCCGCCGTTACCGTCACCAATGTGGAGACTGGCGTGAACACCAATGCCGCCACAAATGAGTCCGGGCAGTACCGCGTGAACAGCCTGGCACCGGGACGCTACCGGATCCATGTAACGGCGAGCGGTTTTCAGACTCAAGATGTAAACGCAAACATCTCCAATGGGCAGGATGCCGGTGTGGATGTGACCCTCACCATCGGCTCCGAGCAGACGGTCTCCGTTTCGACCGAGGCCGAAGGTCTGAATCCCGAAGAAACGCGCGTGCAGGCCACGCTCGACACCCAGCAGGTGCGTGATCTTCCCCTGCAGCAGCGCGGCACGCTGGGCTTGGTCAACACGGCTCCCGGCGTGAGTGGATATACGGAGAACCTGAATAATTTCGCGGTGGAGCAGACTCCCGGTGCCAGCGCCAACGGGCACTATTACGGCGGCAATCTTTACGTTCTGGATGGCGTTTCGATCACCTCCAACATTGTGACCGGGACGGCGAATATCTCGCCCAACGCCGATTCGCTGCAGGAAGTCGCATTGCAGGTGAATACCTTTCGTCCGGACTTTGCCGGCGGCTCGGGTCTGACGACGGAAGTGACGACCAAGTCCGGCTCCAATACCTTTCACGGCACCGGCAACATCACTTACACCGACCAGCACCTGACAGTGAGCCGGTCAGAGTTCAATCCCGCTCTGCCGAAGTTCAGCCAGAAGGATTTCTCCGGCACGTTCGGCGGGCCCATCATCAAGGACCGTACTTTCTTTTTCGCTTCGGTTGAGAAGCTCGCGAACAAAACGGCCTCCACCAATCTGTTCACGGTGGAAGATCCTGCCTTCACCGCGTACGCGCAGAAGAACTTCCCCAACAGCATCGGCACCAGCTTTCTCACAAAGTACCCCGTGGTGAATGCACGCCGTACAGGTACCGTGCTGTACGCCACGCCGGACTTCGTGACCCAGACTTGTGCGACACCCACGGGCAACTGCAACACACCCTTCGTCGACTCCGCTTCCAGCAGCAACAGCCCTTACCAGAATGGCCTGCAGTATTCCGCGCGTGGCGATCAGTACTTCCGCAACGGAAACGATCGCATTTATGGGTACTACTACAACATCAAGCTGGATTCGCAGGCGATCGACCCCCGGCAGGGCTTCACCTACATCAACCCGAACCGCAGCTGGTTCACCTCCGTCAACTACACGCACACGTTTTCACCCACGATCCTGAACCAGGCACAGTTTGCGGCATACAAGGTGGAGGGTGCATCACCGGGAACCGACCCGAAGATCCCGTTTATTCACATCAACGGCCAGGAGTCCGTGGCTCAGTTCGGCGGCGGTTGGGGGCCGGGCAGCTTCATTCAGCACAACTACTCCTGGCGTGATGTGGTGAGTTATGTGCGCGGTAAGCACAATCTGCGCTTGGGTGTGCGCGTGGAGCACGGGGATGACAGCGCCGACTTCGGCGGCGGCAACGGCCGGCCGAACTTTGGCTTTCAAAGCCTGACCGATCTCATTCAGGACAAAGTCTACGACGAGGGGAACTTATCCTACGACCCGCTCACGGGTAACTTCAAACCGCTCCAGTTCGGCGATCAGGGCACCAATGAAGGTGTCTTTCTGGAAGACCAGTGGAAGGTTCGTTCTAACTTCACCCTGACCCTGGGTCTGCGCTACGACGATTTCGGGAACCCCTACCCTTACGGCTACGGCACATATACCAAGTTCGCGAATGTCTTTCCAGCAGGCAATGGCACCTCTCTGCAAGGCGGGCCAGCGCTGGACGGACAATTCGCCAACGCCGTCGTGAAGCAGACTTCGAATGTTTTCTCGAATCGCCAGAATAACAATTGGTCGCCTCGCGGGGCGTTTTCTTGGCAGCCCTACGCCAATGGGAAATTCGTAATCCACGGTGGTGCGGGTATGTACCGCGACATCATTACGCTGGGCCAGGTGGTGGATGGTTTGCGCGGAAATCCGCCCGGCTGGATTTATCCAACCTTCTCGCCGCAGTATGCGATTCAACCCATCTTTTCTCTTGGGACCTCGAATGTTCTGCCTTACGGATACACGCTGCCGCGTACCCCGGCCACCGGCCTGGATGCGCGTGGCGGCGTACCGGGAGCGGGTGCAGGCGTGACCGGACTGGATCCCAATGTGCGAACACCCAAGACCGTGAACTACACCTTGGGCGTGTCCGCCGAAATGGCTGGACATATGGTGATCGGCATCAATGGTGTCGGTTCGTACGCCTACGACCAACTCAGCGGCACGGACTTCAACCGTTCCGCGGGCGACCTGATCCGCAACAACGGTAAGCTGGTCCGCCTCAATCCCAGCTTTGCCGGCATGAGTTATGTCACTAATCTGAATACCGCTTATTACAATGGCGTCGTATTTCAGTTATCGCAACGCATCAATAACCTGAATTATCAGGCATCGTACACCTGGTCGCATGCCACGGATTACGGAACGTGCAACACGCGTTTCGATTTCAACGGTGGAACAGACTGCCCGGCGGACCAGCATAACTTCGCCGCAAACTATGGAAACAGCTCCTTTGACGTCCGGAACAACTTCAAGTTCTCCGGCAGTTACACCCTGCCGAGTCCCCACCTTCAACCCATTGCCGATCGTGTGCTGGGGGGATGGGAGATTGCCTCCATCGCCACGGCGCAGAGCGGCATCCCGTTCAGCCCCACGAACTACAACAGCTTCAGCTCGGGTGGCGATTACAACGCGGACGGTTACAACAACGACCGCCCGAATATTCTTCAGGGTGCCCGCCTGAGCGGCTTTTCCCGCAAGGAATACATCCAGGGCATCTTCCAGAATCAGCCAAATGTCATCAGCGCACCCGCGCCCGGCACCACCGGCAACGAGGGACGCAACATCTTCCGTAACCCTGGGCTGCTGGCGATCGACGCGAGCGTGCTCAAAAACATCTTCCTGCCCTGGTTCGGGTCGGAGAAAGCCAACCTGCAACTCCGGGTGGACGGCTTTAACGTGCTGAACCGGGTCAATCTGCGAACGGTCGATTACAACGTGGCTTCACCGACCTTTGGACGGTCACAGGATACGTTTCTCCCGCGGCGTATCCAGTTGGGCGGCCGGTTTCAGTTCTAGGCTTCTCCAACCAGGCAAAGGCATGTGCACGTGTTTTGTGCACATTTCTCTGCCTCAGTCTTCTGGCCGGGCGAGCAGGATGCAGGCTGGAACGAACCACTTCATCCGGCACCGCTCCACAACCGTGGGTCGTTTGAACTAAGCTCAACAACACCGTGAACTCTACGCACCAATGGCGGGTCTGGGGCAGGCAGGCGACGATGGCTCTTGCCGCTTGCCTGCTCGGGCAGCAGCACGCTATATCACAGGCTGCGGATCCTCTACGGTCCGCGCTAGCAGCCCACCAATACGCCGAAGCGGTGCGCCTGAGCCAGCAGCAGACAAAGCTGCATCCGGACGACCCCCTGATCTGGACGCTGCAAGCCATGGCTCTGAACGGGGATCACCATCCGCAGGAGGCCCTGACAAGTATTCAGCATGCTCTGAAGCTGCGGCCGGACTTCCTTCCGGCAGCCGAAGCCGGCGCGCAGATTGCCTACCAGGCGCACGACCCGAGGGCGCAAACGATGCTGGATCAGGTGCTGCGGCTGGAGCCGGGCAATCGGACCGCACATGCCATGGCCGGTGTGCTTGCGCTGGAACAGCACAGCTGCGCACCGGCGGCAACACATTTTCAGCAGGCCGGGAGTCTTCCCCAACTCGACAGCAGCACTTCGCTTCGTCTGGCCGTTTGTGAGGCCGAAAACGGCAACGCGGCTGGTGCGATGGAACGACTGCAAGTCTTGCACACGGCCGATCCGGCAAACACCGCCATCACGTTTGACCTGGCCTCAATCGATGTCGATGCGGGTCACTTCCGGGAAGCTCTGGACGTTCTGAAACCGCTCGATAGCACATCCATGGATGCCGACACGACGCTGCTGCTGGCCGCCGCGTACGCCGGCAACGAGCAGGTGACGGAAGCCATCGAGACCTACCGTGGGGCGACTGCCCGCTTTCCGCACGACCCCCGGCCTTACATTGACCTGGCGATCCTGAGCATGGACCACCAATCGCCCGCGGTGGCTCTCGGCGTGCTGAACGCGGGTATCGCGGCCAATCCCAAGCTGGCCGCGCTTTACACGATGCGTGGCTCTATCTACGCCCAGATTGCCAAAAATGACCTCGCGCAAACGGACTTCGAGACCGCAGACCGGCTTTCGCCTTCAGAGATGTCCGGCACCATCGGCCTGGGTGTGCTGCTGCGCGACCAGAGCAATCTTGACGAGGCGCAGCAGGTGCTGGAGGCGAAGCTGAAGCAGAAGCCGGCGGACCCGGTGCTGAGCTATATGCTGGCCGACGTGCTCATCCGCAAGGGGTCGGTTCCGGGCGACGCACAGTTCCAGCGCGCACATGCACTGCTGGAGACCGCGATCCAGCGCCAGCCCGATCTTGCCCAGGCGCATGCGGCGCTGGGCAAGATGGAATTGAAAGCGGGCCAGACCGTGCAGGCTATTGCGCAGCTGGAAGAGGCGACACGCCTGGATCCACGGGATCGCACGGCGCTGAACCAGCTCGTTGCCGCCTACCGCCGCTCCGACCGGCAGGCCGATGCGGACCGCGTTGCCACGCAACTGGCCAAGGCGGTCGCCGAGGAGCGAGCGCAGGAGACTGAGAAGAACCGTGTGCACCTGATCATGGACGACCCGGCTGCGGCAGCACGAAGCGCGTCATCCGCCGGGCCCGCGAGTCCGTAGCCGCATGCAGACCACACGCCGCACATTTCTGGAACTCGGCCTAAGCGCGGCAGCCATGCAGGCGCTGGGTGCCGCTGCAGGCACAGGAGCGCTGGCCCAGGGCGTGGCCACACGCGGCGTGAAGCCGCAGGCGCGTGGCAAGCCCTCCGGCCTGCCGTTCCCCGCGCATTTTACCGATGTAGCAGCCGCGGCGGGGCTGCATGCGCCCACCATCTATGGCGAGGCGGATCGCAAAGACTACATCCTGGAGACGATCGGTTGCGGCTGCGCGTTCTTCGATTACGACAACGACGGCTGGCTCGACATCTTCGTCCTGAACGGCACCCGGGTTCACAATGCTCCGGCGGACGCCTCAAACCGCCTCTACCGCAACAACCGTGACGGCACCTTTACCGATGTCACGCGCGAAGCCGGGCTGTGGTCGACGGGCTGGGCCGCCGGCGTCTGCATCGGCGACTACGACAACGACGGGCATGAGGACCTGTTCCTGACGCAGTGGGGCGGGAACAAGCTCTACCGCAACCTGGGCAACGGGACCTTTGCCGACGTTACGCGCGAAGCCGGCCTCCTGCGCACCGGGCCGCTAGTGGGGCCGCCGCTGTGGGGCACTGGCTGCACCTTCACGGATTACAACCGCGACGGGCATCTGGACCTGTTCGTCAGCAACTATCTCGGCTTCGACTTTGAGCACGCGCCGAAGTCGGGGCTGGATACCAATTGCAACTTCAAAGGCGTGCCGGTGAATTGCGGCCCGCGCGGCCTGCCCTACGGCAAGCACCTGCTCTATCACAACAACGGTGACGGCACCTTTACCGACGTGAGCGCGGAAAGCGGCATCGCCGGTGTGAAGCAGACTTATGGCCTGAACGTGGTTGCGGCTGACTTCGATGAAGACGGCTGGCCGGACATCTACGTGGCCTGCGATTCAACGCCGAGCGTCCTGTTCATGAACAACCGTGACGGCACCTTTCGCGAGGAGGCGGTGCAGCGCGGCGTCGCCTTTAGCGAGGATGGCCAGGAGCAGGCGGGCATGGGTGTGGGCGTGGGCGACTGCTTTCTGGAGGGCCGCCTGAGTCTCTTCAAGACACACTTCGCCGACGATACCAATGTGCTCTACCGCAACCTGGGCAAGGGCAACTTTGACGATGTGACCTCGTCCTCCGGCATCGCGGTGGAGACGCGCTTCATTGGCTGGGGCGCGGCCATCGCGAACCTTACGAATAACGGCCTGCCCGACATCTGCTTTGTGACCGGCAACGTGTACCCGGAGATTGCGGCGAAGCTCTCCGCGTATCCACTAAAAACACCGCGCGTGATCTTTCGCAACCTGGGCGGTGGAAAGTTTGAAGAGCTGATCGATGAAGCGGGCCCGGGCATCAGCACGCCGCACTGCAGCCGCGGCCTGGCGATGGGGGATTTCGACAACGACGGTGATCTCGACATGCTCATCGTGAACCTGAACGAGCCCCCGTCGCTGCTGCGCAACGACTGCACCGGCGGCGGGAACTGGCTCAAGGTCAAGCTAATCGGGCGTAAGTCGAACCGCAGTGCGATCGGTGCGCGCGTGCTGGTGCAGTACGGCCGCCATCGCCAGATGCAGGAGGTGCTGAGCCAATCCAGCTTTCTTTCGGCAAACGAAACGCGCTTGCACTTCGGCCTGGGCGACAGCAAAATGGCCGACCTCACGGTGCACTGGCCCAGCGGGCAAACGAATTCGTACCCGTCCGTGGCTGCCGGGCAGATTGCCATGATTGACGAAGCGGCAGGCCTGGTCTCGCAGGCATTGCCGCGGCTTACCAGCCCGTCTCAGCAAAAGCAGAAAGGCTAACGGGAAGCGGTGATGGTGCATGCGGACAGGAGGAGCGGGGCAGTGTGGAAGCGGCAAGCCGCCGCACTCGTCTGCGCCCTGCTTGTCCTGCTGGCGTGGAGCAAGGGCAGGGCTCAAGCTTCTCCCGATGCGGTCTGCGCCGGCTGTCATCGCACGATCTATGACAACTACGAGCAGACGCCGATGGCCCGTGGCAGCGGCCCTGCGGGGCCGGCGCTCTTGCCGGGTGAGTTCTCCCACGCTGCCTCAGGCATCCGCTATGCGCTGCAACGTGAGGCCGGCGGCAGGGCCGTGCTTCGCTACACTCGCGCCGCGCCGCTGCTGGATGGCCATGAGAAGCTGGAATACTTCATCGGCTCCGGCAAGCGTGGCCGCACGTATCTCTTCCAGACGGACGGCTACTGGTTCCAATCGCCCGTAAACTTCTACACGCGCTCCGCGGGTTACGAGATGGCACCCGGCTACTCCGCCGTGCATGAGATGCCGTCCAACCTGCGTGTCGATGAAGGCTGCCTCTCCTGTCACAGCAGCGGCGTGCAGCCCACGGCGGCGGGCAGTCCGAATCACTTCGGAGATCGGCCGTTCACACAAAATGGCATCACCTGCGCACGATGCCACGGCGATGCCTCGGCACACGTTGCCAGCCGCGGCACCAGCCCCGTGCTGAATCCCGCGAAGCTGGACAGCACACGCCGTGACGCCATTTGCCAGCAGTGCCATCTGGAAGGCGAGGGCTCCGTGTTGCTGCGCGGTAAGACCGCGCTGAGCTACAAGCCCGGCGACGACCTCTTCCAGAGCGTGGCCTATTACGTTCACGCGAACTCCGACGGTGCGGGCGTGCGCGCCGTGAGCCAGGTGGAGGCGCTGGCGCAGAGCGTTTGCCAGCGCAGGAGCGGCGCGGCCATGAGTTGCACCAGCTGCCACGATCCCCACCGGACCATTCCCGCGGCGGAGCGCGTCAGCTGGTACCGTGGCAGGTGCCTGAGCTGCCACACTTCCGCGAAGATCGCGCACCAGCACCATCCGGAGCAGCCGGACTGCACGGCCTGTCACATGCCCACCAAACCCACAACGGACATCGCGCACGAGCAGGCCACGGATCACCGCATCCTGAAGCGTCCTGCTGAGATGCCGATGGACGAGGAGCAGAGCTCGCGGCTTGTACCCGTGCTGGGCAGCAGCCGCGGCCCGCGCGAGCTTGGTCTGGCCTACGCTGCCTTCGCGCGCAAAGGTGACCTGTTTTCGTTGGGAGAAGCCGTGAAACTATTGACGGTCGCAGACGGAAATAGCTCCGCCGTGGCAAGCTCCGGCGACCCCGATGTCCTGTTTGCCCTGGCTCAGATGTACAGCCGCCAGGGTGAAGGGCAGCGCGCCGCGGAGCTATACCGCCGCGTCTACCAGAGCAGTCCGTCCTACCCGGGCGCGGCGGCAGCCATGGGCGACCTTGCCGCCGCAAATGGCGACATGGCTCAGGCTGCCTTGGCTTGGACGCATGCGCTGGAGCAGGACAGCGCGGACGTGGCGCTGCGGCAGCGGCTCGCCGAAGCAGAATGCCGTCTGGGAGATCGTGCCGCCGCAGTGCGCACACTGGAGCAGGCGCTGCCATTCCGGCCAGATGCCCCGCTCCTTCGTTCCACTCTCGTCCGTTGGGCAGAGCCCGGAGAGAAGGATTGCTCCATCCGGTGACCGGCGACCGACGTCTGAGCCGACCGTCATGGAGCCTGAAATCGAAAGCCGGGCCGTTCTCAAAACAAACGTTACAGGCTCCTGGTTCAAGGCAGCCTGTACACGCCGGTGTATATGATGGTGGCCCATGTTTAAAGCAAGGCCAAAGTGCTCCGAGCGGGATGGCTCGAAAGCCATGATCGCATCAGGCCGCCGGTTGCTGACGATCTTTTGCTCTGCAATGTGTCGCGGTCTCACATGGTCCTTTCTGCTTGCAGCGACTTTGCTTGCTCACGGTCTCAGGGCACAGACCACATTGACCATCGCGACCGTGAACAACGGCGACATGATCATCATGCAGGAGCTCTCGAAAGTCTTCGAACACGATCATCCGGAGATCCGCCTGAGCTGGGTCGTTCTCGAGGAGAAGATTCTGCGGGAAAAGACGACGACCGACGTGGCGACGCACGGCGGCCAGTTCGATATCGTGACCATCGGGCCGCTGGAGGCGCCCATCTGGGGGCGCAATGGCTGGTTGCTGCCGCTGAACAAGCGGCTGCCCGCGAGCTATGACGTGAACGATCTGCTGAAGCCGATCCGCGATGGCGCTTCCTACGCCGGCGAGCTGTATGCGCTGCCTTTTTACGCGGAAAGCTCGCTGACCTTCTACCGCAAAGATCTATTCCAGCAAGCCGGGCTTACCATGCCGGCACAGCCGACCTACGGCGACATTGCGCGTTTTGCCCGGGCACTGAACGATCCCGCAAAGGATATTGCCGGCATCTGCCTGCGCGGCAAGCCGGGCTGGGGCGAAAACATGGCCTACATCAGCACGCTTGCCAATACGTATGGTGGCCGCTGGTTCGATGAGAGCTGGCGGCCGCAGTTTGACTCGCCGGAGTGGCACGGTGCCATTGCGTTCTATGTCGACATGCTGCGCAACTACGGTCCGGCTGGCGTCACCTCCAACGGCTTCAGTGAATCACTCACGCTCTTTCAGAACGGCCGCTGCGGCATGTGGATCGATGCGACCTCCGGCGCCGGTGCGCTCTTCAACAGGGCTGAGTCGAAGGTGACCGATGTCGTCGGATTTGCTCCCGCTCCCATCCAGGCCACCACGCATGGAGCGCAGTGGCTCTGGTTTTGGGGCCTTGCCGTGCCTGCATCCTCAAAACATGCGGATGCGGCCGTGAGCTTTATTCAGTGGGCAACCTCAAAGGAGTACATCCGGCTGGTGGCGCAGCGGCATGGCTGGACCGCCATCCCGCCCGGCACACGCCAATCCACCTATCGTGAGCCGGAGTACCTGAAAGCAGCCCCGTTCGCCCGGTTCACCTATGACTCGATCCTGGCCGCCGATCCGCTGCACCCGACGCTGAAACCCGTGCCGTACACCGGCATTCAACTGGTCGTTTCGCCGCTCTTTCCCACCATCGGCAACCAGGTCGGCCAAATCATTGCCGCGGCTCTGGCGGGCAATGTCTCGGTTGACAGGGCGCTGCAGGAAGCGCAGACCGCCACCGAACGCGTGGAACACCGCGCCGGCCCGATGCACTAAACCGTGGAGACGATGGCAGACCGGCACCTCACCGACGACCCCGCACTTCACGAGACAAGCGCGCGCCGCAAACGGCAGGTGCGGCTCACGCTCTTCGGCCTGAAGGCACCGGCAATCCTGGCGCTGCTCGTCTGGTCCGTCGTCCCGCTCTGCATGACGCTGTGGTTTTCCTTCCAGCGCTACAACATCCTGGAGCCGAACCGGAAGGGCTTTGACGGCCTGGGCAACTACCGCTATCTCGGCAGCGATCCCGGCCTGTGGCTCGCGATCTGGAACACGACATTGCTGGTCGCGTCTGTGCTCCTCATCACGGTCGTGCTTGGCACGCTGCTTGCCGTTCTGCTGGATCAGGAGTTCTTCGGCCGCGGTGTCGCGCGTCTGCTGGTACTTGCTCCGTTTTTTATCATGCCCACGGTGAGCGCCCTGCTGTGGAAGAACATGATCCTGCACCCCGGCAACGGCATCGTTGCCTTCCTGATGCGCTCCGTCGGTCTCAAGCCGATCGACTGGTTTGCCGTTGCACCGCTTGCGTCCATCATCGCCATGGTGTCATGGCAGTGGCTGCCCTTTGCCGTACTCACGCTGCTCACGGCGGTGCAGTCGCTCGATACGGAGCGCAAAGAAGCCGCACGCATGGACGGTGCCGGGCTCATCGCCATGTTCCGCTACATTATCTGGCCGCATCTCGGCCGGGCCGTCTCCGCCGTCATCATGATTGAATCCATTTTCCTGCTCGGCGTCTTTGCGGAAATCTACGTCACCACTTCCGGCGGCCCGGGCTTCTCCTCTACCACGCTCTCCTTCCTCATCTACCGGTATGCTCTGCTGGAGTACGACATCGGCGCCGCCGCTGTGGGTGGCCTCATCGCGGTCGTCCTCGCCAACCTGCTTGCGTTCCTGCTCACCCGTTCATTTGCGCGCAATCTTGAGGCCTGAAAGGAGTTCCATGACACTGAGCAAAACGCAGCGCAAATGGCTCCTTACCGTTGCGGCATGGGCCGTTGCTCTCTTGATCTTCTTTCCAGTCTTCTGGCTTGTGCTCACGAGCTTCAAGACGGAGACGGAAGCGATCTCGCGCATCCCGCACTTCTTTTTCGCACCAACGCTTGGGAGCTACCGCCAAGTGCAGAGCCGCGCCGATTACGCGCACTTTGCCCTCAACAGCATCATTGTCTCGCTCGGGTCCACGCTGCTCGCACTCCTGTTCGCCATTCCCGCCGCATATGCCTTCGCCTTCCTGCCCACAAAGCGCACCCGCTCCACGCTGCTCTGGATGCTCTCCACACGCATGATGCCCTCCGTCGGCGTGCTTGTGCCGGTGTACCTGATCTACCGCGAGCTTGGCTTGCTGGATAGCCAAGTGGGCCTGCTGCTGCTAGACACGATGCTGAACCTGCCCATCGTGGTGTGGATGCTGTACACCTTCTTCAAAGACGTGCCGAAGGAGGTGCTGGAGGCTGGCCGCATGGACGGTGCGGGACCGCTGCGGGAGCTTGGCTCCATTCTGCTTCCGCTGTCCATGCCGGGCATCGCTTCCACGGCTCTGCTTGCCACGATTCTTGCCTGGAATGAGGCATTCTGGAGCCTGACGCTCACCGCTTCCAAGGCTGCCCCGCTCACCGCGTTCATCGCATCGTTCTCCAGTCCGGAGGGCCTCTTCTACTCACGGCTTTCCGCGGCGTCTACCATGGCCATCGCACCCATCCTGGTTCTTGGCTGGCTCAGCGGAAAGCAGCTTGTCCGCGGCTTGACCTTTGGCGCGGTGAAGTAAAAAGATCACAGGAGACCGGCAGAGCGCATGGCCACCGTGGAACTCAAGAACGTTCGCCTCAGCTTCAGTGCGACCGAGGTCATCAAGGGCATTGACCTCCACCTGCGCGACCGCGAGCTGACCGTCTTTGTCGGCCCCTCGGGCTGCGGCAAATCCACCCTGCTCCGGCTGATCGCCGGCCTGGAGGAGATCACCTCCGGCGACCTCTTCATCGACGGCCTGCGCGTGAACGACATCGCCCCCGCAAAGCGCGGCCTAGCCCTTGTCTTTCAGAGCTACGCACTTTACCCGCATATGACCGTGGCGGAGAACATGGCTTTCAGCCTGAAGCTCGCCGGCATGCCGAAGGCCGAGCGCGACCGCAAAGTTGAAGATGCCGCCAAGATCCTTAGCCTGGAAACTTACCTGACTCGCAAGCCGAAGGAGCTCTCCGGTGGCCAGCGCCAGCGCGTCGCCATCGGCCGGGCCATCGTGCGCAATCCAAAGGTTTTCCTTTTCGATGAGCCGCTCTCCAACCTCGACGCCGCGCTGCGCGTCCGTACACGCCTTGAGCTCAGTAAGCTGCACAAGCAGCTGCAGGCCACCATGATCTACGTCACCCACGATCAGGTGGAAGCCATGACCATGGCCGACCGCATTGTCGTCTTGCAGGCCGGCCGCGTGGAGCAGGTGGGCGCGCCCATGGAGCTGTATCTGCGCCCGCGCAATCTCTTCGTCGCGGGCTTTATCGGCTCGCCGCGCATGAACTTCCTGCCGGTCGCCGTGCAGAGCTCCGATGCACATCACCTCACGGTGGCTCTCCCCTCGGGCGAGGCGTTCACCATTCCCGCAGCGCCGGATGTGCCAACGACAGGCAGCCGCATGACGCTGGGCATCCGTCCGGAACACATCAGACTCGTTGCCGAGGGTGGCATCGCCGGGCGGGTGCAGATCGTGGAGCATCTGGGCAGCGAAACGTACCTGCATGTCACCATCGCTTCCGGTGAAACGCTCGTCGTGCGCGTGGGTGGTCAAAGCACCGTTACCGCCGACCAGCATGTGCATCTCTCATTCGATGAGCAGGCAATTCATCTTTTCGATGATGATGGCCAGGCACTCCGCTCCACAGCCGCTTCGTCCCCTGAACTAACGCAACCGTAGAGGAACAGACACGTCATGAGCAACAGCACCTTTTCTGTGAAGCTGAACAGTGAAAACCTTACCAAGCTGCCCAGAGACGTGGCCATTCCGGCCTACGACCGCAACGAACTCATCCCGCACACCGTGCACATCGGCGTAGGTGGCTTTCATCGCGCACACCAGGCGGTCTATCTTGACGACTTGCTCGCCCTGCCGGGCACGCCGCGATGGGGCGAGTGCGGTGTCGGTGTGCTGCCCAGCGACGACCGCATGCGCGATGCCATGTTCTCGCAGGACTGCCTGTACACCCTGCTGGAGCGCAGCGCCGAGGGCCAGAACGCGCGCGTGATCGGCTCCATGACGCGGTACCTGTACGCGCCGGAACAGCGAGAAGCCGTGCTGGAAACACTGGCTGCTCTAACAACGCGCATCGTCACCCTCACCATCACGGAGGGCGGCTACTTCCTGGATGAGGGCACCGGGCATTTCAACCCCGGCCACCCCGCCTTGCAGCACGATCTCGCGCATCCCGAGACAGCCAGCTCTTCACTCGGCCTGCTTGCCGAAGCACTCGATCGCCGGCGCCGCCGCAACCTGCCGGCCTTTACACTGCAGTCCTGCGACAACCTGCAGGGCAACGGTCACGTGACCCGCGAAGTTCTTCTGGGCTTTGCCGCGCTCCGTGATCCGGCGCTCCACGAGTGGATCGCCGACAACGTCGCCTTTCCCAACAGCATGGTCGACCGCATTACGCCCGCCACGGCTCCCGCGGACATCCAAACTGTTGCCGCGCGTTTCGGCGTGGAGGATGCCTGGCCCGTCGTCACCGAACCCTTCCGCCAATGGGTCATCGAGGATACCTTCTCGAATGGCCGCCCCGAGTGGGAGCGAGTTGGCGCGGAGATCGTCAGCGATGTCGCGCCGTATGAGCTGATGAAGATGCGCCTGCTCAATGGCAGCCACATGGCCATGGCCTACCTCGGCGCGCTGGCGGGCTACACCTTTGTGCATGAAGTCATGCAGGACGACCTCTTCCGCACCTTCATTGAAAGCTTTATGGAGGAGGTCACCCCCGTCGTCCCCATCATCCCCGGCACCTCCATCCCCGCGTACAAGAAGAGCCTGGTCCACCGCTTTCTCAACCCGACCATCAACGACCAGGTGACCCGCATCTGCTCGGAAGGCTCGGCAAAAATGCCGAAGTGGGTGCTGCCATCGATCACCGATCTGCTCGCACAGGATCGCAACATCGATCTGCTCAGCCTGGTCATTGCCGCCTGGTTCCTGTACTTCCATCGCGGCGTTGATGAACGCGGTCAGCCTCTGCAGATCATCGATGCACGTGCTGCCGAGTTGCAGGCACTCGCGCGACAGGACGGCCTCAACCCTCGCCCCTTCCTGGCCAACACGTCCATCTTTGGAGACAGGCTCTCCACCGATCCGATGCTGCTGAGTAATGTGGAAGCAGCCCTGAGCAGGCTCACGGAGCACGGGGTTCACGGCACCCTGCGCCGGTCTCTCGTCCGTGCCAATGCTTGAAGTACGCGCAGCAACAGCGGCCTTCAAGCCATCGGAATCAGTGTGGGTACAGCTTATCCACCGTTATTTTGCGCTGACATTCCCATGTGCCTTGCGGCGAGCCGCCAAGACTCGCATACTCGCACCAAGAGAGTCACTTGCGCCCACGTGATGCCGGCCGCACAGGCTTGTGAGGGGGAGGGAACTGGCATGGCTACGATCGCGGCACTTCCCTCCACGTATTCGCTGCAATCCGCGGCGCGGACGCTCCGAGTGCCTGTTCAGCAGGTGACCGCTTGGCAGCGATCCCCGATGTTGCGCGACGAGCAGGCGACCGCTACAGACTCAAGAGCGCGTGCCGTGGTGTCTCCTGGAGAGCTTGCGGCGATGCGCCGGTTGCGCGATCTGCGCAAGAC
>CAXTPQ010000011.1:0-30708 GCA_964246215.1 uncultured Terriglobus sp. | reverse complement strand
CGCGCCCTCCGGCACTGGCTACAGTATGTGAGGCTCGACCCGGTGGGGCCGTGGGCGACGCATGCCCGCGCGCAGCTGAAGAAGACGCTCAGCAGCGAAAGGCTCAGCATTGTGAGCCGCCATGGCCGGCTGGCAGGCTAAGCTGCTGAAAGCCGTTGATTGCGGGACGAGTCCGTTCCGTACCGACATGAAACCCGATTCGGGCACTCTCGCTGCTCCGGTCCAGGCTGTTCCTCCGCCGCTGACGTAACCTGGCGCATCGTCACGCGTCTACGCATCATCTGTGTAGAAGAGGGATTGACGTGAGCAAGCGGAATACTTTGGTCGGCGCGGCGATTGTGGCGGTGATTGTGCTGCTCGTAGTTTCCGGCCTGTACAACTACCGGACTCGCCGGGCAGAGGAGGCGCGTGCGCGCCAGCAGCAGACGACCATCACCATCGACAGGCCAGGCGCAACGGCGGGCGTGGAGTCGGCTTCTGAGGCCTTTGGCTCGGCACCGGACCTGCGCGGTAAGAAGGCGGCCGTCTTTACGCTCACCACGCTGGATGGCAAGCGCGTTTCGCTCAACGATTTAAAGGGTAAGCCGGTGCTGCTGAATTTCTGGGCGACATGGTGCGGTCCCTGCAAGGTGGAGATGCCCTGGTTTCAGGAGTTCCAGAACAAGTACGCGGCGCAGGGCCTGACCGTGGTCGGCGTGAATGAAGATAACGACCTGAAGCAGCAGGAGATCCGCGACCAGGTTACCGCGACCGCAAAGAAGCTGGGTGTCACGTACCCCATTCTGCTGAGCGATCACAAGGTGGGGGATGCCTACGGCGGTCTTGACCAGTTGCCGGCGACATTCTTCATCGACAAGGCAGGCGTGATTCGCGGGGAAGCGATCGGCTTGGCCAGCAAGGATGAGGCCGAGGCAAATGTGCAGAAGATTCTGCAGGCGGGCAGCTAATGGGCGGCCCGCAGCTTCGATCGTACCGGCCGCACACCGTCGCGCTGATTGTGGCGGCGGTGCTGTTCCTGCTCAGCTGCCTGCTGCTGCTGCAGGATCACCTGCTGACGGTGCACGCGCAGTCGTCCGCTCCATCGTTGGATTTGAGCCAGCCGGCTGCGCCGCGTGGCGCGGGGCACGTTGCCTTTGCGGCCGAGCCGCAGAGCGTCGCCGCTGGGCGGCCCGCAACGCTGCTGCTGCATTTCCGCGTGGACTCGGGCTTTCACATCAATTCGCATACCCCCAAGAGCGAAATGCTCATCCCCACCAAGCTGGCGGTGGAGGATATGCCGGCGGCGGCGGTGAGCGCGGTCGACTTTCCGCATGGCCAGCTTTACAGCTTTGCGTTCGAGCCGAAGGAGAAGCTGGACGTCTACACCGGTGACTTTCTACTCACCGCGCATGTGACGGCCAGGCCCGGCCAACATACCCTGAAAGGCGCACTGCGTTACCAGGCGTGCGATGCCTCCGCGTGCTACCCGCCAAAACTGCTGGCGGTGGAACAGCCATTCACGGCGAAGTAGCCTTGGAGGTTTATCAGCGTGATCCCAGTTCCACGGTTTAGGATCTGCTATTGCGGGCGTGGCGCAAAGTAGCCTTTTTTCGCACGCACCTTGTATCGCGGATCGATGGCGACCAGGTAAATCGTCCGGAAAGCTCCGTCCTGCTTCAGGTCGGACGGCCGGTAGCGCAGGGAATACTGCGACCGCAGCTCCTCCTCGATCGACCGGAAGCCGATAGCCACATCCTCGATCTTGACAGGGAAGAAGGTGCGTCCGCCGGTGGCGTCGCTAATGCGCTGCAGTACCTCATCGCCCTTGTCCTTGCTGGGTGAAACGTTTGTCGAGATTGTGTAGACGATCGTTTCCGCGCGCTGACACATCTTGATCGCGTCCTGCTCGTAAGCGCGGCTGTAATTGTCCTCGCCGTCGGAGACGACGACGATGGCCTTGCGCACTTCATCGCGCGATTGCACTGTCAGCATTTGGTCGCGGCAGGTCTGGTAAAGCGCGTCGTAGAAGGCGGTGCCGCCGCCGGGCCGCAGCTTGTGGATGGCCTGGTTCAGCAGGTCGATGTTGTTTGTATAGTCCTGCGCGAGCTCGGTGCGCACGTCAAAGCCGGTGACAAAGGCGGAGTCGCCGCGCCGCAGCACCTGCAGCAGGAATTCGCTGGCCGCATCCTGCTCAAACTGAAAGCGCGAGCGGATGGAGTTGGACGTATCCAGCATGATGCCGATGCGCAGCGGCAAATTGGCCTGCTGCGAAAAGCGGATAACACGGTCCGGGCGCTTGCCGTCGTCCAGCAGGCCGAAGTTTTGCTGCTGCAGCCCCGTGACGAAGCGGCCCTTTTTGTCGGTCACGGTGAAGATAAGGCTCACCTCTGGAACAAAGGTGCGGATGACCTGGACACCTTCAGTCGGGGTGGCTGTGATCTGCGCATCCGGCGAAACGTTCCCCGTGCCTGCCTGTCCGTTTCCTGCAGCGGGCGAGGGGTTCGCTGGTTGTGAAGCTGCCGGCGCCGCTGGTTGCATGGCGGGGGCCACCGGTTTCGCCGGACTGTCCGTGCCGGCTGGGGGGAGCGCGGGTGCACTCTGCCCGCGGCTCAGAACCGGCAGACAGGCGAGAGAGAGCAGGAGCACGGCAAGGCGGCGAGTGGGTGAGAAGAACCGGCAGGTCACCCGCGTAGTTTACCAAGCGCGCAGAAGAGTTGGCCTGATGACTTCCCATGAGAACTCGTGGCAGTACGCCCACCCTTGACGACGATGGGGCGCGTAGAAGGTGGGCACCCGCACTTTGTACGACGCCCGCAAAGTTCCGGCAATCTAAAGCGATCGCAGCCGGTCCAACAGGGCTTCCAGTTCTGCAGGCAGAGGCGAATCCAGCTCCAGCGCCGCACCCGTAATCGGGTGCGCGAGAGAAAGATGCGCCGCATGCAGAAAATTGCGGGCAAGAGCCGGTGCCTCAGGGTTTGCTGCATCCTCCAGGCCGCGCAGCCGGGCCGGTGCGCCGTACACCGTGTCACCCACGACCGGGTGGCCGAGCGCCTGCATGTGAACGCGGATCTGGTGGGTGCGGCCCGTTTCAATCTCGACGTCAAGCAGCGTAAAGTCCCCCGCAGAGGTGTGCAGGCGCTCCAGCACTGTGTAGTGTGAGACAGCATCGCGTGCCTCGCGGCCCCGGCGGCTGGGCGCGTCGTCCTCATCTGGTTCTTCTGGGTGGCGCAGCGACGGGCGGCCATGGCTGGCGGTCGTCAGGGTGCTCTTGCCGGTGCGCGTGGTCATGCGCGTGCGCCGCACGGGATCGCGGGAGATGGCCAGGTCGATGATGCCGTTGTCATTTCTCACAATGCGATGGACCAGGGCGATGTAGCGCTTGGTGAGCGTGTGTTCGTGGAACATCCCGGCCAGTGCGCGGTGTGCGCGGTCATGCTTGGCGATCAGGATCAGGCCGCTGGTGCCTTTGTCGAGCCGGTGCACAATGCCGGGCCGCAGCGGGCCGCCCACGCCGGAGAGCGCGTCCCGGTAATGGTGCAGCAGGGCATTCACGAGCGTGCCGCCGTTGCGCGCGTCATCCGTGGCACCGCTGCCCGCGTGGACCGCCATGCCGGCAGGCTTGTCGATGACGGCCAGGTCATCGTCCTCGTAAAGAATCGTGAGCGGTATGTCCTCCGGCGTGGCATGCAGTGGTGGCGGCTGCGGCTGGCCGGTCACCCGGATCGTGTCGCCCGGCTGGACGCGGTAGCGGGACTTTTCCACGCGGCCGTTCACCTCCACCTGCCCGTCGTCGATGAGCAGTTGCACGCGGGAGCGCGAGATGCCGGTGAGATCCCGCGTGAGGTACTGGTCCAGGCGCACGTCGCGATCTGCAGCGGCCACCGTGAGTGTCCGCACGTCTGCGTTGCCCTGGTGTTCGTTGCTCTCGTCTTCAGTGCTCGAGTGGAAATTCCGCGACGCGGGCGTTTCCTCGCGGACTCCGGGCGCCGTCTTCCCACGCGAGAGAAAGCCGGCTTTTGGGTCGGCAAGCACTTCCGGGTGGGCAAGCGGCTGGGGCGCTCGTTCCCGTGCAGGCTTGCGCGCGGGAAAGGTTTTGGTTCGCCGGGGAACTGGGACGGCCCTGGCAGGAGGGGCTGGCTGCGATGCGTCCACCTTTCCCTCTGACGCGAGTAAGTTGGCGGGCACTTCGGTGGCCGTCTCGCCATAGAGCTCGGCCTCGGCGTGGAGCTTCCGCTGCTGCTCTGCTTCCGTCGCCACGTCGCGGGCGGCACGATAGTCCGCCCGGACGGACTGCCGCCGCTTCCCCTTGGGCAACATGTTCTTGCTAGGCATGATTAGGCCTTTCCAGCAGCAGAAGCATGCCTGCCGCGGTGAGCGCGATCCACACAAGTTGATCGATGCGCAGGTGCGTTCCCGCAAGATAAAAATCCGGCAGCACGTAGCTGGGGCGAAACTCGTCACAGATGAATTTGCCGGCAGCGGCCAACGCCAGAGCGACACCGAACGACACCCCGGGCTTGCGTTGCCGAAGCAGGATGGTGAACGCCAAAGCACAACTCCACAGCCAGAGCAGCGCCGCATACAGCGCCACAGGGTGATGAGCCTCCTCGCCGCGCACCAGATGTCCAATGCGCAGCGTTGTGGCCGAGCCTGCATCCGTTCCAGCAAAGAAGCTGCCCAGGCTCAGAAACGCCATAAGCAGCAGAACTGCCGGAGCGATGGCGTCCAGCGTACGCAGCCACGGCAGGCGAGCCGCAAGCATGTATGCCCCGCCCGACAGGAGCGCCAGCAGCAGCCCAAATCGCGTCACCGTGGGCAAGCTCAGCAGCAGTGCAGGATAGGTGTGGAAGGCGCGCGGTGACTGCACGATCAGCACCAGCCGCGAAAGAACAAGCGTACCGAGTATGGTTGCCATGCAAAGATTCCAGACCTTTGGCCCGGGAACACCGGCCCGCCTAGCGCACCATTCGGCCAGCAACATGGCGCACACCAGTCCCGCCGCGGCGAGGACGCCATAAGTGGGAACGATTATGGAGCCGAATTGGAAGAGCCGCGGATGCACATCTTCAGGATACGTGCTGGAGCCGCTTGTCAGTAAGCAGTGACACGACGTAGCGGATGCTATCGTCGATCGCAATCGCTCCTGTATTCAGAATGCTGATGTTCAGGTCCAGCGCTTCCTGATGCAGATAGTGACTCCATGCGGCCATGCTCTCATTTGCCAGTTCCGGCTGTTCGCGCTCGTGAATCAAGCGAGCATCGCGTAATGCGTCGCTGCACTCCACAAGAATAATTTGTGCATGAGGGATCGCCTGCGTCGCGATTGCCTCCTGAATGAACGCTAGCCGCATCTGCCCCTCGAGCAACACAGGACGACCCTCTCTCAAAAGGGGAGCAATTCTTTCCAGCCAGTGGAAGGTCATCGCTCGTTGCCAGGCACCTCCGGGTTTATGTCCCGTACCGAAGGTCGACATCACCTCTGCGGAAGGCACACCGATGGTGTCAAATCGAAAAACAGCTATCTCCGGATGAGATTTCTCGATTGCGAGCGCAAGAGTCGTTTTGCCGACGCCAGAAGCGCCCGTCAGAATGACGAATGGTGCTTGCATAGTGCTCCAGGCAAATAAGCGAGTAGAGAAGAAAAGCAAAGACCGACCCGCTTGGCCGTGAGTGAAGCGCCGGTGAACCCGCCTTAAGACGGTGGGACCCAGCCGTGGTTCTTTAGGCATTCCGGACTGGCGGACATTGCACACCGAACCGTAATGGACGAACCGGACCCCTGTTCACTGAATGTTGGTTCAACCAGCGTTATTCACCCACCTGCGTTGCAGGCCGGTCTTCTAGGGCAGATGCTAACCGCTGCCCGGTTGTTTCGCAAATCCGTCAGGCGTTCACCGTTTCACCCACCATGTCCATCTGGCCCACCTTGACCGGCGTCAGCCAGCCGAAACGGTCCGGAATCAGGCCATTCACCAGGCCGAAGAACTCCTTGTGGATGCGGCTCGTGATGGGGCCCATGGTGCCATCGCCCACCAGAATGCGGTCCACTGAGCGCAAGTGCGTCACTTCCGCCGCGGTGCCGGTAAAGAATGCCTCGTCCGCGATGTAGAGCAGCTCACGCGGCAGCGCCTGCTCCACCACTTCCAGGCCCATCTCTTTCGCAATCTGAACAACGGAGGCGCGCGTGATGCCATTCAGCACCGCGTTCGCCAGGGGCGAGGTGTAGAGCCTGCCCTCGCGCACCAGGAAAAGGTTCTCGCCCGAGCCCTCCGACAGGTAGCCGTTGCGGTCGAGCGCGATGCCCTCATCAAAGCCGTTCACCGCGGCTTCCATGCGGATCAATTGCGAGTTCATGTAGTTCGCCCCGGCCTTGGCCAGCGACGGCATTGTGTTCGGGGCGAGCCGGTTCCAGCTCGACACACACACATTCGCACCTTCATTGCCGTGGAGAAAGTTCCCCCACGGAAAGTTGGCGATGTAAATTTCCATCGGACTCTTCAGCGGGTTCACACCGATCTCGCCGTACCCGCGAAAGGCGACGGGACGGATGTAGCACGGGGAGACACCGTTCGCCTCCACCACGCTCGTCACGGCATCGCACAGCTCATCCAGGCTGTAGTCGATGGGCATGCGATAGATCTTGGCGGAATCCAGAAAGCGCTGCATGTGCGCACGCAGCCGGAAGATGCCGGCGCCGGTCGGCTCGTCGGCCGGGCCCTGGCTGTAGCAGCGGATGCCTTCAAAAATCGAAGACCCATAGTGAACCACATGGCTCATCACGTGAATCTGCGCGCTCGCCCATGGCACCAGTTCGCCGTTGTGCCAGATGTTTTCCGTCGTCTGAATGGACATGCCTGCGCGCTCCTGAGTGGTACTGTATGTGGTTCAGGTCAGTATAGCTGTCCTGCAACGCACGGCTTTGCGCACTTCCGTGTCCACCCCGTACACGGAAGTGCGGCACCGGAAGACGACCTTCTTTGGCGTGGTTGCATCGCACTCACCACAAGGAGACAGGTGCGTATGGGGCAACGTGGGTGGGGCGCGTTTTTGGCAGTTGCGATGGTGTGTGGAAGTGCAGTTCCGGCAAGGGCACAGCAGCAGATTGGCGGGTTCACCACCTGCAAGAATAGCTTCACGGAAGACCAGGAGATCGCTGAAGGACAGAAAGTCGCCGAGCAGGTCTTTCAACAAATGCCCGTGCTGAAGGACAGCGATCCTGTGTCGGTGTACGTGCGTCAACTCGGCCAGAAGCTCGTAAAGAACGCACCCGGCTACAGCTGGCCTTATAACTTCCACGTCGTCGACTCAAGTGAGATCAACGCGTTTGCCCTGCCGGGCGGATCGGTCTTCGTTAACCTGGCCACGGTGACCGCCGCGGAAAGCGAAGCACAGCTTGCCGGCGTGATGGGTCACGAAATCTCCCATGTGGTTCTGCGGCACTCCACCTGCAACATCACAAAGCAGAAGAAAGGCAGGCTCTTTGCCGGGCTTGGTCAGGTCGCCGCGCAAACGGTCGGCGGCAGCTATGGCAACCTGGCGTCGCAGGGTATCGGTTACGCCGCTGGATTGACCTTTCTGAAGATGTCACGCGAGTCCGAGCAGCAGGCCGATCTGGAAGGTGTGCAGATCCTTTATGACACCGGCTACGACCCGCGCGGCATGCCGCAGTTCTTTGAAGTGATCCAGGCCAAGTACGGCGCGGGCAGCGCGCAGTTTCTGAGTGATCACCCCAACCCTGGCAATCGCGTGCAGTACGTGAACGCAAAGATCGACCAGCTGCCGCCGCGGACAGAGAACACACGAAGCACGCCCGCGTTTCAGAAGGCGCACGCCTCAGCCGCTGCGCGCGCACCACTCACCGCGGAACAGGTCAAGTCCGGTGCATGGAAGAGTTCAAGCTCCTACCAGCACAGCAGCCAAGCGAATCAGTAACCCGGACCAGTTCAGGACAGGGCCACGCCTGACCCGGCGTGGCCCTCTTTTCAACTGCTGCTGTTTGCTCTCGGGCCCATGCGCTACCGTGAAGTATGACGTTTCCGCGCCGCCTGTCTTCTGCCACTTTTGCCGCCTTGCTCGCGGCAGCTTCCATCTCCCCGCAGATCAGCGTCCAGGCCGGCGCTGAGGACAAGGCCGCCCCACCCCAGGGGATACCCTCAGCCGCTGCTGTTCCGCCCGCCGCGCCGAAGGACAAGCCGGCTCCCATGGCCTTGCCCGCGGACGCGCATGTCGAGCAGACAGCCGTCATCGATGGCAGGCCGTTGAAGTACACCGCGACCGTCAGCACGCTGCCGGTGCGCAATGCCGAGGGCAAGACAGTTGCGGACATTGTGCTGACCGCTTACACCGTGCCGGATGCCGGCCGGCCGGTCACCTTTGCCTTTAACGGCGGCCCCGGTGCCTCCAGTGTGTACCTGAATTTCGGTGCCATCGGACCGAAACGCGTGCAGTTCGGCGCGGAAGGCGATTCTCCCTCTGACACGCCGGTGCTGCGCGACAATCCTGGCAGCTGGCTCGATCTGACAGATCTCGTCTTTATTGACCCGGTGGGCACGGGTTTCAGCCGGTCCGATGTGCCGGAAGCCGAAGCCAAGAAGCTCTTCTTCACGCCCACCAGCGACATCGAATATCTGTCGCGCATCGTCTACGACTGGCTGGTGAAGAATGGCCGGCTCATGTCCCGCAAGTACCTCATCGGCGAGAGCTACGGCGGCTTTCGTGGTCCGCGCGTCACCCACTATCTGCAGAGCCAGCTTGGCGTCGCACTCAACGGCGTCGTGCTTGTGTCGCCCTACCTGAACCCCTCACAGGATGACAACGAAAACATGTCACCCCTGCCCTGGATGATGACACTGCCGTCCATCACGGCAGCCAACCTGGAGCGCCAGCACAAGCTAACGCCGGCCGCCATGGCTGATGTCATCGCCTACACGCGCGGCGAGTACGCGACAGACCTGCTCAAAGGCCGCTCTGATCCGCAGGCGACCCCACGTGTCATCAAGCGCGTTACGGAGCTTACCGGCCTGCAGCCCGAGTTTGTGCAGCGCTCCGGCGGTCGCATTGAAACGCGGGCGTATTTACGTGAGATTCACCGTGGCGAAGGCAAAATTGGCAGCGTCTACGATTCCAACGTCACCGGCTTCGACCCGTACCCCTACGTACCTGAATCGGAGTTCAACGACCCCCTCCTGGAGAGCATCATCGCTCCGCTCACCACGGCGATGGTGGACTTTGTCACGCGTACCGTTGGTTGGGAAGTGGAAGCTCGTTACAATGCACTCAGTTACGACGTGAACCGCCAATGGGACCGCAGCGGCCCGGATCTGCGCAATGGCTCGGTTCCGGAGCTTCGCCAGGCTGTTGCCGCTGATCCCAAGCTGCGTGTGCTCATTGCCCACGGCTGGAACGATCTTTCCTGCCCCTTCATGGGTTCCGTGCTCACCGTGGACGCCATGCCCGTCATGGGTGATGCCTCACGCGTGGTTGTGAGGGAGTATGCCGGCGGCCACATGTTCTACACACGGCCAGACAGCCAAAAAGACTTGAAAGCCGATGCTCGCGAACTTTTCTCAAAGCATTGAGCGCACGCTGCTTAGCCCATGGGGCAATCAGCTTTTCCTCTGTATTTCCACGGAAACGCGCAGTAGCGGCTTGCACGGCACAGAGCACTCGGATATCTTTGGAAAAGTTCAGCGCGGTTGGCGCTGAATGAAGCAAACAGTAGCTGCCGGTTTGACACACAGGGAACAGAGTGTGTATAACCAAATGAGTCGAGAAGATGCCTCTGGGCGTTGAGCTTGATGGGAGCGAAGTTCGCTTCAGCAGTCCAAGTGTTGTGCAAGGTCTTGACGCCAGTGAGCCACGGCTCCGGTCAGCCGGCAAACCCAAGCCACTGCAGTTTGGATGTAGTAAAGGAGCTCAGGCTCCGGGACCCACCACATGCGTCGGGGCCTCTGGTTGATTTCTAATTCTGGATTGTTTGCAGGTGTACAACAGACGAGTTGCTACGGCTTAGATATCTGACGTGGAAGGGACCCACACTTGAAGTTAAGAACTCAGCCCAGGGGGCTAACGCGACCATGCGGATCGCGAACGAGGATCTTGGCTGAGAGTGATGGGCTTGACATGAAGACGCAAGTCGCGCTATTCTAATTTGGTTGGCACAAAGCAGCAAAGAGTGTAAGTGACGCGGTACAGGCTTAAGCTTAATTAAGGCTGAGCTGTAACCAGCGAACTGATCTCTGCTCCGGTAAGGGGAACTGCACATGCAAGCCCACACAAGTTCGAGGACACAACTGCCGTCACAGGCAGCGTCCTTGATCCAAAAGCGGCCCGCTGAGGCGGACTGCCGTTAAGGATCTTTGACAACATAGTTGAACGTGCCAGTCGTGAGATCGGTTGGACCTTTGGTCTGGTCATTCTCACTAGTTTTAAACCACGCAGCTTTCGAGGTTGCGTGGCGCATGTCTACGGGGACCCCGTCCTGTCGTAGCATGCACCAGAATTCAAACGAGAGTTTGATCCTGGCTCAGAATCAACGCTGGCGGCGTGCCTAACACATGCAAGTCGCACGAGAAAGGGGAGCAATCCCTGAGTAAAGTGGCGCACGGGTGAGTAACACGTGAATAATCTACCTCCGAGTGGGGAATAACCTAGAGAAATCTGGGCTAATACCGCATAACACTCACGAGTCAAAGCAGCAATGCGCTTGGAGAGGAGTTCGCGGCAGATTAGTTAGTTGGCGGGGTAATGGCCCACCAAGGCGATGATCTGTATCCGGCCTGAGAGGGCGCACGGACACACTGGAACTGAAACACGGTCCAGACTCCTACGGGAGGCAGCAGTGGGGAATTTTGCGCAATGGGGGAAACCCTGACGCAGCAACGCCGCGTGGAGGATGAAGTCTCTTGGGACGTAAACTCCTTTCGATAGGGACGATAATGACGGTACCTATAGAAGAAGCCCCGGCTAACTTCGTGCCAGCAGCCGCGGTAATACGAGGGGGGCAAGCGTTGTTCGGAATTATTGGGCGTAAAGGGCGCGTAGGCGGTTTGGCAAGTTTCGTGTGAAAACTTCGGGCTCAACTCGAAGCCTGCACGGAAAACTGCCGGGCTTGAGTATGGGAGAGGTGAGTGGAATTTCCGGTGTAGCGGTGAAATGCGTAGATATCGGAAGGAACACCTGTGGCGAAAGCGGCTCACTGGACCATAACTGACGCTGAGGCGCGAAAGCTAGGGGAGCAAACAGGATTAGATACCCTGGTAGTCCTAGCCCTAAACGATGATTGCTTGGTGTGGCAGGTACCCAATCCTGCCGTGCCGAAGCTAACGCGATAAGCAATCCGCCTGGGGAGTACGGTCGCAAGGCTGAAACTCAAAGGAATTGACGGGGGCCCGCACAAGCGGTGGAGCATGTGGTTTAATTCGATGCAACGCGAAGAACCTTACCAGGGCTTGACATCTCGCACATTCCCTTGAAAGGGGGAAGTTCAATGCGAAGACAGGTGGTGCATGGCTGTCGTCAGCTCGTGTCGTGAGATGTTGGGTTAAGTCCCGCAACGAGCGCAACCCTTATCTCTAGTTGCTACCATTTAGTTGAGCACTCTAGCGAAACCGCCTCGGATAACGGGGAGGAAGGTGGGGATGACGTCAAGTCCTCATGGCCTTTATGTCCAGGGCTACACACGTGCTACAATGGCCGGTACAAACCGCCGCGAACCCGCGAGGGGGAGCCAATCGGAAAAAGCCGGCCTCAGTTCGGATTGGAGTCTGCAACTCGACTCCATGAAGCTGGAATCGCTAGTAATCGCAGATCAGCATGCTGCGGTGAATACGTTCCCGGGCCTTGTACACACCGCCCGTCACATCACGAAAGTGGGTGGTACTAGAAGTCGGTGCGCTAACCGCAAGGGAGCAGCCGCCCAAGGTATGATTCATGATTGGGGTGAAGTCGTAACAAGGTAGCCGTAGGAGAACCTGCGGCTGGATCACCTCCTTTCTAAGAGAGAACGTCACGGCACAGGAACACGTCCCGCGTATCGCGGGCACCATCTCCGGATGGTGAGTGACTCCTGATGTTGCCGTGTACACCCCTCACTTCCTTCTTCTGGGAGGGACGAGGGAGCCTGAACCAGACCTTCTCTTGGTCTACTTGCATCTGCACGATGGTCAATGACCGGCGTAGCCGGTCCGCACGTTCAACTGTGTCCTCGAAATACTTCGATAAAGCTCTTAGGAGCTTGGAACGAGCAGCAGCGGCGCGGAGACTGTGGCATCTGTCGCAGTCTCCGATTTTGCAGGCTGGGCCTGTAGCTCAGTTGGCTAGAGCGCACCCCTGATAAGGGTGAGGTCGGTAGTTCGAATCTACCCAGGCCCACCACATCTTGGCTTGCGAGAGTCTCCCGATTTGGGGTACTCTGGTTGGGTTGCTTAAGGGGCTGTAGCTCAGCTGGGAGAGCACCTGCTTTGCAAGCAGGGGGTCAACGGTTCGATCCCGTTCAGCTCCACCACATATCGAAGTCCGGCAAGTTCTGAGGTTGAGATCGCGGCAGGTTCGCTATCTGATCCTTGGACATTGCTCGTAAGAGTAGGTGTCCTGCCTTTCAGAAGGCACTGTGGCTGCGGAATAGCAGATCGCACGGGATGTTTGACAACTGAATAGATTGGGTAAATGTAACTACAAGGCTGAGCCTTCAGGTCGGGTTGTTTCCGATCCTGAAGATTTAGTGTTGAGTGTCTTTAGGATAATTAAGGCGAAGAAATACATGGACGCTCGGCGCGGGTTGTTGCTGCGTGCGAGTAAATTCTATGAGCAAGCTACTAAGGGCGCACGGTGGATGCCTTGGCAGAAACAGGCGATGAAGGACGTGGCAAGCTGCGATAAGCTTCGGGGAGCCGCACACAGGCGTTGATCCGGAGATTTCCGAATGGGGAAACCCACCTGGGCAAAACCCAGGTATGTCAAGCTGAATACATAGGCTTGCACAAGCGAACGGGGGGAAGTGAACCATCTCAGTACCCCTAGGAGAAGAAAGAAACCTCGATTCCGAAAGTAGTGGCGAGCGAAATCGGAGATAGCCCAAACCCGTTCCATTTCGGTGGCACGGGGGTTGTAGGGCCTGCAACAGTAGAGTTACCAATCCAGTCGGTAGGCGAATCCGGTTGAAAACGGATCCATAGAGCGTGGCAGACGCGTAGCCGAAACTGATCTGGACTCGAAGCAGGTACCTGAGTAAGGCGGGGCACGAGAAACCCTGCTTGAATCCACGGGGACCATCCCGTAAGGCTAAATACTCGTTTCTGACCGATAGTGAACCAGTACCGTGAGGGAAAGGCGAAAAGCACCCCAGTGAGGGGAGTGAAAAGTACCTGAAACCGTGTGCCTACAAGCAGTGGGAGGACTATGCCCGTAAGGGAATGTCTGACCGCGTGCCTATTGCATAATGAGCCGGCTAGTTATTCTTGTCAGCAAGGTTAAGCGTGAGCGAGCCGCAGCGAAAGCGAGTCTGAACAGGGCGTTCAGTTGGCAGGAATAGACGCGAAGCGGGATGATCTACCCTTGGCCAGGTTGAAGATGGGGTAACACCCATTGGAGGACCGAACCGGTGTTTGTTGAAAAAAGCTCGGATGAGCTGAGGGTAGGGGTGAAAGGCTAATCAAATTCCGTGATAGCTCGTTCTCTCCGAAATAGCTTTAGGGCTAGCCTCGGGTGATTTGGATTGGTGGTAGAGACATGATTGGACTAGGGGGCTTTCCGGCTTACTGAATCCAGCCAAACTTCGAATGCCAATCACAACCAGCCCGGGAGTCAGACTGTGGGGGCTAAGCTTCACAGTCGAGAGGAAAACAGTCCAGACCGCCTGCTAAGGTCCCCAAATTACAGTTAAGTGGGAAAGGAAGTCGGAACGCTCAGACAGCCAGGAGGTTGGCTTAGAAGCAGCCATCCTTTAAAGAAAGCGTAATAGCTCACTGGTCAAGCGGTCCGGTGCCGACAATACAACGGGGCTAAAACTGTATACCGAAGCAGCGGATGTATGGAAACATACGTGGTAGGAGAGCATTCTCGCGACGACGAAGGCAGACTGGGAAGACTGCTGGAGTTTCGAGAAGAGACCCTGCCGGCATAAGTAGCGATAATGAATGTGAGAACCATTCACGCCGAAAGTCTAAGGTTTCCTGAGGAAGGTTAATCCGCTCAGGGTTAGGCGGTCCCTAAGCCGAGGTCGAAAGGCGTAGGCGATGGACATCCGGTTAATATTCCGGACCTCCCAAGATCTCGTTATCACGATGGGGTGACACAGAAGGATAGGCAGGACCCACTATGGCTAGGGGTTCGATGCGTGCAAGCCGGTTCTGATAGGCAAATCCGTCAGGGCTTAACGGTGAGACGCAAAGCAGTAAGCCGTATGGCTGAAAGCTGCTGATTTCACGCTGTCAAGAAAAACCTCTAAGGAGAGGAATTGGGAACCGTACCACAAACCGACACAGGTGGACGAGGAGAATATCCAAAGGCGCTCGAGTGAAAGCTTGTTAAGGAACTCGGCAAATTAGACCCGTAACTTCGGGAGAAGGGTCGCCACGGTAGGGTTTATAGCCCGAAGTGGCCGCAGTGAAACGCGTACGGCGACTGTTTAACAAAAACACAGGTCTCTGCAAAGTCGAAAACGACGTATAGGGGCTGACTCCTGCCCGGTGCCGGAAGGTTAAAGGGAGCGGTTAGGGCCGCAAGGCTCGAAGCTGTGAACTGAAGCCCCGGTGAACGGCGGCCGTAACTATAACGGTCCTAAGGTAGCGAAATTCCTTGTCGGGTAAGTTCCGACCTGCACGAATGGAGTAACGATCGTACGACTGTCTTAACGAGTTGCTCGGCGAACTTGTAGTACCGGTGAAGATGCCGGTTACCCGCAGCTAGACGAAAAGACCCCGTGCACCTTTACTATACTTTTACTGTGGGTTACGGCAATTGCTGCGCAGGATAGGTGGGAGGCTTTGATACCGGGATCTTGGTTTCGGTGGAGCCAACGGTGAGATACCACCCTGCGATTGTTGTGACTCTAACCTCCTCCCCTGATCGGGGAGAGGAACATAGTAAGACGGGTAGTTTGACTGGGGCGGTCGCCTCCTAAATTGTAACGGAGGCGCGCGAAGCTACACTCAGGCTGTTTGGAAATCAGCCGTCGAGTGCAAAGGCATAAGTGTGGTTAACTGCGAGACCTACAAGTCGAGCAGATGCGAAAGCAGGCCTTAGTGATCCGGTGGTTCTGTATGGAAGGGCCATCGCTCAACGGATAAAAGGTACGCCGGGGATAACAGGCTGATCATTGCCAAGAGTTCATATCGACGCAATGGTTTGGCACCTCGATGTCGGCTCATCGCATCCTGGAGCTGTAGAAGGTTCCAAGGGTTAGGCTGTTCGCCTATTAAAGCGGTACGTGAGCTGGGTTCAGAACGTCGCGAGACAGTTCGGTCTCTATCTGCTGTGGGCGTAGGAGATTTGAAGGGGGCTGTCCTTAGTACGAGAGGACCGGGATGGACGAACCTCTTGTGTTCCAGTTGTCATGCCAATGGCACGGCTGGGTAGCGAAGTTCGGTTATGATAACCGCTGAATGCATATAAGCGGGAAGCATGCCCTAAGATGAGATCTCCCAACCCGTAAGGGAAATGAAGGGCCCTGGAAGACCACCAGGTTGATAGGCTGGATGTGGAAGTGCAGTAATGCACGTAGCTTACCAGTACTAATTGCCCGTTCGGCTTGGTCATAGAATTTACTCTGCGCAGACACAGTCTGCAGCCTAGAGATTCTCGGCACAAGCCATGTAGTTACGCTTGCTTTGGCAAGCAGGAGTGTTGGCAATTGAAGCAGCACGAAAGACAAAGCTATAACGTCTCTGCCCAATCTATTCAGTCGTGAAACACCGCATGCGGTGATTTCGACAAATTGCCGGTGAGAATACCGCGAGGGTCACACCCGTTCCCATCCCGAACACGGAAGTTAAGTCTCGCTGGGCCGATGGTACTGCACGGGTAGCTGTGTGGGAGATTAGGTGGTCGCCGGCATAAATACAAAGCCCACTCTTCGGAGTGGGCTTTTCTGCGTCCATAAGTAAAGCTACAAGGATCGATTCAGCTCAAACGAACAGCATCCCCGGCATGTCAACGTGAAGTCACGGTGTATGTCCGTTGCGGTCGACTCGTTGTGGGCAATCGATGAGTATGCACTCAACCAGCAAACGGCGTGCAAATTTTTCGGGTCCATTACCGGGAGGCTCTATTGCTAGGCACTGGAGTGCTGACAGACTATGCGGGGGGGCCGGCGAGCTTTGCCGTTCCTCGTAGAATGAATCTGTAGCTGACAACGACACTTATAGAATGGTGATCAGCGACACGAGTTCTGGTCGTCATCTACTTCTCTGGACGTACACTGTGCAAGAGGCCCTTATGCGAAGGATTGCAGGTTGTGCGGTGGTAGCGGCCACACTGTGTGGAATGATTGGGGCGGAGCGGCCATCTCCGTTCACGAATCAAAGCAAACCCGGCAAGGCATCAGCGACGATGCTGGCGATCAGTAGTTCTTCCCGGCAAAGCTTCGCCGGCAATCAGGAGATCTACCTTGCAGACCTTGCGCCGAAAGGCGGAGAGCACCGCTTTGCACGGATCATCGACCAGTACCCCGGCTATGGCTTAGGCATTCGCGACTCCCTGCTTCGAAATCGAACATTGTTCTCGCTGCAGGTCACGCGGGAGCCGGAGTGCGATCTGCCAGGAAGCCAGATCTTCCTACCCGCGTCGGAGCGAGTGATCTTCGATGCATCTGTACACGACTCACTACAGAGTCATCAAACCGATCTGGTTCCCTGCTACCGCGCGATCCATGGCACGATTCGTATCGTCAAGAAATAGCTGATGCTTGAGCGCGCATAAGCCTCGCAGGCTTATCAGCTTCGCTCCTGTACCGATCCGAGATTCACGGAACACAAGTGGGACGCCACTTCCCGTAAAGTGCTATGGGCTTCCACCGGGGTTCGGGTAGGCTCACATCTGTCATGATTTCGGCTTCCATCGATACATCTGTGGTCCTCTCCACGTGCACTCGGGTCATTATGTTGCGAGATATGGTGAATACGCTTTTGCCTCAGATGGTGGCATTTCCGTATTCCACGGAGTTGGTCATCGTCGATGACGGCTCAACGGACAGCACGGCGGAGTTCCTGGCCGACCTGCAACAGCAATCGCCTGTCCCGGTCAGGGTCGTCAGCGGGCAACGGCGAGGTATTGCCGCCGCTCGCAACCTTGCTTTGGAGCATGCGCGTGGCAAGTGGATCGCCAGCTGCGATGATGATCAGCTTGCTGATTTGCAATGGCTGAAATATCTCCGTGCCGCGGCGCAAGAGCATGGTGCTTCGTTTGTGGCCGGGTCGATGCAGTTGTCGGTTCCGGATGGCTACACGGTCAGCAGCTTTGGCCCCCGTGCTTTGCGATTGCTTGGTCACTGTGACGACCTTGGTGATTGTGCACGTCCGCTTCGGCGCGGGACGCGGCCTGCGACAAACAATGTGCTGATGCGAGCTTCTGCTGTACGGGGACTTGGCGGATTCGATCAGCAGTTCGTGCAAGGCGGGGAAGATACAGACCTATTTGCGCGAGCTGAAGAGGCCGGTTATACGCTCTGGGTTGAGCCACGCGCTAAGATGCAGCACGTCATGACACCGTCAAGGCTCAGTCATCAAGGCCTGAGATGGACAGCCATGCGCATTGCGTCAGGGGACGCCCGCATGGAGCAGCACCTGCATCCTTATGTAGGAATCCTGAAACGTGTCACAACTCGCATGGCACTTACAATCTTTCGCGACGGACCACTTCTTGCGCTTGCGATGTTGACCAGAAACGATCGGCTGGAGTTGGAGACGTTGTGCAGTCTCTGGTACACCAAGGGTCTTTTGCTCGCACTCCCGGCGCTCTTATTTCCTGAGCGCAAAGTTGGCTCGGCATTTCTGCAGCAAATGGATTTTCGCCAGCGCAATGGCGAACGCACTGCATAAGAGGCCACAGCTTTGCCATAAGCGGAGTACTAGCGTAATCAGCGCTACTCAGGACGCAGGAATTCTTCCACTAATTCAACCAGCTGCCGCGTCGGCGTATAAAACCATGCGATGCGGCGCCCGCCAAAGGCGGTCGCCGGCGTGGGAGCGTGGACCACTATACAGCCTTGACTGGTCACGTGAGTCAGCGCCTGCTCCAGATCGCGAGTCTGGAAGCAGAGGTGATATGCGCCGCCGCCGCTCTTGATCATCATCGACTTGATGGGGGAATCGTCCGTTAACGGCGCGATGAGTTCGATCTCGATTTTGTCCTGATTGGATTGCGTCAGGAAATTGACGCTAACCTTTTGAATTGGATCATCGAACGGACCCGAAACGACCCGATAACCGAAGATCGACTCTAAGGCCTTGGCAGCCGGATCGAGTGACGGCACAGCGACACCCACATGGAGCAGCTTGAAGCCGAGTTCCGCGAAGAGGTCGGACACTAGAGAGTGGCTCCCTTGCTCTCCAGCGCTGTCTGAATCTTGGCGACGGTGGTCAGCTCGGGGATTTGCTGGGGATCGAACTGCACGCCATACTCATTCTCCAACGCGAGTATCAGCTGGAGATGCCGGAAGGAATCCCAGGTTTCGACGGAGTCGCCGGAGAGCTCCGGGGTGACCTCGTCGGGAGAGAGTTCCAGGGTATCGGCGATCACTTCACGAAGAGATGCGGGTAGTGCTTGCGAACTCATGGTTTGATCCTTCCAGGGTGAGCCACGGCGGAGATGCCGTGAGATGTTCTGAGATGTTTCGTTGATAGAAGACTGAGTTCTGCTCGTTTTTCGTTGTGTCGCGCTCAAAGCCGTGGTCCGGATAGAAGCCGGAGCAAAGTGAATTCTTCTTTGTTTCGACGTACTCACCGATGATCCATCGGCAGCCGGCACTTGCAGCATGCTGCGCAACATGAGCCAGCAGCGCTGTTTCAATGCCGCGGCCAATCACGCGGCAGGAGAGCAGGAAGGAGTCGATCAAGCAGCAATCCTGCTCTTGCCGAACAAGCGCCAGGCCGACAACGCCCGCATCGCCGAACCGGTCCCGAACGCGAACCGCCACGGCAAGTCCCCCAGGGCTGGAGGCGAACTGCTCCACTTCCACGGCTGAGTGGCGGCGTGTTGTCAGGTTGAATTGGTTAGTCTTTGCCAGTAATTGCACCGACCTGGCCAGCGGTGCGTCCATCGCGCTCACAAATGTGCAGACGATCCCGAGCGACTGCAGAAATTCATCTCGCGTGCCAGCAGTCAGGCTCAGGGCCTCCCGTTGTGCCTGGGCTTTGTAATCGGTGGCGCGGTTCAGATCGTCGGCTGTTACCGTTGCGGTGTCGAAGTAAGCATGCTCGCTGAGAAGCTGAGGCAGCTTCCAAGGCTCGTTGGCGGGCGCGGTGATCACGGCGACGTCTGGAAGATTCCGCCGGACGGCCTCGCACTCCACCGGATTGTCATCGACAAACACGAAGGAATCCAGTCCCAGGTTAAGTTCCCGGGCCAAGGCACGCAAAGCTTCGGTCTTTTCTCCCCAGCTAATCTTGTGCGCGACAAAATCATGGAGCGCCAAACCCAAGTCGGCAGCCCGCAACTGGAAGGCCTCCTCAACGTCGGCCTCATTGTTTTTTGAGACGATGGCCAGCAGAATGCCGCGCGATGCAAGCTGCTTGAGGTAGCGCTGGTACGCGAGAAAGCAGTTTCCTGGGAAGGCGCTACCTGTCGCAATGCCGAGCGGCCCGTCTTCTCCTACAATGCCACCCCAAAGTGTGTTGTCCAAGTCCGTGCAGAGGACCTTGCGCGGAGCGCGAAAAAGTACAGAGGCGGTTCGGATCAGGCCATGGGCAAAGGCCGGAAAGGCTGCGGAGGACATGGGCACCCGCGATGCCAGAAACATGCGCGGATCGGACCAGCGCTCCCGGCCGAACTGGGCCGCAATCTGGTCGATATCGAAGAAGACACAGTCCGGAATACCTGCACAAAGCCCGGCAAGGCGGCGATTCAGGTCTTTCACGCTGTTCGGCAAGCTGTGTTTCTGGTTCGCATCGCCGGCCAGCCCAAGCGAAGACATAGCTGGAACGACCATGCCCTGCAGAACAAGCCGGCTGCTGCTGCGGCTGCGGTAGCTTTGCAGCATCTGACCGAATCGCGCCACGGCGGCTTCGATCTCCGCTTCCACAGCCTGCGCCAGGCCGCCTGCGCAAAGGTCCGGCAGCGTTCCGGCAAAATCTTCCAGGTCGAGCAGCACGCATACCAGATCCGGTTGCGCCAGGCCCAACTCGCTCTCAGGCCGGAGCAGCTCGTCCACATAAGAACCATAGCCACCGACCTGCATGTCGAGTACATACCCGGCCAGGACCGCCTCGGTCGCCAGAAAGGGAAGCGTCGGCTCAACCGTAATGGAGCGAACAAGGAAGGTCTTGAGCTGTTTGTGACCGCACGCAATCAGTTCCGGAGTGATGGAGCCAAAGGCGGTCGAGCAGAAGTTGTAATCCGCGGACTTGCCTGAAGTCAGGAGCGTTCGAGCATGTTCCAGGGCTTCCCGTACGTGCTTGCCGGCAGTCGCGGCTTTCAGCGCGGTACGGCTTTGTTGTCGTTCTGTATCGCTAAGCATGGAGTGCGTCTTTCGGTGCAGCCTCTATCTGAACATCCGGGGCAGGCGCTGGCGATACCACTTTCGCGCGCATGATGATGCGTCCAGGAACGCCCATGACCGTTGCACCGGCGGGGACGTTGGTGATCACCAGGGTATTTGCCGCAATTTTGGCACCATCGCCGACCTTGATTTTGCCGACCAGGGTTGCACCCGTGCCAATGTACACATTGCTGCCGATCACCGGGATGCCCTGCCGGCCCATGGCCGATGCACCGATCGTCACCCGGTGTGCAACGTCGCAGTTCTCTCCAAGAATGGCCCCAGGATTGATGTGCACTCCACCGATGTGGCCGATGTAGAGGCCACCGCCGATCCTGGCCTGCGGATCCAAATCCATTTCCATGAAAATGACACACCACTTCACAATGAAAAAGGAAAAGATTTTAAGCGGGATGCGGATGAGTGCCGGCGGTTGATCGACATAGAGCCAATTGCTCAGCCGGTAGGAGGCGATTGCCCAAATGGCCGGATCGAGCCAGAGGTCCTTTGTACTATAACCGCGGGCTCGATACCGCTTGATGTCGTCAGCAAACCTGCCCATCGTGCTTCCCGGCCCTTGTGATCAAAATCGATCTTACCAATATGCCATGGCGGGCATTCTGTCGCCGATAACCTCTTCAGCCAGGGCGTACAACGTATTGTGCTTTGCTGGCAGAACGCGGGTATATCGTCGCACTGGCCGGGATGAGTCCACAACCGCGCTCAACCAGAGGCGCTTGGCCTGGCCGGGACTAGCCTGCTTGGAGTGATGGCCTGGTACAAGCGGCAATCTAGAAGTGACAGCCAGCTAGACTCGTCAGATGTAGGCGGTGCGGAGATGTCGTGCTGCAAGGGCGGTGCCGACTGCAAGGCACCAGCCCTCGTCACTAGGTTCGCGAATCGTCCAATTCTTTCGTAAACCGGCCATCCAGCTGCTTTTACCAGGCTACCTGCCCCGCCATGTCAGAGAAGCTTCCCGTCGGCCCGTCGTCTGGCAAGAGGGCGAGCCGGATTGTCTCAGCAGCACCCTGCTCGATGGTCTGATAACCGCTATGGCCATTCAGGTCTGTGGCCGTGTATCCCGGATCGGCAGAGTTGACCTTGATGGTTGTGCCGGCGAGTTCTCGCGCGAGCTTGACTGTGAACATGTTCAGCGCGGCTTTCGAGGCGCAGTAGCCGATCGACAAGATTCCCGAATAGAAGTGTTCAGGGTCGCTTGCGATCGTCAGAGACGCGAGACCGCTCGATACGTTCACGATACGACCCGCTTCAGACTTGTGGAGCAGCGGGAGCATGGCTTGGGTTACGGCAATGCTCCCCAGCAGATTTGTCCGCAGAATGCGCTCGACCGCACTGATGTCCGCTTTTGAGGGCGGACCGTCAGCCTTGTCTGCGATGCCGGCGTTATTGACCAGGACGTCGAGCCGGCCATGCTGTTCCGCGATTTGTTCCGAGGCTGCCCGGATACTGGCCGGGTCGCCCAGATCGAGATGAATCGGTGTTACATTCACACCCTGTTGGCCCAGCTTTTCAGCAGCTTGTTCTCCACGGGACAGGTCACGCGCACCGAGCAGGACAGTGCAGCCCTGCTGTGCCAGACTTTTGGCAACCTCCAGGCCAATACCCTTGTTCGCGCCGGTCACCAGCACAAGTTTTGCGGCAGTAGTTGTCATGTATTCTCCTTGCATTATTAGATGAAGGAAGCTTCAGCTTTTTATTCGCATATGGATTTCGCCACGCAAACACCGCTCCAGGCAAGAAAGACGCCGGTTCAGTCGCGCTCGGCTGCCACGGTTGAAGCAATTCAGCAGGCCACCATTCAGGTTCTGCTGCAGATAGGGCCGCAACGGCTGACGACGGTCCATGTGGCAAAGCGCGCAGGTGTGTCCGTGGGCACGCTCTACCAGTATTACGGCAACAAGCAGGCACTTCTGCATGCTGTTCTGGAGAGGCATCTGCTGCAGGTGACAGAGAGTGTGGAAGCCGCTTGTCTGCAGATGCGCGGCGAGGAACTCAGCCGCATGATCGACACAGTAATTGAGGCATTCTTCGCGGCTAAATTCCGGCATCGCACTGCCTCCTCCGCGCTCTACGCGATTGCCGCGGACGTGGACGGTGCTGAGCTGGTACGCAGGATGAGCAGCCGCTCCCAAGCCGCCATGATTGACTTATTTCAAAGTTCGGAGGAACTGCGCGGAGCTTCACTGCAAGTGCCGGTTTTTCTCTTCCAGGCAAGCCTGGCTGCAGCTTCCAGGGCACTGTTGGAGAAGCATTTGCCGAATCTTGCATTGAAGGGCCTGCAGAGCCAAATCTCCACAATGGCCTACGCGTACCTAACTAACTCCGCTAACGCTGTTTCGGCGTCTCTCAAGAGAGAAAGCAACACGCAGAGCTAGTCGCCCTCTCGCTGGCTCGAGTTCCGGACGGTCCAAAGAGTGGCCAATGCGGAAACAACGGCCAGGAACGCTGCACTGGCGGCCATGCGCCGGAATCCGGTAACAAAGGCGGCATTCACCAGAGCGCGCACAGCCGGCGTGGGCGCATCCAGGGCAGCGAGTGCGCCGCGCTGGGCGTAGACCTGGGCCTGAGCCGCCACACTTAAGCCGGTATGGGGCAGGCCCTCCTTTAGGCGTGCCGAAAAACTGTTTTGGAAGAGAACGCCGAACACGGCAATGGCCAGCAAGCTGCTCACGCGAGAGACCGCGTTGTTCACGCCGGAAGCCACGCCGGCATTCTCCTTGGACACGGCATTCATCACCGTGGTGGTCAGTGGCGCCACCGTCAAGCCAAGGCCGATACCGATGACCACCTGACCGGGAAAGAAGGTTGTCCAATAGCTGCCACCCACACCGGGATGGATTAGCAACGCATAGCCCACCGCGGTAACCAGTGAACCGGAGACAAGTGGGAGCCGCGGCCCGTAGCGTTGCGCGAGGGATCCCGCCCAGCGAGACAGCAAAAAGATGAGCAGGATCACCGGCAGCAGCGCGGCCCCGGCAGCCTGTGGCGAGTAGTGCTGCACCTGAATCAAGTTGAGCGGCTGATAGAAGAACAACCCGCTGATGGATCCATACAGCAGCAGCGTAAGTAAATTGGTGCCGGAAAAATTGTGCGATTTGAAGAGCGCCAGCGGCACCATGGCGCGCTCGCCAAGGCGCCACTCCAGCCAGGCAAAGAGCGCCAAAAACAAAACACCGGCGATGCCCAGCAGCAAGGCACGCGATCCGCTTGAAAACTCAATTAGGGCATAGGTGATGGCGGACAGGCCAAGGGTGGCCAGTACGGCACCGCCCCAGTCCAGCGCGGCGGCGGTATTGTCAAATGCTGTCTCGCGAACGCGAAATATGCAGATCACGATCACAGCCAACGCAAAAGGAACGTTTAGAAAAAAGACCCATCGCCAGGAGCCATGCTGCACGAGCAAGCCGCCCAGAAGAGGTCCAACCGCTGCCGTGAGCGCGCTGAATCCGGACCAGGTGCCGATGGCCTTACCGCGTGTCTGCTCTGGAAAGGAACTGCTGAGCAGTGCCAGGCTGCTTGGGATGAGCATGGCCGCGCCGACGCCCTGGACGGCCCGGGCAACGATCAGCATGCGTATGCTCTCAGCAAGACCGCACCAGACTGAGGCGAAGGTAAAAATAACTGTCGCCAAAACAAAAATGCGCTTGCGCCCAAAGTGGTCGCCAAGCGATCCGCCAACAAGGATGAGCGCCGCCAGGAATAGCGCGAAGGACTCAATGACCCACTGAACATCTGTGCCGCTGGCGTGAAAGTAGTTCTGTAAGGCCGGCAAGGCCACATTGACGACCGTACCGTCGATGAACGCCATACTGGAGCCAAGGACAGTCGCAACGAGCACCCAGTTGCTGGAGTCAGGCTCATCCGAGGAGGATGGAGCGGCGGCCAGTGCGGCTGGCTGATCTGGTTTCTGGAAGGAGTCCTGGGCGGAATTCACGCTTGGTCTGATGCGGCGCAAGCACATCCGCTCCAATAGTTTACCGTTCGCCTTGTCTGGAAGGAAATACCTGACCGGGAGGTGCCGGTGCAGCGAAGAAAGCTGCTGCGATGTGACACCGACGTGGGCGATGGACGATACAAGAGTGCTTCGATCGGAGGAGTGCCGCCAAGCCGATGTATGTTGAAAGCGAACTGCATCACACGTAGGTCATGCCCTCGCCTCCGCCAATCCGCTTCGCCATGCTGTCAGATGGCGGCCGCGTGCGTGTGCGCAATGAGGATGCCTATGCCGCCGACGTCCGGCTGGGTGTTTTTGTGGTGTGTGACGGCGTGGGCGGGGCAGCGGGGGGCGATGTCGCTTCGACCGAAGCCGCGCAATCCTTTTTGGCGTACATTCGCCAGCATGACGTAACGATGACGGATGAGTTCTTGCTGGAGCAAGCCGTTCGGCGCGCCAACAGCCTGGTGTATGACCGCGCGTTGCGCCAGCCGGGGCTGCAGGGCATGGGAACCACGCTGGTCGCGCTCAGGGTTGCCGCGGACGGCAGGGCAGTCATTGTGGCGCACGTTGGAGACTCGCGATGCTATCGATGGCGGGCGGGTGCGTTGACCCGGCTGACGGACGACCACTCGCTTGTGGAAGACCAGGTGCGGGCCGGTGAAATCTCCGCAGCCGAGGCACGAACCTCACACCTGCGCAACATCATCACGCGCGTGATCGGCTCGCAGGCGCACGTCGACCCTGAAGTTGCCCAGCATGCCGCACAGCCGGGGGATGTGTACCTGCTGTGTTCCGACGGCCTGACGCGTGACCTGACCGACGATGAGATTGCCACGATCCTGCAGGAACACGGCGACACGCCGGACCGGGCCGCACGCGCCCTGGTGGATGCGGCCAACGGGCGTGGCGGCGGCGACAACACCACGGTCGCCCTGGTGGAACTGCTCCACATACGATGAGCCTGACCAGCCGCGCGCTGGAGTCAAGACGACACCGGGCGGGCAATGATCCTGTGTCCGCCTATGGGCCAGATGCCCACCATGCAGCGCGGCAAAACGTACGATGAGAAACAGGGCGCAACTTGCGCCGGGAGAATGACATGGCCAACGAAGCCGCGGAACTCTATTTTGAGGATTTTCAACTGGGACAGAAGTTCCGCTCCAACGGCTCCATCCGCATCACCGCGCAGGAGATCACGGAGTTTGCGGAAAAGTACGATCCACAACCCTTTCACCTGGATGAAGCCGCCGGCAAGAGCACCTTCTTCAAAGGTCTGGCGGCGTCGGGCTGGCTGACCGCGGCCATCGTCATGCGCATGCGTGTGGAGACGATCCAGGTGCACGGTGGCATGATCGGCGCGGGCGTGGAGGAGATCCGCTGGACCGAGCCCGTGCGCCCCGGTGACAGCCTGCGCACGGAGACGGAGATCGTCGGTCTGCGCCGCTCCAAGAAGCGGCCGGAACTGGGCCTGGTCACCATCTTCACGCTCACGCTCAACCAGCGGGAGGAAGTGGTCATGAAGAGCACGGTCAAGTTCCTGGCACCTTTGCGGGAGCATGCTGGCTGAATGAACCGCTTGTTTGTCGATGGGGAGTCATACAGCAAGATCGTCGAAACGGAGCAAGGCTGGATAGGCTTCATCGCTGACGTCAGCATTCAGGGCGGCGAACTTGTATTAGGAAATATTTCGATCGAACCGATGCACACGAAATTAATTAAGATCGGCGCGAAAGCCTCACTTCAGATGCGCAGGCAAGTCATAGAGGAAGCTCGTCGTGAGGGCTACACTACTATCGTGATGGAAGGCGTTCGCTTGAAAACCGGAAAGCCAAAAAGGCCTTTTCTGCGCAGAGGAGTTATCTCATGAACCTGGATCCGCGATTCGAGCTGACAGATGAGATTCTTAAAGCATTGCATAGCATGCGCGAGAAAGGCTCGCCGCATGACGAGATCATCTGGTACTTGTTCCACGCCGGTGTGCCAAAGCCGGGGGTGATCCTTGGTTTGCGAGTTGCCAACATCATGGGCCTGGGTCAAGCCAAGGAAATCACGCACAATCATCCCGCTTTTGAATTCCGGCGAACAAATGATGAAGCCTTTCGCGATTCGTTGTTTGCCGAGTTGGAAGCGAGCGGCGAAATCGAGTATTTAGAACAGAGTCACATCGCCGCGTAGCTCTCGCCTTTCCTGTTACCAATCGGTAAACTACTTTCATGATGCGGATGTCGGTACTCGCCTCGGGATCCAAGGGCAACAGTGCCGTTATCGCTTCCTCGCAGACACGGATTCTTGTGGACGCCGGCCTTTCCTGCCGCGAACTGATGCGCCGCATGCAGGCCGTGGGTGAGGATCCTGCCCGGCTTGATGCGATCCTGATCACGCATGAACATGCCGACCATGTAAGCGGCCTTCCGGCACTCGCACGGCGGCTGAATATCCCGGTCTACTTTACGGAAGCGACGCACCGCGCCTGGGTCCGGCAGATGACTCCCAAAACGACGGTCAGTTACAAGCAATGGCTGGAAGGGCAGCGCCGCGAAAAGCAGGAACGGCTGGAAGCGCAGGCCCTCGCCCACCAGTTTGCGACCGGCGCCGTCTCCGAAATGGACCTGCCCAATGACCACTTCTTTGCGGCAAGCGCTCTGCCGGAGGAATCCATGCCTGATGCCGCCGGTGCTCCCCAGCCAGATCCGAAACCGGATGTTGGCCACGAACTGGCGCAAATGTCGTCAACAGAGGCAAGCGCTGCCACGCTGGATGCCACCACCGGCCCAAGCCAGCTGCTTGCCGCCGCTGCGGCCGATGATCTCTGCGAGGACACCTCGCGAGCCGTGCGCGAGAGCATTCGCGACAATCCCAGTTACTTGCCAGCGATCGAATATTTTCGCGCGGGGCGCCACCTCTGCATCGGCGACATTGATATCACGCCGTTCACCATCCCGCACGATGCGGCGGACCCTTGTGGCTTTCTTTTTGCGGCGGAGGGCATCCGTATGGGCTTCGCCACCGACCTGGGCTATATGCCGGCCAATGTGCGGCTGGCTCTGCGGAACTGCGATGTGCTCCTGCTTGAATCCAACCACGATCTGGAGATGCTGCGCGATGGGCCTTATCCATGGAGCGTGAAGCAGCGCGTGCTCTCGCGAGTCGGCCACCTGTCCAACGAGGCGACGGCAGAGTTTCTGCTGCGCGACTACGACGGCGGTGCCGCTTATGTGGTGCTGGCACACCTCTCAGAAAGCAACAATATGCCGGAGTTGGCTCGCAGGGCGGCCGAAACGGCAGTCGGGGACCGGCTCAGCTTGCTCGGTAATCGTATTCTGCTCGCTCCCCAGAATGAGCCAATGCAAAGCCTCTGCCTGTAGCAGGAGTGCTTTGTGACTCTCTGCCGCATCGTAAAAAGGTGACACAACGGGATACACCGTTGCGAGTCAATGGAACTTTGGTGGATTTTGCGAGTCAAACTCTCTAAGATGAGTGAAGAGATGATGAACCAAACGGATCGGACGCAGCACAGCTTCCTGGAAGACGCAAAGCAGCAGGGGCCCTCAGCTGCTCTGCTTGGCTTGCCGGAAGGCTGCAACGATCAAATCGTGGGCGACATCCTCTCTGGTTGGCGGTACGACCTGTCTTCGGTTGCGCCAGCCGCACGCGGTGATTACGAAGCGCACCTTGCGCACTGCCCACACTGCCGCGCACGCCAGCGTCTGCACCGGACCATCGACATCACACTGCTGGCCGTCTTCACTCTTTCTTTCTTTGCGTTTCTGCTGGCCACGGCCATCATTCACCGGGAACCATGGGGGCAGACGTCGCTGGCCAGCCTGCACACGCGGCACCTTTCCTTTGCCCTGACCTTGCAGACAGCTGCCATGGGTGGACTTCTACTCTCGTTGTTGATGTGGGTTCTGGTTGCGATTGCAACACCGGCCCCTCTACTGATTCAGACCACCATGCAGCAGCGCCGCTGGGCTACCGGCCGCCACCGCGCCTGATGGCCATTGTTGTCGTAATGTTGTTCGCACCGCGGCACGCATCGTAATGTCAGCTATGGATGTCATTCCTCCGACGCGCGCAGCCCCGATTTACTCGCCAGACTCCTCAGGAAACCCGTACCCTGCCTTTCACCCCGGCATTGCTGGAGCAGAGCCTGAGTACCCGACCGGACAGCCTGTTGTCTCATCTCAGGAGCTTCCGGGCCGTTCCCGTGCACCGCATCGGCTGCTGCGTTCCCCCGCAACCTACCTGCTGCTCGGCATCAACATCGCGGTCTTTCTGCTCATGGTGCGCTCCGGCGTGAACGGCTGGCTGCCCAATGAGATGCAGCTCATCCACTTCGGTGCGAACAATGCCATTCTGGTCCTGCATGGGCAGTGGTGGCGGCTGATCACGGCCATGTTCGTGCACGTCGGCTTTGCTCACCTGGCTACGAATATGTGGTGCCTGTGGAACCTGGGCGTGCTGGGTGAGCCGCTGCTCGGCTTTTCCGGCATGCTGGCGGTCTATCTGCTCACCGGTGCGGCAGGCAATCTGCTCTCGCTCGCTGCCAGTGTGCTTTCCGACTTGCTGGTGAACTCGCCACTCTTTTCCCTCATTCAGTGGATCGGTGCCAGCATGGAACAGGTTGGTGCGGGCGCCTCCGGTGCGGTTTTCGGCATCGCGGGCATTCTGATTGTCCTGCTTTCCAACTCGCGGCTGGCGCTGCCGCGGAACGGACAGGGTGGCATTCCGCTGCGGGAGTTGGCCTCGCTGCGGCGTTCTGTCATCAACTTTGCCGGGATCAATTTGCTCATCGGCCTTGGCTCGGCGTTTCTGCCGCTCATCCGCATTGACAACATGGCGCACCTGGGCGGCTTTGCCTGCGGCCTGGCCATGGGCGTGCCGCTGCTGCCCCGCATGACCAGCGGACGGCGGCTTTATCTTCAGCGCCAAAAGCTGGTCTTCGCCATAAGCGCGCTGATTCTGGCGCTGCTCGGGGCCTGGGTGAGCAAGCTGCACGGTTAATCTGTGAGTGCCTGGCCGAACAAACTCCACGGCCAATGTACGCCTGCTAGCCTGCGAAAGCTTTGTGCCCCCCCACTTTCGCAGTTCCATCGCGAAGGGTAGGCAAGGCCCACCGGAACTTCAGGTCTGCCCTGGTAAATCAAGCATCTGCTCGCCAAGACGCTGCAGCATTCCGTCTAAATCGGTGTTCTCCGAGCACAGGCCAGTCCGCACCGGCGATGTCTGCACCATGGTGCTGCGCGGAGCCGTCAGCCAGTGAAATCGCTCCCGCAGGCTGAGCGCGGCAACTGGTCCGGCGGAGTTGTCGCCATGCGCAATGCGCTCGAAAGCAGCCAGGTGAGCGCGCAATGTCTGAACGTCTACGGCAGGCCACAGCGTTTGCAGGCGCGCTTCATGCAGCACGATGTGGCAACGCAAAAAGCGCCGTTGCAGGCAGAACAGGATCACGCCGGCATTCAGAAACTCCTCCCGCTCGACCCGCGGCACCACGCGCACGGTGCTGTATTCAAAGGAGATGTTCGCGGGCACGCATGGCCTCCTCTTCGAAGACAGCGGAGCGTTGCAACCGCTCGGTCAGGTACGCCAGATAGGCTCGGCGGCGCTCTCCCGCATCCTGCTCCGGCGTGGCCAGCCACTCCGCCGGAACAGCTTCCAGAACCGCAGCGAATACCTGCTCATTCAGCAACTCATGCGCCAGCCAGGCAGCACCCGCCAGATCCGTCGCCCATGTCAGCAGCACATGCTGGGCGATGAGACCGAACGGTGCAGCCGCGCGTGCCGCAAAATCACTCACTCCATGATGGAAGTACAGCGCCGCGCCATGGTCGATGCAGTACATCTGCTTCCGCCACATCAGCAGGTTCGGATTGCGCGGCGTGCGGTCTACGTTCTGCGCAAAGGCATCGAGCCACACAATCAGCGATGCATCCAGCGCCGAAGGAGCATCCCCGGCAGCCGCATCAAAGGTCAGCGACGAAGGCAAATAGGCGAGACCGGCATTCAGCCCCACGCTCGCCTTCAACAAATGCCGGATCTCCGGATCGGGCTCGCTGCGCCCAAATGCCTCCTCCAGCTC
>CAXTPQ010000010.1:73710-78814 GCA_964246215.1 uncultured Terriglobus sp. | reverse complement strand
CTGGAGAGCTACACGAAGATCGTTCCCCAAGCCAGGCACGACTCCGTCCTCGTCTGCGGAGGACTCAGCGAACACGCCCAACTCGAAGCTCTGCGCAAAGGCCCGCGTCTGGTCGTGGCCACGCCCGGTCGTCTTGAGGACTACCTGAAGCGCGGCGAGATTTCGCTCAAGCACGTGGAAATGCTCGTCCTCGACGAAGTCGACCGCATGCTCGACATGGGATTTCTGCCCTCCATCCGCCGCATTGTCGGCGCGCTGCCGAAAGACCGGCAAACCATGTGCTATTCGGCCACGCTGGACGCGAACATCACGGAGATCGTGAAGGATTACGTCTACAAGCCCGTTCGCATTGAAGTTGGCAACACCAGCAAGCCCAGTGAGCGCGTGGAACTGCGCGCCTACATGGTGATGCAGGACCAGAAGCTGAGCCTGCTGGACAAGATGCTGAAGGAAGATCAAGGCACTTATCTGGTCTTCAGCCGTACCAAGCACGGCGCGGACCGCATCGCCAAGAAGCTGGACAAACTCGGCCACGACACCGCCGTCATTCACGGCGACCGTTCGCAGGGCCAGCGCACCGCGGCACTGAAGCAGTTCGCCACCGGCAAGTGCCGCATCCTCGTCGCGACGGATGTTGCGGCGCGCGGCATCGACATCTCGCACATCGCGCATGTCGTGAACTACGACCTGCCCGGCGCAAGTGACGACTTCGTCCACCGCATCGGCCGCACCGGCCGTGCCAGCGCCACAGGCATCGCCACCACCTTCGTCATGCCGCAAGAGAAGAATGACGCACGCAAGATGGAACGCGAGCTAAAGATCAGCTTCGACTGGCGCGTCACCGACAAGAACCTTGCCAAGGAGGAGCGCAACGCTCCCGTGGACATCCACAAGGTGAACGACCTGATGCAGCTCGAATCCCGCTCCTGGAAGACCAACGAAGCCGGAACCGGCCACGAAACGGCGTCCAACGAAGCGCCCCGCCGAAGCCGCTATGGCCGGAGCAGCGGAAGCGGCAGAGCCAGTGCGAACAGCGCGGGCCGTCGCCGCCGTTAAAGGCCAGAGCGGCATCGCTTTCAAAGCGTTGCCGCTCTGAATAAGCGTCGGTCTTAACAAGACAGGGGATCTGCTTACTGGCTCGAGAGCCGGGCAGGATTAGCAGATCCCCTGTTTTGTCGTAGATCGCTGGAAAGTGCCAGTTGCAGCGTCGGCTACTTTTTCAGCAACGGCTCCAGAAATGCCGCAACATTCTTAGCCACCTGGATGCAGCCCTGGGCGGTAGGGTGAATGCCGTCCTGCTGAATGCTGCCCGGAACGCCGTAAACGTTCTGCAGCAGAAAGGGATAAAGCGGCACTTTGTTGCTCTTCGCGACGGAGCGGTAGACCTCATTGAATTGCTGAATGTAAGGACCGCTGAACTGTGGTGGCAGCGTGATGCCGGCAAGTGCCACTTGCACGCCCGCCTGTTTGAGTTTGCCCACGATCGTATCCAGGTTCACGTGATACGTGCCGATCGGAATGCCGCGAAGTCCGTCGTTGCCGCCGAATTCGACCACGGCGAGTGCGGGATGCATGGCGATAACACGGTCCACGCGGGCAAGGCCGTCCTTGGTGGTTTCTCCGCTGATGCCCATGTTCACAACCCGGTAGTTGTATCCGGCGTTGTCCAGATCGGCCTGCAGGCGGCTGGGGTAAGACTCCTCGGCATCCACGCCATAGCCGGCGGTTAGGCTATCGCCAAAGCAGACGAGGATGGGACGACCGTCTCGTGCACCCGCGCCCACGCTGGTCTCACCAGATGGCCAAGAAGGGGAGCTGCGAGGTGTGGCCACCGCAGTGGACGTTGCCGTTTCCGTGTTGCGTGTTGCATCGGTCGCCTTGCAGCCACTCATCCATGTCAGTAGCGCCGCTGTCAGCGCCATCGCTCCCATCCGCATGCGGTTATCGCCTCCTTCGCAGCATACAAGCGCAAATACAACTCAGTTCAGCCGCTTGCTCGCCGCCATCCCGCGCCCGTATTGGATTCGCGAGATACTAAAAGGGTGAGTTATTCCGCCTCTCCCAGCATCCGCGTTTCGAATCTGGTCAAGACCATTCGTAACGGCACACGCACCGTGGAAATCCTGCGCGGCATTACATTTGACGTTGCCTCGGGCGAGTTCGTCGCCATCATGGGACAGTCAGGCTCCGGGAAAAGCACGTTGCTGGGGTTGCTGGCGGGGCTGGACAGCCCAAGCAGCGGTGAAGTTCTGCTGCAGGGCACAAGCGTGAGTTACCTGCCGGAGGACGAGCTCGCCACTATCCGCGGCAAGCTGATCGGTTTCGTCTTCCAGTCCTACCAGCTGATCCCCACACTCACGGCGCTCGAGAACGTACTGCTGCCATTCGACTTGAGCGGCAATGCATCACGACGGGAAGGGCTGGAGCGGGCGCGCGATCTGCTGGCGGCGGTTGGGCTATCGGATCGGGCGGAGCACTACCCCGTTCAGCTTTCCGGCGGCGAACAGCAGCGTGTCGCGCTGGCTCGGGCATTCATTCTGCGTCCGCCCATCGTGTTGGCGGACGAGCCGACCGGCAATCTGGATTCGAAGAACGGCGAACAAGTCATGCAGTTGCTGCTGGACTTGAACCGGCGTGAAGGCACGACGCTGGTTCTAGTCACGCATGACCCGGCTGTAGCGGAGAATGCCTCGCGCATCATCACGGTGCGGGACGGCGCGATCCTCTCCGACACCGCCAACACCAGCATGCTCACCGAGTCCGCGATTCCGGCGGTGGCATAGATGGCTGCCCTGCCCTGGTCGACGGCAGCGCGGATTGCCGGCCGTGAGCTGCGTGCCTCGCGCAGCAAGTTCATCTTTGTCATCCTTTCCGTGGCCATCGGTGTGGCGGCACTGACCGGCGTGCGTGGCTTTTCCAGCGCTTTCCGGCAGACACTGCTGGTACGTGCACGTTCGATTCTGGCGGGCGATCTGGGTGCCCGCATGTTCCAGCAACCGAGCCCGGCACAGCGGCTGAAGATTGCCGGTTTTGCCGCGGACGGGACGCGTGTGACGCCCGTGACCGAAATGACCGGCATGGCAACAGCGGCAAACTCACTGGACCCGCTCCTGGTGTCACTGAAAGCGATTGATCCGGCTGAGTACCCCTACTACGGCAAGGTAGCGTTGAACCCGGCAGTACCTCTGATCGAAGCAGTCGGGAATGGCAATGTGGCGGTGGGCGAAGATCTGCTGATTCGCTTGAAGCTCAACATCGGCGACCGCATCACGCTGGGCGACGCGACTTTTCGCATGGCGGCAACGGTGACCAGCGAGCCAGACCGGCTCTCCAGCGCCTTTGCCGCCGGTCCGCGCATCCTGCTTACGCAGCAGGAATTGGATCAGACGCATCTGCTGGCGGCCGGATCGCGCGCCAGCCAGCGGTACCTTTTCAAGCTGGCCCAGCCGAACGATGCCGCCGTGGCGAAACTGAAGTCTGCCGTCGAGGCGACGCTGCCTGAATCGCAGGTGACGGACTACCGCGAGACTAACCCTGCGATCAGCATGGCGTTGGACCGCTCCACCGGTGTGCTCTCGCTGGTGTCGCTGGTTGCGCTTGTGCTGGGCGCGGTGGGCGTGGCAATGGCCATGCGAACGCACCTGTTGGAGCGGCTGGACACGATTGCCATTATGAAATCGCTGGGCGCGCAGAGCAGCTCGGTGATGCGCATCTATGCGTTGCAAACGCTATTTTTAGGTCTGCTGGGCGGAGCCGTGGGTGTGCTCATGGGCGTGGGCGTGCAGGTGGCTCTCCCATTATTGCTGGCCAGGCTGCTGGGCATGACTCCCGGTTTGCACATTTCCGCTTCAGCCATTGTTGCGGGTCTGGCTACGGGTGTGCTGATCACGGTGCTGTTCACCCTGCCGCCACTGCTGGACGTGCGAAACATCCGGCCCATTCTGATCCTGCGGCGCAACGTGGAGGACAGCACCGTTGCGGGCGAGACAGGAACGCAGCGGGCCGGGCGATGGCTGCGCAAAAATGGTGCGCAGATCGGGGCTTTGCTGCTGATTCTTGCGGGCCTGACGCTCATCGCGACAAAGCTCTCCGATTCGCGCATGGTCGGTAATATCTTTACCGTGGGGCTACTGGCGGTGCTGCTGGTCCTGCTGAGCACGGCGGCGCTGCTGTTGTGGGTATTGCGGCTGTTTCTGGCACGGACGCGGCTGGCGCTGCCCTCCGTGCTCCGGCATGGTCTGGCCAATCTGTACCGGCCGGGCAATCCTTCCTCGGCGCTGCTGGCCGCACTGGGTCTGGGCATCATGCAGATTGCGGTCGTCTTCTTTCTCAGCCAGGCGTTTACGAATGAGCTGCGTATCTCCACCAATCCCACGCTGCCGAATGTCTTTCTCATCGATGTGTCCAACAGCGAGATCGACGATGTGCGCCACCTGCTCAAGCAGCAGCCGGAGATTCATGGTGATTCTGAGTTTCTGCCGATCATCGCGTCGCGCATCCTCTCGATCGACGGCACACCCGCGTCGAAACTGAAGCTGAAGAACTTTCCCAACCGCATGCTGCAAAGCATCACGCTCACCTGGTCGGACTCTTTGCCCGCCGGAACCAAGGTGCTAAAGGGAACCTACTGGAGGCCGGGTGAAAGCAGGGCTCAAGTTGCTATCGGGCAGGGCCACGCGGAGCGCCTGGGCGCGCATCTTGGGTCGCATATTGTGTTTGCCTCACCGGGCGACCCGGACCATCCCGTGGACGCGGAGGTGACCGCGCTCATCCGTTCCGACGGCCAGCATGCCTATGCGCGGGCCGAATTCATTCTGCCCAAAGCCCCGCTGCAAGGGCTGCCCGTGGTCTGGTATGGCGGCGTGCATTGCGATCCGGACAAGGTCGGCCTCCTGCAGCGTGCACTGTTTTCCAAGTACCCCACCGTCACAGTGATCAACGTTGCACAGGCGTTGGAAACGCTGCGCAGTGTGCTGCTGCAGGTCTCGCTTGTGGTCCAGTTTCTTTCCGGGTTTTCCATCTTTTCGGGGCTGGTGATTCTTGCGTCCGCCATTGCGGGCACGCGGTACCGGCGCATCCGTGAAGTGGTCGTGCTCAAAACGTT
>CAXTPQ010000010.1:71837-73610 GCA_964246215.1 uncultured Terriglobus sp. | reverse complement strand
CGCACCGCGATGTAGCAGAAAAGCGGTAGCGCGAAGACAGACAAGACGACATCGAGAAAAGATGCGTTCGAGCGGCGGATGCGCGTGTAGTAGCGCAGCAGAACGCGCAGCCACAGCACACCGATGGCTGCCTGCTGCCACAGCACCAGCCAATGCATGACTAGAGGCAGCAGAGGCAATCCGACAAGCAGCAGAAAATCAAGCAGGCGTGACGCCGCCAGCAGCAGCGGCCGGCTGAAGAGCAGCGCCAGGTTCTTCGTCCAGCCATCGATCATCTCGCCCGTCGTGCGATACATCCGCGCGGAGACAGATTCCGGCGCGTAGCGCAACCGTATGGGATGGCGGCGCTTGAGCAGGCGGGCGAGGGCCACATCTTCAAGCACGCGATCGGCGATGGCCTGATGGCCGCCCACGTCGAAGTAGGCCTGGCGCTCGACGAGCAGGAACTGGCCGTTGGCGGCGGCCACTGGGCTGGAGGGATCGCTCACCTGCTTGGGTGGATAGGTGCTGGCAAGCTCGGAAAAAATGATGGGCAGCAATGCTTGCTGGACGAGATTGGCAGCAATCTGCCTCGGCGAGTAGGAGAGCATGGCCAGATGGTGGCGCTCTGCCTCAACAACGGCGCGGTGCGTTGTGCGCGGCTCATGCAGCGTGTCGGCATCGGTGAAAAGAAACCACTTTGCGGTGCGCGCAATTGGCTGGTTGACGCCGAACCACAGCGCGGCATTTTTGCCGGTAAAGCCGTGGCGGCGTGCCTTCAGTTCCGGCGCACGCAGCACATGCAGGCCGGTGTGGCTACCGGCCAGCCGCTCGGCAAGCGCGAGTGTGTTGTCGGTCGAGCCGTCGTCGATCACAAAAATGTGCCACTGCTCCCCGAGCAGGAAGCCCGGTTCCGATTGCCCCAGCAGCGACTCAAGACAGCCCTGCAGGTTGTGCTCTTCATTGCGGGCGGGAATGAGCACGGTGAGCTCGTGCGTGGCGGGCTCATCGTCTTCCAGCTCCACATGCGATCGGACGCAGGTACGGTTGTCCGCAAGCCGCGAAGGCGAGGCACTGCCATCCAGCCGCAGCGTGAACTCTTCCTCTTGCACGGCGCGTTCGCCGCTTCCCTGCTCCTCATCCGCCATTGCTCCGTATTATAGAAAGTGTGTTTGCCCGTTGGCTCCCTTTTCGATTTCTGCTGGAACGCGCCGGTCAAGCGGCGGTGTATGGAGCCGTGCTTCTGCTGGCCACCGGCGGTTGCAACCGTGGCGACCATCCCCAGCAGGTGGAAAAGCCGGCACCCGACTTCACCGTGCATGAAGGCTCCCGCACCGTTTCGCTTAGCCAGTTTCGCGGGCACGTAGTGATCCTGAATTTTTGGGCAACCTGGTGTGCGCCTTGCCTGGATGAGCTGCCCAGCCTGCAGGATATGCAGAAACAGTTGCCGCAGGTGCAGGTGCTGGCCGTGTCGATCGACGACGACTCCGAGGCTTATACCGCTTTCCTGAAGCAGTACGATGTGCATCTGCTGAGTATCCGCGATGGATCGCAAGGGGCAAACCTGCGCTTCGGCAGTGTGCGCGTGCCAGAGACTTTCGTAGTGGACCGTAATGGTCTCGTCCGCCGGAAATTTGTCGGGCCGCAGCAGTGGACCAGCCCCGAAATTATCGAGTACCTGGCGAAGCTGTAAGCGGGCCCTGAAACAGCCTTGCTTTCGGAAGGGCATAGCTTCAGCTATGCCGCAAGACGTTCAGAGCCTCAGGGCTTCAGGCCCCTGAGGCTAAGCTCTCG
>CAXTPQ010000010.1:67067-71737 GCA_964246215.1 uncultured Terriglobus sp. | reverse complement strand
GTCCATCGGTTCGATCACCTTTTGGATGTCGTAGGGCGACGGCCACTCGTGGTCTTCCGGACCGTGATTGTGGATGCCCATGCGCACGTCATACTGCTGGCAGAAACGGGCAACGCGGGGCAGCGTTTCATGCGTGGGTGCGCCCACAAACTGAGTGATTTTCGCGGCTTTCAGGTATTCAAAGCTGGGCTTGACCGCCTCGTCCGTGTCGACCTTGAAGTAGATCGCGCCAGTGTTGGTGAGCTGAATGCCAGCATCGCGGTAGGTTTGAGCCTCGGCGGGCACGCTGCTGAGCGGCGTCATCGGCAGGTGAAAGTCCGCTTTGATATTCAGGTTCGTGATCTTCGCCTGCCGGAGCATATCCATCATCTGCTGCGGCGTGAACTTGCGAAATGTGTAGGAGCATTGGCCGAGCTTGAGCGGTGAAGCCTTATCGGACGCACCGGCTTGCGCGGCGCGGGCAAAGGCAGGCAGCAATGCGGTGGCAGCCAGCGCGGCTCCGGAGTTCAGCAGATCACGGCGAGTCAGATTCGGCATGGGCGCGAGTATAGCGTTGCGCTTGGGAAATAGTCCAGCACGCAAACCAATCGGATGACAGCCAGGGTCGTCTTTTATGGAGCTGGGTTTCTCATTCTACTTGGCATTCCGGGACAGCGAAGGTGGCCGGTCATTCACGGCCGTGGCCCAGGCAGCTCCGGGTCTTGTACTGACAAGGAACTGCAGCCGGTTTTCTCCGGCAATCAATGCGGAGAGTGGCAGCCAACTGCTTTTCCACGGTTTGCCGTTGAGCCGGACAGATTCCACGTAGATGCCATTGCCGAGCCGGTCAATGATCAGACGTTTCCCCGCCGCGAGTTGCAGCGATGCATGCGAAAAGCGCGGCGTGCCCAGCACAACGCCACTCATGCCGGGGATGGCCGGATACATCCCCAGTGCATTCCACAGGTACACGCCGGAGGTCGCCCCTAGATCGTCGTTCCCCGCCAAGCCGCCGGGCGTCGTCTGAAAGGTCTCATTCTCGATACGAGTCACGACCTCCGCGGTCTTCCAAGGCTTGCCCAAAAAGGTGTACGCGTAGGGCGTCACAAAGTCTGGCTCATTGGCCATGTTGAAACACGGCTCACCCCAGCACACCAGCTTCTGAAAGAACCGGTCCAACCGCTGCTCGGCGACAGCCGCGCCGCCCATGGACTGAAAGAGTTCTGAGTAGTCGAAAGGCACCATGAAGCTGTACTGGTAAGTATTACCCTCCTGAAAACCCTGCTGATCGGTCGACACAGGTGCATTGTTGGCACGGGGCAGCGATTTCTCGGCGTCAAACCCCGCCAGCCAGGTGCCATCGGCATTGCGCGGCCGGATCCAGTGCGTTTCGGGGTCCAGGAGCTGCCGCCAGTTTCCTGCCTGTTTGTTCATCTGCTGGGCGAGCTGACGATCGCCTAAGCTATTTGCAAACTGCCCAATGGCGAAATCAGCATTGGCGAACTCGAGCGTTTCCGAGGCAGATATGTTCCAGGGATTGGTTGCGGTCGATGTGCTGGGCAAATATCCCAGCTTCCGGTACTCCGCCATCTGCACACGCTGCGGTGTTTCGTGCAGGCCCATCACAGGCACCGTCGCTCCTTGTGCCATAAAGTGCAGGGCGCGATCCTGCTGAAAACGGTGTGCGCCAAACGCCGCGTACTCCGCAAGCAGAATGGCGGAGGAGTCCCCGCCCATGACGTACGATACATCGTTGGCGATGGGCCAGCGTGGAAGCGAGCCGATCTGCTCCGCAGTGTTCACCAGGCTTTGCGCCATGTCGCTGGCGCGTGACGGCTGCAGCCATGCCTGCAAGGGTGTGGTGTTCCGGTATGTGTCCCAATCCGAGAAGTTGGCATACTGCGCGAGTTGACCGGGCGAAAGATGGTGCACCTGCCAGTCGAAGCCCTCGTATTCTCCGTTTGTATCGCTGGCCAGGTTGGGTGCAATCAGATTGTGATAGAGCGCCGTATACCAGATGGTGCGTTCCGCGGGACTGGCTCCCTCCAACTGAACCTGCTCCAGAGCCCTGCTCCAGGCTGCCCGGGCTCTCTGGTGGACGGCCTGAAAGTTCCATCCTGAAATTTCCGTTCGAAGGTTTGCCAGGGCATTGTCTTCGCTGACATAAGAAAGCCCGACTTTCAGCAGCTGATCCGGATTTGCGCTGATCCAGGCGGACGCATGCCGGCCGGCTGCATGTTGACGGTCAGTGAGCTTGCCGTCTTCGAAAAGCAGCGTTCGCTCCGGTGCGTTTGGCATTTCAAGCGCAATGTGCAGCGTATAGCGAGTCTTTGAGGCACAGAAACCGCCGGCAGTTACCGTGCCCGTAATCAGGCCGCCATCGTGCAGGGTCAGACTCTCGCCATCGTGTTCGCGGCCGGCGGGTGGCAAGGCTGCCATATGCACATCGGAGTTGGCGCTGCCTTGCCGGTTCAGCCAAAAACCAGGATGCCCGGCTTTAGGAAAGCTCAGATGCGCGATACCGGCTCGCTCCGTAACCGCGAGCTCCACAAAGATGCCATTCTGCAGGGTGACGGAGTAATAGCCGGGGTGTGCCGTCTCGTGCGCATGATCGTAAGCCAGCATCTCTGGAGCGGTTACTGAGGAACCACCCGCTGGTGCCTCTATCCACGGCAGGATCGGCATGTCTGCGAAGACAGGGCATCCAGCACCGCTCAGGTGAGTCAAGCTGAAGCCGCGAATCGTCTTCTCGCCAAAGATGTAAAAACCGGCATCGTTCGTATCGGGACTCCACTGCACCATGCCGAACGGAAGCGTGGCGCCCGGAAACGTATTCCCTCCATTGGAAGTGCCTATAAATGGGTCCACGCTGTCGTAACCGGTTTGCGCTCCCGCCTGAACATGCAGTGCGGTTGCAAGCAAAAGCACAAACAACCCTTGCAACCAGATGGCCGAAAGCCTTCTGCGTGCAGATGGAATGGTGGTCCGCATACTCAGTTCACTCCGTCTCAGCCAGAGAATGCCTCGATGGCGAGTCAGATGATCTTCTCTGCAGGAGCCGCCTTCGTCAACCACCGGCGGCGATACGAGGTAGCAGACTCGAGAATGGTCTTCGGATCACGAGGCTGCCTCCGTTCCCGGTAAAGCAGGTTTCCTAGAGGGCAAGCAGATGAAAGCGGGATCTTTTACGGAAAGTGGTGAGCGCCTAAAAAAGATTTGGCTCCGCAGGTAGGACTCGAACCTACAACCCTTCGGTTAACAGCCGAATGCTCTGCCATTGAGCTACTGCGGAACAGGAAAACGAGGTGCCGGCGGGCGGGCGCCGGCTCGACTCGCATCTCTTTTATAGCAGAGCGGCCGGGACGGGTCAAAGACGGCCTGTCACGTTTTCCTGTTCCGCCGGCCGTGCTTTTGCGTGCACTTTTGCGCCTTGATTCAAGTGCAGCCGCTACACTGCTTGCAGAGGACCCCGTCCATGCCCGAACCCCGGCTTTCCCGCCTCGAACGCAATCAGGTTGCGCCCTCCATCGTGGCCATCTACGACAAGACATTGCGTGAGCGTGGCAATGTTCCCTACTTTTTCCGGACGCTGGCGCACCGGCCGGAGATCCTGCAGACGGCAATCGCGCACCTGGATGCGGTGATGTCCACCGGAACACTGTCACGGGCGCTCAAGGAACTGGTGATCGTCAGGACCTCGCAACTGAACTGCACGGAATACTGCCTGGCCTCGCACACAGCCCTGGCCAGGAAGCTGGGCTGGACCGATGAGCAGATCGCCGCTCTCTCCGGCGCGCAGACAAGCACCCTGTTCACCGAACGCGAGAAGGTGGCAATCCATCTTGCGGAGACGATGGCGCGGAACGCCCATGACTACTCCGACGAGGCATTTGCGCGCCTTCGCGAGTTCTTCAGCGAAGGTGAAGTCGTCGAACTTGTGTGCGCCATCGGGCTTTTCCACTACTTCAACCGGGCAAACGATTTGTTGCGCATGGAACCAACGAAACCGGCGACAGAGGCGGAGCTTGCCTCGGCGGGGCTACTCGCGGCGCATTAAGCGGGCAGCGAACGGCATGGTGCTCATGCCTTTACCGGTAAAGAAGGACAGCGAGATTGTAGCTGGTGAATACGCCAGGTTCGTCCGGCGCGCATGCACCTACCGTCGCTCTGCTGTAGCGGCCGGTGGCCATGCGGTCCTGCAGCGTGCCAGGCAGCTGCTGCAGGTGGCTGGTGGTGTACCGCATGACAAAGCCGGGCCGCTCACCCACAAAGCCGGTCGACAGCCGGCAAGTCTCCCGCGCATCCTGGGTGACGGCGACACGTAACTGTAACGAGCGCAGCAGCGCAACCACCTGCTCTTCCTGCTCTGCAAAGCTCAGCACCTCCACATCGCGGGCAAAGTCTTCCACGGCCCAGAGCTCACCTCGAGCGTGCACGATCGCAATGGCCAGCGAGTTGACGCCGGGATCCAGAATGTTGTCGCGATGGTGCTGCGATTGCATCAGGGCATCGTGCATTTCGAGCACATTTGGGCCGACAGCAATATTTTCAGCTACCCGCGAAAAGTGAGCACCGGCAGCCGCGGCCCGCTGTTTCAGGTCGGGCTCACCGTCCAGTTGATGTGTGAGCAGTTGTGCGGCCCGCATACGGCTGGCATGCAGGGCCGCTGCTCCGGCCAGCGGTTGGTTCCA
>CAXTPQ010000010.1:62566-66967 GCA_964246215.1 uncultured Terriglobus sp. | reverse complement strand
CTGTCCGGGATGACCATATCCGCAGCCAACAGGGCTTCACGATAGGCCGGATGAATCTGCAAATCCTTGAGCGCCGGTGCTGCCGGAACCACAAGCAGGCCACCGTCAAGCATGCGGTCGACTGCGGTGCTGGCATCCCCCATAAAAAATGGGATGCCCAGCACCCTTTCCGTCGCTTCATTCCGTGCGGTCGAGAGTTCCAGGCTTAATGTGCCCCTACCGGAGTGGTCGAGTGCATCTCGCTCTCAATCCAGTTGTAGGTCTTGCGCAGTCCCTCACGCAGGCTGATGGACGGTGCCCAGCCAAGCTTCTCCAGGATGAGGGTGTTGTCGCTGTTGCGGCCGTTCACACCCTTGGGCGCGCCCAGGTTGTAATTCCGCTTCAACTTGATACCCGCGATATCTTCGGCAATGTCAACGAGCTGGTTGATTGTGACAAGTTCGTCCGAGCCGAGATTGAGTGGCTCGCGGACGTCATTCGTTGCGAACATCTGCGTGCCTTTCACGCAATCATCGATATACATGAAGGAGCGCGTCTGCGTGCCGTCGCCCCAAATCTCAATTTCGTGCTTGCCGCTGTTTTTCGCTTCCAGTACCTTGCGGCAGATAGCAGCTGGTGCTTTCTCGCGGCCGCCGGTCCATGTGCCCAAAGGACCGTAGACATTGTGGTAACGGGCGACGCGAGTCTCCAGGCCATAATCCTCATAAAAATGCCGGCACATGCGCTCGGTAAAGAGCTTCTCCCAGCCATAGCCATCTTCTGGCAATGCGGGGTAGGCGTCGGACTCCTTCAAAGCCACCACATCGGGTGAGGTCTGCTTGTCGCCGTTGTAGACGCAGGCGGAGGAGGAAAAGAAGAACCGCTTCAGCCCCGCCTCCTTCGCGGCCATCAGCAGATGGGTGCCGGTCAGCACGCTGAGCATGCACAGGGCCTTGTTGTTCTCGATAAAGCCCATGCCGCCCATGTCCGCCGCCAGATCGAAGCAGACGGTCGCATCGGCCAGCGCAGTGCGGCAGTTCTGCAGGTCCTTCAGGTCAAGCGACAAGTTGGCCAGTTCCGGCGCCTTGCTCACCTGATACCACTCGCTCAACGGCTTAATGTCGACCGCGGCAACTACATTGATTCCCTGTTCGATCAATGTCCGGGTCAGATGACCGCCGATGAAGCCACCGGCTCCGGCTACGACGACGCGTTCCTGCTTCAGGTTCATATCTTCTCTCATGGCAGATGTTCGCTTTGTAAGTCTTGTTACAGTCAGATGCGCCGAGGGACGCATACGCTGCGGCATAGCTGATTGATGACAGTTTCGCATGGTAAGCCAGTCCTGTTTCATGAACTTTCTACAACTCTCGAGCTATGCCGCCTCTTGCCGACAACGGACCGGCTAAGGGTTCGGCCCTGACAGGTAAAGCTCTGAAGTAGCATGCTTCTATGCGGAACCGGACGGCGACCCTCTCAGTTTTGGTTCTCGCCGTCTTTGCACTGATGAGTGTGCTTGCGCCATGGATCGCGCCGTATGATCCCGCGGCGCTGCACCTGGAGTCTCGGCTGATGGGACCCAGCGCGCACCATCTCTTCGGCACCGATGAGCTTGGCCGCGACATCCTGTCCAGAACGCTGTATGGCGCGCGCATCTCCCTGCTAGTGGCCGTCACGGTGGTTGCCATCTCGCTAGCGCTTGGCCTGATTGCGGGTGCACTGGCGGGGTACTACGGCGGCTGGCGCGATACGCTGCTGAACGTTTACGTGATGAATGCCTTCATGGCGATGCCCGGCATTCTGCTGGCCATCGCCTTTGTGGCTTTCCTGGGGCCGGGCCTGCGCAACCTGATTCTTGCCCTGGCCATCACCGGCTGGGTGAACTATGCGCGCCTCGTGCGGGCACAGGTGATGGCCGCGCGGGAGCGGGAGTACGTGGAGGCTGCACGCGCATTGGGTGCGTCCGATCTGCGCATCCTGGGCCGGCACATTTTGCCGAATATTGTGCAGCCGGTGATTGTTCAAGCCGCTATCGGCATGGCGGCGGCGGTACTGGCCGAGGCAACGCTCAGCTTTCTGGGATTGGGCGTACCGCCGCCTGCCGCCAGCTGGGGCTCCATGCTGAATGACGCCCGGTCCCACCTCTTCGACGCACCCTACATGGCGGCGTTCCCAGCGGCGGCCGTGATGCTGTGTGTGCTGGCCTTCTCATTTCTGGGTGACGCACTGCGCGACCGCGCCGATCCAAGAAGCCGGTGACCGGAAACAAAGCCTGTAAGCTCAGGAGATCGATCGGCAGAAAGGGAAAACGCCCGGACCTGGTAAAAGGTCAACGGGCGTCCGCAGGCCAGCCCTCCCCCAGGGCCGTCTACAGAAATAAATGTAGAACGCAGCACGCATCTCGCCTACAGCTAAATAGTAATCATGGAGTAATCTTTAGGCCCATTACCGCTGGTGTACCAACGTGCGTGTGTACTAACTCGGCCTGTAACCCGTGTACGCCTAAGTGGTGATTGACTGCTTCTTTGACTTCGGTGAGCACCACGGATTGCTGAAGCACCAGAAGCACAGAAGGCCCCGCTCCAGAGAGCGCCACGCCAAGCACACCATGGCTGCCCTGCATGGGAAGCAGTGCCGGTAGAAGCGGCGCGGCAGTGCTGCGGTACGGCTGGTGCATGCGGTCCCGCATGGCCACAGCAAGCAGGTCTCCGCAGCCGAGCGCGAAGGCTAAGGTCAGCATCGCGACCGCCTGAACATTCGCAATCGCGTCCGCTCGGGTATAAGTGTCCGGCAGCAAAGCCCGTGCCTTTTCAGTCGAGAACGACTGACTCGGCATGGCCAGGAGGTACGACCAGCTTGCCTGGACCGGAACGGACACGGCGGTGACCTGCGCACGTCCATCCTGACCGGCAGTCATGCTGGACGCGGTCAGGCCGCCCAGAACGCAAGCGGCAACGTTGTCAGGGTGCCCCTCGCGATGCGCCGCCTCGGTCATGATCTGCTCGCGAGTCCAGTTCAGATGGCCATAGTGGTTCGCAAGCGCAACACCGGCCACAAGGGCCGCCGCGGAGGAGCCGCAACCCATGCCAAGCGAAATCTCGTTGCGCAGGATGAGTTGAAGCGGTGGTGCACTGCTGTCCTGCTCCCGAAGCACGTCACGGTAGGTCTGCAGGATGAGGCTTGTTTCCGGATCAGAGATACGTTCGGTGTTTCTGCCTGCGGCAACAATCTGAAACTGCGCGGCTCTACTCGCCTCTACATGCAGAGCAAAGCCAAGAGCAAGCCCGAGAGCGTCAAAGCCCGGTCCAAGATTGGCGGAGGTGGCGGGCAAACGAAGCCGCAGAGATGGTTCGGCGGAACTCACGCCGGCGCCATCTCCGCCTGCATTTCTCTTTCAAGGGCCCTCAGAACGGCCGTCTCGTTCGCTTCCAGAACCAAGGGGGGCTTGCGGTAGGAGTCCGCGCCAGCAACACCGGTGGCGAGCAGGTCCTTGTGGAAGTCGATGGTGTATTCGGGATCTTTCAGCGTATGGCCGGTGAGGATGAGGACCACGCGTTCACCAGCCTGGATATGGCCGCTCCGGACCAGCTTCTGCGTGCCTGCCAGCGTGACCGCGGATGCCGGTTCGCAACCGATGCCCTCGGCACCGATCTGTGCCTTGGCCAAGGCAATCTCGCCCTCGGAGACCTGCTCGCACCAGCCGCCTGTGGCTTCAATCACACGGGCAGCCTTGCGCCAACTCGCCGGATTGCCGATGCGGATGGCGGTAGCACGCGTGTCGGCCGTCATGGGTTGCAAATGCTTTTCGGCGTTGGTAAACCACTGGAAAAGTGGGTTTGCGCCCTGGGCCTGGATGACTGAGATCTTCGGGATCCGGTCGGTGAAGCCGAGGTACTTGAGTTCGGCAAAGCCCTTGCCCAGAGCGGAGCCGTTGGCCAGGTTGCCGCCGGGAACGACCACATGCTCCGGCACCTGCCAGTCGAGCTGTTCGCAAATCTCGATCGCGGGAGTTTTCTGCCCCTCCAGCCGGTACGGATTCACCGAGTTGAGCAGGTAAATAGGGTGCCGGCGCACCAGTTCCGCAAGCATGCGGACGCAGCCGTCGAAGTCGGTCTTGAGCTGGACGGTGAGCGCACCGTAATCCATCGATTGGGAGAGCTTGCCCCAGGCGATCTTGCCTTCTGGTATGAAGACGATGGAGCGCAAACCCGCGCGCGCGGCGTACGCGGCCATCGCGGCGGAGGTGTTGCCGGTGCTGGCGCAGGCGACCCACTGGAAGCCGCGCTCTGCCGCAACGGAAAGCGCGGCAGTCATGCCGGTGTCCTTGAACGATCCGGTCGGGTTCATGCCCTGGTGCTTGGCGAGCAGGAAGTCCAGGCCGAGCAGCTTGCCGCAGCGCGGCAGGTCGTAGAGCGGCGTGTT
>CAXTPQ010000010.1:60119-62466 GCA_964246215.1 uncultured Terriglobus sp. | reverse complement strand
ATCGCGAAAATCACTCGCAACGGCATCCGGCTCGATCCGCGTGCCGTTGGCGATGCATCTCAGGCTGTGTGAACGCGAGATCATTCTGCCCTCTAGCCTACCGTACCGAGCCTGCAACGGTAATGAAACGCACGCGAACCCTGCCGGTCCTTGCCATCTTGCTGCTCGTGTTTGCGGCTTTGCTGGGCAGCGGATTTGCTTCCGGACAGGGCAAACGTATCGAGCCGAAAGGCTTGCAGCCATCTGAACTGACGGTGCTTGCCGCGGCGGACATGCAGCCTGTTCTGGAGGTGCTGGGGCCCTATTTCGAGCGGCGCACCGGCATCAAGCTGAAGGTGAGCTACGGTTCTTCGGCGGCGCTTTCTGAACAGGTCCTGAATGGCGCGCCAGCCGACCTCTTCCTTTCCGCCGACTACACATTTGCCGAGCGAGTGGTGGCTGCGGGCAAGGCCGACACCAAGGATCCGGTTCCTTACGCCAAGGGCATTCTTGTTCTGTGGAAGCGCAACGATCTGAACGTCAACCCATTCACGCTGGACGTGCTGGACCGCAAGGACCTGAAGAATGTTGCGGTTGCCAACGAAGATCACGCACCTTACGGCCGCGCGGCCATGGCGGCGCTTCAAAAGCTGAAGTACCTTCCCAACGTGAAGCCGCACCTGGTTGTGGCTGAATCAGTCGGGCAGGCCGCGCAGTTCGCCCTGAGCGGCAACGCGCAGTTCGCGTTGATTTCACAGACAATTGCACTTTCGCCCCAATACAAGTCCGTAGGCACCGGCATCCTGTTTCCGCTGGAGGCCTATCAGGACATCCGGCAGTGTGCCGTGGTGATGAAGGACGGCAAGCACCGGCAGGAGGCGCACGTGCTGCTCAACTACTTGACGAGTGATGAAATTCAGCAGCACCTGCCCGAGCTTGGACTGCAGCGCATTCAGTAGCTGCGAATTTGTACGACGCGAATCGGCTACCATCGCCAGTGGAGGGGATGCCCGGCGATGGATACGGAAGCACTGCTGTTGACGCTGCGGCTGGCGCTTGTGACAACCGCGATCCTTGTGCTGATTGCAGTTCCGTTGGCTTACCTGCTGGCCTTCGCGAAAACCTCGTGGCGCTTTGTGTTGGAGGCCGCCGTGGCGCTGCCGCTCGTGTTGCCGCCCACGGTGCTCGGTTTTTACCTACTGGTCGCGCTGGGGCCATTGACGGCACCGGGCCGCTGGCTGAGCCAGGTGCTGGGCCACACGCTGGCTTTTTCATTTCAGGGGCTTGTGGTTGGTTCGGTGATTTATAGCCTGCCGTTCGCAGTGCAGCCGTTGGTTGCCGGCCTGCGAGCGGTGGAGCCGCGCTACATGGAGGCAGCGGCAACGCTGGGAGTTCCGCCTTGGAAGAGTTTTTTGCGGATCGCCCTGCCGCTGAGCCGCACGTCATTGCTGGCTGCGGCGGTGCTGACCTTCACGCATACCGTTGGCGAGTTCGGCGTGGTGAGAATGCTTGGCGGCAGTCTGCCGGGGTCGACCCGAACGGTCTCCATCGCCATCTTCGACCTGGCGGAGAATGGACAATTTGCTGAGGCGAACCGGATGTCTCTGCTGCTGCTGGCAGTGTCCACGGTTGCGCTGCTGTTGCTGTATTCCTTGCCGAAGTCACAGCGGGTTCCCGAGAGCAATGCCTGACACGGCCGTTTTTCTGCGAATGCATTGCAATGCACGAGCGGGTGCGCTGCATTTGCAATGCAGCTTTGAATTGCGCTACCGATGGACGGTTCTCTTCGGCGCGTCCGGCTCCGGCAAGTCTTCCCTGCTCCGGTTGATCGCGGGTCTGTGGCGGCCGCCGGGTTGCGGCGTTGTGCTCCATGGCCGGAGGTTAGGTGAGTTGCCTGCTCATCGGCGCGGCATCTGCTATGTCGCGCAGCAGCCTTCGCTCTTTCCTCACCTGGACGTAACTCGGAACGTGCGGTTTGGCGTCAAGAGCCTGCAGCGTGCAGCGACAGTGAACCTGGTGATGGAACATTTCGGCATCGCGCATCTGCGGAAGGCGCGGGTTGCGACGCTTTCCGGTGGTGAGATGCAGCGCGTCGCCATTGCCCGCGCCCTGCTGAGTGGGCCTGAATTGCTCTTGCTGGACGAGAGCTTCACCGGCATGCACGAGGATTTACGGATGGAGCTGATCGGCCTCCTGCGCGAACAGACGTTTGTTCCGGCTCTGCGCATACTCTCGGTCACGCATAGCGTCGCGGAGGCTTTCGCGTCGGCAGAGGAGGTGCTGCGTATCAGTGAGGGGAAAGTGATTGCGCAAGGAACGTGCGCAGAGGTGTTGGCGGAGCCGCGCAGGCGATTGCTTGCGCAACTGA
>CAXTPQ010000010.1:36121-60019 GCA_964246215.1 uncultured Terriglobus sp. | reverse complement strand
GGAACGTGCGCAGAGGTGTTGGCGGAGCCGCGCAGGCGATTGCTTGCGCAACTGAGTAGCGAAACAAACCTCAGATAACCGGGACGGGTTCCTGCTCCAGTTCCACGCCAAAACGCGAACGCACTTCCATGAGGATGCGGTCACGAAGCGCCGCGATGTCCTTCTCCGTCGCAGCACCGCGGTTGATCAAGGCAAGGGTGTGCTTGGTGGAGATGCCGGCCTGCCCAAGGGTGTACCCGCGCACAAAGCCGGCCTGTTCCAGCAGCCACGCCGCAGGCAGCTTCACGCAGCCATCCGCCGTTGGCCATTGCGGCACCCGTTCCGGCGTTAGGCGCAGCGCTTGGGCGATGTCGCGAACTCTATCTTCAGAGACGATCGGATTTCGAAAGAAGGAGCCGGCGGAACGGCTATCCGGGTCGGAGGCATCCACCACCATGCCTTTACGCCGCCGAATCGCTCGGACAGCTTCGGCGACATCGACCAGAGCCGGTGGCGCACTGTTCTGAAAGTGATGCTTCAGGTCTGCGTAGGAAAGATTCGGCGGTGCTCCCGGCTGCAGCGCGAATGTGATGCTGGTAAGGACATAGCGGCCACGTTCAGAGGTATTCAGCAGGCTTGTGCGGTAGGCAAAGCCAAACTGCCCATGCCTGAGGTCGACCATGCTCGAGGTTTGCCGGTCGAAGCAGCGCGCCGAGACAAGCGTCTGTGCAATCTCCTGGCCGTAGGCTCCCACGTTCTGCACGGGCGTGCCGCCCACGCTGCCTGGTATGCCGGCCAGGCACTCCATGCCGGCAAGATCGCGCTCCACGGTGAACTGCACCAGGGCGTCCCAGCTCTCGCCCGCACCGGCGGTCACGTAAACTGGGCCACCTGCATCCTGCCGGTGCGTGACTCCCATAATTGCAATGTGGAGGACAAGGCCCGGAAATCCGTCGTCACTGACCAGCAAATTGCTGCCGCCACCCATGACAAACAGCGGCAAGCTGCGTTCCCAGGCAAATTCGCATGCCTCTGCGACGTGCGCCTCCGTACTGGCCGTGGCAAACCACCGTGCCCTGCCGCCGACACCGAGCGTGGTGTACGGTGCGAGTGGAACGTTATCCTGCATTTTAAGTGCGTCTGCCATGCCCCGCTCTGAGGGTATCAGCGGAAACGCTAACCGGCTTCTCCGTGGTCATCCACCCGCATCGGCGCGGCACGATTCGCGTTAAACTAGAGAAGGCATGCCGCGTTCGGCAGCCGCGGAGGCACAATGTATCCAGAAGTCATGTTGATTCCCATGCGCGAGGAGCTCACACGCGCGGGCATTCAGGAAGCACGCAGCGGCGCGGAAGTGGATTCGGCCCTGCAGCAGTCCGGCACCACCATGGTGGTGGTGAACTCGGTCTGTGGTTGCGCTGCCGGCAAAATGCGCCCCGGCGTGCGGATGGCCATGCAGCACGGCAGCAAGCCCGATCATGCCATCACGGTATTTGCCGGTCAGGACCGTGAGGCGACAGACAAGGCCCGCTCGCATTTCCAGGGGCATCCGCCCACGTCGCCAGCCATCGCGCTCTTCCGTGACGGCCAGATGGTCTATCTGATGCAGCGCTCCGCGATCGAAACGAGCAATGCTCCGGCCATCGCCCAGGAGCTGGCTCGAGCTTTCGATACCTACTGCGCAAAGGCCGCTGCGTAGTTCTATCCGCGCTAAAAAGTGTTTCAGAATGGGAGGCTGCGGCCTCCCATTCCTGTCTGTGTACCGGCTGCAGTCATGACGGACTGAATCCTTGAGGCTCTTCGCCGATATAGCCTTCGTGATCAATCCATTCACACACACCGAAATCTCTTCCCTGGGGCAGCCTGTACAGCTCCGCACTGAAGTACAGGTCCGCACCGAAACACCTCGAATCGACCTGCGGCACTGGCGTCTGGACGTCATCGTTCGCCGCCATGTGGACAATGTCCTGCTCCGCTGCAACGGCAATAAGCTGCGCGCCGCGGAACTGCTGGGCATCAGCCGCTCCACCCTTTACCGCATGCTGGATGCGCATAGCATGATGGTGCCGCCATAGCTCGCGTGCTGCCAACGGGCAGCTCCGCGGAGGGTCGGGCGTCGTACACTTTTGACAATGCCCCTCCCGTTCGCGCGCACTCGTCTGATAGCCGCCGCTTCTCTTGCTCTGTGCACCTCCGCCTGCCTCCTGGCACAGCTACCTGCTTCCGCTTCGAAATCCCCGGTGGACCGGATTTTCAACGACTATTGGCAGGACGTGCTGAAGCACACTCCGGAGACAGCCACCAGCATCGGCGACAAGCGCTACAACGACCAGTGGAGCGACTACAGCGGTGCCGCGCGCAACGCCTGGCTGGAGCGCGAGCGCGGCTACCTGGACAAACTGACGGCACTGGACGCAACCGGCCTCTCCGGCCAGCAGAAGCTTTCGGTCGATCTGCTGGAACGCACCCTCATCGACGACCAGGAATCAGCCCGCTTTAAGGAATGGGAGATGCCGGTCAACCAGTTCAACGGCCCACAGACGAACCTGCCGCAGACCATCGCGATCATGCCTTTTGACGATGCGAAAGATTACGACAACTACATCGCGCGGCTAAAGAAAATTCCGCAGGTCTTCGCGCAGGTGCAGGAGGCCATGACGCTCGGCATGGACGAGGGCCGCACCCAGCCGCGCTTCTTGATGGAGAAGGTGCTGGTTCAGGTGAAGGCCCTGGCGATCGCGCCGGCGGCGGGAAACCCGTTCCTCGCGCCGCTTCAGAAATTCCCGGCGAGCGTCTCCGCGGCAGAGCAAAAGCGCATCCGGCAGGAAGCCATGGATGCGGTCACGAAACAGGTGCTGCCGGCGTACGACCGCTTCGGCCGCTTTCTAACCGCGCAGTACCTGCCCAAGGCACGCACCGAACCGGGTATCTCCGCGATTCCGGATGGCGATGCTTACTATGCATTCCGCGTGCGGCAAAGCACGACGCTGAACAAGAGCCCCGACGAGATTCATCAGATCGGACTGGCTGAGGTAAAGCGCGATGAGGCCGAAATGCTGCTGATCGCGAACAAGCTGGGCTTCAAGGACCTGAAGAGTTTCAATGCGTCGGTCAAGAGCAATCCCAAGCTGCATGCTTCGTCCCCGGAACAGCTGATTTCCATTTACCAGGGCTACCTTGACGGCATGCGAACCAAGCTGCCGCAACTCTTCGGCCGGCTGCCCAAGGCACCATTGGAGATCGCGCGCGTGCCCGCCTATATGGAGCAAGCGCAGGCGCAGGCCTACTACCAGCAGGGCACGCCGGATGGTTCGCGGCCCGGCCAGGTGTTCGTCAACACTTACAAGTATGCCGACCGTGGCCTGGAAAATACTGAGGCCGTGGCGTACCACGAGGGCCTGCCCGGCCATCACCTGCAAATTTCCATTGCGCAGGAACTAACCGGGATCCCGGAATTCCGCAAGCAGTCGTACTACACCGCATATGTCGAAGGTTGGGGTCTGTACTCGGAGCGCCTGGGCAAAGACGTCGGCTTCTATCAGGACCCTTACAGCGATTACGGCCGTCTGGAAGCGGATATTTGGCGAGCCATCCGGCTGGTGGTCGACACGGGCGTGCATTCTAAACATTGGACGCGGCAGCAGATGGTCGACTTCTTCCACGACCATTCCTCTATTGATGAAACCAACATCCAGGCGGAGACGGACCGGTACATCGCGTGGCCGGCACAGGCATTGGGCTACAAGATGGGCCAGCTCAAGTTTCTAGAACTGCGTGAGCGTGCGCGCACAAAGCTGGGTGCGAAGTTCCACCTGAGCGACTGCCACGACCTGCTGCTCGACTCCGGCGCGCTGCCGATGGACGTGATTGAGAAACGGGTGGATGCGTGGATTGCGGCAGGCGGCGGCAAGCCTGCCAGCTGACGCATGTCGCGATACAGATTACATCCGGGCCAGCGTCCTAAGACTCAGCAGCCGCGTTTCCAGGTGGTGCTCCAGTGTCGCGGCCAAGAACCTCCGCAAGTCCGAGGCGCGCGTTCGAGGCCACGGTTCTGCTTGCAGCGCACGAATTGGACTGCGGAAGATGCGTTCCGCGACAGCCAACGATTCTGCAGAGAGCGGAAGGCTCCCACTTGGCCGGTGATTGACGTGGAACAAACCGTCCCGCTGTGGTGCGAAATAGACTTGCGCTCCGCGCAGGGCTTCGCCGCTGGCCGCGCAGACGCGAAGGTCCGGCATCCAGCCCAGCAGACGCGTGAGCCATAACAGAAAGTAAGTGACTGGCAGCAGCAGGTTTTCTCCACCAATTTGCTGGATGGTGGTCACGGCCAGCCGGTAGACGTCGTCCTCAGGCGCGCGCTCGGGCAGGGCTGCCTCCAGGACTTCGGCAACAACCGCAAGCGCGGCAGCCCGGGCATAATCGACCGGTTCGCGCAGCGGCGACCAGAGTATCTCCAGTTGATCGAGGCGAACAACATCCTGCCGCGGCCTTTCCGACCACGTGGCGCGCACCTCGGTCATGGGTTCAAGCGCACCGCCGAAGCGCTTGCGGGAGCGCATGGCATGCCGCGCGACACCGCGCACGATTCCCTGATCGCGAGTAAAAAAGGAAACCAGCAAATCGGCTTCGGCAAAGGGCCAGGTGCGCAGGATGAGCGCTTCAGATTGTTGGGGACTGGCCAATAAGATTGCGGTCCGCTCAGCCGACGTACAAAGTTGGAACAGCGTAGCTCACAAGCTTGCGGTCCACTGTTGCAAGTGTCACGTTTTCAACTTGAGCCTGTGCCACAAGCATGCGATCAAAGGGATCGCAGTGCAGGAATGGAAGTTGACCTGTCGCGATAACGTGCGCTGCTTCGATGCCAATCTCCTTCCAGTCGCGATCCAATAAAGCATGCCGTAGCCGATGGGCATTTACCTGAAAAGAAGCGCGGCCGATGCTGGTTTTGATGGCAACCTCCCAGATGCTGACAAGACTAAAACAGAGCTGGACGCCTGGATCGCTTACCAGAGATCGGGCTGCCGAAGTTAGGCGCGGTGCGATGCGAACCAGACCAACAGGTGCGTGTCACACAGCAAACTCGACTTATTCTCGGTCATTCGAACCGTAAAACATCTCTTCCATTTCCTGGACGAACGATGTCTTGGTGTCATCAGACACAGTCATCTCGTCCTTAAGAAAGCCGATCGGCTCCAAAGCCTTCTTTGGGACCGCGCGAAATGCAATGACCTGTGCCACAGGCTTGCCGGCCTTCGCAATTACGATCGTTTCGCCAGTCTGAACATCCTTCACAAGTTGGGAGAGATGCGTCTTGGCTTCATGCATATTCACAGTTCGCATCGCTGACTCCTTAGTCCACCCAGCTTAGTCTACATTGCAAAATGCAAGAGAAACGCGCGGCCAAAGCCGCGCGTCTGCTGAGATGTTGTCGAGACACTACCGTCCGAAGTACACGGCATTCTTCTGTGTGTAGTCGGCCCACTTGTCCGGCAGATCATCGGCCGCGTAGATTGCGGAGACGGGGCAAACCGGCACGCACGCACCACAATCGATGCACTCAACCGGATCGATGAAGAGCTGATCTGCGCTGTCGTTGCGTTCATCGCCCTTCTTCGGGTGAATGCAATCGACTGGGCACGCATCGGCGCACGCCGTGTCTTTGGTGCCTATACAGGGTTCTGCAATGACGTAAGCCATAGTGCTTCAAGATCCTTTCAGGAGTGGAGCTATCTTCTGAGAGCTTTATTTTATCAGCGCACGACACCGGCAAAAGCAAGCCGCCGCGCCAGGACAGACAGCTCAGGCGTTAAGCGCCCGGAGATGCCTTTGCCTCGCCCGACACACCCGCCGGAGCTGATTGTTCCCTTCGCCGCTTGAACTCCTCCGGTGTGGGAATCGGCTCCAGCCCGCGTCCGGCAAACATGTCCGCGAAGACCTGGCGAAGCTCGCCCCCGATGCGGCCATTGCTGGCCAGCACCTCTCTAGAGTCCAGCCGGAAACGCGAGCCGTCAAAGCGCGTTATCTCACCCCCAGCCTCTTCCACCAGCAGCATGCCGGCCGCCGTGTCCCACGGGTTCAGGTTGAACTCCCAGTAGCCATCCAGGCGTCCGCAGGCGGTGTACGCCAGGTCAACGGCAGCGGCACCGGCGCGGCGCAACCCATGCGTGCGCAAGGTGAGCTGGTGATAGAAGTGGATGTTCGGCGACTCATGCCGTTTTCGCGACGGGAACCCGGTGCCGAGCAGTGCTTCCTGCAGCTGCCGGCAGGCCGAAGTGTGGATGCGGCGCTCATTCAGCCAGGCGCCTTTGCCCCGCTCGGCATGGAAGAGCTCGTTGCGCAACGGTTCGTAGATCACGGCGGCGACAATCTCGCCATCCTCATTGTCCGGCGTTCCCGGCGGCCGGTGCTCCAGGCCGAGTGAAACACAAAAGTATGGAAAGCCATGCGCAAAATTAGTGGTGCCGTCCAGCGGATCGACATACCAGCGGTACTCCGCGCCGAGCCGCTCCCGCGCACCCTCTTCCCCAAAGATGCCATGATCGGGAAAGCTCGCCTGCAGCCGTTCCGTGATCAGCTTTTCGCTGGCACGGTCGGCTTCCGTCACGATGTCGACATCGCCCTTGAACTCCGCAGTGACACCCTTCTCGTAATAACGGCGCAGCAGCGCCCCTGCTTCACGGGCGATGGCGGCGGCAGGTGTCGTGAAAGGAAACTGACTCGGATCGTAAAAGCTCATGCCGCCCAGAATACGTTCTTCACGCAAAGAATGGGTAAAGCCCATTGGGGACTCTACCCGTTCCTTTGCACACAGACTACGAGAGAAGCAGCAGGAAAGCAGAGAGAAACAGGAAAGCCATGGCAACGTGCATGGCCCGGAGCGCCACATCGTTTCCTGTCCGGGTTATGCGAACTTCAGCGCTTTGGACTGGCAGATGCATGCGATGACTCCGTTGGCTAAAAAGCGGAATGTCAGCGTTTGGGCCGTCTGACCGCCACCGGTCAGACGACGCAAACGCCAGCTACTGGAAAAAGGACGACAAGTGGTGCAGTACTGCAGTAAAACAACTTGAGACCGGCGGACCGGCTATGGCGTTGGGACCACTGGAATCAACGCCGCTCACCTCCGCTGACGGCAACCTCGGTGATGATGGTGGAGCTGGGCCTGGACGCGGCAATCTGCATGGCTTCCTTTTCGGCCCGGTTCTTCACGACATCAACGGTGGCTTTATCGTTCGCAAGCAGGACCGCTGAGAGGAAATAGCGGCCACCGTACTCATGAAACTGCAGCTTGCCCTGGTCACCGCTGGCCCGCTTGTCAGAAGGAAAGACCATGATGCTGGCAATGTGCCGATTGTTCTCGCCAACGACGCGCATCATGTTCTGGTTGACCTGCACGATGCGGTAGCTGCCCGCGGGCAGTCTGACGGCACCGGCGTTAAAGTCGAACGGTACCTCCGCGGTCGCCAATGTGCGAGTCTGTGCCCGGGCAACATACGCCTGGAACATGGGAACAACTATCAGTGCGGCAGTGAAACAACGAAGTGCAACCCGGCGAAGGAAAGATTGGATCGGCATAAGGCCTCCTGAATTTTGTGGAAAGGCTGGGCAGTTTGAACTACCCTCACCACATAAGGCGTAGCGATTCCGGAAAACATGTCACCGGACCTGAAAGATTCTTTTCAGCTCCGTCCCGGCGCATCGCCGCACATCGATCTGCAGTTGAGCACCTTGCACGGAAATGGGGCTTTGCATATGCAGTTATCCAATGAAGAAGATCGGCAGGACGCAGGCGCGGTCACCCAGCTGCTGCAACGCGCCAAAGTTGGCGATGACCATGCCGCGTCAGAGCTGATGCCGCTGATTTATCGCGAACTGCATAGCCTGGCGGCGCGTTACATGCAGCGCGAACGGCCCAACCACACCCTGCAGCCGACAGTGCTGGTGCATGAGGCATTTCTGCAGCTGGTGCAAACTGATTCCATCGACTGGCAAGGCCGCGCCCACTTCTTTGCCCTGGCCGCGCGCGCAATGCGACGCATCCTTATCGACCACGCCCGCTCCGCCAAGGCAGACAAGCGTCCGGGCGGCCATCAGCAGGTCGAGCTCCGCTCCGCCATGCAGGTGGTGAATCAATCGGTGGACATCCTGGCCCTGCATGAGGCACTGGAACGCCTGGCGGCCATGGACAAGCGCCAGGCCGACATCGTGGAAATGCACTTCTTCGGTGGCCTGACCTTTGAAGAAATTTCCGAGGTACTCGGTCTTTCGCTGCGCACCGTCCAGCGCAACTGGGCGCTCTGCCGCGCGTGGTTGAATGCGGAGCTGACCAGCGCACCGCCTACTCCTCCGCTCAAATCCGCAAATCCCCTGCAAACCACAGACAAGCACGTATGACTCCCGAGCAGTGGCGGCTTGTGAATCAAATCTTCGACCACGCTGCTGACCTGCCGGCGGCAGCGCAGGCCGCAGCTGTGCATGAGCTGTCGAGGGGCGAAGCGGTGGTCGAGTCGGAGGTCCTGCGTTTGCTGCAATTCATGCGGCAGGCCGGCGACTTTTTAGCCGCGCCGCTGCTGGACCTGCACGCACTGCTGCCGGACGATCTTTCTCCTGCTCCCATGTTTGTGCCGGGTGCCGTCATCCTGGACCGCTTCCACATCCGCCGCTTTCTGGCCTCCGGCGGCATGGGCGAGGTCTATGAGGCGTGGGACAACGAACTGGAGGAAGACGTCGCGCTGAAGACAATCCGGCCGCAGATTGCGCGGCATCCTGAGGTCATTGAGCGCTTCAAGCAGGAGGTGCGCAACGCTCGCGGCATCTCCCACCCAAACATCTGCCGCGTTTATGAAATCTTTCACGTGGACGCGCCCGGCGGCGAGCGCATCTGGTTCCTGAGCATGGAACTGGTGCGCGGCACCACGCTGCTGGACTGCATTCACACCAAGGGCTGCCTGCCCTCGGCCAATGCCCTGCTGATCGCCCGGCAGATGGCCTCCGGTCTGGAGGCCGCGCATCAGTACGGCCTTGTCCACCGCGATTTCAAGAGCGCCAACGTCATGCTCGTCGAGGAGGCCAGCAAGCCCGCACGCGCCGTCATCATGGACTTCGGCCTCTCCGCCCGCATGCTGCAGGCAGATGCGATCGACCGTCACGCGACCGCCGGTACACCGGGTTACATGGCACCGGAGCAGGAGCGTGGCGGCACCATCGGCCCCTTGGCCGACCAGTACGCCTTTGGCGTGGTGCTCTGCGAGATGCTGAGCGGCGCCCTGCCCACGTGGAGGCCCGCCAAGGCCGAAGGACGCCGCCGGAGCACCTTCCGCGGCCTGATCCGTCCACGGCAAATCGCAGCCCCGGTCAAAGCAGATGTACATGAGAACCCTCAAGCCGCGGCAAAACTCGAAGCACAGGGAAATGTTGCGGTACTCGCAAATGGAGCGGCACAGAGCAACGCCGCGGTGCATGAGATCGTACCAGTGCAAGGCGCTCCGGCAGGACAGGTGAAGGCAGTACCCGCGGAGAAGCCGCGCCTGCGCCTGCCCCCGCATCGCTTTTCCCCGCGCGCGGAACACGTCATCCGCCGCTGCCTTGACCGCGACCCAGCTTGCCGCTTCCCGGACATGAAAACGGCGGCCAACACGCTGGTGCCGCCGGGCATACTGGGCACACCCTGGCGCAAGGCCATGGCCGCTTGCCTGCTGATGCTGCTGGCACTTGGCGCATGGCGCTGGCGCGTCTACCAGAGCCGTTGCCGCATCTGCGACGTGGTCCAACTCACACCCGATACGGACCAGTCGGAGAGCCCCAGCCTGTCGCGCGATGGCAAGATGATCGCCTACTCGTCCGACCGCGCTAGTAGCGGCAACCTCGACATCTTCACGCAGCAACTGCCCGACGGCCAACCCGTCCGCCTCACGCGCGACCGCGCCGGCGACGGCGACCCCAGCATCTCCCCCGACGGCAGCACGGTCGCCTTCCGCTCCGAGCGCAACGGCGGCGGTATCTATATCGTGGACGCCCACGGCAACGGCCAGGAACGGCTGCTTGTACCGGGAGGAAGAAATCCGCAAATCTCGCCGGATGGGAAAAGCTTGCTGTACTGGACCGGTGATTTGGACCCTGCTGTTGCGTCGGGACGACTGTTCTTAATTCCACTAGGAGGTGGGCCGCCTAGAAACCTAGAAAACAGCTTTCAAGACGCACGCTACCCGATATGGAGTCCTGCGGGCGATGCTGTTCTTTTTACAGGCTGTCGGCTTGCTGACTCGCCTTTGCCGGGATGCTTAGATTGGTGGGTCACAGAGCTGGATGGCAAGAGGACGGTTCAAACTCATGCGTTTCGCAATCTTCAAAGCCACGGCGTCATGCTCTCAAGGGTTGTCACTGGTTTATGGAATGAGCAACGAATCGTCTTCAGTGCTCTAGCTGGGTCAAGACAACATCTATGGAGCATTCCTTTCAATATGGCTTCATGGTCGGTCACCGGCGTTCCGACTCCGCTCTCTGCAACGGAAGCCAACGAACTCGGCGCGACCATTGCTGGCAACGGCGGAATCGCCTTTACAAGCATGACCGGAGCACTACACGTATGGCGCATTGACAACGCAAATACTTCCACTCCAGGCGAGTTGGAAAGAGTAACGGACAGCACCGAAATTGATGGAACACCCTATGTCAGCCAGAATGGCCACTTCCTCGTAGTAGCAAGAGGAAGGACTCATCACACAATTTGGACACGCGACTTGAAGACAGGTACTGAGCAACTGCTCTTGAACTCTGCGGCGCAGATAAAATCACCGCTCATTGAAGACTCAACAACGACATTAGTGTACGAGCAAGTCAATAGCGAAAGTTCAAAGATCCTTGCTGGAAAAGTAGGGGGCGACTTTCACGTAATCTGTGACCATTGCGATCAACCTACCAGTTGGTTTAAATCTGGCCGATCGTTTTTCTATCGCGCAGGCACGCCATCCGCGATCTTTCTTTCAGACGTTACGGGTGGTCATCAACTCGAAATCATAAAACACTCATCTCGCGTTCTTGGAGATGCAAGCTGGTCTGAAACGAGCAGATGCTTACTTTTTACTGCGACCAATGATGACAAGCGCCAGATTTTTGCGATTGAACTTGATCCACTCACAGCAAAACCGCTGGGAGAGTGGATTCAGATAACTGCTCAAGAAGAGAGTGCTCACCATCCTCGTTGGTCAGGAGATGGACGAACCATCTTTTACGTTGCAACAAGGAACGGAACTCAGTCACTTTATGCGCAACTCTTTTCTCCGAAAAGACCAAACAAGCTTGGTTTTCCATTGCTTGTCACATCGCTTCAGAATCAACGGCGGACAATCGACACTGTCACTGAACCCACGTTCAACATTTCTACTTCTGGGAACACAGTGTTTCTGAATCTTGGTGAGCAGAACTCAATTATTCAACTTGGCATGTTGTCTACAGGCTACAGATGACGCTTTTGTCATCTCTATAGCGCGTATCAGAATAGACTCACGGCGTGAGGCGAAAGGCAATCAATATGACCGATGAAATCTCGAATAATGATCCTAAGCATTCAACGACAAAGAAGGGCGATCGGCCACAGAGCGAATCGTCAATCGAACCTTATGTGGCTGTAAAAGTACCGCATGGCGCTAACCGCGACGAAATCGTAGGTGCCGTAGATCGCGCACTTTCAACCAAAGAATTGCCGTTCCTTGGTGGTCCGAGCGCGCCGCCGTCATCGGCGAGTACCATTGCATCCGACGCGGAAGTTGCTAAAAGCATAAAAGCTTCCGAGTCAACAGAAGAGCTCCAACAGTCCAGTCCGTTGCAACCACATATAGTCACTGCCTCTGCTCCGGCTGGAGCAGAGGCACCAGCCGACAGCAACGGTGGCGACAATCTAGTCATTGTTGTTCAAAAGGAGGGCTGGTAATTAGCATTCCGAAATACTTGACAGATGGTTTGCGACGAGCATAGTCGCATCAACTCAGAGGAGGCTCCACCCGTGGCATTCATCCCAGCAGTTCCTGTCGTCCCCCCTCCCGCAATAACTGAAGTGCGCTCCGTTGCCGGTCAACGAGTGCTTGAGGGTGAGCAGCCGCAGTCCGCGACGGCCCACCTTGAGAGCAGCCGCGTACTGCAGATCAAACTGCCTCAAGCTGATAACCGAGAGCAGTTGAGGACTGCGGTAGGGCAGGCGCTCGTTGTCAAAGACACGCAATTGATCGCCAGTGTTCAGACGCCAGTCACTCCACCACCGGCTGATTCAACAGGCGCTGTCGATACGCTAATTCACACCGTCCGCATCATCATCCAAGCGGAAGGCACTCAGTAGTACTTCTGGGTTTGTCATTCGAACGCAAACATCTTCATGCACTTCTCGCTTACAACAGCACCCACCATCACGGAGTTCCGCACAAGTGCGGAACTCCGTTCTGCTGCGGTGCAGGAGGCGGCGCGCGAACCACAACTCGGCACCCTCACCGTGGCGGCGGTGCTGGAGCGATGTGGTGACGTACCGCATCTCTTCGACGCTAACGCCGCTTACATGCGTTTTGCCCTGAGCGAGGGTGGCATGGACATCGACGGCTTCGCCGACCACTTGGCCGAGCAGGCGGTGCGCTCGAATGCCGATGTCTACGGCCTCAGCACCATCTGCAGCACCTACCCGCTGACGCTGCGCATTGCGCGGGCAATCAAGCAGCGCCGGCCCTACAGCATGATTCTGCTGGGTGGGCCGCAGGCTTCGGTTGTCGACCGGCTCACGCTGGAAGCCTTTCCCTTTGTCGATTTCATCCTGCGCGGCGAGGTGGAAGAGTCCCTGCCCGCGCTGCTGGCGCAGTGGCAGGGTGACTACGCCTATGAACGCGTGGGCGGGCTCACTTTTCGCGACGGCAACCGCGTGGTGCGCACGCCGAATGCACCCGTCATTGAGGATCTGGACGCGCTCCCCTCCCCCGCGTACCACCTGAGCAGCTACCTGGATGATGGTGCGACGACCGGAGTGATCGAGTTGGGCCGCGGATGTCCCTTTGCCTGCACCTTTTGCTCGACCAACGACTTCTTCCGGCGCCGCTTCCGTCTGCGCTCCCCCGAAAAGGTGCTGGGCGAAATGCGCGCGCTGCACGGACACTACGGCATCCGGCACTTCGACCTGATCCACGATATGTTCACGGTGGATCGCAAGCGGGTGGTGAAATTTTGCGAGGCGATGACCGCCAGCGGCGAGGGCTTTACCTGGAACTGCAGCGCCCGCACCGATTGCGTGGACGAAGCACTGCTGGAGCAGATGGCCGCGAGCGGTTGCCGCAGTGTCTTCTTCGGCATCGAGTCGGGTTCGGTGCGCATTCAGCGCATCATCGACAAGGACCTGGACCCCGCGCGCGCCGAACGCATGGTCACCGCCGCCGAGCGCTACGGCATGAAGAGCACGGCGTCGCTGATCACCGGCTTTCCGGAGGAGAACTGGGACGATCTGCGCGATACCCTGCGCATCTTCACGCACGCGGCGCGCTGCTCGCGGTCGCATCCACAGTTGAATGTGCTGGCACCGCTGGCCGGCACGCCAATCCATACCCTGCACGCGCATGAGATGGAGCTGGAAGAGCTGTGCAGCGACATGAGCCATCAGGGGCTGAGCTTTTCGCCGGACGATCTCGAACTGATCCGCACCTACCCGCAAATCTTCCCCAACTTTTACATGGTGCCCGCGCCCGGTCTGGAGCGCGAGATGCTCTTTGAACTGCGGCAGTTCCTCACGCTGTCGCTGGAGCTCTTCCGGCCCTACCTGTGCCTGATCGCTCAACTGACCGACCTGCTGGACTTTGTGCGCGAGTGGCGCAACTGGCGGCAGAGTGAGCGCGGCACACTAGCAGGCGGAGCGCTGCGGCTGTACTACGTGGACGGACGGTTTCAGCGGGACTTCCCGCGCTTTCTGCGGTTGCACACCGTGACCGCCGATCCCATGATGCACATGCTGCTCCGCCTGGACGAGGCACTCGCTCCCGCCTCCAAAAGCAATGCAGGGCACCCACTCAGTCAGGAGCCGATGCGTGCCATGGTTGCTGAGCGCCGCAGCGATTCCCTGCTGGCTTCCGGCCGCGTCTTCCTGCCAGACGGTTGCACGCTGCTGATATTTCCGTATGAAGTGGCAGCGCTGCACAAGGCCATCGCGGCAGGCACGGTACCTGCGCCTTGCAAATCGTTTTATGCGACGAGGCTGCAGGAAGACCGGCAAGTGAAGCTGCTGGAGATCACGCCGGTCCTGGCGGAACTGCTTGCCTTGTGCGATGGCCGCAGCCTGCAAAGCCTGCTAGAAGCGATGGCAGCCGCATCGCCAGTCGATGTGGGCGAGCACGCGTCTGAATTTGCCCTCGAACTTTTGATCGCCGCACAGGAAAGTGGCTGGGTGCAGATCCGGCGGGTCGCACCTCCAGTGCATCGGGAGAGGCAGATACGGTCGCTCACAAAGCCGGCGGTGCTGGCTCAGAGCTAGGGCATTTCTCGCATAGGTAGATCCCTGTTATTTCGACCGAAGCGAAGCGAAGTGGGGAAACCTGCCTTCTTCCTGGTCTAATCGTTCTCACGGCAGATGAGGGCAACTCCACTCAAGCGAGAAAATTCTCTAACGTCGCTCCAGCATCAGCGGCACACCCTGCTTGGGCCGCAGATTGACGGAGGTGATGGTAGGCAGCTTCTCCGGCGCGTCCACCGGCGGGCTCACCTGCCAGGCGCGCAGGATCGCCGCGAGCGACAGCACGCCTTCCATCCACGCCAGGCTTTCGCCGATGCACTGACGCGAGCCGCCGCCGAAGGGGAAGTAGGAGAACTTCGGGCGGCTGGACTTGGCTTCTTCGCTGAAGTGTTCTGGGTCGAACTGCTCGGGATGCTTCCAGAAGCGCGGGTCGCGATGCACCACGAACTGCGGTGCCAGCAGCGTGGCGCCAGGTGGGATTTGAAAGCCGTGAAAGTCGTAGGGTTCCGGGCCGCAGCTGCGTCCCAGCGCCCAGACCGTGGGCATCAGACGCATGGACTCAGCAAAGACCATGTAGATGTAGCGCAGCTTCGGGTAGTCGGCCGCGCCCGGCTGGCGGCTGCCCAGCACGGTCACGGCTTCAGCGTGGGCCTGCTGCTGAACGTCAGGGTGCCTGGCCAGGAGCCAGAGCGTGAAGCTGAGCGCGTTGGCGGTGGTTTCATGGCCGGCCAGCAACACGGTCAGGCACTCATCGCGCACCTGCTTGTCGCTCATCTGACGGTCGGCATCGCTCAGGGCTTCGCTGTCCTCCGCGCCCAGCAGCATGGAGAGCAGGTCACCGCGATCGCCGGGATTGCGCCGGCGCTCCGCGATCAGGCTGTACAGAATGCTGTCGAGGTGGGCAATGCCCTGCCACGCCTTCTTCACCGGGCCGAAAGGTATTTTTTGCAACTGCTCGATGAGTGCCATGGGAAACCACGGCGGAGGCGGCTTGACCATGAACATGTTTACGGCGGCGGCAATCTTTTCCGCCTCCGGCTCTTCATCAATGTTGAAGAGGCACTTGCCTGTGATGCGCAGGGCAAGCAACAGCATTTGCGGATGGACGTCCATGCGGCCCGGCTGCCACCGGCCCACAATCTCCTGAGCGTACTGCCCGATGATCTCACCATAGGAGGCAATGCGCTCGCGGTGAAAGGCGGGCGCGGCCATGCGCCGTTGCCGCATGTGAAGCGGCTCCTCGCTGGTGAGCAGGCCGTCGCCCAGCAGGGCACGCGCGCGCTGCATGGTGAGCACCCGGCGGTTTTGCCGCTCATGCGTGGTCATGATCTCCTGCACCAGGGCGGGATGGTTGAATTGGTAGAGATGCCCGTTGATGTTCTGGAAGTGAACGAAATCTCCATACATCCGGGCGTTCTCGGTCACAATGTCGAGAGGGTCGCTCCGGAAGGCTTTGCCGTTCAAGATGCCCGACCATCTGCCGGGGCCGGCGGGGTAGCGCGGATCTGAGCCGGCACGGATGTCGGGGGCGGTGCTCATACCTTTCATGCTAGCCGTGTATGCCTGAAATTGAGCAGCGACTGATGTCTGGCCCCGGGCAAAGCGTTATAAGAAGAAAGACGGAGGCGGCTTGTGTTCTCACCACGAATCTTGCCTGGGTGCGGAAGGATCGGTCATTCGCTTTCAAATGCCATTTCAGTGGCGGGCATGCTGTTGCTCTGCCTGCTGCTGGTGCAGAGATCCGCAGCTCAGGAGGGTATCCAACAGATTGCCGAGTTGGGGCAGTGTCCGCTGGCAAACGGGCAGGTGATCGAAGATTGCCGTGTGGGCTACCGGACCTATGGCCATCTCAACGCAGACCGCGGCAACGTTGTCGTGATGCCGACGTGGCTGAACGGGCGGTCGGAAGATTTGAAGCTGCTCTTTGGAGCCTTGCCGACGCCGGTGCGGCTGGTGGACACGTCAGTCTTTTACGGCATCGCTTTCGATGCGTTCGGCGATGGCGTCTCCTCCTCGCCCTCCAACAGCCCGAAGCAGGCCGGGCCGGCGTTTCCTCGATTCGACATGGAAGACATGGTGCGGGCGCAGTACCGCGTGCTCACGGAGGTGCTCGGCATCCGGCATCTGCATGCAGCCATCGGCCTGTCCATGGGCGGGCACCAGGTCTTTGCGTACACGGTGCTATATCCCGGCTTTGTGGATTTGGCCGTACCGATTGTGGGCTCACCGCAAACCACGGCGTATGACCTGCTCTCCAAGCAGACCGTGATGGACGCGATCGAGGCAGACCCGGACTTCCATGGCGGACGCTACACCACACAGCCGGGGTTGAAGCTGGCGAATGAGCTTGGGTCCATGATGGTGACCACACCGGCTTCGCGCAATGCGGAAACATCCCGCGACGGCTTTGCCGCGTGGCTTGCAACCGTGGAAGCAACGCAACGCCAGGATGCGAACGACCGCATGTCGCAGCTGCGCGCGATCGTCACGCAGGATGTGCTGCACGGGCGCACGATGGAAGCCGCGGCGCGGGCGATGACCACGAAGATGCTGGTCATCGAGAGTGCGGAGGACCGGATGGTGGTGCCGCAACCGGCGCTGGCGTGGGCCGCCGCAAGTGGATCGGCCACCTATGTGTCGCACGGCACCTGCGCGCACCTGATCATGGCTTGCGATGCTGCCGCTGTCACGGGCAGGGTGCTTCCCTTTCTGGCGCAGGAAGGAAAACTGAGGACTGCGACGAACGCCGCGAACGGAACAGCCAGGTGAACAAGCGCTGGCCGACTCTGGAAATTTGCGTCGATTCGGTTGCCTCTGCCGTCGCCGCGCAGGCAGGCGGCGCAAACCGGGTCGAGTTGTGCTGTGCGCTCGACGAGGGTGGCCTGACTCCCAGTCTCGGACTGTTGCGGACAGTGCGATCAAAGATTCACATTGGCCTGCATGTCTTGATCCGGCCGCGCTCTGGAAATTTCTTGTACTCCGATGAGGAGTTCGAGGTCATGCAGGAAGATGCCGCCTTCGCCAAGGAGCATGGCGCGGATGGCATTGTGCTGGGCCTGCTGACGGCGGCGGGCGACGTGGATGTGGAGCGCACGGCAACCCTGATCGCTCAGGCCAGACCCATGTCCGTGACCTTCCACCGTGCCATCGATGTGGCACGCGATCCCTTGCAGGCACTGCGCCAAGTGATGGAAACCGGGGCAGACCGCGTGCTGACTTCGGGTGCGCACATGACCGCGCTGGAAGGCACGGCACTGCTCCGCGAATCTATTGCTACAGCGCAGAGGCTTATAAAAGTCATGATTGGAGGCGGCGTACGGGCCGAAAATGTCGGCCAAATTGCTAAGGAAACAGGCGCAACGGAATGGCACGCGTCGTTGCGGCCCCATGTCGATGCATGCCGCAGGGGCGGGACACATGCCGCCAATGTCGCGGACCACTTCGGCGGTACCTCCGCCCCGGCTGCTGTAAGCAGCGAAGAGGTTCGCCGTTTGCGGAGAGCTATCTTTGCGGCCTGCATCGGACCGCCAGCAGATGATGCGGGTCGCGATGCATCTCCGCCAGACTCTCTCCGCTGATTCAGGCTCTTTTAAGATTCCTGGCTTACATTCGTCGTATGAGGTTTTCTCGACACGCGCTCGGCTGGGCGTGCTCACTGTTGTGTTGTGCCACGGCCGGGATGGCGCGGGCACAGGCCGGAGCAGCGTCCTCTGAGACCGGTCTCACGCTGGATGACGTCATTGCACGCGCGACGGTTAATCAACCAGCTTTGGCGTTGGCCAGCGCAGAGCGGCAAATCTCCGCGCTGGAGCGGAGCAATGCCAAGGCCGCGCTGCTGCCTTCGGCGGTGTATCACAATCAGGCCATCTACACGCAGTCGAATGGCGTGCCGGCCAGCCGTGTGGGCCAGGTCACCACGGCTCCCGCACCGATTTTCATCGCCAACAACGCCGTCCGGGAGTACGCCAGCCAGGGGCTTTTCAATGAGACAATCGGGCTCGCCAACGTTGGGGCGATCCGGCTGGCGAACGCCTCCGCTCTTCGCGCGGAAGCGGAGTACGAAGTCACGCGCCGCGGGCTGGTGGCGACGGTCGTCGGTTTGTATTTCGGCGTGGGCTCCAGCGGTGAAAAGGTGATGGTCGCCGAGCGGGCACTCTCTGAGGCGAGCCATTTTCTAGACATCACGCAAAAGCGGGAGGCCGCGCGTGAAGTGGCACACGCTGACGTGTTGAAGGCCCAGCTTTCCCAGCAGCAACGGCAGCGAGAGCTGGAAGAAACGCGGCTGGCGGTCGACAAAGCGCACGTGGAACTTGGAGTTCTGATCAATCCCGATCCCATGACGCCGTACACGCTGGAGCCGCCTTCCGCGCCGCCGCTGCTGCCGGACCGGGCCGGCATTGAGGCGATGGCGCGCCAGAACAATCCTGAGTTGCGCAGCGCGCTTGCGTCCGTGCAGATCAGCCAGGCGCAGACCTATGCGGCCCGCGCTGCTCTGACGCCACAGCTTGCACTCAACTTCACCTACGGTATCGACGCGACGAACTTCGCCCAGTACGGGCCCGAGGGCATTCACAACCTGGGCTACGCGATGAGCGCGGGGCTGGATCTCCCGCTGTGGGACTGGCTGATCACGGAGCGCAAGGTTAAGCAGGCCAGCCTGCGGGCAAATGCTTCAAAGGTCTCGCTCACCGCCGTGCAGCGCAGACTTGTGGCGGATCTTGCCGAATTCTATGCGGAGGCGGATGCCGCTTACCGGCAGATGGCTCTGCTGGACGCCACCGTTACAACCGCCAGGGAGAGCTTGCGGCTGGTCAACCTGCGGTATGTCGACGGGGAGAGTACCGTGCTGGATGTTGTGGATGCGCAGAATACGTTGCTTGTCGCGGAAACCGCACAGATCGATGGGCGCGTCCGCTATCGGCTGGCCCTGGCGAATCTTCAAACACTTACGGGAAAACTCTGATGCTGCCTCTTCCTCCGCAACGTTCTGCTTTTCTCTGGCTTGCCGGCCTTTGCGCGCTGCTGCCCTTGTCTGGATGCAAGGCCAAGGAGGCTGAGGCCCCCGACGTCGCCGTGGCCGTGCAGGCCGCGCATCCCACGCAGGGCGACATAGCCGAAGAGATCACGGCCGACGCCATCCTGGCTCCGCTGTCACAGGCGGCAATCGCTCCGCGCATCAGCGCGCCCATCCGCGCGGAATACGTGCAGCGTGGTGCCCGCGTGCGTAAAGGCCAGTTGCTGGTGGCGCTGGAAGATCGCGATCTGCGTGGTGGCGCGCTCGATACACGGGGTTCGCTCACGGCCGCTCAGGCGAGCTACACCACGGCCACGCAGGCGACCATTCCCGAGGAGCTGAAGAAAGCCCAGTCCGACGTGGCGCAATACGAGGCAGCGGTGGACGTGGCGAACCGCACGGCGGAGGAGCGCAAGCGGCTCTACACGCAGGGCGCGCTTTCCGGCCGCGATGCGGACACGGCGTATGCTGCGGCCGCGCAGGCGCAGGCGGCCTATGACAACGCGCTGAAGCACCTGCAATCCGTGCAGGCAACCACGGAAAAGACCGGTCAACAGGCCGCGCTGGGGCAGCTCGACTCGGCTCGCGGCAAATTCATCAGCGCGGAGGCGCAGGTGAGCTATGCCAACCTGCGCAGCCCCATCAACGGCGTCGTTACGGAGCGGCCGCTCTTTCCGGGAGAGACCGCATCGGCAGGCACTTCGGTCATTACGGTGATGGACACCTCTTCCCTGCTGGCCAAGCTGCACATGGCGCAGGCGACTGCTCAGAAACTTGGGCTGGGCCACAAAGCAGAGGTGCATGTGCCCGGCATTGACGAGCCGGCAGCAGGGACTGTTTCATTCATCAGCCCCGCGCTCGATCCTGGCTCCACCACCGTGGAAGTCTGGGTCAAGCTGCCAAACGCCGATGGCAAGCTGAAGGTCGGCACACCCGTGCATACGGTCATCCTGGGGACGACTTTGCCGGATGCGCTGCAGGTGCCGAAAGAGGCGATTCTGCCGGCAGAGGATGGCAGCACGGCGGTTCTGCTGGTGGGAGCGGACGGCAAGGCGCACAAGAGGCCGGTGAAGATCGGCGTGCGCACAGATGAGGCGGTGCAGATCGTTTCCGGCATCACGAAGGCGGACACCGTGGTGATACAGGGCGGATACGGCCTGGACGAGGGAACCAAAGTGGCCGTGGGCAAACCGGGTGCTGGTGACGACAAGCCTGGCGCGGATGGGGACAAAGACTGATGGCGGCCCAAGTCCAGATCCCTATCGTGCCGCACACCGGCCAGAGCTACTGGCTTGCACGCTCCGTGCGGACGATTCTCTTCCTCGCCGTGGCACTTACAGCGGCGGGCATCTACGCCTTCCTGAAAACGCCCATCTCGGTCTTTCCAGAGACGAACTTTCCGCGCGTGGTCATCGGCGTCGACAACGGTGTGATGCCGGTGGAGCAGATGCAGGTGACGATTACCAAGCCGATCGAAGACGCGGTGAACAGCGTACCCGGCCTGACGACGGTGCGGTCCACCACCAGCCGCGGCTCCGCGGAAGTGAGCCTGTTCTTCGACTGGTCCGTGGACATGTTCCGCACGCTGCAATTGGTTGACGCCGCGCTGAGCAAGGTACAGCAAAGCCTGCCCGCCACGGCCAAGCTCACCACCAACCGGCTGACCTTTGCGACATTCCCGATCCTGGGGTACGCGCTGACCTCCGACACCATTTCGCAATCGCAACTCTGGGAACTGGCCACTTACACACTGAAGCCGCCGCTGAACCGTGTGGACGGCGTGAGTACCGTGGTGGTGCAGGGCGGTGCGGTGCCCGAGTTTCATGTGGTGCCGAACATGGCCAAGATGCAGGCGGCCGGCGTGACGGTTCTGGACCTGACGAGCTCGATACAAGCCGCCAACATCATCGATTCACCCGGCCTCTACCAGCAGGACCATCAGCTGATTCTGGCGCTGGTTGGATCGCAGGCGCATGACATTGACGGCCTGAAGCAACTGACCGTGAAGACCACCACGGGCGGCGCTCCGGTACGGGTCGGCGACCTGGCAGAGGTCGTCTCCGCCACCATGCCGGTGTACACGCTGGTGCGCTCGGACGGCAAACCGGCGGTGCTGCTGAACATCACGCGGCAGCCGAGCAGCAACACGGTTGCCGTGGCCGATGGCGTCGAGGCGCAGGTGGAGACACTGCGTTCCAAGCTGCCTGCCGGTGTGCACATGGTGCCCTTTTACGACCAATCCATCATCGTGCGGGAGAGCATCCGGAGCGTCCGGGATGCCATCCTGATCGGCCTGGTTCTGGCCTGCGTCATTCTGTACCTTTTTCTGCGCGACTGGCGCTCATCGTTGATCGCGGGCCTGGTGATCCCGGTCACCGTGGCGGCAACGGTCCTGGTCCTGTGGCTCATCGGCCAAAGCTTCAATCTGATGACGCTGGGCGGCCTGGCCGCAGCCATCGGGCTGGTCATCGATGACGCGATCGTCGTGGTCGAGAACATTGTCCTGCACCGGAACAGTGGCGAAAACCGCGTGGATGCTGTGCGGAAGGCGCTGCATGAAATCGCCCATCCTCTGATCGGCTCCACCATCACACCGGTCGTTGTCTTTCTTCCGCTCATCGCCGTAACGGGCGTGACGGGCAGCTTCTTTCGCGCACTGGCGGTCACCATGACGGTGTCGCTGCTCACCTCGTTGCTGCTGGCGGTCACCTTCACGCCGGGGCTGGCTCTGCTTGTGCTGGGCCAGCCGCCCGCGCTGGCAGAGGGTGCGGCCGGGCTTCCAGCGCATGAGGAACATGGACGTGTGCTTGGCCGCGTTCTCCAGTGGCACCGGCGCGCGCTGGACTGGTCGCTCACCAGGCCGTTGGCGCTGGCCGTCGTTTGCGTCTTGCTGGTCGTTGGTACGTGGTTCTGCTACCGCGCGCTTGGATCCGACCTGCTGCCCGGCATGGATGAGGGCAGCTTTGTGCTCGACTACCTGACGCCCGTGGGTGCGTCGCTGACGGACAGCGAGCGCATGCTGCAGCACATCGAGTCAATCCTGCGAAAACAGCCGGAGGTGGAGACCACAAGCCGCCGCACCGGTCTGCAGCTTGGCCTGGCGGCGGTGACGGAGGCGAACCGCGGAGACTTCTCCGTCCGTTTGAAAGCCAAGCGCAGCCGCGCCATCGACGACATCATGAACGGCGTGCGCGACGAGATCAAGCGCACCGAGCCCGCCGTGGACGTGGAATTCGTTCAGGTGCTGCAGGACATGATTGGCGACCTGTCGAACGCGCCGGAGCCGATACAGCTCAAGCTGTTCTCACCGGACCGCAAGCTGCTGTATGAGTTGGGACCGCGCATCGCCACGGAGATCGGCAAGGTGAAGGGCGTGGTGGACGTGAAGAATGGTGTGGAAGATACGCTCAGCGGGCCCGCCACCAACTTTCAAGTAGACCCCGTGCTTGCGGGACGGCTCGGCTTTACGCCAACCGAGGTCGCCGAGGACGCGACCTCGATTCTGGACGGAGTGACTGTGAACGATCCGCTGATCGCGAATGGCCGACCGTACACGATCCGTGTGCGGCTTGGCGATGAGACCCGCCGGTCGCTGGACACCATGACCAACACCGTCTTTAACAGCACCACGGGACGGACGGCTACGCTGGGCGCCATTGCCAACGTGACCCAACTACCGCCGCAGAATGAAATCCGCCGTGAAAACCTGCAGGACCAGGTCATCGTCACGGGCCGGCTGGAAGGGTCGGACCTGGGCACCGGCGTTGCGGAAGTGCAGCGGCGGGTCGCGGCCATGCACCTGCCGGCCAACGTGCGGGTGGAGTACGGCGGCACCTACCAGGAGCAGCAGAAATCGTTCAGCGATCTCCTGCGTGTGCTGGTGCTGGCGCTGGCCCTGGTCTTTGGTGTGTTGCTGACGGAGTTCCGCAACTTTGCCGCGCCCATTGCGATCCTCACGTCGTCTGTGCTTTCCATTGCAGGTGTCGTGGGCGCGCTGCTGCTCACGGGCATGACCTTCAACGTGGCTTCCTTCATGGGCCTGATCATGGTGATTGGCATTGTTGCCAAGAATGGCATTCTGCTGCTGGATGCGGATGAGCGCTTCCGGCAGGAAGGCCAGCCAGCCCGCGATGCGATGGTCTCCGCCGCGCAACGCCGGCTCCGGCCCATTCTGATGACCGCCCTGGCCGCTATCACCGGCATGCTGCCGCTGGCGCTCGCCCTTGGGGCAGGATCACAAATGCTCCAGCCGCTGGCGATCGCGGTCATTGGTGGCGTAGTCATCTCCATGCTGCTCAGCCTGATCGTGACGCCGGTGATCTACTACCTGCTGACAAAAAACGACGCGCCGGAAGCCGCAATGGCATAATCCTCCGCTGCACCAAACAGAAAGGCCCGCCGTTGCTGGCGGGCTTTCTTTTCTGAACCGGAAGGA
>CAXTPQ010000010.1:34599-36021 GCA_964246215.1 uncultured Terriglobus sp. | reverse complement strand
ACCAAACAGAAAGGCCCGCCGTTGCTGGCGGGCTTTCTTTTCTGAACCGGAAGGAGCTACTGCCGGCCGACGACTAGCACCATAAAGCTGTCCGGCACAACCGCCGGCCGCGGGCGCGGGTTTGCCGCCGTAGGCTCCGGGCGCGGGCCGAACTCGGCCGTGACCAGGTAGACGCGGTCGGTGGCTTCGTCATAGGCCATGGTGCGGGCACCGCGCTGCGTTTGCACCGTCTGCATCGGCGTAAAGCCATTCTTTGCATCGATCACGGTCAGCGTACCTTCTCCATTCGAGCTGAAGGCGAGCTGGTCTTTGCTGTCGTATCCGGCGGCATCGGGTCCGTCACCGATCGTGGGATTGGCGAGCACCTTGCCGGTCTTGGCATCCATCACGCCCATCTTCTTGCCATCGCATACGGCAAACAGCCGTGCGTGCTCCTGATCCATGGCAAGGCCCGAAGGTGAATCGCAGCCGGTCACCGGATAGGTTTCCGTTAGCTTGTTCGTCTTCGCGTCCAACTTCACAATCACGCTCTTATCTTCAACATTTGCAAAGACATTGCCCTTGCCGTCTGCCTGCGGAAACTCCGGCTTGCCCGGCAGTGCAATGGTTGCCACCACGGAACGCTTTGCCGTGTCGATGACCGTGACATCCTTGCTGCGGCCGTTGAAGGCCCAGACTGTCTTCGTCACCGGCTCATAAGCGATGCCGTCCGGGTTTGTTCCGGCGGGCACGGTGCCAACCGTGGCAAAGGTCTTGCGGTCAAAGATCACCACCTGATTGGCGGCACCGTCGCTGATGTAGCCGACTTTGCCATCCGGGTCCAGCGCCACGCCGTGAGTCCCTTTCAGGCCGGTGATCGCTCCAACGACTTTTCCCGTGGTCGTGTCCAGAACCTCCACCCGCTGGCCGTGCGTGACATAGAGCATGTGCGTGGAGGGATCGGCCGTCAGGTAATCCCAACCGCCCGCGCCGCCGATCCTCCAGTGGTCGACCACTTTGTAAGGCTGCTGAGCGATGGCGCAGGCCGCAAAGACAAACGCCGCGGCGGCGGCAACGGTGCGCAAGCCAGATCGCATACCAAACCGCCTACCAAACTGTTGTCCAACTCGTAGCACAGGTCGTTGCATACATCTCCTTCGGCGTTCTCGCCGGTTTCTCACGTGTACCGCATCCAGCTTAAGCGTGTGTGAAGACGATACGAAAGGTGGTCTTTACATTTGGCTCGCTGGTGACGTGTATCTCTCCCGCGGCAGCGTCCACGATCGACTTGCAAATCGACAGTCCAAGCCCGGTGCCGCCCGTGTCCCGCGACCGGGAGGGGTCCTCGCGGTAGAAGCGTTCAAAAATGTGCGGTATGGCATGCTGGCCGATGCCTTTGCCCACATCGTCTATCTGCAGAACCACCTCCGGCCCCTGCTGGGC
>CAXTPQ010000010.1:14498-34499 GCA_964246215.1 uncultured Terriglobus sp. | reverse complement strand
CGATGCCTTTGCCCACATCGTCTATCTGCAGAACCACCTCCGGCCCCTGCTGGGCGACCACGACCTTCACTGTCTGGCCCGCTTTTGAGTGCTGAATCGCGTTCAATACGAGGTTGGAGACAAGCGCGCCCGCCCGGTCTGGATGCAAATGGACGAGGCTGGAAGGTTGCAGATCGGTCCACAGTGCCACGTGGCGAGCTTGCGCAATCGGCTGGAGCTGACCGCACGCTTTAGCCGTAGCCGCTGCAAGATCGATCGCTGGCGGCGGCATTTTTGCGCTTTCTTCCATGGTGGCCAGCTTCAGCATTTGCGCGATCAGCGTCTCCACCCGGTCGTTGTCCTCCAGGGCGCGATCGATCCCCTCCCGGTATTCACCAGCCGTTCTCTCCCGCAGCAGCAGCAACTGGAGGGAGGAACGCACCACCGCGACGGCCGTTTTGAGTTCATGAGCCGCGTCACCGAAGAATTGCTGTTCCTTATCGAAGGATCTGCGCAGGCTGGACACGGCTTCGGTCAGCACCTGGCCAAGCGGACGAAGCTCGCGGACCCGCTGCACAGAAGCCGGCGCGTGAAACTCCAGCGCGGGCATGGCCAGTTTGCCGGCCTCCTGCGCCAGGTCGGCCAGCGGGCGCAACGCTCGCCGCAGCAGCAGCAGCACCATGCCGGTGGTGAGCGCTGCGGCCAGCGCAATAACGATCAGATCCAGGCGGGCTGCCTCAATCACCTCATGCCAGATGTAGCCGTCCGGAGCGGCATAGACGATGGTGACTGGACGGCGCAGGCCGACGCCGCCGTTTTCCGCGCGGTCGATCACTCGCAGAGCGTCGCGTTGCAACACACGAAAGGAGTGCTGGCGGTCGCGGGCGTTGTGGAAACCACTATCTCCTCTCGTAATAAGAGCTTCTGGAGCAGCGTTGGAGTGACCGAGGATCTTTCCGCCCTGGTTGTAGACGGCCCAAACATCTCTACCGGGCAGCTTCAGCTCAGCCGAGTCAACAGCCACGCTGTCCTCCGGGTCCTCGGCATCCTGAATGGCTCCCAGCAGTGAATCAGAGCGGCCCTGCAGTTGCACATCAAAAGCATGGAGGCGGGTGTGGTGCTCCTGCACCAGTGCCGCTCCGGAGAGAGCTACCGCGCACACAACTTGCGCGATCAGCACGATCGCCGCGGTTTGCCGGAGGAGCGACCGGCTCTTCAGCTCGCCCTTAAAGTTGGTGATGGGAGCGCTCACAGCGGTGCCAGCCGGTAGCCGCGCCCTCGCAGGGTTTCCAAGAGGTCCGGCTTGCCGTCGGCACCCCGCAGCTTCTTCCGCAGGTTTGAGATGTGCGCTTCAATCACGTTGGAGTGGTGCTCCCAGGTGAAGTCGTACAGGTGCTCCAGCAGTTCGCGTTTTGAGACGATGACGCGGGGCCGGTACATCAGGTACTCCAGAATGCGGTACTCGGTCGGTGAAAGCTCGACCGGTTCGCCATCGCGGGTAACGCTCTGCTCGCCTGTCTGCAGCCGGACAGAGCCGAAAACGAGCACCGGGTGCGCCGAGCCTTTGCCGCGCCGGATCAGTGCGCGGCAGCGCGCGATCAGCTCGCCCAGGTCAAAGGGTTTGGTCATGTAATCATCGGCACCCTCGTTCAGCAGGCTGATGGTTTTGCCGGTCTCGCTCACGGCAGTCAGGATCAGCACGGGCGTGCTATTGCGGCTCCCGCGGAGCTGCTGCAGGATCGACTCACCGCCGCGGCCGGGCAGCATCAGATCCAGCACGATCAGGTCATAGTTGCTCGTCCCGCAGAAAGCCACTGCCTCCTCACCGTCATGCGTCACATCGACGGCGTAGCCGGAAGCCTCATGCAGGGCCTTTGAGACATTCTCGGCAAGCCGGCGCTCGTCTTCCACCACCAATACGCGCATCGGGAGCCTTTCTCACTCAAGTATCGCCGCCCGTACATTAAACCTGCTTCAAGGCGGTCGCAACGATCGGGTTACGGGGCAATCGCCGTGCACTTGTGCGGTCGTTTCGGCCGGGCTATCTTGGGATTCAAATGGCCGCGCTCTGGGTGCCAAAGCCCTGTTGATTGATCAGTAACGGTGCGGCTTTGATGCGTTGCCGTGCATCCCGTAACAGGTCACTATGAATCACAAACGGTACGCTTGAGGTGCAAGGCATGGCACGTCCTTATTGGTCTGGCTCCATCCAGATTTCACTGGTCTCGTTTGGAGTGAAGTTTTTCGTGGCGACGGAGTACAAAAGCGAGATCCGCTTTCACCAGATCAGCCGCTCCACCGGCGAGCGCGTCCGGCACCAGAAGGTGCTGCAGTCGGCCGTGGATGCCGGCCCGGCCGAGGCCGGCGACGAAGCACCCGCGGCGGTCGAGAAGGACGACATCGTGAAAGGCTACGAGTACACCAAGGGCCAGTACGTGATGATCGAGCCGAGTGAAATTGCCAACCTGCGCGTGCCGTCCAAGCACTCCATCGCGATTGAGCAGTTTGTGAGTGAAAAGGAGATCGATCCCGCCTTCTACGAAAAGCCCTATTTTGTGACGCCGGACGGCGACAACCAGAGCGAGGCTTTCGCCGTTGTCCGCAAGGCACTAAAGGAAGCCGGCAAGGTGGGCATCGGCAAGATTGCCTTTGGCGGACGGGAACACATCGTTGCCATCAAGTCCAACGACAACGACGATCAGCCCGGCCTGATGGCCTACACGTTGCGCTACCCGGAGGAGCTTCGCAAGCCCGCTGAGTATTTTGGCGACCTGAAGCAGGTGGAGATCGACGAAGACCAGCTTGAGCTTGCGGAACAGCTTATCAAGAAGAGGACGGGAAAGTTCGACCCCGCCAAGTACAAGGACGGCTACGAGATCGCCCTGCGCGAACTGGTGGACGCCAAGGTGAACAACCAGCCCGTGCCGCAGGATGAGCCGCAGCCGAAACGCGCAAAGGTCATTAACCTGATGGATGCGCTGCGCGAAAGCCTGAAGGCCAACGCTGCCAACCAGCAGAAGCCGGAAGAGGACGAGGAAGAGACACCGGCACCGAAAAAGGCCGCGCGGAGCGAGAAGAAAACGGAACCCAAACCAGACAGCAAACCGGGTCCGACGCTCGTGCCCACGCCCGTGGCCAAGAAGTCCAACGGCAAAACCGCGGCGAAATCGGCAGCCCTGCCCCGCAGAAAATCGGCGTAGGAATCCGCTGTGGCGACACGAAAGAAAGCCGCGGCGGCTGCGCCGGCACCGGAGGACACGCCTGAGCCATTGCCTTCGGCTGCTCGCCCAGCAAAATCGAGTTTGCGCGCGGCAAAAGAAGCAACGCTGGCCAGCTCCGCCGGAGATGCGGTCGATGCGCAACTGGCACGGTACCGCTCCATGCGGGACTTTGGTGTCACGGCTGAGCCGAGTGGAGCCTCACACGAGAAGCATGCCCTGAACGGGCTTCCATTTGTCATTCAAAAGCACGCCGCCACGAGGCTGCACTACGACTTCCGGCTCGGCTGGAATGGTGTGCTGAAAAGCTGGGCCGTCGCCAAGGGCCCGAGCTATGACGTGCACGACCGGCGCCTCGCGGTCGAAGTCGAAGATCACCCGATGGAATACGGCGGCTTTGAAGGCATCATTCCGCGCGGCCAGTATGGCGGCGGCACTGTGATGGTGTGGGACCAGGGCACGTGGGAGCCGCACGTGGACGTAGACGAAGGCCTGCGTAAGGGCAGCCTGAAGTTCGCGTTGAACGGCACCAAGCTGCACGGCAACTGGACGCTCGTCCGCATGGGCGGCAAGGCCGCGCATGAGAGCAAGCCGAACTGGCTCTTGATCAAAGAGCATGACGAGTACCAACGCGCCACGGGTGCTCCATGCATTACGGAGGAGGCGGCCAACTCGGCCGTAACCGGCCGCTCGCTTGAAGAAATCGCCACAGCGGAAACGCACGTCTGGAACTCAAAGGAGACAGCCGGCACGGGGCAGGCGTGGTACCGGCAGCGCGCGCACGATGCGGACAAGGCAGCCGTTTCAAAGCCACCAAAATCTGCGAGTCAGGCAGCTTCGGCCGCAGCTTCACCTCGCGGCAAGGTAAAGCCAGAGGCAAACGTCGGGGCGCTTCCTTCCAGCGCCGCAACAAATCTCTCCAGCTTGCCGAAGGAACCCATGCCGGAGTTTCTGAAGCCACAGCTTGCCACCGAGACAGAGGAGCCGCCGACACGTGGCGAGTGGCTGCACGAACTGAAGCTGGACGGCTATCGCATGCAGGCCCGCAAGCGCGGCAAGACGGTGCAGATGCTCACGCGCACGGGCCTGGACTGGACACATCGCGTGAAGCCCGTCGCCGCCGCCATCAGTGCGCTGCCCGTGCAGAACGCGATCCTGGATGGCGAAGTGGTCGTGCTGGATGAAGGCGGCGTGTCGTCGTTCGCGCGGCTGCAGGCTTCCTTTGAGAAGGGTGAGTCGCATCCGCTGACCTACTTTGCCTTTGATCTCTTGCACATGGATGGGCGCAACCCGCGCGACCTGCCGCTTGCTGAGCGCAAACGTATGCTTCGCGTGGCCATGGGCGAAGACACGGAGACGGTCCGCTTCTCCGACCATCTGGACGCGGATGGAGCGGCGGTCTTTCACCAGGCCTGCGAGCTGCATGCCGAGGGCATCATCAGCAAAAAGGCCGACGCGCGCTACACGCCGGGCCGCGGCCATGCCTGGCTTAAGTCCAAGTGCCTGCATGAGCAGGAGTTTGTCGTCGGCGGCTGGGCCGATCTTTCCAACGGCCAGCGCGGCATCGGATCGCTGCTGCTGGGCTACTACGATGACAGCGGCAAGCTGATCTATGCGGGAAAGAGCGGCACCGGCTTTTCCCAGAAAACACATGTCCTGCTGCGGGACCGGTTGGAGCCGATAGAGCAGCGATCCACCCCATTTGCGAGGCTGCCGAATGAGGCTCGGCGCGGTGCCCATTGGGTCCAGCCCGAGTTGGTTGCGCAAATCCGCTTTGCCACCTGGACGGCGGAGCAGCAGTTGCGGCAGGCCGCCTATCTGGGCCTGCGCGAAGACAAGCCCGCGCGAGAGGTGCGCAGAGAGGAAGCCGCACCCATGCCCAAGCGGTTTGCCGCGGATGCAGCTTCCGCATCGCCGGAGGCAGAGGCCAGCGAGAGACCGAAACGAGCAGGGCGGTCAAAACCTCTTGAAACGCCGAAGAACACAAGCAAAACAGCAGCTTCAACAACGTCCAGGAAGGCTTCCACCACGCAAGCAAGCAAGCCTGAGCAGGTCTCCTTGCCCTTGCCAAACATCCGGCTCACCCACCCCGGCAAGATCGTGGACACCGAATCGGGCGTAACCAAAGCTCAGCTGGCCCAGTATCTGGCCGCCGTGGCGGAGCGCATGCTGCCGCACATCGCGGACCGCCCTTTGTCGCTGGTGCGTTGCCCCGATGGCAGCTTGAAGCCCTGCTTTTACCAAAAGCACGTGAATCACATGCTGCCTGCCGGCGTGGGATCCGTGATGGTGGCGGACAAGAAGGGTGGTCCGCCGGAGCCGTACATCACGCTGAACACGGCGGAAGCGCTCATCGGCCTGGCACAAATGAGCGTGCTGGAGATTCACCCTTGGGGTTCCTGCAACGGCCACCTGGAACAGCCTGACCGCATCGTGATCGACCTGGATCCGGACGAGTCCTTGCCCTGGTCACAAGTAACGGAAAGTGCCGTTGAAGTTCGTACACGGCTCAAGAAGCTCGGCATGGAAAGCTTTGTGAAAACCACCGGCGGCAAAGGCCTGCACATCGTTTTCCCGCTCAAGCCGGAGCATGACTTTGCCGTGATGAAAGCCTGGGCGCACGGATTTGTGCAGCAGATGGAGCGGGAGAACCCGCGGCTGTACCTAACCAAAATGACCAAAGCCGCGCGTACCGGGAAGATTTACCTTGACTACCTGCGCAACGAACGCGGAGCCACCGCCGTTGCGCCGTTCTCCATGCGTTCCCGCGCCGGCCTGCCCGTCTCCGTGCCGCTGGACTGGAAGGAACTGGCCGAGCCGCAACGGCCAACCTTTCGCATCGACAACTTTGCGGGCGAATGGCGGGACCGGCTCAAACGCGATCCGTGGAAAAAGATCGGAACACTGCAACAGAGCCTGAGTCCGGACGCCGTGCAGCGCTTTGCAGGAAAGGCGGCTGGCTAGGCGGCTGACAACTGGCCTACCCGCGCTACAGCAATCGTTCAGGCAGTCTCATTGCACATCACTTTGGCAATCCGAACCGTCTACATTAGACATAGGCTAGTGGCATGCTGAAGCTGGCGCGCGCAGGAGGGGTAACGATGATGGCGATGTCGGCCCGGCGTGCTGCATTTTTCGGAGCTTTCCTTCTGGTTCACGCGGTTGGCCAGGCGCAGGCAGGACTTCCCGCGACAGCACCCACCGCGATCTCACCATCGCAGTTGCCCTCCGCCAACCCAGCCGTAAGCAATCTGAAGGCAACGCAACAGATCAGCTGGGATGGAAACCAACTGCTGGTGGTCGCCACCAACGCAGACCTGAACGCGCTCCTGCGTGAGATTGGGAGCAGGACCAATCTTTCCATCACCGGCACCGCACCGGACGAGCGCATCTTCGGCACGTATGGGCCAGGTTCGCTCGACACGGTTCTGCCGCAACTGCTGGACGGCCAGTCAGTGAACATGCTGCTGGTTGATCACACGGGCAAGCAGAAAAAAGAACTCGTGCTCACGATGCGGACGGGCGGGGTCACACCGCCAGGTCCGCAAACAGCGCAGACCAATCCGGCCTATCCTGTCTCAAATCCGGCGCAGCAGGTTTTCCAGGGTTCCGACGCACAGCCACGCGCCCAGGCCCCACCAGCCGGAGCACTCCCCGGCAACCCCGGTGCGAACGGGACGGGTGTCGCGGCACAGAGCGGCCAGACCGGTGCTCCAGGTACCGCCACTCCAGCGGACAGCGGTCAGCCTGTCTCACCCAACGGGGTGAAGACGCCGCAGCAGATTTTTGAGCAATTACAGAGGCTCCGCCAGAGCCAAGGTGCCAGCCAGTAGCTTTACCGTTCAGGGCCGGTGGTCAGCCGGCGAGCATGTCAGCATTTGCCAGAGCCTGGGCGGCCCGGCGCTCCGCACGCTGCTGCGCCACCTGCAACGAGTGGATGCGGAAGATCTGAAACATGCCGTAGCAGATGGAATACGCCAGCAGAACGCCGCCGGCGAGGGCCGCAAGAACAGAGCAGATAAGCACAACCGTGGTCACGGGCCAATCCTGAGGGTCGAAACGCGCGCCGGCTCAGGCCGGATTCGCGCATGCCCTCGCCGGTGCGATCCGCGAAGGCTAAATTGAGTGTGCCTCGCGCGGTGCAAGTCTGGAAGTGCTGAGTTGGGTTCAGGGCTCCCCAAGCTGGGTGCGGTCTCACTTGGCACCAACTTCTCGACCGGGAAAGTTGCGTCGATGCGAACACTGGCCGGCCATGCCGTATTCTTAAGGATGCGGCCCATACCTGCCGCGCCCACTCATGAGCATCACTCACATAACCGTGCGCGGCGCGCGGCACCACAATCTGAAAAATATCGACGTCTCCATTCCGCGGAACTCGCTGACCGTGGTGACCGGGCTTTCCGGGTCGGGCAAGAGTTCGCTTGCCTTCGACACAATCTATGCAGAGGGCCAGCGGCGGTATGTGGAAACGCTCTCCGCCTATGCGCGGCAGTTTCTGGATCAGATGGAGCGGCCGGATGTGGACGCGATCGACGGCCTGTCCCCGGCCATCTCCATTGAGCAGAAGACGACATCGCGCTCGCCGCGATCGACGGTCGGCACCATCACCGAGATCTACGATTACCTGCGGCTGCTGTGGGCGAGCGTGGGCAAACCGCACTGCCCCAAGTGCGGCCATGAGATTTCACGGCAATCGGCGGACCAGATTGTAGAGCGCATCGTGGCGCTCTCGCCCGGCGAACGCATCAGCGTGCTGGCCCCCCTAGTGCGCGGACGCAAGGGCGAGTTCCGCGAGGAGCTGGAAGCGCTGGACCAGCAAGGCTTCCGTGCGCGTGTCGATGGCGAGATGATCGAAATCACCGAAGGCATGCGGCTGGAAAAGCGCAAGAACCATACGGTGGAGGCGGTCGTTGACCGTATTCTGCTCAAGCTGGATGCCGATGGCAAACCCGATACACGGCGGCTGGAGGCCAGCGTGCAGAAGGCCTTGCAGATGGCGAATGGACTGGTGATCATCGCCATCCATGGCATGGACGAGACGCTGTACAGCTCGTCCATGGCCTGCCCGGACTGCGGCATCAACGTGCCAAAACTCGAGCCGCGATCGTTCTCCTTCAACTCGACGTACGGTGCCTGCCCGGAGTGCAACGGGCTGGGCAGCATTTACGACTTCGACCCGGCCAAGACGATCACGGACTGGTCAAAGCCGCTGCTGGATGGCGCGATGGGGCCGGGGTCGGCAAGCACGTATTTGCTGCGGCTGATCAAGCTGGCTGCGGAGAAGTACAAGATCGACCTGAAGCTGCCGTTTGAGGACCTGCCCGAGCCGCATCAGAAACTCCTGCTGTACGGACCGCCGCGCAATGAAGCTGGACGGACAGGCTTTCACGGCATCTTCAGCTATCTGCGCGAAAGCATGGAGGAGTCCAAGAGCGATTCTTTCCGCGAGTACTACATGCAGTACATGAGTGCGACGGATTGCCCGGCGTGCAACGGCAAGCGGCTGCGGCCGGAATCGCTCGCGGTCAAAGTCGCGTCGCAATCCATCTCGGACTTCACGTCACTCTCGCTTGTGCGCGCTCTGGATCAGGCAAAGAATTTCAGTTTTGTGGGACGTGACAAGCTGATCGCGGACCGGCTGCAGCGAGAGGTGATCGAGCGGCTCGAATTCCTGAACGCCGTCGGCCTGAGTTACCTTTCGCTCAACCGCAGCGCGGCTACCATCTCCGGCGGTGAAGGCCAGCGTATCCGCCTGGCCACGCAGATCGGCTCGCGGCTGCGGGGCGTGCTGTACGTGCTGGATGAACCCTCCATCGGCCTGCACCAGCGCGACAACCAGAAGCTGATCGCCGCGATGGAGAATCTGCGTGACCTGGGCAACACGGTGCTGGTGGTGGAGCATGATGAAGACACCATCCGCAAGGCCGATTACGTACTCGATCTGGGTCCGGGCGCCGGCAAGAATGGCGGCGCGCTGATCGCCGCCGGTACACCGGCCGAGATTGCGGCCACCAAGGAGTCGCTGACAGGCCAGTACATGTCCGGCGCTCTGGACATCAAGAGCAACGACGCGCCGCGTGCGCTGAGCGGGCGCGAGATCGTCGTTGAAGACGCGCATTCGCACAATTTGCAGCATGTGACGGCGCACTTCCCGCTTGGCGTGCTCACCGTCGTCACCGGCGTCAGCGGCTCCGGCAAATCCACGCTGGTGAATGACATCTTGTATCGCGCCTTGGCAAAGCAGCTCTACCGCTCCAAGGAAGAGCCCGGCACCCATGGCGCGATCCAGGGCATCGAGCAGCTCGACAAGGTGATCCAGATCGACCAGTCGGCCATCGGCCGGACGCCGCGGTCGAACCCTGCCACCTACACGGGCGTCTTCTCCGCCATCCGCGACCTTTTCGTCATGCTGCCGGAGTCGCGCGAGCGCGGCTACAAAGCCGGCCGTTTCAGCTTCAACGTGCAGGGCGGCCGCTGCGAGGCCTGCCAGGGTGACGGCCAGCGCCGCATTGAGATGAACTTCCTGCCGGATGTTTATGTGGTTTGCGAGGTTTGCAATGGCCGCCGCTACAACCAGGAAACGCTGGCGGTCAAGTTCAAGGGCTACTCCATTGCCGATGTGCTGGATCTGCAAATCTCCGACGCAGCCGACATCCTCAAAGACATCCCGAACGTAAAGGGCAAGCTGCAGACGCTGGTCGACGTAGGACTTGGCTACATTCATCTTGGCCAGTCCGCGACCACGCTCTCGGGCGGCGAAGCGCAGCGCATGAAGCTGGCCAAAGAGTTGAGCAAGCGCCAGACGGGCCGCACGCTTTACCTGCTGGACGAGCCAACGACCGGCTTGCACTTCGACGATGTGCGCAAGCTGCTGGAAGTGCTGCAGCGGCTAACGGATCTGGGAAACTCGGTCGTGATTATCGAGCACAATTTGGATGTGATTCGCAATGCCGACTGGCTGGTCGACATGGGGCCGGAGGGCGGCGAGGGCGGTGGCACGGTGGTGGCCGCGGGCACGCCGGAGCAAGTGGCAAAGGTGGCTGCGTCGCACACTGGAGCATTTCTCGCAAAGCACTACGCGGAGCGACCGGGCAGCGAGCGTGCTGCTGCGCCCGCCTATGTCGCACCCATCGTGGTGAAGACAGAAGTGGCCAACGCGACGAAGTTTGCACCGACCGTTGAGGAACGCACTGCACGCCGCAAGGCCGCCGCCAAAGTGGCCGCGGAGAAGAGCAAGGCCAAGAAGGCCGCGCGTGCAGCCGAGGCGGCGAATGGTGTTTCTCCAGTGGCCATGGTCGCGGGCGTAGCGGGCACCACAAGCGCGGCCAAAGCGCGGAGCACAACGAAGGCAGGTCAGGCGGCGTGAATTATCCCACGGAAGACTTCGATCCCACGCAGTACATTCCGCAGCCGCGCAAACCGCTGTTTGCCGGACTTGCGGCGCCGGAGGACTCAACGGAAGCCGGCACACTTCCAAAGGACGGAACGCTTCAGACGGGCGCCACACAGCCGCGCACGATCTGGCCGCGCCAGCCGCATCTGGGTTATACCCTCGGCCTCGTGCTGATCGGCGGGCTCATTCTGATCTTCGTTGCCGTCCTGGTCTTTGGCGTGGGCAGCGGCCTGGGCCTCTTGCCGCCTGTGGCGGAGATTCGCAGGGGGTTGGAGCTGCCCCGGGCCAGCCTGCTCGCCGAGGCAATCACGTATGCACTCACCGGTGCACTAGTGGTCCACTTCTTTCAACGCATGTGGCAGCGCTCTTTTGCGGAGGTGCTGCACCTGGGCTTCGCGGCGGCGCGGCGCAATGCGGGCAAACTGGTGCTGCTGGGCGTGGTCACCAGCATCGCGGCGCAGGTGGCTGAAACCCACATGACACTGCCCAAGCAGATGCCGATCGACAGCTTCTTCCGCTCGCCGGGTGCGGTCTGGATCGTGGCGATCTTCGGCACGTTCATTGCGCCGCCGGCGGAGGAGCTTTTCTTTCGCGGCTTTCTGTTGCGCTCCGTCGCTATCGCCTTCGATTGGGTGCGGAGCCGCGGGAGCGAAGAGGACCGGCTGGCGTGGGTGCAGACCGATACACTCAGCCGGCCCGCGTGGATCTTTTCCGGGATCCTGACCAGCGCAACCTTTGCCGTAATGCATGCGGCCCAGCTTGGCTTTGCATGGAACGCGGTCGCCGTGCTGACGGTGGTGGGCGGCGTACTCACGGCGGTGCGGCTGCGCTTCAACTCCGTGGCTGCGTCCACGGTGGTGCACATGGCTTACAACGGCTTTATCTTCGCCGTGTTGTTTGTCGCCACCGGCGGCTTTCAACATCTGGAGAAGCTGATGGACAGGTAGCCACTCAGCCCATGGCAGACTAGCCCTATGTCCTTTGCTGACGACCGCACTGCCCTGCTCGCCTTGCTTGCCCGCCTCTCGTTCCGGCTGGGCGAATTTACCCTGGCGAGCGGCGCGAAAAGCGACTACTACATCGACTGCCGCACCACCACGCTGGACGCGGACGGCGGGCGCCTCGGCGGCGTGGTGATGACGGAACTGTTGCGGCAGCACGCGCCGGATGCCGAGGCTGTTGGCGGCCTGACCATGGGCGCGGACCCGCTGGTGTCCAACATCGCGACAGCCTCGGCGTACTACCGGCTGCAGCATCCGAAGGCAAAGCCGGTGCACGGCTTTCTGGTGCGCAAGGCAATGAAGGCGCACGGCACGGGCCGGCAGATCGAGGGCTATGTGCGGGAAAGCGCACACGTGGTCATTGTGGACGACGTCTGCACCACGGGTGGCTCGACCATCACCGCCATTGAAGCAACGCGCGCCGCGGGCATGCACGTGGCTGCGGTTTTGTGCTTAGTGGATCGCGAGCAGGGTGGACGAGAGGCCATCCTGGGAGTTATCGGCGACGCTCCTTTCGCCTCTGTCTTCACAGCCGGAGATGTGCGGGCAGAGAAGCTCCGGCAGCAGGCTTAAACGCCGGCATCGCTCACCTGCACCTCATGCTTCAGCACCAGCACCTTCGTCTTTCCGCACGCCGGGCAGACTCGCCCTTTGCGGTGCAGCACCTGTGAGCTGAGGAAGACCTTGCCGCAGTGCGGGCAGCGGATTGCCGCGTTGTTGCCATACCAGTCCTCATCCGGGCCGAGATTGTTCTTGTCGAGCAGACGCATGATCTGATGGTAGCGCTTTCGCCTTCCTATCGCCTAAGCTGGATGCATGAGCGAGCCGATCGATGAGTCAACGAAGACGACGACGACGACGCGTATGGGCGGCGCGCTTCGCCGCGAATTGAGCGCCCGCAATTTGCAGCGCGGCAGCGACTTTACGCATGAGACTACCTATGGCAGCACGCCTTCCGTCGTCTACGCCGAAGACGATGCGGGCACCCATGGCAACTTCTTCCCTGCCTCGTACCGGCGCATCCTGCGCAACGCGGCGTGGCGCGCCCGGCTGAACAAGGCATACACCGCATCGAGCCGGATCGCGCACGCGGACAGCCGCAGCCGGCGCGAGCTCGATTGTGCGGCCAGCTCCGATGCTTTGCTGATGAGCATCTTCTGCCACCCGCTCGCTTTGAGATCGGCCCGGCTGCGGGCCTTGCTCGGCGTGCGGGAGAACACCGCGCTTCAGTTCGGTGTGAGGGCGCGGATACCGCTGCGCGATGGCCACGAGGACCGGACGGAACTGGACATGGTGATCGGCTCCGTAGCGGACGATGGAGAGAAGCTCTTTGTCGAAGCCAAGCTGAGCGAGTCCGATTTTCAGACAGGACGGCCGGATCTGATGGCGCGTTACACGGCCTTTGAAGAATGCTTTCAGACAGCGTTGCTGCCGCGCAGCCGTGGGCACTTCCGCTCGTACCAGCTGCTGCGCAGCGTGCTGGCCGCTCACCACCACTCAGCTCGCTTTGCCGTGCTGCTGGACGGTCGCCGCGGCGATCTGCTGGAGGACACTTACCTGGTCTACCGCGCCGTGCAGGACGCCAGTTTGCGCAGCCGGCTTCATGTCATCACATGGCAGGAGATTGCCTTGTGCGTGGGACTCCCAATGCAGCGCTTTCTTGCGGAGAAGTACGGCATCCTGCCTGCCTGACGTTCATGAACCTGCGAACGAGCGGATAAACTGGTCAGGATGATTCCTACGCTTGAATGGACCGGCGACGGCGTCCGCTTTCTGGATCAAACAAAGCTGCCTCTCGAAGAGGTTTACGTCCACACCACCACCTACCAGGAAGTCGCACACGTCATTCAAACAATGGTGGTGCGCGGCGCGCCGGCGCTGGGTGTAACGGGCGGTATGGGAGTGGCGTTGGGCATTGAGCGCTCGGCTGCAACCACTCTTGCAGCGCTCACCGCCGAAGTCGACACGATTGCCGAAACTCTGGCGCGGACACGGCCCACCGCCGTCAACCTCTTCTGGGGCATTGAGCGGATGCGCTCACTCTACCGCAAGCTGGCAGCGGAGAACCCGGCCGGCCATAGCGAGGCTGAGCACATCGCTGCCATCAAAGCAGCCGTCGTGGCTGAGGCGAAGCGTATGTACGACGAAGACATCGCGGCCTGCAAAACCATGGGCCAGTTCGGCGCGGATCTGCTGCCCAGGCAGGGCACCGTGCTGACCCACTGCAACGCCGGTGCGCTCGCCACCTGCGGTTATGGCTCGGCGCTCGGGGTCATCCGCGCGGCCGTGGAACGCGGCGCAAAGATTGACGTGCTCGCCGATGAAACCCGCCCCTTTCTGCAGGGGGCACGCCTCACCGCGTGGGAGCTGCTGAAGGACGGCATTCCCACCTCCGTCCTGTGTGACAACATGAGCGGTGCGCTCATGCGCAAGGGCCGCATCCAGGCCGTCATCGTGGGCGCGGACCGCATCGCGGCCAACGGCGACGTGGCCAACAAGATCGGCACCTACACCGTTGCGGTGCTTGCCAGGGAGCACGGCATTCCTTTTTATGTCGCGGCACCCTGGGCCACCGTCGACATGCACACCGCGACTGGCGAAGAGATCCCCATTGAGGAGCGCGATGCCCGCGAGGTGACGCACTCCAACGGCAAGCAGATGACGCCCGACGGCTGCGGCATCGAGAACCCTGCCTTCGATGTCACGCCTGCGAAATACGTAACAGCAATCATTACGGAGCGCGGCCTGCTGCGTGCTCCCTATGCCGACAGTATCGCCGCAATGGATCGGTTGATTCCCGGACCGAAGGACACAATAGAGAATCTGCAAAACACAACAGAGAAAAATATGGACGCGCTGGCGCGAGAGGCGGATGTCGTCGCCGTATAGCCGGCCGCCCCGCGACGCGCCGGGTCAGGGGCGCGCGGCGTTGCGTGCGCCTCGCCCGCAATTCCACCCTGGCGATCTGTTTGACTGGCGGAAGCGGTCGCTTGTGCGTGGTACGGTTCTGGTGCTGGTCAGCACCATTGCCGCCTTCCGGCTCTCTCAATTTCCCCAAAATCACGGCACGGTCTGGCTGGGCGTGCCGTTTCTCTTCGCCGCGGCAGGAACGGCCGACACGACCCGCTGCATGCAGCAGAAGTGGAACTGGTACCACGGCGGTGTTGTGCTTTGCGTCTACATGGACCTGATGGCGCTGTGCATGATTCTTTTCTTTCTCGTGTATCCGCTCTGGCTCTAGTAAGCTGGGCCGCACAGGAGATTGCTCATGCTGAAAGGATTTCGCGATTTTATTCTGCGCGGCAATGTCGTTGACCTTGCCGTGGCTGTCATTATCGGTGCCGCATTCGCCAGCATCACCGCCTCGCTCACTACGGATGTGATCACGCCGTTCATTGCGGCGATCGTGGGCGCACCGGACTTTTCCAGCCTGGTGATTCACATGCCCACGCTGCACACCGTGGTGCCACCCAATCCCTTGCCGGCCGGATATGTTCCTCCAGGTGAGCTGCATATCGGAAAGTTTCTGAATGCGCTGATCAATTTCCTGATCAACGCCGCAGCGATCTATTTCCTGATCGTGCTTCCCATTCAGAAGATCATGGCCCGCATCGCGCCTCCAGTAGTCACGGTGAAGGCGTGCCCGCAATGCCTGTCGGAAATCCCGTTGGCTGCCCTGCGCTGCAAATTCTGCACGGAACCGCAAACCGCATGACTCCGGAAAGACCTGCGGAAGAATGAAATGCCGCAGGTCATCTCCGGTGCAGTTTGTCACTCCGAGACGAAAACCTATCGCAAAGCCAACTGCTCGGTCATGATCTGCGTCAGGTCCGCCTTGCGCAGCCCGTGGACTTCTTCGTTGTACCGGTCCACCTTGCTCGACCAGTTCATGGAGCAGAACTTTGGGCCGCACATGCTGCAGAAGGCGGCTTCCTTGTAATAGTCGTCCGGTAGCGTCTCGTCGTGCATGCCGCGCGCTGTTTCCGGATCTAGAGACAGCGCGAACTGCTTATCCCAATCAAAGGTATAGCGCGCATGGCTAATGGCGTCATCGCGGTCGCGCGCACCTGGACGATGCCTCGCGATGTCCGCCGCATGGGCCGCGATCTTGTATGCAATGATGCCGTCTTTCACGTCCTTCTCGTTGGGCAGGCCCAGGTGCTCCTTGGGCGTCACATAGCAGAGCATCGCCGCGCCATGCCAGCCGATCATCGCCGCGCCAATCGCTGACGTGATGTGGTCATAGCCCGGCGCGATGTCCGTCACCAGCGGCCCCAGCACGTAAAACGGAGCGCCGCTGCAAAGCTCGACTTCCTTGTCGACCTGCTCTTTAATTTTGTCCATCGGCACGTGGCCGGGGCCCTCGATCATCACCTGGACGTCGTCTTTCCATGCCTGGCGTGTCAGCTCGCCCAGCGTCTTCAACTCGGCAAATTGCGCCTCATCGCTGGCGTCGGCCACGGAGCCGGGCCGCAGACCGTCCCCCAGCGAATAACTCACGTCGTACTTCGCCATGAGCTTCGTGATGCGGTCGAAGTTTTCATAGAGGAAATTCTGCTTGTGATTCGCTGTCATCCACTGTGCCAGGATGGCACCGCCGCGGCTCACAATGCCGGTGATGCGCTTTGACACCATGGGCACGTACTGAATCAGCACGCCCGCATGGATGGTGAAGTAATCGACACCCTGCTGCGCCTGCTCTTCGATCACTTCCAGGTAAAGGTCGATGTTGAGGTCTTCCACGCGCTTAACACGGCTAAGCGCCTCATACAGCGGCACGGTGCCAATGGGCACGGGCGAATGGCGCAGGATGGCTTCCCGGATCATGGGAATATCGCCGCCTGTGGAAAGATCCATTACGGTATCCGCACCATAATGCACGGCCGTGTGCAGCTTGCGCAGTTCTTCATCCACATTGCTGAGTATGGCGGAGTTGCCGATGTTCGCATTGATCTTGCAGAGCGAGCCGACACCGATTGCCATCGGCTCCAACTCCGGGTGACAGATGTTGGCCGGAATGATCATGGTGCCGCGGGCAATCTCATCGCGCACGAACTCGGCGCTCAGCTTTTCCTTATGCGCGACATACGCCATCTCTTCCGTGATCAGGCCTTTGCGTGCAAAGTGCATCTGGCTCATGTTGCTGTCGCCGGTGCGGGCGGCCTCTTCCCGGCGCTTCACAATCCATTCGGCGCGCGGCTGCGGCACGGCGTAGCCGTTTGAGTTGGCACCGCTCCCGTTTGCCTTCAGGCCGTTGCCATTGGAAGCAGCGCCGTTGCCGTTGCCTGCCTTGCCATCGGTGCCGTGGCCGTTTGCACTGTGTCCGTTGCCGTTCGGGGCCGCAAATGTGCTCATATTGATGGGTCTCCTGCGTTGCTGCGCTCAGCGCTGAGTATACGCGGCAGCAGCCCGCTCCTACTTTCGATGGTGGCCTGCTTTGCCCCACCCTGCTAGCCTTTACATGTATGAAGAACAGCGGCTCGGCGCTCAAGATCTCAATTGCCACGGTGGTCATTGTGGCAACTGTGCTGTATCTCGCCATCAGTGGCGCAAAGGACTCAAAAAGCTACTACGTGACCATTAGTGAGATGCAGGGCATGGGCCAGAAGGCCTACACTCGCAACTTGCGCGTCGCCGGCAATGTGAAGCCCGGATCGATTCACCGCTCGGGCGCGCGTGCGCAATTCGTTCTGCTGGAACTCGGCCATGAGCTGCCCGTGACCTACAACGGCATGGAGCCGCCACCCGACACCTTCAAGGACGACGCGCAGGCGCTGGCGATGGGACATCTTGGCCGCGATGGCGTCTTCCAGGCCAATCAGCTGCAGGCCAAGTGCGCCAGCAAATACGCACCAGTGCAGCCAGGCCAGCAAAAAGCTCTGGTCACACCAACAGCTGCAGCCCTGCGCTGAAGGCGAGGCGATTGCCCCCGTCGGAAATGTCCGTAAAGCTATACTCAGGACGCAAATGATTGCGGTGGCAGAAGCTCAAGAAGTATCGCGCATCTACGGCAGCTTCGCCGCGCTGCGTCGCGTCACCTGCAGCTTCACTCGGCACGGCATTCACGTTCTGCAAGGTGAAAACGGCGCGGGCAAATCAACACTCCTGCGCGTCTTTGCCGGGCTCATCACGCCCAGCTCCGGAACAGTCCGTGTGCTGGGTGGCGGTGTGGAGCAGGCACGCTCGCGCATGGCCTACATGAGCCACGCATCCATGCTGTACGACGAGCTTTCGGCCATGGAAAACCTGCGGTACTTCGCGCAGCTGCACTGCAGCGCGGACGGCTGCGCCCTGTGCCACGCCTCGCCGGAAATGGCGCTGCGTGCCGTCGGTCTCGACCCCTCCGTGGGCCGGCCCGTTTCCCAGTTTTCCCAGGGCATGCGGCAACGGGTCTCCATGGCGCGTGTGCTCATGGCCGATCCGGAGCTGCTCTTGCTCGATGAGCCGTTCTCCAACATGGACTCGACAGGCGCGCGTGAACTCGTGGTTCTTTTGCAGGATTTTCTGACCTGGCCGATGGCCGATGGTTCAGCCCCGGCGCGCACCATCATCCTTACTACCCATCAGCATGAACTTGTCACCGGCGTGGCGGCTTCCGTCGTGCGGCTGCGCAGGGGTTCTGTCGTGACCGAGCCGCGGGATGCGGCGCTGCTGGCCGCCGCCGCATGAAGACCAACGCCGCGCGCCATCTGGACAGGCTCACAATCGCGTACCGCACCATCGAGTACACGGTCGATCCGGAGGACCTGGCCGCGCCCAGCGTGGCACGCAGGATTGGATTGCCGGTGGAACAGGTCTTCAAAACGCTCGTCTGCAGGCTCTCCAGCGGCACACACGCCTTCGCCGTTCTGCCCGGCGACGCCGAACTCGACCTAAAGAAACTTGCAACCGTGGCCCATGAAAAGAATGCCGAACTGGCACCTTTAAAGGAAGTCGAACCGCTCACCGGGTATATCCGCGGCGGCGTCACCGCCATCGCCGCCAAGCGGGACTTCCCTGTCTTTGCCGATGAGACGATCGAACTTTTTCCGGAGATCAGTGTCTCCGCCGGCATGCGTGGTCTGCAGCTCCTGCTGGCCCCGGCAGATTATTTGCGCGCAACCCACGCCACCGTGGCCGACCTGACCCGGGCGCCGCTCGCTCCGGGTGATCCCGCTTGAATGCCGTACGCGAATACGCCCGCGTCGTCTGGCTGCACCTGCGCAAAGACCTGCAGATGGAGTGGCGCAGCCGCGATGCGGTGGTGGGCATGCTCTTCTTTACGCTGCTGATTGCCGTCGTCTTTTCTCTGGCCTTCGATCCCACATCGAATCCAACACTGGCCCGCCAGATCTCAGGCGGCCTGGCCTGGATGGGCCTGCTTTTCGCCGCAACCACGTCGCTGAACAGCTCCTGGGCACGCGAGCAGCGCAACCAGGTGCTGGATGCACACCGGCTCTCGCCCGCACCACCCTCCGCACTGTTCCTCGGCAAGGCGTTGGCGAACTTTCTATTCGTTTCTGTCGTCGAGGCGGTACTGGTCCCAGTCTTCGTACTCTTTTACAACCTGCACATCCTGGGCGAGGCGCGCCTGCTATGGCTGATCCTGCCGTTAGGTACGTGGGCGCTGGTGCTGAATGGAACCTTCTTCAGCGCGCTCAGCCTGCGCAGCCGCAACCGCGATTTGCTGCTGCCCATGATTCTCTTTCCAGTTGAAATCCCCGCACTGCTGGCCATGGTCAACAGCACCACATCCATCATCACCGGCGAGTTCGATCCGGCGATCTGGATCCACCTCCTCCTCGGGTTCGATGTCGCGTTCACCACCGTGGCACTGCTCCTCTTCGGCACGGTATTGCACGCCGAATAGCGGTCAAACAGGCACAGAGACCGCAGAAACATATCTGGTCATTTACGAAGTCGGAGATACTGGACAGGAGCATGAAGCGACTCTTCTATCTGCTGGCTGGCATCACCGTGGCGCTGCTCTGCTTCGGCTTCTACCAGGCCATGTACGTTGCACCCACTGAGGCGACCATGGGTCCGGTGCAGCGAATTTTTTACTGGCACGTCCCGCTGAACATCGTGGGCGAAGTGACGCCTTACGTGAATATGCTCGCGTCTATCGCTTACATTGTGCTGCGGCGGCGCAATCAATCACTGGCGCTGAAGATGGATGCGCTGGCCGTTGCCTCGGCGGAGGTGACCGCGCTTTTCGTGGGCCTCGGCTTGGCTGCCGGCATCCTGTGGGGCAGGCCGGCATGGGGCATCTGGTGGGCCTGGGATGCACGCACAACCAGCACCCTGCTCCTCTGGCTTCTCTACGTCAGCTACCTCTTACTGCGACGATTTTCCGCGGAAGAGAGCGGCAAGACCGTTGCGGCGGTGCTGAGCGTCTTTGCCGGCGTCAACGTGCCCATCGTGTTCATGT
>CAXTPQ010000010.1:7893-14398 GCA_964246215.1 uncultured Terriglobus sp. | reverse complement strand
GTTGCGGCGGTGCTGAGCGTCTTTGCCGGCGTCAACGTGCCCATCGTGTTCATGTCCATCCGCTGGTGGCGCACGCAGCATCCTGCCCCCGTGCTCACGGGCGATGGCTCCATTGATCCCGTCATGAAGACAGTCTTTCTCTGGAATCTGCTCGCCTTCTTCCTCTGGGGCACGACGCTGATCTGGGCGCGTTATGCGATCCTGCGCCGTGAACAGGTCATCCAGGAACAACAGGCCATGCGCCTGATCGAGGTGGAGGCCTGATGGAATTTTCCGCGGAAAGCTCGCGTTACCTTCACATCGCCTACACGCTTTTGATCACCGGCCAACTGAGCTATGTGGCATGGCTGGCGACACGGTGGGCGCGCACCTCCCGCGCGCTCGAAGAAACACGCGACCCCAAGTAGACTGGAGCGGTGCCTCTTCCCTTCCGCCCGTGGACCGTACGCATCGCGATTGCGGCTGCATCGCTGGGGGGGTTCGCCGTCAGTGGTTGCCGCCGCAGCCATTTTCCTGACGTCCCTGACGGCTATCGTGAGTACGCGTATGTCACTAGCGGTGGCAATGGCACCGTAAGCGTTCTCGACCTGGTCAACATGCGGCAGGACCGCGTGCTGCAGGTGGGCACGAACCCGACCGGCGTTTCCAGCAATCCAGTTCGCAACGAAGTTTACGTCGTCAACACGGGCGCGGCGGGTGGCAATGGCACGTTGAGCGTCATCGATGCGTCGACCAATGGAGTCACCGCGACCATTCCGCTGCACCGTCAGCCGTACACGATCTCTGTCGACACCAAAGGCGAACGCGGCTATGTCGCAAACGCCGGATCGAATGCGGTGAGTGTTCTGGATCTAGCGGCGCACCGCCAGGTCGCCGTGGCCGGCACGGGCGAGCAGCCCGGTTTGGCAAAAATTTCGCCAGACGGCAGGACGCTGGTCGTGTCCAATCGCGGTAGCGGCAGCGTCTCCGTTTATGACGTTTTCAGCGATTTCAAAAGTGCGCCGAGGCTGCGCGCCACCTTCGACCAGTGCCCCGGCGCGACGGACATCGCCATCATTCCGCTGAACCCCGGACAGCCATCGAACAAGGCCTTTATTGCATGTTCCGGCGGCAACAATGTGATGGCGCTGTCACTCGCCATCCCGCCAGACTCCTGGGAAGCCAGGCAGGACGCTTCGCAGACAAAGGACCACGTGCTGGCAAGACTGCAGGTGGGTAAATCCCCCGTACAGTTCGCGGTCAAACCGGATGGCGGCGAGCTGTTTGTCTCGAATTTCGACTCCGGCTCCATGAGCGAAATCTCCACGGGAACGAACGAGGTGGGGGGGACGTACCGCATCGGCACGCAACCCGTGCGCGGACTGGTGAGCCAGGACAACAGCACGCTGTGGATTTCGAATTTCGGCGCGGACTCCCTCAGTATCTATTCGATCGATGACGGCCGGATCGCGGGAGGTGTGCGCACCGGCTCAGGGCCGGACGCCATTGCCATGTCCGCCGACGAGCACCTGATGCTGGCCGCCAACGCACGCAGCGGCGACGTGGCGGTCATCCGCACCCGCGACCGCAACGGCCCGGAACTCTTCACCATGCTGCCGGCCGGACCCAAGCCGAATGCGATCGCGGTAAAGGCGTTCCGGGTGAAGGACAAGTAGTAGTAAGTAGTACGGAGTAGGTAGTAAGTAGTACGGAGTAGGTGGTAAGAAGCAAGCAGGTAGTAGTAGGTAATAAGTAGTAGGTAGTAAGTAGTACGGAGTAGGTGGTAAGAAGCAAGCAGGTGGTGCTTCAGTCCATTCCTGCCTGACTGTCTAATCCTGACCCCTGCTCCGATCTGCATACTTGCAACTACCTACTTTCAACTATCTACTTTCTTCACCCCTGCCGCGCCAGCACCAGCGTGATGTCATCCGGCTGCTCGCCTTCGCCGATCCAGGCATTCAGCGCGCTCATTACTTCCGCGGAGATGACCTCCAGCGGCTCATTGCGGAAGCGTCGTACCAGTTCGATCAGGCGGTCTTCGCCAAAATCGCCGAAGTCGTTCTCGGGCTCGGTGACGCCGTCGGAATAGGCAATCAGGATGTCCCCGGAATTCATGTGGAGCGACTCCTCCTCATAAGTCATGCCGTCCATCAGACCAACGACGGTCCCCCCGCGGTCCAGCCGGTCGATCCTGCCGTCCACCCGCAAGAGAAAGGGCGGCAGCTGTCCGGCATTTGCATAGGTCAGCTTTGCCGCTGCGCAGTCATAGTGAGCCAGAAAAAGCGTGGCATACTTTTCCGCCGTGGTGGACCGGTATAGATGCCGGTTGAGCAGACCCAGCATGCGCGCCGGTGACGCAAACAGCTCGCTGCACTCCTGTGACTCACCGTTCGTGGCCGTCAGCGAGGCCGGTGTCAGCATCTCCTCGCTGGCAAAGCGGTAGGCGCGCACCGCCGAGTGCAAAGTCGCCATCAGAAGTGCCGCGGAGATACCCTTGCCGCTAATGTCCCCGAGAGCGATCCCAAGCCCGCTGATCTCGCCGCGGAGTTGACCATCGGCTCGGGCCCGGTCGCTTTCAAAGGTGAGAAAGTCATAGTAATCACCGGAAACCGTGCGTGCCGGGCGGCAGATGCCGTGCAGATCCAGCGTGGAAAGAGTTACCTGGGCCGCGGGGAAGAGGTTGGCCTGCACCTCCTGCGCAATGGTCAACTCGCTTTCAATGCGCTCCTTCTCTTTTTGCTCCTCCAGCAGGCGGCCAAGCGACCAGCTCATGCGATTGAAGGATCGGCACAGGTCCGCAAGTTGGTCATCGCGCTGCACGGCAATACGGTGCTGCAACTCGCCCCGGTCAATGCTGATGGTCGCGGCGTAGAGGTCTTCCACGGACTCCGTCACAGTGCGGCTCAGGCGCAGACCCATCCAGAGCGCAAATGCTTCGATGAGCGCAAAAACCACACAAATCCCAAGAAAAACGACGCGGACTGTGTCCGTGATGGTGCCGGTCAGCGCCGCGGCAAAGAGCTGGTCATACAGCCGCGACGGCCGCGACTCCACGTCCAGCGGCACGCCACGCGCAACGCCACTTTCCCACTCGCGCACCGGCAAGGTGGAAAAGAAACCCACACGCACATCCAGCAGGTTTACCGCGGGTGGCGCGCTGCCGCCGGCAATGCGCGCCTGCTGCAACTCCGCCGTGGAACTCTGATGCTTCGGCTGCGGACCCAGGCCGGGCAGCAGTTCCACACGGCCCAGGCCGGCGGCCACAGCCACGAGCCGGTCGTGGTTCAGCGGCACGCTGGAGATTACGGTCAAGGGCTGGCCATCGCTCAGGATCACGCGATCCGCCGCCGCCAGATAAAGCAGCCCGCCCTCCTCCACAATGGCGCGATAACTGTCCTCCCTGCGCCTCGCAAGCCATGCCTGCCAGCCCAGCGGTGTGCGTGCGTGCCCGGTAAGCCCGGGCATGGCGAGCGGCTCGGCTGCATGGAAAAATGCCATTTGCAACCCTGTGGCACTGTCTTTCCCTGTGAGCGTTTCAGCCCGTTCGCGGACTTCCGGAAGCATCAACGGCTGGTCCGGCGTAGCTGTGCTCCAGCGTCTTTCGGCATGGCGTGCCATTGCCAGATTGCTTTGGCCCAACTCTTCCAGCTGAGCCTGCAAATGCGAAGTTGCCAGGTGGATTGCGAACTGCCCAGCCGCAACATACGCGGCCAGAAAAACAAGCGTAAAGAAGAGAAGCACCGGCGCAAGTCCGATGAGCAGGTACGTCAGCACCAGCTTGTTGCGCAGCCGCCACAGCAAGCCATGCTGCATCCGCCGCACGGCATAGACCAAGGTAAAGCCGGCCAATGCCGCCAACGCCAGCCAGCGCAGGATGCCGAAGAGCGTGTGCAGCCATCCGGGGATGAGTGCCAGGGCAAAGCTAAGGACCGTGATCAGAGCGAGCAGCCGCACCAGGGGCGGAATGGGCCCAAACCCCGTGACAGGAGTGGCCGACGGACGGTACTGCGCGTCGGAATTGGGACTGGAGCGGCGGCGCGGCAAGCGGACGGCCATGGCTATTCCTCATCCCCGCCGGCCTCGGTCGCGGACCGTGCTTCCTCCATGGTGGCCAGTTGCAGCGCATAGCGTGTGGCGGAAAAGTGTGCGCCCGCCAGCAGGATCAGGCCGGAGCAGAAAGCCCACATCATCAATCCGACGGAGATGTAAAACGGACCGTAGACCCGCTGAAAATCGAGCCATGGCAGGGCAGCGATGTAGAGGTGCTTTGCACCCTCCCAAAGCATGCCGGTCACGATGGCGGTAGGCAGCACGGCGCGTGCAGGCACCTTGCGGTTCGGCAGGATCCAATAGATCAGGAAGAACATGGCCATGCTGCTCATACCGGCAAGCAGGCTCAGAAAAAAGCGTGAAATAAGCGTGTACGCCAGGTTATCCGTATGCCCGAAGAAGAGGAATCCAAGCACTGCCTGCTGGCCGGCCGAGATCGCCACCGAGAGCATGGCAAGCACACCCACTGAAATCGCCAGGCCCAGCGCGACTACCTGGTTGTGCAGATAATTCCGGTTTTTGGGCGCATGCCATACATTGTTCAGCGCCACTTCCAGCGGCAGAAAGACTCCCGTGGAACTGATCACCAGCATGACCACGGAAAAGAGCTGGGCACCCTTGCGCGGGTGCGCCAGCAGGGCCATGTTGCGCATCACGAAGTCCTGACCCGTGGGCAGAAAGCTGTGCATCAGCTGCCCCACCACGTTGCGCATGTTCGCTGAGTGGAAGACCTGGTCAGACAGTGTGAGCAGCAGCACGATGAACGGAAAGAGCGACAGAATGACGTTGGCCGCGACGGAGAAAGCATAGGTGTGCACGTCCGTCTGCGTCAGGTATTTCAGCAGCGCCATGCTCTGTGCGCCCAGGCCGCCGCTCACGGGTGTGGGCCACCGTTCGCGCTCGCCCGGTACGTGCCGGAGTGCGTCTTTGGAAACTTCTCCGGGAATGCCCTTGGAGGCTGGACTGCTTTCTGCTTTGCCCTGCGCTGGCGGCTGTTCAATTCCTGCTGACGGCTCTTCAAATCCTGCTGACGGCTCTTCCGCCGCTGCTAGCCTGGGTGGTTCAGCGGGCGTACCGGGGGTGGTTGTCGGGGGTGTGATGGAGAGCATGGCAGGATCGGGCCGGACTGGTTTGCACCGATGCTAGCAGAGCGTGGCCTGGTTTCCGGGCTTGACGGACACTTCGGCCTGAGCAGCAGCCGGCGAATCGTTGAGATGTGCTTTGGTGAGCTGCTGTATCGCCCAGGCAGCGGCCTCGGCCAGCATGGGATCAGTACCTTTCGTCCAGCTCTCCAAACGGGGCAGGTGTGTTTTGTCGCCCGAGTTCCCCATCGCGATGGCCACGTTCCGCTGAAGCCGGCGCCGGCCGGTCCGCTCCAGGGGTGAGCCGCGAAAGCTGCGCTTGAAGCCGGTGCTGTCCAGCGAGGCAAGCCAATCCAGCGAAGGGTTGATCAGCTCCGGCCGCGGCTGCATTTCCGGGTCGTGCGAGATCGGGGCGCGGCGGTTCCACGGGCAGACATCCTGGCAGATATCGCAACCAAACACCTGCCGCCCCATGCCGACGCGCAACTCTTCCGGGATGCTGCCTTTTTTCTCGATCGTCAGGTAGGAGATGCAGCGTGACGCATCCATCTGCCGTGGCGCGATCAGCGCGTCCGTGGGACAGGCGTCCAGGCAGCGCGTGCAACTGCCGCAGCGGTCGGCCGCGGGCAGCAGCGCCGCTTCCGATGCCAATGGCAGCGACGTGAGCACCACTCCCAGCAGCAGCCAGCTACCGTCCTGCTGATTCATCACACAGGTGTTCTTTCCAATCCAGCCCAGGCCCGCAATCTGCGCAAGATGCCGCTCCACCACGGGACCCGTATCCACATAAGCGTGTGTGCGTGCCGCCGGAGCCGCATCGGCGATGGCCCGCTCCACTTCGCGCAACCGGGTGAGCAGCACCCCGTGATAATCCTTGGGCCACATCTCGCCAGTGCCGGAGGGCGTACCGCTCCAGGCGTACCGTGCAATCCAGGCTGCATCGGCCGGTGCGGCATCGGTGGAGAGTGGTCCGCCAGCGTTGTAATTCGCAGCGCAGATCACCACGCTCCGCGCCCACGGTGCAGCCCGCGTCAGTGACGACCGCAGCGGCACGCCATCTTCACCGGCGCGGGCCAGCCATGCCATCTCACCGTTGTGGCCATTGGCAATCCACTCCAGAAAGCGGTCGCGCTGCTGCTGTTCCTCCGCCGAGCCCGGCAGCGGGACGGCGGCGATGCCCGCCCGCACAAAGCCCGCCCGCAGCGCGGTTTCTTCAATGCGCCGCCATTGAACGAAGTCGATCATGCTGTCTTTCGGGTGACACGCCGTGCATAACGCGGACCACGTGAAACAGCCGGGTCCACAGCGCGCCGATCAAAACTGCTCAACCTCGATCAAATCGAAATCTTCGATGATGGGCAGATAAGAAAGATGTGGCGGAGAGTGAGGGATTC
>CAXTPQ010000010.1:0-7793 GCA_964246215.1 uncultured Terriglobus sp. | reverse complement strand
AAAGATGTGGCGGAGAGTGAGGGATTCGAACCCCCGATCGCCTTGCGACGATGTCTGATTTCGAGTCAGGTGCATTCAACCGGGCTCTGCCAACTCTCCGTGCCTATGCAGTTTATCGCGAGTTCGCGTCTGGCCAAAATCTCTGGCGATCCGGCGTCATGCCAACACCTGACCGGACCGGTTTTCAAGATGCCGACGCCTTTTCCACGATCGGCTTTGGCGTAAGGTGAAGGTTCGCGACAGGTTAGCTCTGCCGGACCAAAGCCAGCACAGGCCGCGATCAGCTTTCCACAATACCCCTACATCTTGTGCTTGCAACGGCAGGTGGCCCGAGCTACAGTAGGGATGCTGCAGAAATCGGTTGGACACGAAGCGGAGCCGGTCGCAGCAAAAGCCAGTGAAATGGTTGGATGCTTTCCTTCTCCGGGCAGATAGACGCACAGCACAGCAGGCACAGACTCACGCGGCCGTACAGCCGGCATTCAGGATCACGAGGCGGTGCTGCCGCCTCCCTTCACATTGAGCAAGGAGCACCATGGCAACGACCACTTTTCAGACCAGCCTTTCCGACATCACCCCCGGCTTTCCCGTGCGGGAGGAAACGCCGGTGATGCACGTAAAGAAGCGCAACGGCTCGCTGGAATCAGTGGACGTGAACAAGATCGTGCGCGCGGTGCAGCGCTGCTCACAGGGCCTCTCCCACGTGGACGCCATCCGCATCGCGTCGAAGACCATCGGCGGCCTGTATGACGGCGCGACGACGCGTGAACTGGACTCGATCTCCATCGACACTGCTGCTTCGCTCATCGCGGAAGAGCCGCAGTACTCCAAGCTCGCGGCCCGGCTGCTGCTCGCGACCATCATCAAGGAAGTCGCGAACCAGAACCTGCACTCGTTTTCGCAGTCGGTCGAGTACGGCGCGCAGAAGGGCATCGTTTCACCCGCCACGGCAGAGTTCGTTCGCGTGCACGCCCGCAAGCTGAACCACGCCATCGACGAAAACATGTCGGACCGCTTCGAGTACTTCGGCCTGCGCACCGTGTATGACCGTTACCTGCTCCGCGACCCTATCTCGCGCAAGGTGATTGAGACGCCGCAGCATTTCTTTCTGCGCGTGGCCTGCGGCCTGGCCGGCACGCCGCATGAGGCCATCGAGTTCTATCATCTGATCGCCGCACACGACTACATGCCGAGCTCGCCGACGCTCTTCAACAGCGGCACCCGGCATCCACAAATGTCGAGCTGCTATCTGCATGACTCGCCGGGCGACTCGTTGGAGTCGATCTACGACGCTTATAAAGACGTCGCGCTGCTGTCGAAATTTTCTGGCGGCATCGGCCTGGCCTTTCACCGTGTGCGATCGGAGGGTTCGCTGATTCGCGCCACCAACGGCCTGTCGAACGGCATCATCCCCTGGCTGCGTACACTCGATTCCTCTGTTGCCGCGGTGAACCAGGGCGGCAAGCGCAAGGGTGCGTGCTGCGTCTATCTCGAGCCCTGGCACGCCGACATCGAAAGCTTTCTTGAGTTGCGCGAAAACACCGGCGACGTGAGCCGCCGCACCTACAACCTGAACACCGCCAACTGGATACCCGACCTGTTCATGCAGCGCGTGGATCAGGACGGCATGTGGTCGCTTTTCGACCCGAAGATCGTGCCGCACTTCCCTGATCTGTACGGCGAGGAGTTCAACGCCGCCTTTGAGAAAGCCGAAGCGGAGAAGCTCTATTCCAAGCAGGTAAAGGCACGCGACCTGTACGCCCGCATGATGCGTTCACTGGCTGAAACCGGCAATGGCTGGATGACCTTCAAGGACGCCTGCAATCTGAAGAACAACCAGACCGGCGCACCTGGCAACGTCGTCCACCTGTCGAACCTGTGCACGGAAATCACTGAGGTGACGAGCAAGGACGAAACCGCCGTCTGCAATCTGGGCTCCATCAACCTGGCGCGGCACGTCACCATAAATGCTCGGGGCGAGGTGGTTTTCGACTTTGAAAAGCTTGCCAACACGGTACGCATTGCCGTGCCCATGCTCGACCGCGTCATCGACATCAACTACTACCCGGTGAAGCAGGCTGCGGACGCCAACAATCGCTGGCGCCCGGTGGGTCTGGGCGTCATGGGCTTGCAGGATGTGTTCTTCCAGATGCGGCTGCCCTTCGACTCACCGGAAGCTCAGGCCCTCTCCGCCAAAATCCAGGAGGAGATCTATTACCACGCCCTGTGCGCCTCGGTGACGCTGGCGGAAAAGTCCGCGCCCCACCTGTCGTTCCCGGAAACACGGCTGGCCAGCGGCCAATTCCAGTTCGACCTGTGGAAGGTCGAGCCGACCGGTGCCGATCGTTGGGAGGAACTGCGCGGGCGCATTCGCAAGTCCGGCATTCGCAATTCCCTGCTGATCGCCATTGCGCCCACGGCCACCATCGCCTCTATCGTTGGCTGCTATGAGTGCATCGAGCCGCAGATCAGCAATCTTTTCAAGCGCGAAACACTCTCCGGCGAATTTTTGCAGGTCAACCGTTACCTGATCGAAGAATTGAAGGGCCGCGGCATGTGGAACGAGACCATGCGCAACAAGCTCAAAGTGAGTGAAGGCTCCATTCAAAACATCGATGAACTCCCTGACGAAATCAAGCTCGTCTACCGCACCGTGTGGGAGGTACCGATGCGCTCGCTCATCGAGATGGCCGCCGCGCGCAATGCCTTCGTCGACCAGGCGCAGTCGCTCAATCTTTTTGCCGAGTCACCCAACATCGGCCGGCTCTCGTCGATGTATATGTTTGCGTGGAAGTCGGGCCTGAAGACGACCTACTACCTGCGCTCGCGCCCAGCCACCAAGATCGCCAAGACCACGGTACAGCGCGGCGCGATGAGTTCCGCAAATCCCACAATAGCGAAGTCCGGCGTCATTGCAAGTCTTCAGGCTTCCGAACCGGTGCCGTCTGAAACACAGCCGGCATCCATCGCCGCCACTTCCGCAGCTGATGCCATCGCCTGCTCGCTCGAAAACCCGGAAAGCTGCGAAGCCTGCCAATAGTCGAAGAACCGGGTGCCCCATTCTTTCGCGGCTCTATCGCAAAAGGGTGGGTTCTCGGCTACAAAATCCATGTAATGACTCCGCCTACCATCAGGACTCGAACGCTGTCCTAAAGTCAGGCATTCAAACCCTTTTAGTGCACCACCGTTTCAGGAGAACCTCATGTCTGCCACACTCGATCCCATCACCGTCGCCGCACCGATCCCCACCGGCTCGTCCGTCGCCGCGCCCGAATCCATTCTCGATCCCGGTATGTGCCTGACCCTGCGGCCCATGAAGTATCCGCAGTTCTATGACATGTTCCGCGATGGCATCAAGAACACCTGGACCGTGGAAGAAGTCGACTTCGCCACCGACCTGGTCGATCTGCGCTCCAAGCTTTCGCCGGCAGAGATCCACACCATCAAGCGGCTGGTCGCCTTCTTCGCCACGGGCGATTCGATCGTCTCGAACAACCTGGTGCTGAATCTCTACAAGCACGTGAACTCGCCGGAAGCACGCCTCTACCTCTCACGCCAGCTGTATGAGGAAGCCGTGCACGTGCAGTTCTATCTGACGCTGTTGGACAACTACGTTCCCGACCAGGACGAACGCGCCGAGGCCTTTGCCGCCGTCGAGAATATTCCTTCCATCATGAAGAAGGCCGATTTCTGCATGAAGTGGATGGATTCCATTCAGGCGCTGGACACGCTGCAAACGCGTGAAGACCGCCGCAACTTCCTGCTGAACCTGATCTGTTTTGCCTCCTGCATTGAGGGTCTGTTCTTCTTCGCGGCCTTCGCCTATGTCTACTTCTTCCGCAGCAAGGGCCTGCTGCATGGTCTTGCCTCCGGCACCAACTGGGTCTTCCGTGACGAGAGCTGCCACCTGGAGTTCGCGTTTGAAGTGGTGAACGTCGTCCGCCAGCAGGAGCCGGACCTGTGGGACGCTCGGCTGGAACAGCAGATTATCGAAATGCTGGAAGACGCTGTGGACTGCGAAGCGCAGTTCGCCGAAGACCTGCTCTCGGGCGGTGTCGCTGGCTTGTCCGTTCGCGACATGCGCGCCTACCTGGGCTACGTCGCAGACTCCCGCCTGCAGCGGCTCGGCATTGAGCCCCACTTCAAGACCAAGAACCCCTTCAGCTTCATGGAATTGCAGGATGTGCAGGAACTGACGAACTTCTTTGAGCGCCGCGTTTCCGCCTACCAGACCGCGGTCGCCGGTGAGGTCGCTTTCGGCGAGGAGTTCTAAGCGCTTCGGCGATGTCCGACATAAAAGAAAAGAAGCTGCCCACGTTGAGGCAGCTTCTTTTCTTTTGATTCCGTCACAATAGAAATATGAACTCCCTCGAGATGATTGCGGATCAGACCTTGAAGCCACTGCAGGATCGACTGCTAGAGCAGATGCCTGACCAGCCCGTGAATGTCTCCGGGGTAGATACGGTCAACGCGGAGCAGGTCGAGGCAACACTTGAGGCCAAGCAGATTGGTGACCGCATCCGCCGGCTCCGCTCCCGCCGCAGCATGGGCCTGGTTGAGCTTGGAACCCGCACAGGACTGTCCGCCAGCTTTCTATCGCAGTTGGAAACAGGCCGCGTCATCCCAACTGTCCGCAATCTGGCGCGCATCGCCATGACCTTTGAGAAAGACCTGTCCTATTTTTTCCGTGATGATGCGCCCGTGACTTTCCGCATCATGCGGCGCAACGAACGTGTCCGCATCCACCAGAATGCTGACGCCACGCCCTCTTTCCTCTCAGAAAGCATGCACGCTCTGGTCTCCGACGATCAGTTGATTCCCTGCGTGGCGGAGTTCGCGCGGTCCAACGACGACGCCGTCTTCCGGCCCAAACTTTTCGATGGAATCGAGTTTACTTTCATCCTGGAGGGCCGCCTTATTCTTAGTTCGGAATCGGAGACGGTAACGCTGGAAAACGGTGACGTGGTGTGGCTGGATGCCAAGCGCAAACGGCATTACTGTTGCCCCGCCGGCGTCGCCTCGCGAGCCATGATCATCACGCGGCCATCCAGCGCTTAGTGCGCACCGGGAAGCATAGCGGTGCAAAGTGCGCGACACGACACTGGTGCGGTGAACTCTCCTGAGCATTGGCGGGTCCTTCCGCGGAGTTGGCGGGATCTAGCCTTTCACGAAGCCGATACACTGCTGCTGGAAAGCACGCTGCCAAGCTTCGAGCAGCATCGCAGCTATCTCTTCCGGAAGCTCGTTCGCTTGCTGGTGGCTGAAGCCGCGAACCTGAACGGCTTCTTTGACGAGATTGACTGTGCCCTGGCGGAGGGTTTGCATCTCGCCGGGTTTCTGACATACGAGGCAGGAGCACTGCTGCAGGGCCTGCCGGCTCACCCACTGCCGCAGAAGCTGCCGCTGGCCATCTTTGGCGCATACCGCGCACCGGAAGTTTTCGATCATCTCGCCTCGTCACCGGATCTGGAAAAGGCTTCGGTAATGCCGCTGGAGGTGCCACTCGACCTCGCGATGATGCCGGGCGTCTCCGTGCCGGACTACACAGAACGAGTCGCACAAATTCATCGATGGATTGCAGCAGGCGACACCTACCAGGTGAACCTGACTCTGCAAATGCAATCGGGCTGCAACAGTTCACCGCGTGAGATTTACGACAGACTCACACATGAACAGCCTTCCAGCTACTCCGCCGTCGTCCGGCTGGGTACGGCACCCAACGTTCTGTCATTCTCTCCGGAACTCTTCTTCCGCCGCACGGCAGCGGGCCAGATCGTTACGCGCCCCATGAAAGGCACGGCACCGCGCGAACCCGATGCACAGGCCGACGCCGGCGCGGCATCCGCGCTCAAAGCCGATCCAAAGAACCGGGCCGAGCACGTGATGATTGTCGACCTGCTGCGCAATGACGTGGGACGGCTTTGCGAAATGGGCAGCGTGCAAGTTCATGATCTCTTGCGCGTGGAGACATATCCAACCGTGCATCAGATGGTCTCCACGGTCACGGGACAGCTGCGGCCGCGCCTGAGCTGGCAAGAAATCTTCACCGCACTCCTCCCTTCCGGCTCCATCACGGGCGCACCCAAGCGGCACACCATGGAACTGATTCATCACATCGAGCCCGCGGCGCGGGGCGTCTACACCGGCGCGATCGGACACATCGCCCCGGACGGAAGCGCCGCCTTCTCGGTGGCAATCCGCACCCTTGTCCTGGACACCGCAACAAGTGTCGCGGCGATGGGAGTGGGCGGGGGCATCGTCGCGGATTCCCACGCGGAAGAGGAATATCGCGAATGCCTGCTCAAGTCACAATTTGTTCAGCGATGCAGCAAGCCCCTGGAGTTGATTGAAACGATGCTCGCCGTGGACGGACAGATCGCCCTGCTGGAGCGCCATCTCCAACGACTGGCTCGATCCGCAACCGCGCTTGGTTACCAATGCGATCTCCATCGCATTCGTCATGAGCTGGATCGCAACATCCCTGCCCATGGGCCCTGGCGGATTCGCCTGACCCTGGCGCGTGATGGGACCTTGCACACGGCGACCAGCCCGCTCAAAGACTGGCCCGCGGCGCTCCGCGTTCGACTGTCTTCCGTGCAAACATCGGCGGACGATCCCGCGCTCCGGCATAAAACCACCTTTCGCACCCTTTACGACGAAAGTTTTGCGCAGGCGCAGATAGACGGCTTCAACGAAGTTCTTTTCCTGAATGCACTCGGCGAACTGACCGAAGGTTGTGTGACCAACCTGTTTCTTCAGGCGGGCGGACGGCTCTTAACGCCACCCCTTCGGTGCGGTGTGCTGCCGGGCATCTATCGCGAGTTTCTTCTGCAGAATGCCGGAGCGGAGGAGGCGGTACTCTCCCTCAGAGACCTTCGTGCGGCAGAAGCCGCGTTTCTCTGCAACAGCGTGCGCGGCCTTGTCGCCATCGCCGAAATCGCTTTGCCAAGTCGGGAGCTGTTCACTTTCGACCGTGGCACTCGCCAGCCACAGGCTTCTCTCGTGAAATGTCTTTCGGGTGCGCGCGACCTTTCTGAACAGTCATTCTGAATCTACGCAGAGCTAAGCCCATCCAAAAGCAGGTCCGATGAAGGACCCGGAGAAACAACCATGCCAAGCCTGTTGCACATCGATTCGAGCCCGCGTCGCGAGTCCAACTCCAGTGCTCTCTCTCACAAGTTTGTTGATCAATTCACCGCCAAGCACGCCGGCATCACCGTGGTGCACCACAACACAACGAACGAAACGCTGCCCTATGTCAATGAGGTCATGATCAACGGCGGGTTCCTTCCGCCGGATCAGCGCACGCCCGAGATGAAGCAGGCGCTGGAGTTTTCCGACAAGCTTACCCACGAGTTGCTGGATGCGGACACGCTCGTTGTGGGGGTGCCCATGTGGAACTTCGGCTTTCCTGCTTCGCTGAAGGCGTGGATCGACCTGATCGTACGAAACGGACTGACCTTTCAGTATGGTCCTGCGGGCCCATCCGGCCTGATTCCGCCCGGCAAGAAGGTCTACGTGTTCTCTTCCCGCGGTGGTGATTACAGCAAAGACTCACCGGCGCACGCGTACGACATGCAGGAACCGCACCTGCGCGGCATCTTCGGCTTCCTCGGTCTCACCGATGTCACGTTTGTGATTGCCAGCAACCAGAACCGTGGCCCGGAGCAGGCAAAAGCAGGTCTGGAGAAGGCCGAAGCAGAGCTTGCGGCACTGCTGTCGTAATTTTCCTTATGGATCGCTGCAGGCTTGCGCGACTAAAGCTTGCAGCGACTGTTTCGAACGACACAGAT
>CAXTPQ010000009.1:50587-80127 GCA_964246215.1 uncultured Terriglobus sp. | reverse complement strand
AGCCGAACGGATAAGACACTCGCAACGAATTCTCGGCAACTTACTACCTACCACCCACTACTACTACCTACTACCTACTACCTACTACCTACAAGGAGACTTCCGTTATGGCCGTACCCGCCAACGCACTGATCCACATCGACGGCCTGACCAAGGTCTTCTACACCGACGAGATCGAAACGCATGCTCTCTCCGGCGTGCACCTCTCCATTGCCCGCGGCGAGTACGTCGCCATGTCCGGCCCATCGGGCTGCGGCAAGTCCACGCTGCTGTCCATCCTGGGCCTGCTGGACACGCCGAGCGACGGCCAGTACACGCTGAACAGCAAGGAGGTTGCCAACCTGAACTTCGCCGACCGCTCCCGCATCCGCAACCAGGAGATCGGCTTCATCTTTCAGAGCTTCAACCTGATCGGCGACCTGACCGTGTATGAAAACGTGGAGCTGCCGCTCACCTACCGCAGCGGCATGGCCGCCGCCGACCGCAAGGCCCGCGTGCAGCAGGCACTGGAGCGCGTGAACATGGCGCACCGGTTGCGACACTACCCCGCGCAACTCTCCGGCGGTCAGCAGCAGCGTGTTGCCGTGGCCCGCGCGCTGGCCGGCTCGCCCAGCATCCTGCTGGCGGACGAACCCACCGGCAACCTGGATTCGAAGAACGGCGAGGCCGTGATGCGCCTGCTGGCCGAGCTGCACGCCGAGGGTGCAACGATCTGCATGGTGACGCACGACCCCCGCTTCGCCGCTCACGCGCAACGGCAGATTCACCTCTTCGATGGCAAGGTCGTCGCCGAAGGCGAACTGCAGCACCTGCTGGCGCAAGCCGAACAGGAGTACCGCACCGGCTACACCAGCGCAGGAGCACCGCTGTAAAAGGACGGATGCTCGTCGTGTTCCGGGTAAGCAAAGAACCCGGGTGCCCCATCCATGACAGCTTCATCGTCATGGGTGGGTTCAGGAACATCCACAGGCAAATAGCCCCGTAGAAAAATCCACTTTCAGTCAGTAAACAACACACCAAAAAGGAGACCGACAATGAGCACCACCGGCCAAAGCTTCTGGTCCGACCTACGCTACGCCGCCCGCCAGCTCCGTCGCGCTCCCGGCTTCGCGCTCACCGCGATCCTCACTCTGGCCATCGGCATCGGTGCCAACGCGGCCATCTTTAGCGTCGTCGATACGGTTCTCCTGCGCCCGCTCGGCTATCGTGAGGCAGACCGCATCTTCGCGCTTGATACGCGCTTCACCAAGCAGAACCGCGTTCATCCCTACATTGGCGGTGATGACTTCGTAGATGCTGCGAAGGAACTGCACTCCATTGATGCCGCCGCTTATTACAGCGGGGGATTCAACAGTGGTGTCCAGATGGATGGCCACGGCGAGTACCTCAAGATCGCTCTGGTCAGCCGCCGTTTCGGAGAGCTCCTGGGTGTTCAGCCGAGCGCAGGCCGGCTCTTTCTCAACAATGCGGACGCACCTTCCGATGCGCTGGTAAGCAGCAGCTTTGCGCGGCAGCACTTCGGCTCTGTCTCTGCGGCGCTCGGTCACGTTCTCTCCGCATATGGTGAGACCCGTACCATCGCGGGCGTTCTGCCGGACGGCTTTGCTTTCCCGGCCGGTACTTCCGTTTGGATGGAAGTACCGGACCGGCCACTCTCTCCCGCGCGCAGCGCCTATAACCAGCAGGCCATCATGCACCTGCGGCCGGGCAGCAAGCCCGGTGACCTCACGGCCGAGCTCGAAACGCTCTCTGCCCGGCTCGCCTCGGCTTACCCCGAGGATCGCGAGAAGACGCTCGTCGCCGTCCCGCTGCAGGAGCAGCTCGTTGGCCAGGTCCGGCCCATGCTGCGCCTTTTGCTCGCCGCCGTCACAGTCATTTTGCTCATCGTCTGCGCCAACATCACGCACCTGCAGCTGGTGCGCTCCACCACGCAGGGCCAGCGGATGGCACTGCTCAACGCCCTCGGCGCCTCCCGCACACGTCTGGCGCGGCTCGCGCTCGCTCAGTCGCTGGTGATCGCGGTTGCCGGTGGCATTACCGGCATACTGCTGGGCATTCCGCTCACCAGGCTGCTACTCCACCTGGCACCCAAGGACCTGCCGCGCATTGCCGAGCTGCAGCGGACAGGCATTGCCCTGAACGGCCATGTCGTGGCTGTCTGCTTCGTGGTCAGCACCACGCTCATGCTGCTCACGGCGGTGCTGCCGGTGTGGCGCTCGTGGCATGTCGATCCCGCCTCCGCGCTGAAGCAGGATGCCTCGCGCGGCATGGCGGGCGGTGGCGGCGCGCGTCTCCGCTCCGCGCTCATGGTGGGTGAGGTTGCGCTCACCTTTGTGCTCTGCGTCGGCAGCGCACTGCTGGTCCAGCAGATGCAGAAGCTCGCACACACGGATTTGGGCTTTCAGCCGGATCGTCTGCTCCTGGCGGACATTCACGCGCCCTCGCAGGAGAAGGACGGCATTAACCACGTGCTTCGCCTGGAAACCTTGCTGGATCGGCTTCGCGCCACGCCGGGTGTCTACGCGGCCGCGGCGGTCATGGGTGCGCCCTCGCTCTCCCCGGTCGATGTAAAGTATGCCATTCAGGGCCGCACCAGCTTTGAACCGGGTGCCGATCTGCCCATCGCCAACGTGATTCCGGTCAGTCCGGAGTACCTAAAGCTCATGAGCATCCCCTTGCTGCGGGGCCGCGCGCTCAGCCCGCAGGACACGGCCGCCGCACCCAACGTGGCCGTGATCACGCGCTCCATGCAGCGGCAGAGCTTTGCCGATCGCGATCCTATTGGCCAGGAACTTGTCTTCGGGCTCGACGAGAACGATAGGGGCACGCGTATCGTCGGCGTGGTGGAAGACGCAGTCCAGGAAAGCCCCGCGGTGAAGCTGGCACCGACTTTCTACGTTCCCATCGCGCAGCATCCGCGGGCCGCCACGGATACGCAGATCCTGCTGCGGACCGCTGCCGACCCACGCACAATGCTGGATCTCGCCGCGCAACGCATCCGTGCCTTCGACCCCGCCATCGCCGTCACTACCACGACCATGAGCGACAGCCTGGGCGACTCACTCCGCACGGAGCGCTTCCGCTCCACGCTCTTCGGAAGCTTCGCGCTCATCAGCATCCTGCTTGCGGCCATCGGCATGTACGGCGTCACCAGCTATGCGGTAGCACAGCGCCGCTTCGAGTTCGCCCTGCGCTTTGCCTTCGGAGCGAAACGCGAACAGGTCTTCCGCGGCGTCCTGCGCGGCGCGCTCCTGCTGACCGCGGCCGGACTGACGCTCGGCAGCCTCGCCGCGCTTCTGCTCACCCGCGTCGTCAGCTCCATGCTCACCGGCGTCACGCTGCTGGCACCCACACCCTGGCTGATCGCGGGTGCCGCCGTACTCATGCTCATGGCGCTGAGCACGCTGCTGCCGGCCCGCCGTGCCGCAAGCGTTGACCCCATGCAGGCACTGCGCACCGAATAGCCGCCACACCACCGTATAGCCGCCGCCAAGGAGAATCAGACATGCAGGCCATCCTCGTCCATCTCGTTCAGGACCTCCGCTTCGCCCTGCGGCAGATGCGCCGCGCACCGGGCTTCGCGATCATCACCGTGCTCACGCTTGCCCTCGGCATCGGTGCGGCAACAGCTGTCTTCAGCGTGATGGATGCCACGCTCATCCGTCCATTGCCTTTTAACCACGCCGAGCGCATCCTGAGCACACTCACGCGTTCCGTCTCCGGATACACACAGCCCTTCTCCGCGCCGGATTTTCAGGACATTCGCGACCGCTTCCGCACGCTGGAGGCCTTTGCCGGCTACAACACCGACTTCGTCAACCTGCAGCTGCCCTCCGGCCCCGTGCCGCTGCATGCCCTGCGCGGCAGCGATAATATCTTCCGCGTCTTCGGATCAGAGCCGCTGCTGGGCCGCACTTTTCTGCCGGGCGAAGACCAGCCCGGACGCAACGACGTTGCCGTGCTCAGCTATGAGCTTTGGAAGCAGCAGTTTGCCGGCGATCGCAACGCTATCGGCCGCTCCGTCGACCTGGACGGCCATCCCACGGTGATCGTGGGCGTGATGAACGCGGGCTTCCGCTTTCCCATGTCCAACATCGGCGGCATCTACACACCATTTCATCTGGAGCGGCGCGCCCCCCAAACAGTGCAGCAGCAGCGCGGATCGCACTGGATGCAGAGCCTTGGCCGCATGAAGCCGGGCGTGACCCGGGCCGAAGCCGAAGCCGAATTCCGCACGATTATGGCCGATCTGGCACGCGCCTACCCGAATGAGGATGCAGGCCGCACCGGCAGCTTCATCCCGCTGGACCGCTTGGTCCTCGGCAATACCTCCGGCGCGCTCTGGACGCTGGCCGGCGCGGTCGCGGCACTGCTTCTGATTGCCTGCGTCAACGTCACCGGGCTACTACTCGCCCGCGCCGTCAAGCGCGAACGTGAGGTCGCCCTGCGCAGTGCGGTGGGTGCCAGCCGCAGCCGCCTCCTGCAGCAGGTCGTCACAGAAAGCCTTCTCATGGCGATCGTCAGCGCTTTGATCGGCCTCGCGCTGGCGTACGCCCTGGTGGCCGCCATGCGCTCCTTCCTGGTCACGGCGCTGCAGCGCGGCGCGGATGTCCACATCAACGGAACGGCGCTTCTGGCTTCCATCGGCTTTGCCGTGCTCACGGGCGTCGTCGCCTCCGTTCTGCCTGCACTGCGGCTCTCTTCCCTGTCGCCCAATGGCGTGCTCAAGTCCGGCGGCAGCAGCGGCACCAACCGCCGGCAGCACCGGCTGCGCGCCGGCTTTATCGTGGCGCAGGTCACACTCTCGCTCACGCTGCTGGTCATCGCGGGGCTGCTGCTGCAATCGCTCTCCCGCCTGCGCAGTGCGCCGCTCGGCTTCGACGCCGACCACATTCTCACCGCCGAGCTGAACCTGTCGCTCGGCCATTATGAGAACCGCGACCCCATCGCCACCTTCTACGGGCCGCTGCTTGACCGGCTGAGCCATGCGCCAGGCGTAGAGGGCGCGGGCGTCATCAACATCCTGCCCGTGCAAAGCTGGGGCAGCAACATGGACGTGCAGATTGCCGGCCGCCCACCCGCCCCCAAAGACCGCGAGATGCTGGCCGAAACGCGCATCGTCTCCGAAGGCTACTTCAATGCCATGGGCGTTCAGCTGCACACAGGAAGGCTGCTCTCCTCGTCGCTGGACCGGTCTTCGGAACAGAATCCCAAAATCGTCGTGAACGAGGCATTCGTGCACAAGTTTTTTTCGGACGGCACCGATCCGCTGCACAAGCGCCTGGTGGACAATGACAAGCCGGAGAAGTATTCAGAGATCGTTGGCGTAACCAGCGGCGTGCGTCAGGACCTGAATCAGCCCTCCATGCCCGAGCTGGAATGGCTGATCGACAGCATTCCACAGAAGGACCTGCTGGGCAACGTGGGCAGCATGTCGCTCGTGATCCGCACCGCCGGCAACCCGCGCGACTTCGTGCCGCAACTCCGCGGCATCCTGCATGACGTGGACGCGACCATTCCGCTGCGCCTGCCCGAAACCATGCGCGAGGTCATTGCCGAATCGCTCACGCTGGAGCGTATGGAAGGCTGGCTCTTCGGCATCTTTGCCGCGCTTGCCGTTCTTCTGGCCATGGCCGGGCTTTACGGCCTCATCAGCCATGAGGTCGAGCTGGGCACCCGCGACATCGGCGTCCGCATGGCCCTGGGTTCCACCCGCGGCCGTGTCGTCACTGGCATCCTGCGGCGCGTCACGCTGCTCACGGCGCTGGGCACGGTCTTCGGCATCGCGCTGACCCTGGCCACGCGGCAGGTTTTCCGCTCTGTTGTGGAACTGCACGCCACGCACGACGCCCTGCTCATCGGCGCACTGGCCGCAGCGATGATCCTGCTCGGCATCGCCGCTGCCTTGTTGCCGGCCCGCCGAGCCGCCGCAATCGAACCCATGCAGGCGCTGCGCATGGAGTAGCCCAGAACACGCGAAACTCCCGCGCGCAGCAGGTCACGAATAGCACCTCCGCAAGCACCACGGTTCACAAGACGGCACCACTGCAAGCAAGGCAGCAAAACAGCAACGGCGGCAAGCAGGACAAGGAGAAGAGCAAATGGCCAACCCCCTGAGCACACTCACACAGGACCTGCGCTTTGCCCTGCGACAGATGCGCCGCACGCCGGGCTTCACCGCCGTCGCCGTGCTCACGCTGGCGCTCGGCATCGGTGCTACGTCGGCAGTCTTTACGCTCTTCTATCAAGTGATTCTGCGCTCTCTGCCGGTCTCGCATCCTGAGCAGCTGTACAAGGTTGGAAAACAACTGGAGTGCTGCGTCGATAGTGGTGGTCAGGGAGATTGGCGCATTTTCTCTTATGACCTATACAAGTCGTTTCGCGACAACACGGCCAGCACGGCCGGCATTGCGGCAGTGCAGGCAGGTGCAAACCTGGTCAGCGCGCATCGTGCCGGGGACGCCGGCGGCACTGTGCCGCTCACTATACGTTTCGTCTCCGGCAATTATTTTTCGGTTCTGGGTGTCGGCACCTATGCCGGACGGCTGCTGCGCCCCGAGGACGACCGCGAGGCCGCCCCGCCTGCCGCCGTGATCAGCTACCCCATGTGGCAAACGAAATTTCACGGTGATCCCACGCTAGTGGGCAGCACCGTTATCTTCTCCGGGCACCCATTCACAATTGCCGGGATCACCGCTGCCAACTTTCTGGGTGAACGCAACGAAGCAGATTCCGCCGGTGTCTGGGTACCATTGGCTCAGGAGCCTACGCTCGAACCTGAGCGAAGCCTCTTGCGCTACCCCGGCGCACACTGGCTCGATCTACTCGTGCGCGTCACCGACCATGCACGTGTGGCCCAGGTACAAGGCAGCATTCAACAGCAGCTTGTAGGCTGGCTGCGCACTCACAAGAACGACACTCGCGACATAGCACCATCTGAAATTACACGACAGACCACGGAACTCGCTCCGGCCAGCAGCGGCATAAATGCGCTCCGCGATCAGTATGAGAAGAGCCTGAAGCTGCTCTTGTTTTCGGCAGGTTTCGTCCTGCTGATTGCGTGCGCAAATCTTGCCAATCTGCTGTTGGTGCGCGGCATGGCCCGGCAACAGGAACTCAGTGTGCGCATGGCAATGGGGGCTCCGCGTCAACGGCTGATCCGGCAGATGTTGGTGGAATCCCTGACGTTGTCCTGTATCGGAGGTCTCGCTTCCCTGCTCGTTGCCTATGCGGGATCCCGGGCGATTCTGTCACTCGCATTGCCGAACGCACAGATCAGCCCATTGCAAGCCTCACCGTCACTTCCGGTCCTCGGCTTCTCTTTCGCTCTTGCGGTTGTCACGGGCGTACTTTTCGGGATCGCGCCGGCATGGATCGCTTCGCGCTCCAATCCCGTCGAAGCCTTGCGCGGAGCAAACCGCAGCACACGCGATCCAGGATCTTTTTCGCAGAAGTTCCTTGTGGTTTTGCAAGCAGCGCTTTCGCTTGCCCTGCTTAGCTCCGCCGGACTACTGATCCAGAGCCTTCGCGCGATCGAACATCAAAACTTCCGTTTCGAAACGGAAGGGCGCATGATCGCCTTTTTCGATCTACAAGCTGCCGGGTACTCCGCCGAGAAGCTGCCTTCGCTGTATCAACAGATAGATCAATCCTTCAGCGGTCTGCCCAGTATCAAGAGCTTCGCCTATGCAACATATGGCCCCATGGCAAACAACAACTGGAACGGTGGCGTGGCGTTTCCGGGTGGAGATCCGAATGCAAGGAATATTGCCAGTTATGCCGCTACAAGTACCCAATTCTTCGACGCTGTGGGCACCCGCCTGCTGCTTGGCCGTAGATTCGATCTGCACGACACAGCTACTAGTACGCATGTGGCGGTAATAAATCGAACCTTTGCGCAAAAATTCCTGAAAGGCAAGAATCCCCTTGGTGAGCACTTCGGCCCAGATGGCAACATGACTAACGAATACGAAATCGTGGGCGTGGTCGACGACAGCAAATACGGCGATCCAAACGAAGAAGCAAACCCCATGTATTTCACACCCATCGAGCAAAGTTCAGATTTCAGTACGATTCACGCGACCGAAGACGTCAAGCAACAAGCTCGCATGAATGAGCGATTCAAGCACTTCGCTGGAAATTTAATCGTTCACTACCGTGGCGACAAAACCGCCGTCGCGAACCAAATTCGCGAAAAGCTGAAAGCGATCAACCCGGATATCCCCGTCATCAAGCTCACCACGTACGACGAGCAGGTCGGCACCTACTTCACCCAGCAGGAACTCGTCGTCCGCCTCACCAGCATCTTTGGCGCGCTTGCGCTCACTCTCGCCGCCATCGGCCTGTACGGCGTCACCGCCTACAGCGTGCAGCGGCGCACGAGCGAGATCGGCATCCGCATGGCCGTGGGCGCCAGCCGCGGCAGCGTCCTGCTCAACATCCTGCGCGCCGCACTCACCCAGGCGGGCATCGGCCTCCTGCTCGGCCTGCCGATGGCCTATGCCGCCGCACGGCTGCTGCGCAGCCAGCTTTACCAGACCAGCACCTTTCAACCGCTCATCCTGCTCGGCTCAGCGCTTTTGCTCCTGCTCGCCGCCGTGCTTGCCGCACTCATCCCCGCGCGCCGCGCCGCCTCCATAGACCCCATGCAGGCCTTGCGCAGTGAGTAACTCTCAGCCATGGCCCAACAACTTGCGCCCGATCAGAACGAGACGCCTGAACAACACACCGCAGCAAAGCCAGAAAGGACACAGCGATGGCCAACATGATCGACACACTTCTCCAGAACACGATGCAGGACCTTCGCTTTGCCCTGCGCCAGCTTCGCCGTGCGCCTGGCTTTGCCTTTACGGCCATCGTCACCATCGCCCTCGGCATCGGTGCCAACACGGCCATCTTCACACTCGCGCACGCCATTCTGCTGCGCGAGTTGCCGGTGAAGGAGCCGGGCCAGCTTTACCGCATCGGCGACAACGTCGACAGTGGCATCGATATCGGCACGCCGCCGGATCAGCGTTACTCCGGCTTTTCGACCGCCGCCTATGAAGAGCTGCGCACGGTTCCGGAGTTTGTGCAATTGGCGGCCATGCAGGAGGCAGCACCGAGTCCGACGCTGGTGCGCCGCGCCGCCACGCAGGAAGAAGCCAAAGCCACACAGACCCTCTATGTTTCCGGGAACTTCTTTACGCTCTTCGGTCTTTCCGCACAGGGGGGCCGCCTGCTGCAGCCCGCGGACGACCGCACCGGCGCGCCCCCCGTGGCCGTAATGAGCTACGTCACCTGGGCGCAGCAGTACCACGCCGATCCCACGGTCATCGGTTCGACCTTCCTGATGGACACCAAGCCCCTCACGATCATTGGCGTATCGCCGGAGGGCTTCTACGGTGACCGCGTCAGCGAAGAGCCGCCCAGCTTCTATGTGCCGATTGCCGCCGAGCGCGTGCTCGCCCGGCATCCCATTTCGCCCAGCCCCGAGGTGCGCTGGCTTTATCTTCTTGGCCGCGTGAAGCCCGGCACCAGCCTGCCCACGCTGCAGCAGAAGGTTGACGGCACACTGCGCAATTTTCTTAGCACGATGGCGGACTATAAAGACGCGGACGGCATCAAGCAGCTCGCCCGCGTTCACGCACAGATCGTCCCAGCGGCGGGCGGCATCGGCGATCTGCAGGGCAAGGTCCGCACCAGCATTTATGTGCTGGCCATTGTCGCCGGGCTGGTGCTGCTGATCGCCTGCGCCAACGTGGCCAACCTCTTGCTCGTCCGGGGTGCCGCGCGCCGCGCCGAACTCGCTTTGCGCACCGCTCTCGGCGCACCGCAGCGACGTGTCCTGCGCCAGGCCATTACGGAAAGCGTTCTGCTCGCGCTTCTCGGCGGTGCCTGCGGGCTTGCCGTTGCTTACGCAAGCACCCGCGCCATTCTCGCCCTGAGCTTCCCTGAGGCCAAATTTCTCCCCATCTCCGCTTTCCCTTCGCCCACTGTCCTCGCCTTCACCTTCGCTCTTTCGCTCTTGACCGGCCTGGTCTTTGGGCTCATCCCAGCGCTGAGCGCGCTCCGCACACAACCGGCGGACGTGTTGCACGGCACCAGCCGTTCCATGCAGGGCCGCACCTCGTTTTCGCAACAGGCGCTCGTCGTTGTTCAGGCCATGCTCTCCGTTGTGCTCATCTCGGTCGCCGCGCTTCTGTTGCGCAGCTTCAGCAACCTGCAACATCAGGGCCTTGGCCTGCAAACTGAGAATCGCTTTGTCATCCACATTGACCCGTTGCGCAGCGGCTACTCGCGCGAACGCGTTCCCGGAATGATGACCACACTGCAAGCCCGCCTGGGAGCCCTGCCCGGGGTGCAACGTGTTGCCTTCGCACAATCCAGCCCGCTGGAAGTGGGTGCCCTGACCACCACCGTCCGTGTGGAGGGCAAAGAAGAACCAAAGGACCGCTCGAACACCAGCACCCTGGACCGCGTCTCGCCTGGCTTCTTCGCCACGGTCGGCCAGCCGATACTGCGAGGCCGCGACTTTTCAGCAGGTGATCGCGAAGGCACACCACTGGTCGCCATCGTCAGCCAGGGCTTTGCGCGTTACTTTTTCGGCAATGAGGAGCCGCTCGGCAAGCGCTTCGGCATCGATCCCAGCCAGCCCAGCTACACCGTCATTGGCGTGGTGGCGGACGCCAAATACGACGGACGCGCCGTCGCCGAAGCGCCCGTCCCCATGTACTTCCGCCCGGTGCTGCAGCCCGATCCGAAGCCCCAAAGCTCCGGCCCGGCAAGCGCCTTTCTCGGCCTCTTGGACGATTTCAGCGCCGCACCGGGAGCCATTCTGCTCAGCAGTTCCGCCCCACCGGCTGAACTCGAGCAGCAGGTACGCCGGGCGATGCGCGAAGTCGACCCCAACCTGGCCATCGTTGACATTCACACCCTGCGCGCCCAATTGGCCACGCAACTCACTCAGCAGCGCACCGTTGCCCGCCTGACCGCGGCTTTCGGCCTGCTGGCCCTGCTGCTCGCCTCCATCGGCCTGTATGGCGTCACTGCTTACTCTGTGGCGCAGCGCGTGCCGGAAATCGGCTTGCGCATGGCCCTTGGCGCGGACCGCGGCGGCGTGCTTGCGCTGGTGCTGCGCTCCGCCATGCTGCAAACGCTGGCGGGGCTCTTGCTCGGCGTGCCGCTGGCGCTGCTGGCCGGCCATTATTTGCAATCGCAGCTCTTCGGCATTGGCGGCCATGATGCGCTGACGTTCGCCGGGGCGTGCGCGGTGCTTGCCGTCAGCGCGCTTGTCGCGGGATTCATTCCGGCCCGGCGTGCCGCCAACATTAACCCCATGCAGGCTCTGCGCAGCGAGTAGCCGCCAGCCAATCCGTAGGGAACGCCATATACCTTCACCAGCAAACCCCAACCAGCGAGGAACGACGATGGCCAACATGATCAGCACGCTTCCGCGGGACATCCGCTACGCGCTGCGGCAACTGCGCCGCTCGCCCGGATTCGCCATCACCGCCATCGTGACCATCGCGCTCGGCATCGGCGCGAACACCGCGATTTTTACGCTGGCCCATGCCGTGCTTCTGCGGCAGCTGCCTGTCACGGATCCAAAAAGCCTGTATCGCATCGGCGACATCGACGATTGCTGCATAGCGGGGGGCATGCCGCGGGACCAGCAATACTCCATGTTCTCTGTCGAGGCGTACCAGCTTTTGCGCGATCGCCTGCCGGAGTTTTCCCAGCTTGCCGCCATGTCTTCCAACAGTGGCAATGGCCCTTCCCTCGCGCGGCGTGCGGGCAGCAATGATGCCGCCCTGTATGTGCGCAGCAGCTATGTTTCCGGCAACTACTTCCAGCTCTTCGGGATTGCCACGGAGCAGGGCCGGCTGCTCGCTCCCACCGACGACCGTGAAGGCGCAGCGCCCGTGGCCGTGATGAGCTATGCCACATGGGTGAACCAGTTCCAGGCCGACCCGAAGATCATTGGCGGCAGCTTTCTGCTGGACAACCGGCCCATCACCGTCGTCGGCGTTGCACCTGCTTCGTTTTACGGCGACCGCGTGAGCAACCGGCCATCCGACTTCTATCTGCCCATTGCGGCGGAAACTCTCCTGGCGGACACGCCCATCTCCAGGAACACACACCTTCGCTGGCTTTACCTGATCGGCCGCATGCAGCCGGGAGTGAACAAGCCGGTGCTGCAGCAAAAGCTGGACGCTCTGCTGCGCAACTACCTGTCCACGCAAAAGGATTACCAGAACGCGGACGGCCCCACTCAGTTAAAGAAGGTGCATGCCGGGCTGACCAGCGCCGCAACGGGCATTCAGCAATTGCAGAAGCGGCTTGGCAAAGGCATCCGCATTCTGCTGGGCATCTCCGGCTTGGTGCTGCTTATTGCTTGCGCAAACATCGCCAATTTGCTGCTGGCGCGCGGCATCTCCCGGCGTGGTGAAACATCGGTACGCATTGCATTGGGGGCGGCACGTGCGCGCATCCTGCGCCAGACACTGATCGAAAGCCTCGCGCTGGCTCTGATGGGTGGCGCGGTTGGCGTGGTTCTCGCATTTGCCGGCGCACGCGCCATGCTGAGCCTTGCCTTTCCGCAGGCACGCAACCTGCCCATCAGTGCCACGCCTTCGTTGCCGGTTCTATTGTTCACCTTCAGCATAGCTGTGGCCACGGGTGTGCTTTTCGGGATTGCCCCGGCGTGGTCGGCCATGCGCAGCCAACCGGCCGATGCGCTGCGCGGCAGAAACCGCGGCTCGAGCGGCCGATCTTCCCTGCCCCAACGAAGTCTCGTTGTGTTGCAGGCGACGCTCTCGCTGGTGCTGCTCACCGTGGCCGCCCTGCTCACGCGCAGCCTGAGCAATCTGCAGCACCAGAACTTCGGCCTGCAGACAGAACATCGTCTTGTTCTGCACATGAATCCCGCAGCCAGCGGCTATACGCCGGAGCGCTACCCAGGCCTGATGCGGCAACTGGACGAGCGTATCTCCGCCATTCCTGGTGTCGAGCGTGTCGCCTTTGCCAACTACAGTCCTCTGGAGGGCAATAGCTGGGGCGAGCACCCTTACATTGAGGGCCGCCCCGAATCCACCGCCGACCAGGGTTTGAACGTTTCCTGGGATAGGGTGACTCCCGGGTTCTTCAACACGGTCGGCCACCGGCTGCTGCAAGGCCGTGACTTTTCCACCGCCGACCGCCGGGAGACACCCGGTGTGGCCGTCGTGAACGAAAGCTTTGTGCACAGGTTCTTTCCCGGCGAAGACGCCATCGGCAAACGTTTTGGGACCGAGCAGGGCAGATTCGATTACACGGTCATCGGCGTGGTGGCCGACGCAAAGTATCGCGACCCCACCGATGAAGCGCAGCCCATGTTTTTCCGCTCCATGCTGCAGCCACAGGCAAATCCCGACCCAAACGACCAAGGCGAACCCGTGTCGCTCACGCCGCACAGCATCCTGATCCGCACGGCAAACGCGACACCGGGCTATGAGGCACAGGTGCGGCGCGCCGTGCATGAGGTGGATCCCAACGTCGCCATCATCGATCTGCGCAGCCTGGACGCGCAGATCGCCAATCAACTCAACGACCAGCGCATGGTAGCCCGGCTTACAGCGGCCTTTGGCATGCTTGCGCTCCTGCTTGCTTCCGTGGGCCTGTACGGCATCACCGCTTACTCCGTGGCGCGGCGCGTGCCGGAGATCGGCCTGCGCATGGCACTCGGTTCGGATCGCCGCCGCATCCTGCGTTTCATCCTTCGTGGCGCACTCACACAAACTGGCATCGGTCTCGCACTCGGCATACCGCTCGCGCTGCTGGCCGGCCACGCGCTGCAATCGCAACTCTTCGGCATCGGCGGACAGGACACCCCCACAATCCTGGGCGCGTGCGCGCTGCTCGCTCTCAGCGCTCTTCTGGCCAGCATTCTTCCAGCACGCCGCGCCGCCAACATCGACCCCATGCAAGCCCTGCGCAGCGAATAGCGCCTCACTCGCACAACACTGGCCGAAATACAGGAAAGCTCAGCAAATATGACCATCCTTCTTCAAGACCTCCGCTTCGCACTGCGCCAACTGAACAAGCACCGCGGCTTTGCGCTCATTGCGATCCTCACACTCGGCATCGGGATCGGTGCGGCCACGGCTGTTTTCTCGCTGGTGGACGCCGTCCTGCTGCGGCCGCTGCCCTTCGCGCATCCTGAGCAGATCATGTCGGTCGGTACGGTGTTGCGCCTGTCAGCGGCCCCAAAGAGCGGCCCCGCCAAGGGCGAGAACTACACCAGCTGGCCTGACTTTCTGGACTGGCGTGGCAGCACCCGGAGCTTTACCGCCATCTCGTCCTTCCACGTGACAAATGCCAGCGTCGGTCGCGCAGATTCAGCACTGCGCCGCATCAGTGGCACGACCATGTCCGCGGGCATGGGCCGGGTTTTCGGATTGCAAATGCAGCTTGGACGGGACTTCCTGCCCGAAGAAGAACTCGCTGGAAATCGCTCGGTCATCCTGTCGGACGAGCTCTGGCACAGTGAATTTGCCGGCGCTCCGGATGTACTTGGCAAGCAGATTTCGCTCAATGAACAGCAGTTCACCGTGGTCGGCGTCTTACCGCGCGGCTTTGTCTTTCCCGGCCCGGACACCTCGCTTTTCTGGCTCACCGAGGCCATGGATGCCGAGGGTAAAGATCCGCTCACAAAAGAACGTGGCGCTCACATGCTGCGCACCTTCGCCCGGTTACGTGATGGCGTCGCGCCGGCTCAGGCGCAGGCCGATCTTTCCCGCATCCAGGAGACGCTTGCCGTCCGGTACCCCGACACCGATCGCCAGAACGATCACGTTGGCGTGGAGCCGCTCAGCACCGCGCTCACCGGTGATGTACGCCAGCCTCTCCGCATCCTTCTCGCCGCGGTCGGCTTCCTTCTGATAATTGCCTGCGTGAACGTTGCCGGCTTGCTGCTCACGCGCACGGTTGGCCGGCAAGGCGAGCTCGCCGTGCGCGCCGCTCTCGGTGCTTCACGCACGGCGATTCTTCGCCAACTCCTGCTGGAAGCTCTCACGCTGGCGCTCGCCGCTGGCTTGCTCGGCACGACTCTTGCTGCGGGCGCGCTGGCCCTGGCACCGCGCTACCTGCCACACAGCTTGCCGCACGCCGCAGATGTTTCGCTGGACAGCCGTGTGCTGCTCTTTTCACTTCTTTTATCCGTTGCCACCGGCCTGATCTTCGGTGTACTGCCTGCGTGGCGAGCCTCGCGTCTGCAACCAGCCGCATCGCTCTCTGGCGGACGCTCGACAACCCTCAGCCGAGGCCGTCATCGTTTGCATGGCGGACTGGTCATTGCGGAGACGGCGCTCAGTCTGCTCATGCTCGTGGGCGCAGGTCTGCTATTGCGCTCATTTCAACGTGTGCTCACGGTCCATCCCGGTTTCCAGACGCAGGGCCTGCTTAGCTTTCGTGTCGCCTTTCCCGGCAAACGTTTCAGCGAACTGCAGCAGAAGCAATTTGCTGAAAGTGTGCAGTCCCGCTTGGCAGCGCTGCCCGGTGTCACTGGCGCAACCTTTGGCTTTCCTCTGCCGCTTGCCGGCGGCAACATGCAAATCGGCTTTGAGGTAGACGGCCACCCCAAGCCGCCCGGTGAAACCGCCATCGCCCGCATGAGCACCGTAGCTCCCAACTTTTTTCAGACCATGCGTATTCCGCTGCTGCACGGACGCAACTTCACCGGCCCCGAAGGCCAGGTGAAAGGGCCACACGCAGTCATCGTGAATCAGGCCTTTGCCGACGAATTCTTTCCCGGTGAAGACGCGCTGAACAAACACATTACCCCAGGCGTTGGGGACGGCGACGGCAAGCTTCCGTCTTATGAAATCGTCGGCATCGTTGCCAATACGAAGCGCATGGACCTGACGGAAACCGCCGTCTCCGAGTATTATGTGCCGCTGAATCAGATCCGTCTGGCTCCGCCGGTCTTCGCACTACGCACCAGCGGTGACCCGGTTCGCTTGACGGATACAGTGCGCCGGGCCGTCGCCGAGGTCGATCCGGCCGTGCCCATTTTTGACGTCTACAGCTACGACGTGCTGCTGGAACGCAACACCGCCATGCGCCGCTTCCAGACCATCCTGCTCACCGGCTTTGCGACGGTTGCGCTGCTCCTGGCAGCCATGGGTCTCTACGCCTCGCTCAGCTACATGGTGGTGGAGCGCACCTCGGAACTCGGCCTGCGCATGGCGCTGGGCGCGCAACGCGGCAACGTACTCTCGCTCATCCTGCGCCACGGGCTGGCGCTGGGCTGCATTGGCCTTGCTATCGGCTTGGCCGCGGCTGTCGCGCTCACCCGCTCCATCGGCAGCCTGCTGTATGACACGCGTCCGCTGGACCTGGCCACCTTTACCGGAACAACGCTTCTGCTGCTGGCCGTTTGCGCGCTCAGCAGCCTGATCCCCGCACTGCGCGCTGCGCGGCTCGACCCCGCCAACACGCTTCGCCAGCAATAACACTTGAAGGAGAACCGGATGTCCACATGTATGAACGACCTGCGCTACGCAATTCGCCAGCTCCGCCGTTCGCCCGGTTTCGCGCTCACGGCGGTGCTCACGCTGGCGCTGGGCATCGGCGCCACGGTCACCATGTTCAGCATCGTGCAGCAGGTCTTGCTCGCACCCCTGCCCTATGCGCATCCGGAGCAGCTCGCCGGCATCAGCTTCGCCTTTCCCGGCGAAAAACCCAGCCCGGAACAGGCCGGTGCCAGCGCCGATTTTATTGCCGGGCACAGCCGCAGCTTCTCGTCCTTCGGCATTGCGGATGACGGCACCTCCGCCGTCAATCTCTCCACCGGCTCCGGCGGCAACGGCACAGCCCACGCACGTCAGGTGCAACAGCTCCGTGTCTCGGCGGGCTTCCTGCCCACGTTAGGCGTGCAGCCCATACTGGGCCGCCTCTTTACGCCGGAAGAAGACCTGCCCGGCGGCCCGCGCGCCGTGGTGCTCAGCCACGAGCTTTGGACCACGGACTTCGCTGCCGACCCGTCCATCATCGGCCGCGCGATTCGCATCGACGGCGCATCTGTGCCGGTCGTCGGCGTCCTTGCCCCGCACTCCGCGGCAGACCTCACCGGCGGCACCTCCACCACACCCGGTGCCAGCCTGTGGCAGCCGCTGAAGCTCAGCGAGAAAGATCCCGGCTATGAAGGCGACAACTACAGCCTGATCGCACGCCTTCGCGAACACCTCAGCATCGCGCAGGCAGATGCCGAAGTCCACACCTTCGAGCCTGCCTTTTACACGCGATTCCCTGACTATCGCACATGGACGGCGGGCGGTAGTGTCCTGCATCAGTTTCACGTCTGGCCGTTGAAGGAGGCGGTCACCAGCAACGTCCGTAGCAGCCTGCTGCTCATCCTGGCGGCGGTTTCGGCGGTGCTGCTGATTGCCTGCCTGAACCTAGCCGGTCTCTTGGTGGCGCGCACCACCGGTCGCACCCGCGAGCTGGCCCTGCGCAGCGCGCTCGGGGCACCTCACGCGGCACTCCTGCGGCTTCTGTTGAGCGAAACGCTGATTCTGGCGTTCACCGGTGGCGCGCTCGGCCTGCTGCTCGCGCGGAAAGGTTCCAGGCTCTTCTTCGCAACGGCACCGCTGGACGTGCCGCACCTGCAGAGCGGCAGCGGCTGGGACCTGTATGCACTCGCCGCACTCGGCCTTTCCATCGCCGTCGCTCTGCTTTCAGGCTTGCTGCCCGCGGCTTTCGCGCTGCGGCGCGGCGTGCGCACGGGCCTGCAGGAAAGCGGCACGCAGCAGGGCAGTTCGCGCACTGTTCTTCGCAGCGGCGGTGTGCTCATTGCCTGCCAAGTGGCTTTTGCATTGCTTCTGCTCAGTGGAGCATCGCTGCTGCTCAACAGCTTTCTGCGCCTGCGCGCCACAGCATCTGGCGTGCAGACCGCCCACGTCCTGAATGCCCAGGTCACGCTGAAAGGCGCACGTTACGAAACCGCGGAACACACCGCGCAATTCGCCGACCGGGTGCTCGATCAGATTGCACACCTGCCCGGTGTCTCCCGCGCCGCCGCGGTCAATGGCCTGCCGCTGGAGCACGGCGTCAACATGGGTGCGACTCTGCCCGACCAGCCCAACTTCCATGCCTACATGGAACTGCGGCCCGCCACGCCGGAGTACTTCCGCGCCATGGGCATCCCGCTGCTCACAGGGCGCGCGCTTACTTCCTCTGACTCCGCAAAGAGCACGCCGGTCGCCGTGATTAGCGAGACAGCAGCGAAGAAATGGTGGCCCGCCGGATCAGCACTCGGGCACACGTTCAAGGTCGGCACCGAGCAGAACTTTATTGTCGTCGGCATCGTCGCGGACACACACACGCACTCGCTTGCGGAACCGCCGCAGCCCACTGTATATGTGGCCCTGGCGCAGCTCACGGACAATCTAGCAAAAGTGGAGAACGGCTGGTCGCCCCTGACCTTCGTCCTCAAGCTCTCGGGCGACTACGACCTCACCGCTCCGATCACAGCCGCCATCCACAACGCCGACCCGGATATCCCGCTCTCCCGCCTGGCGACCATGCAGGCCGTCATTGAGCGAACCACCGCCGCACCGCGCTTCTTCTCCACACTCTCCACCGGTTTCGCCGCTTTCGCCCTCGGCATCACGGCCATCGGCCTCTTCGGCCTGCTCAGCTATCTGGTCACGCAGCGCACGCGCGAGATCGGTGTCCGCATGGCGCTCGGTGCCAACCGCGCGGATGTTCTGCGGCTCGTCGTCCGCCGCGGGTTGGTGCTCACAGCCATCGGGATCGGCGCCGGCGGTGCCGCATCGGCCATGCTGCCGCGCCTGCTGAACCACGTTGCCGAAGATTTCATGTACACCGGCAACGGCCCCGTCCAGACCGAGCTACTGCAGCAAGGCATCGCCATCGGTGCGGCTATCGCCACCATGCTCCTGATCGCGCTGATCGCGAGCCTGCTGCCCGCCGCGCGCGCCGCCACCATCAACCCCACGGAAGCTCTCCGCTCGGAGTAACGGAGTAAGGACTCTCGCATGACAACGCTCGTTCACGATCTTCGCTACACCCTGCGCCAGCTCCGCCGCGCACCGGCCTTCACCGCCGGCGTGGTAGTCGTGCTTGCGCTCGGCATCGGCACAGCCCTGGCCATGCTGTCCGTTCTGCGTGCCACGCTGCTGCGGCCGCTGCCGTACAGCCACGCGGGCGAGTTGCTCATGTTGAGCACGCGGGACAGCAAAGGCCAGCCAGCAGAAACCGGGACGAAAATCCTCGACATCGAAGCATGGCAGCAGCGCAGCCGCACCCTGCAAAGCATCGCCTACTTCAACGGCGGGTCGGCCTACCTGACAACAGAAAGCGGTGACCAATCCATCTCCAACACCGCGGTCAGCGCCAATCTGTTCTCCACGCTGGGCACGGAACCCCAGCTTGGACGCGCCTTTACCGCGGCTGAGCAACAGCCGGGCCAGCACGCCGTGCTGCTCAGCGATGCAATCTGGCGCACGCACTTCCATGCCGATCGCAAAGTGCTCGGGCGCACTGTCGCTCTGGATGGCGAACCGTATACCGTCATCGGCGTGATGCCGCGTGGCTTTGAGTTCCCCGCGAGAGACCGCGAGCCGCAGATCTGGACACCCGCTGAACTGCCCGCGGCCTTTCACACGCGCGACTACAACGGCTTGTCCTTCAGGGTGCTTGGCCGCCGCAACAGCAACGCCAGCATCGCAGATGTCACCACCGAACTGAACAGTCTGCAACAGTCGTTACGGCCCTTTTACACCGGCGATGCAGCCGCGGTGCTCGCACCCAGCAGCGTCGCCGTGCAGAGCTATCGCGACAGCCTGTGGACGGCACAGCATGCCGCTCTGCTTGCCGTGGGTGCCGCCGTCGCCGCGCTCTGGCTCATCAGCTGTGCCAGCGCCGCCGGCCTCCTGCTCGCACGCAGCTCCGCACGGCGGCAGGAGATCGCCATCCGCAGCGCTCTGGGCGCCACCGCCGCCCGGCTCGCGCAGCACACGCTGCTCGAAGCTCTTCTGCTCGCAGGAGCCTCCGCCGCCGCCGGCATGGTGCTGGCAAGGCTCCTCATCCAGGCCGCCGCACGCGTTCTGCTGCGCGAGCTCGGCATCCCGCCAGCCCCGGTCACTTCGCCCGGTATCCTTCTCGCCGCGGTCCTTCTTCTGCTGAGCTCCATGCTGCTGCTGGCGGGTGCGCCGCTCCTGCTGCAACGCCGCATGCTTGCCCAACAAGCCAACCCCGGCCATGCACAACGCACCGGCGTCGACCGCAGCCGCCGGCGGCTGCAGAAATCGCTCGTCGTTGGCGAGCTCGCGCTCTGCCTCACCTTTCTCGCCACGTGCGGCATGCTTCTGCGCAGTGTTGCCGCGCTGGGCCGCGTGCCGCTCGGCTTCCGCACCGACCACATTCTCATCGCCGCATCCAAGCTGCCCGCCTACCGCTACAAGGGCGACCTGATGGCCCAGGTCTACAACCCCCTGCTGCAGCGCGCGCGACGACTGCCCGGCGTCTCCAGCGCGGCGCTCACCACGGCCGTTCCGCTCAGCGGCGACTTCGATACAACACTCAACCTCTACATGACCAAGCGCAGCACCGAAAAGCCCTTTGCGATAGAAGCCAGGATGCGCGCCAGTTCGCCTGAACTTCAAGCGATCTTCGGCTTCCCCATGCGCGAGGGCCGCTGGTTCACCCAAGCCGATGCCGTCGCAACACGGCCCGTCGCCGTCGTCAATCGCGCCTTCGCCGACCTCTTCCGCGCGGGTGGTGTAAACCTCGACGCACTGCACATCACCATCGGCAAGAACCGTCCCATCCACGTCATCGGCGTGCTGCCGGACATGCACCAGGCCGGCATCGGGCAAAGCTCCGCGCCTGAGATCGACTTTGACAGCGAGCAACTGCTGCCGACCGACGGCTTCTACCAGCCGCTGCTCCAGTCGCACGTAGAGCTTGTTCTCCGTACCTCAGGCGACCCCGTGGCCGTCAAAGCCGGGCTGCAGCGTGCTCTGCGTGAGACCGACCCGGCACTCGCCACCGCCGAGATCCGCACCATGGAGCAAGTCGTCAGCGACTCCATTGGTGCGCAGGTGCTGCTCACCCGCATCCTGGAAGGATTTGCCGGACTTGCCTTCCTGATCGCGCTCACCGGTCTGTACAGCCTGCTTTCCTATGTGGTGACCGCCCGCACCAGTGAGATGGGTCTGCGTCTCGCGCTCGGCGCACAGCGCAGCCATGTGCTCAACCTCGTTCTACGTGAGGCCGCGGTGCTGCTCACGGCAGGCATCGTCTGCGGCGCAGTGGCAAGCTTCGCCTCCGGCCGCCTAATCCATAGCCTGCTCTACGGCAGCACTGGGCACGCCTGGCTGCCCATCCTTCTCGCCATCACGCTCCTGCTGCTCACCGGCCTGCTGGCCGCCCTGCTGCCGGCTCACCGCGCCGCCTACACCGACCCCATGCAAGCTCTGCGCACGGAATAGCTCACTCTTCTGGAGAGAAAACGTATGACGACACTTTTACAGGATCTCCGTTACGCACTGCGCCAGCTTCGCCGCGCGCCCGGCTTTGCGCTCACGGCGGTGCTCACGCTGGCCCTCGGCATCGGCGCGAACACGGCCATCTTCTCGCTGCTGGACCAGGCCCTGCTGCGCTCGCTGCCGGTGCGCGATCCCCAACAGCTTGTCATCCTGCAGGGCACGGGCAAGATGTGGCAGGGACACACGAGCGGCCATGGCGGTGATGCTTCCTTGTACTTTTCCTATCCGATGTATCGCGACCTTTTGAGCAAGAACAAAAGCTTTTCTGGGATAATCGCCACTTCTAGCAGCAATGCCGGCATCGTGCACAACAAGCTCGCCAGCGTGGAGGACGCCGAACTGGTTTCCGGAAACTACTTCACCCTGCTGGGCGTGCGTCCCGCGCTAGGGCGTCTCCTTTCTGAAGCAGATGATACGGCCGCCGGAACGAATCAGGTCACCGTTCTCAGCTTTGAATACTGGCGAGACCACCTTGGCTCCGACCCTGCAATTGCTGGCCAAACGCTTCAGGTGAATGGCAATCCGGTCACCGTCGTCGGTGTAGCGCAAGCCGGCTTTCGCAGCGCCGTTTGGGGCCAGACACCCGCCCTTTTCGTTCCTATCTCGATGGCCACCACCCTTGACCCATACGTCGGTAAAGAGATCCCCAACCACACCACACGCTGGCTCAATCTCATCGCACGTCTGCGTGATGGCACCTCCGCGTCCTCCGCCGAAGCAGAGCTTGCGCCGCTGTGGCACGCTCTCCGCGCGGAAGAACTCAAGGCACTCGGGACGCGCTCTTCCCGCTTTGTCGATGATTTTGTAACAAACAGCCGGCTGCATGTGCTGCCCGGGGCGCAGGGCCTTTCCTACAGCCGTGAACGCCTGCAGAAACCGCTGTATGTTGTCATGGGCATGGCAGTGCTCGTTCTGCTCATTGCAGCCGTCAATGTCGCCAGCCTGCTGCTCGTCCGTTCAGCTGCCCGCGTGAATGAATTCGCGATCCGGTACGCGCTGGGTGCAACCGCTCGCAATGTGATCACGCAGCTTCTCACTGAGGGTCTATTGATCGGCCTGATCGGCGCGGCTGTCGGCGTCCTGCTCGCGCCGCTTGCCATTCATGCCATTTCCAGCCGCATCACCTCCGCTGGCGATCCGTCCTTCTTCCATGACGGCATTGATGGGCGGATGTTGTTGTCTGGCTTTGCGGTGGCTCTGCTAGTCAGCGTGGCCTTCAGCCTGGTTCCAGCACTGCAGCTCATGCGGCCAAGTGTCACGAAGGCCTTCCACCAGCAGTCAGGGACTGCTGGCCCTGGCCGGCTTTACTTTCGCCGGGGCATCGTTAGTCTGCAGATCGGCCTGAGCGTGCTACTGCTGATGGGATCCGGTCTTTTTGTACGCACTCTGCACAATCTGCGCCATACCAACATTGGTTTCGACACCTCGCATCTGCTCACGTTTCGGGTTGAGCCTTCACTCTCTGGCTACTTGTCAGAGCAGGCTGCAGCCCTGCAGAAGCAAGCGCTTGAATCGCTGGCAGCTGTACCCGGCATTCAGCAGGTCGCCGGAACCGATAGCGCTGTCCTGGCCAATAACGACAACGGCACCAACGTGACCGTTGAGGGTTATGTGGCACCGCCGGATGAAGACCTCGACATCGGCCGCATGGTCATTACGCCCAGGTACTTCAGCACGCTGAGAGAGCCGATTCTGTTTGGCCGCGATTTCAGCGAAGCCGACGATGCTGCACATCCACTGGTCGCCATTGTCAACCAGAGCTTCGCCCGCCACTACTTCGGCAGTGACGCCGCCGCCGTCGGCAAGCGCATGGCACGCGGCGCGGGTAACAAGCTCAACTGGATGGAGATCGTTGGGGTGTCCGCTGATGCAAAGCACATCAGCCTTCGTGATGACATCAAGATGACGGCGTTTTCGCCGTTGTTGCAGGACGCAACAGCCAGCCGGAAATCCGACCGGGCCGGTAGCTTCAACTTCTATCTACGTACGGCCAACGTGCCGTCCACTGCCATTGCTGACGTGCAAGCCACCATGCGCCGCATCGCACCCGCCGTCGCGCTTCGCAACTTGCGCACCATGGACGAGCAGATTGACCAGAATCTCGTGGATGACCGCATCATCGGCCTGCTCGCCATCTCCTTCGGCATGTTGGCCACGCTGCTGGCGGGTATCGGCCTGTATGGCGTGCTGGCCTACTCCACCGCGCAGCGCACCCGCGAGATCGGCATCCGTATCGCGCTCGGTTCGTCGCGCCTGGCTGTCTCGCGGCTGGTGCTGGCGGATGTGCTGAAGCTCACAGGCATCGGCGTGGCCATCGCCATCCCCTGTGCACTTCTGCTGGCACGCACGCTGCGCAGCCAACTCTACGGAGTCTCCACCACTGACCCGCTCACGCTCGTGTCGGTCATCGTGCTTATTGCGGCCGTCGCGCTGGTGGCGGCTTTGCTGCCCGCTCGCCGCGCCGCCACCGTCAACCCCAACGTCGCATTGCGTTCGGAATAGCTCACAGGAAGAGAGGCTCTCATGTCCACACTGCTGCAAGATATTCGCTACGCGCTCCGCCAACTCCGCCGCGCCCCGGGCTTCACCCTGACCGTCCTGCTCACCGTGGCACTCGCCATCGGCAGCACCGCCGCGCTGACCGGTGTGCTGCGCGCCACCATCTGGAACACCTTGCCCTACAAGCAGCCCGGCGCTCTAGTGAGCCTGGCTGACCGCAATCTAAAGGAGGCCACGAGCAAGGGCCTGATGGGAGTGGCACGAACCGTCGATCTGCTCGCATTGCAGCACGACGGCCATCCCATCCTGCAGTCACTCGCCTTCTACTACCCGAATCCAATCGCCCTGACGCGTGCCAACCACGAAGCTCAGCCGTTGCTCGGCGCAGGCGTCTCCGGCAGCTTCTTCGACACGGCGCAAGGCACCGCCATCCTTGGCCGCGCCCTCACACCCGCCGACGACGTCCGGACCGGCCCCGTCAACGTCGTCATCAGTTACGGCCTCTGGCAGTCTGCCTTCGCCGGCGACAAAGGCGTTATCGGCGAGATCACGCGCCTCGGGCAGGACCAGGCCACGATCGTCGGTGTGATGGATCGCCGCTTCAGCCTACCTCGCAGTGTTGACGTCTGGTATCCCGCGAAGATTTTCCCAGCCTACTTCGACACCTACCGTGGCGATGGCAGCCGCTTCGTCAACGTGATTGCGCGGCTCGATCCGCATGAATCGGTAACGTCCGCCACTGTCGCGATCACCGCGCTTGCAGACCGTCTCGCGGCCAAATACCCCGCCACCGATGCGGACTGGGGCTTTTCCGTAAGCACCCTGCGTGACAGCCTCTTCAGCAACTACCGCCGTGCGCTGCTTCTCCTCGGTGCCGCAGTCGCGCTTGTGCTGTTCATTGTCGTGCTCAACATCGCCGGCCTGCAGCTTGCGCGCAACGCCGCGCGCCAGCCCGAGTTCGCGGTGCGCAGCGCGCTCGGCGTTACGGGCCGCCGATTGCTGCAGCAGCTCCTCACGGAAAACCTCTTGCTCATGCTGGCGGGCAGCCTGCTCGGTCTGGCTCTCGCCCAGGCCTTTGTGCGCCTCTTGCTCACGCAACTGCCCGCGGCCTTGCTCGCCGTGGACAAACCGCACATCGACAGCACAGTGGCAGCCATCTGCATCGGCATCGCCATGCTCGCGGGCCTCGCTACCGCCACACTGCCCTGGGTCAACGCCCGGCGCACCGCGCAACAGCAGCCCGCAACCGCCGCCGCCTCCTCACGCGTCATTTCCTCACGAACGCAACGCTTCAGCCGCATCTTCGGCGCGACGCAAATCGCCCTCGCTTTGGTCCTGCTCACCCTTACTGGGTCTGTTCTGCGTGAACTCTACGTTCTGCTGAAAGCGCCGCTGGGCTATGAGACAGCCCACGTGCAAACCTTCACCGTGGACCGTGGCTGGAACAACGACATGGCGAAGCAGCACCAGTTCTATCAAGCCGTGGAGGATCACCTGAACGCGTTGCCCGGCGTGCAAAGCGCGGGTGCCATGACCGCCCTGCCGCTCCGTGCGTTCACGCTGCGTGCAACGTACGACATTGCCGGAAAACCACTTACTCCGAAACACGACACGGTCGTGGCTGAGCCTCGCAACCTCACACCCGGCCTGCTCTCGGCGCTGCGCATTCCACTCCTCGCAGGACGCCCCCTCACTACTCGTGACGCCGAGCCAAATGCACCGCCCGTACTCCTGGTAAATCGCGCCTTTGCCCAGCGTTTCTTCAACGGACAGGGCGCCGTTGGCCAGCACCTGATCTCCCTCAGCTACGACGGCAAGAGCACGATGAGCCAGGAGATCGTTGGCATCGTGGGCGACATCGCCGGCACCGGCGGCGCACTCACCACCGCAGCGGCTGCGCCGGAAACCTACGGCCCGGAAAATGGCGGCTGGCCGCACATGCAGTTCGCCGTCCGCACAGCCGGAGACCTGCCCAGCCTCGAATCCAGCATTCGCAAATTCGTCACCGGCCTGGACGCGACGGCCTCCGTCAGTCACTTCGAATCCCTCGGCGCAAGCGTCAAGACAGCTCAATCGCAACCGTTGCTCAACGCCGAACTGCTGACGCTCTTCGCTGCCTTCGCCACGGTGCTCGTCACGCTCGGCATCTACGGCCTGGCCGCCTTCGGCCTCACGCAACGCGGGCGCGAGTTCGCGGTGCGCATGGCGCTGGGCTCCACGCGCCCGGCGATTGCGTCCCTCATCCTGCGGGATGCGTTGCGCGTACTCCTGCCTGGTCTCGCCGCTGGCCTCATCGTCAGCCTGCTCACCTTAAAGCTGCTCACCAGTATCACCGTGCAGGTCGCGCCGTCTGCATGGTTCTACCTGCTCGCCATCATTACGCTTGCCGCCGCGGCGCTCCTCGCTGTCGTGGTTCCGGCATGGCGCGCCTCTCACCTTGACCCTGCCATCGCACTTCGCTCGGAGTAAACGCATGATCGATCTACGCAATCTGGAACGCTCGTACAAAACCGGCCATACGGAAAACTACGTGCTGCGCCGCATCACCCTCGACATCGCACCCGGCGAGTTCGTCACCATCATGGGACCGTCGGGCGCGGGCAAATCGTCGCTGCTCAACACGCTTGCCATGCTGGATGACGGCTGGCGCGGCGAGTTCTTCTTCGAAGATCTGCCCGTGCACAGCATGAGCCGCAAGCAGCGCGCGGAGCTGGCCCGCCGCCGCATCGGCATGGTCTTTCAGAGCTATCACCTGCTCGACGACCTGACCGTCGCCGAGAACATCGACCTGCCGCTCTCCTACAAGGACATTTCGCGCGCGGAGCGGCAGGCCCTGGTTGCCGACACGCTGGACAAGTTTCAGATCGTCGGCAAAAAGGACCTCTATCCGTCGCAGCTGTCCGGCGGCCAGCAACAACTCGTCGGCATCGCGCGCGCGGTGATTCACAAGCCGTCGCTGCTGCTTGCCGATGAGCCCACTGGCAATCTCCACTCCGCGCAGGCCGCCGAAATCATGGAGCTCTTCCGCGACCTGAACCGCGAGGGCACCACCGTGATTCAGGTGACGCACTCCGAGAAGAACGCCACTTACGGAAACCGCATTCTGGAACTCCGCGACGGCTGGCTCACCCAAGACACCGCCCACCCAGACAGCAGCAGCACAAGCAACGGGAGCACCGCATCACGATGAAAAAGCCTTCTGAAAAACCCGCACGCCCTGATCAGGCACATTCTCAAACAAGAAGAACCTGGGTGCCCTATCACGGCGTTCAACACGAAGCCTGGGTGCCCCATGTCCCGCTTTTGGGACATGGGATTCTACTTACGGCTCTGACGCTGCTGCCCACGGCCACAACGCTTGCCCAGGCAGTTGCACAGCCCGCCGCACCGCAACCCGCTGTGCGCCTTGACATTCCTCACTCGCATAACCCGCTCGACACTTACCGTTCCACGGCAGTGCCCCCAGTGAGCCTCGGCAACTCGGCACGCCTGGACAGCCTGGTTCACAATGGCGTGCTCGAAATCTCCCTGCAGGACGCCATCACCCTCGCACTGGAAAACAATCTCGACCTTGCCATCGCGCGCTACAACATCCCCATTGCGGAGGCGGACATTCTTCGCACGCAGGCTGGCGGCTTCTTCCGCGGCGTGAATACCGGTGTGGTGCAGAACACTCCGGGCGGTGGAGGCGTGGGCAGTTTCGGCACCAGCGGTGCCGGTTCCGGCGCGGGCGGCACCAGCGGCGGCGCGGGCGGTGCCGGTGCCGGTGCGTCCGGCCTGGTGCAGTCCACCCTGGGCGGCGGCACTTTCGTCAACAGCTACGATCCCATCATCAGCGGCAGCGCGGGCGTGCAGCACTCCACCATTCCACTGTCCAACTTGTCCATCTACGGCACGCCCACGCTGAAGGACAACAGCATCACCGGCAACCTGCAGTACGCCCAGGCCTTTGCCACGGGCACGGCGGTCACCTTCAGCTATAACGCGAACCGCCAGACGACGAACAGCCCCTTCAGCTTTCTGAATCCCACGCTGAATTCAAACTTCGTCTTTCAGATTCAGCAGCCCATGCTGGCAGGCTTCGGTCTTGGTCCAAATCTTCGCTATCTGCGCATTGCGCGCAATGACAAAAAGATTTCCGACGAGGCGTTTGAACTCCAGGTCATCTCCACCGTGACACAGATCGCCAACCTGTACTGGGACCTGGTGAATGCTTATGAAGACGAGCAGGTCAAGAGCCGCACGCTCGACTTCAGCAACAGCACTCTGGACTCCGGCCGCAAGCAGCTCGCCCTGCAGGCGATTCCGGCACTCGACGTGACCAAGGACGAGGGCGAAGTCGCCCGCGCCGAGCAGGACCTGACCATCTCAAAATCCACGCTTCAGCTTCAGGAATTGCTGATCAAAAACGCACTGACCAAGAACCTGGACGACCCCATTCTGGAAGCGATGCCCGTGCGCCCGACCGACCTGAGCACTGTCAGCACGGACACGCCCTCGGCAGCCGAAGGATCGACGGAGCACATCATCGATGAAGCTCTGGGCCGCCGTGTCGACCTGAAGATCGACTATGTGAACCTCAAGAACCGCGAGATCAGCCGCCAGGCCGTCAATAACGCACTTCTGCCCACCATCAATCTCCTCGCCAACTACGGGGGCACCGGTCTGGCTGGGCCCACCACTCCCGGCAGCACCACGGTCTCCACGGTGCCCACCAGTTACGGCGGCTCCTTCCAGAACACCTTCAACAACTCCGCACCCAACTACTTCGTTGGCCTGAATGTCGCCATTCCCATCCGCAATCGGCAGGCGAAGTCGGATCAGTACCGCTCCGAACTTGAAACGCGCCAATCGGAAATCCTGCTGCAGCAGCGGCGCAAGCAGATCCGCATTGAAGTACGCAACGCGCAGTACGCATTGCAGCAGAACAAGGCCCGTGTGGATGCCGCGATCAAGGCTCGCGACATCGCGGCGCACACCTTTGACATCATGGGCAAGGAGCAGCAACTCGGCGCCGGCTCCGCGCTCGAGACCCTGCGCGCACGGCAGGACCTGGCCACCGCAGAGTCCGCGCTGGTGACTGCGCGGACCACTTTCCAGAAAGCCCGCGTGGAACTGCAACGCGCCATCGGCACCACGCTCGATGAGAACCACGTCTCCATCGATGCTGCGCGCACCGGCATCCAAACCGCGGCAGCAGTTCAACCCTGATCGACCGAAGCCGGGTGCCCCATGTCTCGCTTTTGTGGCATGGGTTCCCAGAACAATGGAGAGTGGGTGCCCATCGTCATCGCACAGTTTGCGATTAAGGTGGGATGAAGCAACAGGGCAACACAAGGCACATCATGCAAGCAGAACTCCACAATCCGCCATCGAACGGCATCCCGGCCGAACGCGGCTGCCGCGTGCTCGTTGCCGATGACCAGCCCTACATACTGGAAGCGCTCACGCTACTGCTCCGGCCCGAGGGGTATGACGTGGACACCGCGCGCTCACCCGCGCTGGTGC
>CAXTPQ010000009.1:46436-50487 GCA_964246215.1 uncultured Terriglobus sp. | reverse complement strand
CTGCTCCGGCCCGAGGGGTATGACGTGGACACCGCGCGCTCACCCGCGCTGGTGCTCGACCGCCTGGAGCAGCGTGACTACGACGCTCTGCTGATCGATCTGAACTACTCGCGCGACACCACCTCCGGCACGGAAGGTCTGCAGCTGCTCGACACGGTCCGCCAACAGCACAGCCGCCTGCCCGTGATCCTGATGACCGCATGGGCCAGCGTTGACCTGGCCGTGGACGCCATGCGCCGCGGTGCCAGCGACTTCATCCAGAAGCCCTGGGACAACGCCCGACTGCTCAGTATTCTGCGCACCCAACTGGAGCTGCACAAAGCGCAGCGCCGCACTGACCTGCTGGAAGCTGAAAACCGCATGCTGCGTGCAGAGGGTGCACCCGACTTCATCGCCACCGCGCCGGCGATGCGGCCCGTGCTCGACCTTGTCCGCCGCATCGGGCCGTCTGGCGCCAATGTGCTCATCACGGGCGAGCACGGCACGGGCAAGGAAGTCGTGGCACAGACATTGCACAAGCTCTCGCAGCGCGGCCACCGCACGCTGGTCGCCGTCAATACCGGCGCGCTGCCGGAGGGCACCTTTGAAAGCGAACTCTTCGGCCATGTCAAGGGTGCTTTTACCGATGCACGCGCCGACCGCATCGGCCGCTTCGAACTCGCCCACAACGGCACGCTCTTTCTGGATGAAGTCGCCAACATCCCCATCCGGCAGCAGGCCAAGCTGCTGCGCGTGCTGGAGAGCGGTGAGTTGGAGCGCGTGGGCTCCTCGCAGACGCGGTCGGTCGATGTCCGCGTGCTCTCCGCCACAAATGCCAATCTGCGGGAAGATGCAGCCGCCGGACGCTTCCGCGAGGATTTGCTCTTTCGCCTGAATACCGTGGAGATCCACCTGCCGCCGCTGCGTGAACGCCGTGACGACATCCCCGCCCTTGCCGCGCACTTTCTCTCGCGGTACAGCACGCGCTATCGCCGGCCGATGGAAGGCTTCGAAACCGCCGCGCTCCAGGTGATGCTGAACCACCACTGGCCCGGCAACGTCCGCGAACTCGACCACACCATGGAACGCGCGGTGCTCATGGCGCAGTCGAACCGCATCGCAGCCGCCGACCTTGGGCTTGCCGTGCCAACCCGTACCGCTTCACAAAGCCTGGACGAGTTAAGCCTCGAAGCAGTGGAGGCTGTTCTCGTCCGCAAAGCACTTGCACGTGCCGGCGGCAACATTAGTCACGCGGCGGAGGCTCTCGGCTTGAGCCGCGGAGCGCTTTACCGCCGCATGGAGAAACACGGCCTGTAACCCACTGTTCACAGAGTGCCCATGCTTCGCGGCTCCTTGCAAAGAGTGGGTTCAGACCTCTCGTGCAAGCGCAAGACGACCAGTACACTTCAACCATCTTTCAGACGGCGTCGCCACTTCCGCCTGAGGACAGATGCTTCGGCAACCATGGAAGAACTTCCTATCGCCGCGCCACGCAAGCGCCTCACCCTGGGCCGCACCCGCCGCCGCCTCGGCTTTGAACGACGCCTGCGTCTCTGGATGGCCGCGGCCGCTGTCCCCATGCTGGTGCTGCTCGGCTTGGTGTTGCGCAACGCCGGCATCTCGTTGGTGATCCTTGTTCTCTGCGTGATCTTGGCCGCGGCACTTTGGGCGCTGGCCAGTTCTTTCTTTTTTGAGACGGTCACACGCCCGCTGCAAACGCTCGCCAACATCGTTGCCGCACTCCGGGAAGACGACTACAGCTTTCGCGCCCGTGGCGCACGCCGCAACGATTCGCTCGGCGATCTTGCGCTGGAGATCAACGCGCTGGCCGCGACGCTGCAACAGCAGCGCAACTCCGCGCAGGACGCCCTTGCCCTGGCCGACCGCGTGATGACCTCCATGCAATCGCCTGTGCTCGCCTTCGATGCTGGCGGCCATCTGCGCCTGCTCAACGCCGCGGCCGAACGTTTCTTTCAGATTTCGCACGATGCCGCCCTGAACCGGACCGCGGAAGCACTTGGCCTGGCGGAACTTTCCATGTTGGCGGACGAAAGCCTTTACACACGGGCCGCGCCGGCCGCCGCCCATCCAACGGCCACGCAGCCGCGGTGGTCTGTCCGCCGCAGCAACTTTCGCCTCTTCGGTGTACCGCACACACTCTTCGTCCTGAGTGACATGGCCGCGGCCCTGCAGCAGGAGGAACGCCTGGCCTGGCAGCGGCTCATTCGCGTGCTCGGCCATGAGATCAACAACTCACTCACGCCGATCAAGTCCATCGCCGGCACCCTGCGGGCGAGGCCACTGCAGTTCGCACCGTCGCACACCTCCCAGGATGTCGACGACTTCCGCCGCGGGCTTTCCGTCATTGAGGACCGCGCAGAATCGCTCAACCGCTTTCTGCAGGCCTACCAGCAGCTCTCGCGCCTGCCGCCGCCCACCCTGCGCAGGGTCTCGCTACGCGAGTTGGTGGAACGCACCGTGCCGCTGGAGCCCAGGCTCCGGGTCCAGTTTGTTGCCGCGCCGGATCTGACGATGCAGGCCGATCCCGACCAGCTGCAGCAACTGCTTATCAACCTGATTAAAAATGCCGCCGACGCCGCGCTCGATACCGATCTGCGCAATGAACGGCCACAGGTCACCATCGCTTACCAGACCGACACGGTCCAGCTCACCCTGCAGGTGATCGACAACGGCCCCGGCCTGCTCAACCCTCAAAACCTCTTCGTGCCGTTCTACACGACCAAGCCCCAGGGCACGGGTATCGGATTGACACTTTGCCGGCAGATCGCCGCGGCGCATCGCGGCACCATTCAGCTACGCAATCGGGAAGGAACACAGGGCTGCCAGGCCGACCTGATCCTTCCACTCACGCCATAGCCCCTAAGGGCCCATGTCTCGCTTTTGAGACATGGGGTTGCAACTCCCTGGAACGCCGTACCGAATCAGCCCGTCACCTCCAGCCCGCCTGTCGCTGAGTAGACCTCACCCGTCACATAGCTCGACTCCTGCGATGCGAGCAGGACATAGAGCGGTGCCAGTTCCACCGGCTGCGCGGGCCGCTTGAAGGGCGTCTCTGAGCCGAACTCCGGAATCTTCTTATCCGGCTGGCCGCCGCTGGTTTGCAGGGGTGTCCACACCGGCCCCGGTGCCACACAGTTCACGCGGATGCCCTTCTCCGCCACCTGCCGTGCCAGTGCCCGCGTGAAGTTCAGAATCGCCGCTTTGGTCGGCGCATAGTCCACCAGGCTCGGGCTGGGATGAGTTGCCTGGATCGAGGCGGTCGTGATGATGGACGCACCCGCCGGCAGCAGCGGCAGCGCCGCCTTTACTGTCCAGAACAATGCGTAAACGTTGGTCTTGAAGGTCTCGTCGAACTGCTCCGTCGTCACATCGGTAATCTTCTCCGTCGCGTGTTGCTTGCCGGAAACGACCGCCAGGATATCCAGCCTGCCCAACAGCTTTTCCGCCGTCTTCACCAGTTCCGTGCAGAAGCGCTCGTTTTGCAGGTCGCCCGGCAGCGCGAAGGCTTGCCGGCCCTCGGCCTTGATAAGGTCGATGACTTCCTGCGCGTCCTTCTCCTCCTCGGGCAGGTAGTTGATCGCCACGTCGGCACCCTCGCGCGCAAAGGCGATAGCAGCCGCGCGGCCAATGCCGGAATCGCCGCCCAGCACCAATGCCTTGCGGCCGGGCAGCCGGTTGTTTCCCGGATAGGTCGTCTCACCGCAATCGGGTTTGGGCGACATCTCCGCTTGCAGCCCCGGCACAGGCTGCGGCTGGTGCGGGAACTCCGGTTGCGGATACTGCTTCAAGGGGTTTTGCAGCTTGTAATAGTCACGCGAGATTGCCATGGTTTCTCCCTGTACAAGGGCATGGGATGCACCAATGCATGGTCCGTTTTGCCGCAGTGACACACTCTGGCGCGGTGGTGGCGTGAGGCAAAGCCGGCAAGCGGGAACCACATCTGCGTTGCAGCCCAACGCGAACCCATCAAGAGCAACAGCTTGCCGGGCAACCTGCAACAAGCTGCCCGGCAAACCCCGTCTCTCTCTACTACTTACTACTTACTACTTAC
>CAXTPQ010000009.1:43630-46336 GCA_964246215.1 uncultured Terriglobus sp. | reverse complement strand
ACCTACCACTCACCACCTAAGCCTCCACACTGCGGACCGTCCAGAAGTCTGAAGCCAGCCTGGAGTTCGTCAGGTACGCGTAGGGCATGGTGAAGTAACCCTTCTGGCCCCATGTAGCGCTCCAGGAGTTCCGTACAAAAAAGACACGCTGATCGTCGTCATACCCGACACACATCACCGCGTGTCCGCCAATGGGCTGGTCGGTGGCAGAGGGCAGCGGCAGCACGCCGCTCGTGGCGACCTCCTGGCTTTCGAGCGCGGGATAGCACGTAAATCCGAACACAAATGGAAAGCCCGAGGCCAGGCAGCCGCGCATGGTGTTCAGCTCCTGAATCAACCGTTGGTAGGAGGTGACCAGATTTTTCGCGGCATGCTGGTAAGCCACATCCGGCGGCTTGTCCGCGAATTTCGTGATGTCGTAGCTCCAGTCCGTTTCCGGTGGCACTCCCAGCTTGGCAACACTCTTGATGCCGTCGCGCAGGTGAGCCCCCGCATCGTTCGTCACCGTTCCTTCGATCACGCGCTCGTTGTAATAGATGAAAAGCCGTGACGGCGAAAATTCCTGAACTGCCTGCTTCTTCTGGTCGAACTCAACCGCACCGGCCACCGCGTTGGCGGTGCAACTGCCAAGGTGGCCCTGGTCGTAGACAGGTGGGCATTGGTCGCGCAAATCGGCCTTTGGGGGAATGGCACCTTGAAACGTGTTGGGCGCAGCATACAGAAAGTCCCGCTGGTCCGGAAGATCGGGCAGCCACCCGTACTTTTGAACGCGGCGCTTCGGCAAAACATCGGTGGGGTCCTTCAGTTTGTTGCTCATGGCTCTCTCCTGTTGGCGAAATATTTAGTTCAGGAACGGCTCAACATAGCTCCGGCATGGACGCATCGCAAGCACAAAGATGAGCATGTCGGCAATAGCCACGAGTGAACATTTTTTGTCATGTCAGGCCTGATTTTTACGCCTCTTGTGATGAGCGCAATTGCGTATTGATTCCGCCCAAATCCAAAGAGGAAGTGCTCATCATGGCAAGCAATGAAATCGTCGGTTCCCCCAAACAAAGCTCTGAACAATTGACCGCCGCCGCGGAATACTGGACGGAGGAGCGCCGCAATGCGGCTAAACCGATACCACTGCCGATGGAGCAGGCAGGCTCACCGGAAAAGCTCACGCCTATGCCGCAGGGCGAGGCCGGCCACACGTCTCACGGCCACGGCTCTGAGAAAGACGTTGCCGCGCACGGTCAATCGCTCGGCCAGGCAGTCGGCGCACCCCTGAATTATCCTTATCGCACCTGCGGCAAAATCTTCTTCAACCAGGGCACGGGCGGCTTTGCCGGATCGGCAGCCATGGTGGCACCCAACGTGCTGCTGACGGCTGGACATTGCGTCTACGGCGGTGGTGGATGGTCCAGCAACATGACTTTCTATCCCTCGTATGGCAAACGGGCCGCCAATGATCCGGTGCGCGCTGTTCCTTGCGGCCGGCTCTCCGCGTGGACCGGCTACACGAGCGGCGGCAACCGCGCCTTCGACTACGGCCTGGTGTGGATGGGCACAACGCCCGGCAATATCATCGGCTGGTTGGGCCTGCTGTGGAATGCGCCGACGGCGAATCGCCTATGGGAAGCGGTCGGCTATCCGGCAACGCCGAATCCGCCCTTTGACGGCAACACAATGGACTCCACCGTGGGCAGCTTCGCATCGAGCGGCACTGCCGGCACACAAGGATTGACCAACGACAACATGGAGCACGGCAGCAGCGGCGGCCCCTGGATCACCGCCTGGAATGAGGCCGTGCGCAGCCATGCCAACGGCCTGCAGAGCTTTCACGTTCACGATGGAGACACGGTGGAGTACGGGCCGCACTTCACCCAGGATGTGAAGACGCTGTTCGACTGGATTTCCAATCCGGCCAATCACTGACAGGGCCCATCGTGCATCATCGACATTCCCATCCTTTGCGGCTCCCGTTGCGAGAGGATGGGAACGTCGGAATGCAGCCGCATCCGTGCAAACGCCTTTCTCTCGCTCCACCTGTTCCATTCACATCGCAGCACAATCTGGCAATTCAATCAGTCTGTCCCGCACTCCTTTAAAATCAAAGGTGCATGAGCGAACACACGCACGAATTGCCGCCGGTCGATCTTTCCGTGCCGCCCGCGGAGAACATGGTCCGCGTCACCTTTCAGCCAGAAAATAAAACTGTCGAGTTCCCCTTTGGCACGCTCGCTTACGACGGCCATGGCCGGCCCATGAGCTTTCTGGACGTTGCCGAAAATTACGGCGTCTTCCTCGATCATGCGTGCGGTGGTGTCTGCGCCTGCACCACCTGCCATGTCTACGTGAAACAGGGGGCGAATGGTTTGTCAGACCCTGAGGACGATGAACTGGACCGCATCGATCTGGCCGCCGGCCCACAAACCAACTCACGCCTGGGCTGCCAATCCGTGATCGAGAAGGCCGGCAGCTACCTGGTCGAGATTCCCGCCTGGAATCGCAACTATGTGCAGGAAGGCAAGCCCGCTGCCGTCATCGCGGCAAAGGAGTAACGATGCCGCTTGAATTCGATTGGACCGACACCGAAGAGATCGGCATTCAGCTGCAGGAGCAATATCCTGAGCTTGACCCTTTGACCATCCGCTTCACCGACTTGCACAAGTATGTGACGGCCCTGCCCGGCTTTGTGGGCGATCCGGCCAAGTCGAACGA